>QFZU02000099.1 GCA_003260025.2 Microbispora triticiradicis | reverse complement strand
CACCCTTGGACAGCCACCCGCCACCGGCGACGACCCCTCCCCCGACCAGGACGACACCACGACGACCGCCGCGACGACGACCGCCGCCACGACGACTGCGGGTCCCCCGGCGGAGGAGGGCGTGCCGCTGCTGCTGTCGGGAACGGACGCGGCGGCGCTGCGACGGCAGGCCGCCGCGCTCGCCGGGCACCTGCACGACCACCCGGAACTCCACCTCCGGGACGTGTCCGCCACGCTCACGTCGCGGGCGCGGCTCCCGTACGGCGCGGCCGTCCTGGGGGACCACGCGGCCGCCCTGCGCGCCCTCGCCCGGGGCGAGGTCCACGACGCGGTCGTGACGGGCGAGCGGATCGGCGGGCGCACGGTCTTCGTCTTCCCCGGTCAGGGGTCGCAGTGGCCCGAGATGGCCCGCGCGCTCCTGGACGCCGACCCGGTCTTCCGGGCCGGGATCGACGCCTGCGCCGAGGCCTTCGCCGAGCACACCGACTGGTCCCTGCACGATGTCCTGCGGGGCGCGCAGGGCGCGCCCTCGCTCGACCGCGTCGACGTCGTGCAGCCGGTGCTGTTCGCGGTCATGGTGTCGCTCGCCGCGATGTGGCGTGCCGCGGGGGTGACGCCGGACGCGGTCGTCGGGCACTCCCAGGGCGAGATCGCCGCCGCTTATGTCGCGGGCGCGCTGTCCCTCTCCGACGCGTCGCGGCTGGTCACCCTGCGCAGCAAGGCCATCGCCCGGATCGCCGGGGACGGCGGCATGGTGTCGGTGGCGCTCGGCGCGGCCGAGGCGGCCGAGCTCGCGGCTCGCTGGGAGGGCGCCGTCGAGGTCGCCGTGCGCAACGGACCGCGCTCCACCGTCGTCGCCGGGGACGCCGCGGCGCTCGCCGAGCTGCTCGCCCGGTGCGAGGACGACGGCGTGCGCGCCCGCCGCATCCCGGTGGACTACGCCTCCCACACCCGGTACGTCGAGCCGCTGCGCGAGGAACTGCTGCGGACGTTCGCGGGGCTGCGACCCCGGCCCGCCGAGATCGCCTTCCACTCCGCGGTGACCGGCGACGTGCTGGACACGACCACCCTGGACGCCGGCTACTGGTTCCGCAACCTCCGGGAGACCGTCCGCTTCGACGCCGCCCTCGGCGGCCTGGCCGACAGCGGCCACCGGAGGTTCGTCGAGATCAGCCCGCATCCGGTGCTCACCGTGGCCGTGGAGGAGACGTTCGCCGAGCGGGGGATCACGTGCCTCGCCGCGGGCACGCTCCGGCGCGGCGAGGGCGGGCCAGGCGCCTTCCGCCGAGCCCTGGCCGTGGCGCACCTCGCCGGCGTCCCCGTCGCCTGGCCGCGCGAGGGGACGCCGGTGGATCTGCCCACCTACCGGTTCAGCGGCGAGCGCTACTGGCTCACACCCTCCGCCGGACCCGCCCAGGCGTCCCGGCTCGGTCTCGCCGCAGCCCGGCATCCCCTGCTCGGCGCGATGGTCACGCTCGCGGACGGCGGGGCGGTGCTGACCGGGCAAATCGACCTGGCCGCGCAGGGCTGGCTCGCCGACCACCGGGTTTTGGGCACCGCCCTGCTTCCCGGCACGGCGTTCGCCGAACTGGCCGCGCACGCCGGCCGGCTCACCGGCACCCCCGAGGTGCGCGAGCTGACCGTCGAGGCTCCCCTCACGCTGGACGCCGACCGGCCCGCGCAGGTGCAGGTGCTCGTCGCCGCCCCCGGCGCGGACGGACGGCGCGGCATCGAGGTGCACGCACGGGCCGGTGACGACCGGCCGTGGACCCGGCACGCCTCGGGCACCCTCGCCGAGGCCGGAGAAACGCCGAACCTCCGCGACCCGCAGGCCACGCCCGGCGGCGAACTCCCGGCCTGGCCGCCCGCCGGGACCGAAGCGGTCGACGTGTCGGACGTCTACGACCGCCTGTACCGGCTCGGCTACGACTACGGCCCGGCCTTCCAGGGCCTCACCGCCGTATGGCGCCACGGCGACACGGTCTACGCGGAGCTGTCCTCCCCCTCGGACGCGGACCCGTCCGGCTCCGCGCAGGACTTCCCGCTGCATCCCGCGCTCCTGGACGCGGCCCTCCACCCGGTGGTGGCGGGGCTCGCCGGGCTCGCCGACCCTGGCGCCGGCGCGCCCCTCCTGCCGTTCGCGTTCGAGGGCCTGCGCCTCACCGGCCGGGCCGGGCGCACCGTGCGGGCCCGCGTCGAGCCGCTCGGCGGCTCCCGGTTCCGCTACCTGTTCGCGGACGAGGACGGGCAGACGATCGGGACGATCGAGTCGCTGGCCTTCCGGCCGGCCGCCCGTGAGGACCTCGCGGGCGTCCGGCCCACCGCCGAGGCGTACGGCCTCGTCTGGGAGCCGGTGACCGATCTCGGCCCGGCGCCGCGCCGTGTCGGGGTGCTGGAGGGCTTCGGCGCCACCGGAGACCTGCTGGATCTCGGGAATCTCCGCGACCTTGGCGGTCCCGACGACGCGGAGGTCGTCACCGGTGCGGACGCCGCAGCGCTCACCCGGGCCGAGGTGGTGCTCGTACCGGTGGGCGGACCGCGACCCGCCGCCGTCCCCGAAGGCTCCTCCGCCGGTCTCGCCGGGCGGGCGCACGCCCGCACGGCCGCCGTCCTCACCCTGCTGCAGCAATGGGCCGCCGATCCCGCGCTCGACGGCATCAGGCTCACGGTCGTGGCCGACGGGCGGGACCTCGCCTCCGCGCCGCTGCGCGGGCTGGTGCGCACCGCCGCCGCCGAGCACCCCGGCCGGTTCGCGCTGGCCGTGGTGGACAGCCCGGCGCCCGTGGCGCTGCTCGCCGCCGGGCACGGCGAACGCGAGGTGGCCGTACGCGACGGGGTCCTGCTGGCGCCGAGGCTCGCCGTCCGGGACCTGGCCGCGCCCGTGACCGAGCCTCAGTACGAGCACGGGCACGGGCACGGCGACGAGGACGGCGCCGACCCGGGCGCCGAGCTCATCTCAGACGGCCCCGGGCTCGGCACGGGCGGCACTGAGGTCGCTACGGCTGGCGCCGGGCTCACTACGAACGGCACTGAGCTCACTACGAACGGCACCGTGCTCATCACCGGCGGCACGGGAACCCTGGGGGCGCTAGTGGCCCGCAGGCTGGCGGCGGCGGCTCACCCGCCCCACCTGCTGCTCGTGAGCCGATCCGGGCCGGACGCCCCCGGCGCGGAGGCCCTCGCCCGCGACCTGCGCGAGGCCGGCGCGGAGGTCACCCTGGTGGCCTGCGACGTCGCCGACCGGGACGCCCTGGCGGAGGTGCTGGACGCCGTCCCCGCCGGCCGCCCGCTGCGCGGCGTGGTGCACACGGCGGGCGTGCTGGCCGACGCCACCCTCACGGAGCTGGACGCCCGCGCGCTCGCCGCGGTGCTACGGCCGAAGCTGGACGCCGCCTGGCATCTGCACGAGCTGACAGCGGAGCTTCCATTGGAGCGCTTCGTGCTGTTCTCCTCCGCCGTGGCCGCCCTCGGAGTGCCCGGGCAGGCGAACTACGCCGCGGCCAACGCGTTCCTCGACGCCCTCGCCGAGCACCGGGCCGGTCTCGGGCTGCCCGCGACCTCCGTCGCCTGGGGCGTGTGGGAGGAGGCCAGCGCCATGACCGGCCACCTCGACGACGCCGGCCGTGCCCGGCTCGCCCGGTACGGCGTGGGCACGCTCTCCACGGCCGTCGCCCTCGACGTCCTCGACCGGGTGCGCGAGCCGTACACCGTGGTGTCGCCCCTCGACGACGCCGTGCTGCGTGAGGAGGCGGCGGCGGGGCGGTTGCCCGCCCTGTTCTCCAGCCTCGTGGTCTTTCCGTCTCGTGTGCGGCGGGCGGCCGAAGGCGCCTGGGCGCGGCGGGTGCTGTCCGGACGTCCGCACGAGCGCCTGAACCTGGTCACCCGGCTCGTGCGCGAGCAGGCCGCGTCCGTCCTCGGACACGACGATCCGGCCGAGGTGCCCGGTGACCGGCCGTTGAAGGAACTCGGCTTCGACTCGCTCACCTCGGTCGAGCTGCGCAACCGGCTGAACGCCCTGACCGGGCTGACGCTCCCGGCCACGATCGTGTTCGAGTTCCCGACCGTCGCCGCGCTCGCCGGGCACCTGCTCGGCCTCATCACGGTGGAGGAGAGGACGGCCACCGCGGTCGCGGTGCGGGCTGCGGACGACGACCCGGTGGTGATCGTGGGGATGGGGTGCCGGTTCCCGGGCGGGGTGGCCTCGCCTGAGGACCTGTGGGAGGTGGTGGCCAGTGGTGCGGACGTCACGGGTGACTTCCCCGACGACCGGGGCTGGGACCTCGACGCCCTCTATCACCCGGACCCCGACCACCGGGGCACCGCGTACACGCGCCGGGGCGGTTTCCTGCACGACGCGGGGGAGTTCGATCCGGCGTTCTTCGGGATGAGTCCTCGGGAGGCGCTGGCCACCGATCCGCAGCAGCGGTTGCTGCTGCAGGTGTCGTGGGAGGCGCTGGAGCGGGCCGGCATCGACCCGCTGTCGCTCAGGGACAGTGACACCGGCGTGTTCATCGGGGCCATGTACGACGACTACGGCAGCCGTCTGCGCGTCGTGCCCGAGGAGCTGGAGGGCCTGCTGCTGGCCGGCAACGAGTCGAGCGTGGCGTCGGGGCGGATTGCGTATGTGCTGGGGTCGCGGGGTCCGGCGTTGACGGTGGACACGGCGTGTTCGTCGTCGTTGGTGGCGTTGGATCTGGCGGT
>QFZU02000098.1 GCA_003260025.2 Microbispora triticiradicis | reverse complement strand
TCGTTCAGGTGGCCGGCCGCGATCGCGGTGCCGAAGTAGCGGCCGCTCTGCGCGGCGGCCGCCCCGAGGGTGCTCGCCGCGGCGTCGGCGGGGGTGGTGGCCGACAGGGCCGTCACCACCCCGAGTACGCCGAGAGCCCCGGCGGCCAGCACCCGGCGGGAACCGCCGAGTCGTCGCCGGGCTCGTCCCACAGGTATGGCGGTTTCGCCCATGCCTGAGCCTCCAGTGCTTGATGAACGGGGGTGCTTGCTGAAACGGGGTCTTGCTGAAACGGGGTGCTTGCCGAAGGTGGTGCTGACGGAACGGTGGTGCGGGAAGAACGAGTGCTGAAACGAACGCGGATGAACGCGGGAAGACGCCCGCGGCGTCGCACACGGTCCGTGACGGACCGCGGCACCGGCATGCGGCCCCTGCCGTTCACCACCGACCGGGCAGGAGGAGGCCGCCGGGGATCAGTTTGGAAACGTCGGCGTAACGTGTCAAGGCGTTGTGTCGATCTCTCGGCGGCGGTCCGTCAGGGCCCGGGCCGGCCGTCCGCCCGCAGGGCTCCTGTCCGGGCGATATCCGCGGCGGTTCGGGCGTCCGCGTGCCGTGACGGCGGCCGTGAAAGTTTCACCGGGGGCGGAGCCGCGGGCGGACCGGGAGCTTCGCGGTCGTCCCAGTTCGGGCGCTCCTCCCGGCCGCGGGTGAACACCTGGGAGAGGCCCGCGTGTTGACACGCTCCGCGCCGTCGTATTGGCTCCGCCGCACCACCACCGACATTCGTCAGATGTGAGAAGGGAGTTCACATCGCCGCAATGTTAGCGCTCACAGGATCGGGCGGGCCTGCCCACCGGTTCCCCGGCCCGGCACGACCACGGGCGGCGTGACCTCCGCGAGGGGTCGTCGCGGCGAGCGCCCGGCGTGGCCGCGGAGCCCGCTCCGGAGCGGCCCGTCGCCGGTGTTCGTGCTGTGTCTCGCGCGGCCGAATGTTAGCGATAACTTGCCCCCGGACGACCGCGCCCGATCGTACGGCGGCCGCCGGTCGTGAACGCTCCCGCCCCTCGCACTTACAGGAGAAGCATCATGCGGTCGGGCCCGCGCCTGGACGTGACCGGAACCGGCACGGCCGGCGGCACCGCGCCGACCTGTGACCGGCTCCACCGGCCGACCGGCCCCACCCGATCCGCCGAATCCGGCCCCCGGCCTTCGCCTTCCACAGCCGGGGGCCACAGGGACGGGCCCGCCCCCCTCCGCCAGTGAGGGAGGGCGGGCCCGTCTCCCACCGCCTCCACCCCCCAGAGGAGAAGACATGCAGCCAGTGCCGCCCCGCGTGACCGGGCGCCGGCGACGATCGCCCGCGGCCGTCCTGACGTGCCTGCTCGCGGCGCTCGCGACCGTGCTCGCCGGCGCGCTCGTGTCCATAGCGCCGGCCACGGCCGCGACCGTCGACACCAACGCCTGGTACGTGCTGGTCAACCGCAACAGCGGCAAGGCCCTGGACGTGTACAACCTCTCCACCGCCGACGGCGGGTCGCTCGTGCAGTGGACCCGGAACAACGGCAACAACCAGCAGTGGCGGTTCGTCGACTCCGGCGGCGGCTACTACCGCGTGCAGTCGCGGCACTCCGGCAAGGTGCTGGACGTCTACAACCTCTCCACGGCCGACGGCGCCGCCGTCGTGCAGTGGAGCGACGGCAACGGCGTCAACCAGCAGTTCCGGCTGGCCGACTCCTCGGACGGCTACGTCCGGCTGATCAACCGCAACAGCGGCAAGGCCGTGGAGGTGCAGAACGCCTCCACCGCCGACGGCGGCAAGATCGTGCAGTACTCCGACTGGGGCGGCAACAACCAGCAGTGGCAGCTCGTCCGCGTCGACGGCGGCAC
>QFZU02000097.1 GCA_003260025.2 Microbispora triticiradicis | reverse complement strand
CGCGACGGGCGCGCTCGACGGCAGCGTGCGGTCGGGCACGAGGGCGGCCGCGGTGGCCCGCGCGGCCGGGCGCGCCTTGTCCGGACGTGGCCGGTCGCCGGCCACGTCACCGTCCGCGAGAGCGCCGGCGTCGGGCCAGGTCACGAGGGCGGCGACACCCATGGCGAGCACGCTGACGATCACGACCGCGAGCCCGGTCACGATGGGACGGAGGCGCCCGGTAGCGTAGGAAGAGCGGGAACGCACAGTCAGACCCCGCACCCCCGGCGACGGAAAATCACTTGCCCCATGATAGGCGGGCAGGCGATGGTCGAAACCGGAAATAAACGACGTCCGCGTGCCTCAGGAGTTCTCACCGGAGCTTTCCGCAGGCCGCCGCCGCTGTCCGAACGGCCGGCCCGGACGCACACGCACTCACGTGCCGAGATCGTGCCGAAGGGGAAACACCAATGGTCGGGCCGTATCGAGGACTGTTCGGCACGCCCGGAGTCAAGGGCTTCGTTCTCGCGGGGTTCGTGGGGCGGGCGCCCATGTCGATGCTCGGCATCGGGGTCATCCTGCTCGTCAACGCCGTCACCGGCTCGTACGCGACGGCCGGGGCGGTCGCGGCGACCGTCTCGGTGGCCTTCGCCGTCGCCGCGCCCCTGTCGGGGCGGCTCGTGGACCGCTTCGGCCAGTCGCGGGTGCTCGTCCCGTTCATCCTCCTGCACGCCGCCTCGATCACCGCGCTGATGCTGTGCGCGCACGGCCGGACCCCCCAGTGGGCCCTGTACGCGGCGGGCGTGGCGTCCGGCGCCACCGGCCTGTCGCTGGGCTCCATGGTGCGGGCGCGCTGGTCGCACGTGCTCGACGACCCCTCCCGGCTGCACACGGCGTTCTCGTTCGAGTCGGTGGCCGACGAGCTGATCTTCGTCGGCGGCCCGGCGTTCGTCACCGCGCTGACGACGGGCGTCAACGCCTACGCCGGGCTCATCGCGACGATCGTCCTGGCCGTGTCGGGCACCCTGGTCTTCGCCTGCCTGCGCGGCACCGAGCCCCCGGTCGTCCGGCACCAGAGGTCCGGCGGGTCGCCGATCGCGATCCCTGGGGTGGCGCTGCTGTCGGCCGTCTTCCTCGCCATGGGCGCGGTGTTCGGCTCGATCGACATCATCACGGTCGCCTTCGCCGACGAGCACGGCAACAAGGCGGCGGCCGGGCTGCTGCTCGCCTCGATCGCGGCCGGCAGCATGATCTCCGGGCTGTGGTTCGGCTCCCGGCACTGGAAGATCAGCCTGCGCAGCCGGTTCGTGCGAGGGCTGTCGCTGTTCGCGGCCGGGTTCACCCCGGTGCTGCTCATGGACGACATCCGCGCGATGGCCCTGGCGCTCTTCCTCGCCGGGCTGTCGATCTCCCCCACGCTGATCACCGGGTTCTCGCTCGTCGAGCGGATGGTCCCGGCCGGGCAGCTCACCGAGGGCATGGCGTGGATCTCCACGTCCATCGGCCTCGGGGTGGCCGTCGGCGCGTGGGCGGGCGGGCGGCTCACCGACGCCTACGGCGCGTCCAACGCGTACGGATTCTCCTACGCCTGCGCGCTGCTCGCCGTCGCGGTGGGTCTCGGCGGGTCGGCGCTGGCCCGCGTGCGGCAGCGGGCCGGCTGACGCTCCGCCGTCCGGGCTGTAGGCAGCGGGGGCGTTCATGAGTAGTGTTCGCGTTCACTGCCGGGCACTGGAGCACAAGAGCATGGACGCCTTCGTCAACTGGGCGCGCAACCAGTCGGTCACGCCCGCCGAGATGCGCACCCCCACCTCGGCCGCCGAGGTCGCGGACGCCGTACGGGACGCCGCGAGAACGGGCCGCCGGGTCCGCATGACCGGCACCGGGCACTCGTTCACCGGGGTGGCGCTGACCGACGGCGTCCTGCTGCGGCCGCACGCCCTGACCGGGGTGCTCGACGCGGGCGACGGCTGGGTGAAGGTGGCCGCGGGCACGCCGCTCCACGCGCTGAACGAGGAGCTCCACCGGCGGGGGCTCGCGCTCGCCAACATGGGCGACATCACCGCGCAGACCGCCGCCGGGGCGATCCAGACCGGCACCCACGGCTCCGGCAGGCACACGGGAGGACTCGCCGACCAGGTCGCCGAACTGGAGATGGTGCTCGCCGACGGCTCGGTCGCGACCGTGCGGGAGGGCGACCTGTTCGACGCGGCCCGGGTGGGGCTGGGCGCGCTCGGCATCCTCACCGCCGTCACGTTCCGGGTCGAGCCCGCGTTCCTGCTGCGCGCCAGACGGGAGCCGATGGCGTTCGGCCGGATCCTCGACGGGCTCGACGACCTGACCGGGGCCGACGACCACCTCGACTTCTTCTGGCTGCCCCACACCGACACCTGCCTGGTCAAGCGCAACAACCGCGACGCCGGCCCGGCCCGGCCGCCAACGGCGTTCAGGAGGTGGCTCGACGAGGTCTTCCTGGAGAACACGGCGTTCGGCGCGGCCTGCGCCCTCGGCGCCCGCCTCCCCCGGGCGGTGCCCGCGATCAACCGGGCGTCCGCCCGGCTGCTGGGGGCGTCGGAGCACGTGGACGCCTCCCACCGCGTCTTCACCTCCGTCCGCGAGGTCCGCTTCCTGGAGACGGAGTACGCGATCCCGCGCCGCCACCTCGCCCGCGCCCTGCGGGAGGTCCGCGACCTGCTGGACCGGTCGGGCCGGCCGGTCACCTTCCCCGTGGAGGTCAGGGTCACGCCGCCGTCGGACGCCTGGCTGTCCACCGCGTACGGCCGGGACTCGGCGTACATCGCCTGCCACGTCTACCGGGGCGCGCCCGACCCGGAGTACTTCGCGGGCGTCGAGGAGATCATGACCCGGCTGGAGGGCCGGCCCCACTGGGGCAAGCTGCACACCCGCGACGCGGACTACCTGCGCGGCGTCTATCCCAGGTTCGGCGACTTCGTGGCGCTGCGGCGTGAGATGGACCCTGACGGGCTGTTCGCCAACGATTACCTCGACCGGGTCCTCGGCGCGTCGCGGGATGGCTGACCCCATCGCCGCGTAAAGTCCCTCTCCACGGTCCGGCGTCTTCCGCGTGTCGCGTTGCCCAAGCCTCCCCCGGGGCAGGCACATTGCGGAGCACGGGCAGACCGGAGCCCGGCGCGCCACTCGAACCCGAGGGAGCAACGCAGTAATGAGACCCTCCCGCAGGTCCGGCCGCACGGCGTACGGCACGTGCGCCGTCGCCAGGCCGTACGGACGGGCCGTGGGCGCGCGCCATCCGAGACACGACCCTCACTCTCGCGTTCCGGGTGCCGCCTTTCCTCTGGTCGATCATGACCGACGGGTTGCGGCGAAGTGAACGTCAAAAATGTGACCGGGGTCACAACACCTGCCTCGCCTCCCGGCGAGGCGATGTTCGGACATGCCGGGTACGGTGCTGGAAGGCAACCGGTTCACGCGAGAGACTCAAGGGTCCGGGGGAAGACAGAGCACGACGACGAAGGGACTCGCATGCAGGAGCTCCGTCTCGTCGCGGTGAGTGAAGACGGAACGTACCTCGTCCTGGCGACGGCCGGGCGGGGCACGCGCTTCACGCTGCCCGTCGACGACCGGCTCCGTGCTGCGGTTCGCGGCAACTTCTCCCGTCTCGGCCAGTACGAGATCGAAGTGGAGAGCCCGTTGCGTCCCAAGGAGATCCAGGCGCGCATCCGTGCCGGCGAGACGGCGGAGGAGATCGCGGCCACCGCCGGGATCCCGGTGGAAAGAGTCCGCTGGTTCGAGGGGCCCGTTCTCCAGGAGCGCGAGTACATGGCCCAGCAGGCCCAGCGGGTCCCGGTCCGGATGCCCGGCGAGACCACCCCCGGGCCGACGCTCGGCGAGCTGGTGGCCGAGCGGCTCACCCGGCGCGGCGTGCCCGCCGACGAGATCGACTGGGACTCGGCCAAGCGCGACGACAACCTCTGGCGGGTACGGCTCGGCTTCGTCTGGAACGGCCACACCCGGCACGCGGAGTGGCTCTTCGACCCCCGCCGCCGCCACATCACGCCCAATGACGACGAGGCCATGCGCCTGTCGGCCGCCGAGTACGTCGAGCCGGACCAGGCGGACGACGCCACCGTGCGGCCGTTCGTGCCCCGCCTCGCCAGCAAGCTCGCGCCTGTGCCACCACTGCCCAACGAGGTCCGTGGCCGCGACGAGTCCGCGTTCCGTCCCGAGCCGGTGCGTCCCGAGCCCGTGCGGTACGAGCCGTCGCGTCCCGAGCCCGCGCGTGCCGAGCCGGTGCGTTATGAGCCGCCGCGGGCCGAGCCCGCGGCCTTCGCCGAGCCCGCCGCCTTCGTCGAGCCGCTGCCGCGGCTGGGCGCTCCGCTGCGCCCGGAGCCGGGACGACAGCAGGACCCCGCCGCGCGGCGCGGCGACGGACGGACGGACCCGTCCGAGGAGGAGCTGGCCGCCTACCGGCCGGAGCTCACCCCGGTGCCCTTCCGGCTGCCGCAGTCGCTGATCTCCGCGCCCGAACCGGTCGCCCCGCCCGCCCTTCCCCCGGCCCGCGACCCCTACGACGCCGCCCCGCCCGCTCCCCCGGCAAGCCGGGACCCGTACGACACGCCGCAACCCGCTCCCCCGGTGAGCCGGGACGCACACGACGCGGCCCCGCCCGTGTCCCCGGCCGCGCCTGTCCCGGACGCCGCGGCGTACGCGCCGCCCCCGCCCCGGACGGAACCCGCAACACCCGCTTCGGCCCCGGACGTCGCGGCGTACGCGCTGCCTCCGGCCCGGACGGAACCCGAACCTTCTTCGGCACCGGACGCCGCCGCGACCGCCGTGCCTGCCGCACGGACCGAACCCGCAGCGCAGGCCACGCCTGCCGCCTCCGCGCCCCCTGCGGCGCAGAGCGCCGCAGGGACGGACACCGCGTCACCCGCCACGCCCGCGACCTCGGTCGCGGAGGCGGAGCGTGGCGCGGACGCGCCCGTGTCGCCGCAACTGGCAGCCGGCGAGGATGGCGCTGCCGGCGACCGGACGGACTCGGGTGCGGAAGCGTCGCCTGCCGTGCAGGCCGTCACGCCCGCCCCGGTGCCGGACACTCACGCCGATGCCGCCACCGGCTCTCGGACCGCCGCCGATGACGCCCCGGCTGCCGCTACGACACCCGCTCCGAAGGCGGATGCCGATGCTCGCGAATCGGACGCCGGTGCCCAGCCGGTGGGAGAAGCCGCGGCACGCGACGTCGAAGCACCCGCCCCTTCGCCTGTCAGCGTGTCGTCTGCCGACGCTTCAGCGGCAGCCGCCCCGGCGACCACCGCGAGCGCGGACAGCGACGCTCCGTCCGTCCAGGACCCTGCCACCGACGCGTCGAAGCAGGCGGAGGCGGTCGCCAAGGCGTCCGAAGCGCCGAGCACCGACATGAGCACGGGCTCCGCGGCCCCCGACGCCAGGAGCGCGGACGCGCCCGCTGACAGCACTCCCAGCGCGCCGGGCGTCACAGCACCCGCAGCGTCGGTTGAGAGCACCACCACCGGCGGCCCAGGGAACACCGACGCGGCGAACGCCGGCGTGACGGACACCGATACCGCCAAGGGCGGCAGGACGGCGAACACCGACGACAGCGCCTCTGCCACGGCGGAGAGACCGGTGGTAGCCGACACCGCGACTGCCGAAGTCGCGGCATCGGCTCCAGGGACGGACACCGCAGCGAGCACTTCAGCGGGCGCCGGGACGGAAGCCACGGCCGACAGCGCGGCGGACGGTGCGGCGGGCACCGCCGTCCCGCCGGCCGTAGCTGCTGCAACGGAGCCTGCCGCACCCGCCGCCGCGGATGACGCGGCCCGGGAGACGCGGCCCGCCGTGCCCGCGCCTGCGCCGCCCGCTGAGGCGGCCGCCCCGGCCCCTCAGCCGCGACCACGGCAAGCGGGAGACCGTGCGAGAGACGAGGCCAAGGGCGGCACGAAGGAAGGGCTGAAGGACAGCCCGAAGGACACCGCCAAGGAAGGTCCGAAGGAGTCGAAGCCGGAGACTCCCGCTCCTCCGGTGCCGAAGCCCGCTCCCCCGCGTCCTCGCAAGTCGCGTGGCCGACGGGCCTCAGTCCCGACCTGGGACGAGATCATGTTCGGGGCGCGCAAGCAGGACTGACGAGCGCGGCGGCGCTCTGGCCTTGCTCGTCCGCAGCTACCGGTGAAGCGCTCCGCTGCTTCGGTGCAGGCTCGTTCCCTTGGGAGGATCGAGTCATGGCAGCCACATCCCCTAGCGCACCAAGCTGCGTAAGCGCGCGGCGCGGTTGGTCGAGGCCCGCGCGACGGCCTCGTCCGGCTGATGTGTCGGAGCCGGCCGTCCGGTCCGGATTTAGCACGCGGAGTGCGCGCCCGCGAGAAAGTTTCACGCGCGGACCTGGGTGAGGTGCCCGGGAACTGCGTGCCCTCCCGTACGATCGTCGCCCCAGTTGCGGCGGGTGGCGCGGAGTGCGGCACGTCGTCCATGATCCACGCCATCCACATGATCAGGAGGCCGTGCGGGATGGCGTACCAAATGGGTGGGTCTCGGCGTGTGCTCGTCGCGGTGTTCGCCGCCGTGTTCGGGGCGGTGCTGGCCGCACCACCGGCAGCAACCGCGCGGGCAGCGGACAGCGCGGGGGCGGCCTCGCAGGGGGCGGCCTCGCAGGGGGCGGACAGCGCGGCGGCCGAGCGGAGCACGGACGGCACAGAGAGCACGGAGGCCGCCGCAGGGGGCGCGGACAGCCTGGCGGGCCGGTTCGGGCGGCAGGAGCTGCACTGGGGCGACTGCGCGGGGGTCGCCGACCCGGCCCTGCGGTGCGCGGAGGTCGCCGTGCCGCTGGACTACCACCGTCCCCACGGCCGGAAGATCACGATCGTCGTCTCGCGGCTGCCCGCGACCGACCCGGCCCGGCGCCGTGGAGTGCTGCTCACCACCGGTGGCGGCCCCGGCGGGCCGGGCGTCCCGCTGCCGTCGAGCCTGGCCCCCCTGCTGTCCTCCGAGGTGCGGGCGCGCTACGACCTGATCGGCTTCGACATGCGGTTCGTCGAGCGCAGCACGCCCATCGGCTGCGGCCAGGACGTGGAGGAGCCCGGCGGCTACTGGGTCCGCACCGCCACCTCCGGGAGCTTCCCCGCCGACACGGCCGAGGCACGCGCGTACGCCCGCTCGTGCGTCCGTGCCGCCGGGTGGGCGCTGCCCCACGCCACCACGGCGAACGCCGCGAGGGACATGGACGTCATCCGTGCCGCGCTCGGCGAGGAGAAGATCTCCTACCTCGGCGGCTCGTACGCCGGAATGCTCGGGGCCGTCTACAGCACGTTGTTCCCGCGCCGGGTCGACAGGTTCGTGCTGGACAGCCCGCCCAACCCGGACACGGTCTGGCGGGCGTACGAACTGGCCCGCACCCCCGCCTTCGAGGCCGGTACGGCCGCCTTCGCCGCCTGGACGGCCCAGCGGAACGCCGACTACGGGCTCGGCGACACCGCGCAGAAGGTCACCGACGCCGTCACGGAGCTCATCCGCCGTGCCCGGACGGCCCCGATCGTCGTGGCGGGCCACGCCTGGACGTCCGATGAGCTGGGGACGCTGCTGGTGGTGGGCATCTACGACGAGCGGTCCTTCGGCCTGGTCGCGGCGGCCTTCGCCGCCCTCGCCGCGGGGCGGGAGCCGTTCGTGCCGTTCCCCCTGCGCCCGCTGCCCCCGGCCGGAGTGCCCGGCGTGCCCGCCGACAACCACACCGCGACCAACATGGCCTACCGGTGCGGGGACGGGCCGTGGCCCCGCGATCCCCGCGACTACCTGCGGGACATCGCCTCCTACAGTGAGCGGTACCCGCTGTTCGGGCCGGCCAACGCCAACATCACCCCGTGCGCGTTCTGGCCGCGGATCGAGGACGAGCCGGTGCGGCTGTCGGCCAACCGGTCGCCCGGGGTCCTGGTGACCGCCGCGCTGCGGGACGTGGCCGTGCCGATCGCCAACAGCCGCGCCGTAGCCGCGCGCATCCGGGGGTCGCGCATGGTCACCATCGACGCCCACACCCACGCGCCCTACCCCGCGTACGGCAACGCGTGCCTGAACGGCGCGGTCGACGCCTTCCTCACCACCGGGACGCTGCCGGCCGCCGACGTCGCCTGCTGAGCCCTGCTGATGCGCGTTCCCTGACGTCCGGCGCCGGGCGTCAGGGACCGGCCAGGCCGTGCAGCAGCAGGCCGGTGAGCGCGTCGACGATCTCATCGTCCGTGGCGGTGGGCCCGTGCTCGCCCGCGGTGAGGACGGCGTAGCCGAACATCGACAGCATCGCCGCCATCATCGCGGCGAGCAGGGCGGGATCGCCCGGCAATGGATGCCCGCGATCCCGCAGATACTCCAGGTGGTCCCGCAGCACCTCCGACTCGGCGGTCAGACTCGCCCAGGCGGCTCCGGAGGCCGGGTGCTCGGCGATCAGCGCCTGCATCCGCGCCGCCACGACCGGCAGGTTGGCCCGCAGCACGCTCCAGGCGACGGCCATGTGCCCGCGTAGCTGCGCCCGGTCGGTGAGGTCGTGGTCGCGGGGATGCCCGGCCGCCCCGATCTCCTCGTCGGCCTGGCCCTCCAGGTCGGCCATCAGGGCTTGGAGCAGCTCCTCCTTGCTCTTGAAGTGCTCGTAGAACGACCCCGTCGCCCGGCCCGCCTCCGCCGCGATGTCCGCGATCTTGGTGTTGAGATAGCCGCGTTCCATGAACAGGCGGCGCGCGGCGTCCTTCAGCGCGGCCCGGGTCTCGGCCGCCTTCGCCTTACGCACCCCGCCTTGACGTTCGTTCATGGGCCACATCATACTGAATTCAGATTCGCCGAATGAACATTCAGTGAACTTAGATTCAGGAGGATGGGATGCAGGTCATCGTGGCAGGCGGCGGAGTGGCCGGGGCGACCACCGCGCTCGCGCTGCGGCGCATCGGAGCCGAGGTCACCGTGTACGAGGCGTACGCCGACCCCGCAGGACCGGTCGGCTCGTTCCTCAGCCTGGCGGCCAACGGGCTCAAGGGCCTGCGCGCGCTCGGCTGCCTCGAAGCCGTCCAGCAGGCGGGCTTCGACGTGGCACGCCAGCGCCTGTGGGCCGACACCGGCAAACTTCTGGGCGACGCGCCACGCGGACGCCCCGAGGGTGAGCCCCTCCACAGCGTCACACTCGAACGCGGCCGCCTCGTCGAGACGCTCCGCGCCTGCGCCGCCGCCCACGGCGCGCGCTTCGTCACCGGCGAACGGCTGACCGGCGCCGTCCGCGACGGCGCCGGGATCCGGGCCCGGTTCGCGAGCGGCCACACCGCCCGCGCGGACCTCCTCGTCGGCGCCGACGGCATCTGGTCGGCGACCCGGCGCGTGCTCGACCCGGCCGCGCCCGAGCCGGCGTACGCCGGGTTCTACTCCGTCTCCGGCGTCTCACGCGGCGTCGACGTCGAACCCGGCGTCTTCAACATAGTCTTCGGCCGCAAGGGCGCGTTCATCTACCTGGCCGCCCCCGGCGGCGAGGTGTGGTGGTCGGCCCAGGCCGCCTCCGCGACGCCTCCCGGCCCGGACGAGGCCGGCCTGGACGACCTCCGGGACCTCTACCGCCACGAGGAGACGCCGTCCGCCCTGCTGCGCGCCGCGACGAGCGTCCGGCGCCCGACGCTCATGCACGCCCTGGCGACGGTGCCGGTCTGGCACGACGACCGGATCACCCTGGTCGGCGACGCCTGGCACCCCGTCGGCGCCGGTCAGGGCGCGTCGATGGCGATCGAGGACGCCGTCGTGCTGGCCCGCTGCCTGGCGGCCACCGGCGACGCGCCCACGGCCCTGTCCGCCAGCCCGTCCACCGGCCCGGCAACCGCTCCGTCCACCACTCTGGCAACCGCTTTGGCCGCGTACGGGCAGGCGCGGCGGGACCGCGTCGCCAGGATGCTCAAGGCCGGTGACGACAACCGGGACGCCAAGGCCCTGGGCCCGGTCGCCCGCCGGCTCCGCAACCTGATCATGCCGGTCGTCTTCCCGTTCGCCTACGAACGCGCCACGGCCTGGCTCTACGACCACGACCCCGGAGCGGGCCTGCCGCCGGTCGGCCGGGTGCCCGCCGTACGCGGGTAGCCCACGCCGCCCTCCGTACTGACTTTTCGGTCATATTGCTCGTAGAGCGAACAAGTAGAGGTCAACCGGCCAACGCGGGCATGGACGGCTGTACGGATCATCGCGATGCGGTCGGGGCACCTGTCCAATCCGCGTAGCATCATCGGGCATGGGGTCGCCGAGAAAATCAGCGGTCGCGGGAGCCGCCGTCACGGTGACGGCGCTCATGCTGGCCACGCAGGGCTGCGCAATCATCGGCGGCGGATCGCCGAGGAACCTCGACGTCATCAGCGTGTCCAGCCCGCAGTTCCGCGACGGCGCCCCCCTGCCGCAGGACTACTCCTGCAAGGGGGGGCAGGGGAACCCGCCTCTTCGTTGGTCGGGCACGTCGGGCGCGAAGTCCGTGGCCCTCGTGGTCGACGACAGCAGCCCGCGCGGCGGGCCGGAGGTGCACTGGGTGGTGTTCGACATCGATCCCGACACGACCGAGCTCGGCATGGACGACGTCCCCCGGGGCGCCCGGCTGGGCAGGACGACGAGCGGGAAGGTGGGCTATACGCCCCCATGCCGGACCGATGGCAGCTACCGTTTCACTGTCTACGCGTTGGACGCGAAGCTCGGTCTGGAACAGGGTGCCGGCCTCGCGCCGACGCTGGAGAGCATCGCGAGCCACACCATCGCACGTGGACGCCTCACGGCGGACACGATCGAGTGACATGCTGGGCACCGGAGGTAGTCGTGCTACACCAATCTTCACCTAGGGTGTGACAACGGTCATTGTGGTCGAGCAGAATCGGTTCCAATTGCTGAGCGCAGGTGGCCAGAGGGGGCAGGTCGCGTCGATGGCCGCGCGACCTCACCGGCGCCGCAGAAAGGCCATGGCCTTGAAGGTGGTGCTATGACTGCGGTCATTGTCGGTCTTGTCGCCGTCGTGCTTCTCGTGCTGCTGGTCGTGGCGCTGGGCATGCGGTCGATGAACCGCAGAGAGAGCGCTCTCTCCTCAGAGCGCATCAAGGCGATGGCCGAGAACAAGGGTCCCAAGCCGCGCCGACCGGCCGAGGAGACCTTCTTCGAGAGCTTCCCCAAGGGGTTCGACGCCTTCGAGGAGCCCGAGCCCGAAGCGCCCAAGCCGCGGCCGGCGAGCACCCGCCCCGGCAGCCGGCAGGCGCGGCCCGCGCAGCGTGGCGGCAAGCAGCCCGCCGCCGCCCGTGGCAAGCGCGGCGTGGACGAGTGGGGCGAGCCGGACGACTACGACGACGACTACTGGTCGCGCGTACGCGCCGACGAGGGCGGCTTCGGCGGCACGATCGCCGCGAGGATGGCCACCCCCCGGCCCGTCCAGGACACCTCCGGCCCGGCGAGCGCGTCTCCGGGCGCGTCCCAGGGACAGACGGCCGACGCCGACGCGGTGACCGTGCAGGCTCCCCTGCCCCCGCGCCCCGCGGCC
The DNA here is from genome assembly GCA_003260025.2 of Microbispora triticiradicis. Taxonomy (GTDB): domain Bacteria; phylum Actinomycetota; class Actinomycetes; order Streptosporangiales; family Streptosporangiaceae; genus Microbispora; species Microbispora triticiradicis. The sequence goes on along the minus strand of QFZU02000097.1, from coordinate 26,704 downwards.
GGCCGCGCCGACGCCCCCGTCCCCGCCTCGGCGATGGCCGAGCAGAAGACCATGACGTTCGCCGCGCCGACGCCCGACCTGCTCGACGCCGCCGGCTCCCCCGCCACCGGCCCGTTCGACGCCCCCGCGACTCCCGCCGCCCCCGCCAGCGGGCCCTTCGCGGCCCCTGCGGCCGGAACGCCGACCGGTACGCAGAGCGGCAGGCCGGGCAGGTCCGGCAGGTCGTCGCGAGCGGCCCGCCGCGCCGCGGCCGTCGCCTCCGCCGACGCGGGTCAGGCGAGCGGTTCCTACGACATCCCCCGAGGCACCGGCCCGTTCACCACGCCGTCGGGCACCGGCTCGTACCCGGCGACGCCCGGCGCCGACGCCCTGGACGGCGTCCAGGCGAACACCGGCCCGATGGCCGCCTCCGGGGACACCGGCTTCTTCAACCGCGCCGCGGCCACCGGCCCGTTCCCGGCCACCGGCGGCACGGGCTCCTACGACGGTCACGCCGCCGGCTCCTACGACGCCGCGTCGGCCTCTCCCATCCCGGAGACCGGGACCTTCGTCATGGGCAACTACGACCCGGCCCGCGGCAGCGGCGCGTTCGAGGCGGCCGCGTCCCCCGTTCAACCCATTGCCCAGCCCGCCGACGCCCTGGCCGAGCCTGCGCCGCAGAGCGACTTCGACCCGTGGACGGCCCGCCAGCCGGCCCGCGCCGACGCCTACGACCCCTCCCAGGCCTCGACGGGCCCGTTCCCGGCCGCGCGCCCCTCGTACTCCCCCACCCCGGAGCCGCCCGCCGGCGCTCCTGGAAACCCCGCTCCCGGCAACCTGGGCGGCGCCACCGACCCCGGCTGGCCCGTGACCGGCAGTTACCCGCCGGCCCCCGCCGCCTCGGCTCCCGCGCCGGGCTCCAACTGGGCGGGCGCACGGGACGTGCTGGACGACCCCGAGCCGTCGCACGGCTCGTCCTCCTGGCCGAACGCCGAGACCTACCAGACCCCGGCCTACGACGGCTACCAGGCGGACCACTCCTCGTCGTCCGTACCGCCGCCGGTCACGCCGTCGTACGAGGTGAACCCGGGCTGGGCGTCGATCGACGCCTCCGACAGCGTGACGGGCACCACGCCCGGGTCCGCCTCGCCGTACGAGTCGGCGGGCTACGACGCGCCGTCGGGACAGAGCCAGTACGGCTACGACCAGCAACAGCAGGGGTACGGCGGCACGCAGCCGTCGTGGCCCGAGCAGAACATGGGCGGAAGCTGGCCCTCCTACGACGAGCTGTACGGCGACGCCTCCACGTCGACCGGCGGCCGTCGCCGGGGCAGCCACCGCGATCCCGACACCGACTATCCCGACTACTATCGGTGACTTTCCCGTTCCCTGCCTGGTGACGGTCTCCGTGGCTGACGTATCGTCGGCCCATGACCATCAGTGACGGCACGATTTCACATCGTGACTGGAAGTCCGTGCTCCGCCATGACGTGCCCGCCTCGCTGGTCGTCTTCCTGGTGGCCGTGCCGCTGTCGCTCGGCATCGCCGTCGCGTCCGGCGCCCCCGTCGCGGCGGGCCTCGTCGCGGCGGTGGTCGGCGGGGTGGTCGCGGGAGCGCTCGGCGGGTCCGTCGTCCAGGTGAGCGGCCCAGCCGCCGGGCTCTCCCTGGTCGTCGCGGAGCTGGTCCACACGTACGGCTGGCGCGCGACGTGCGCGATCACGGCCATGGCCGGGCTGCTCCAGGTCGGGCTCGGCGCGCTGCGGGTGGCGCGGGCGGCGCTGGGGGTCTCCCCCGCTGTCGTCCACGGCATGCTGGCCGGGGTCGGCGCGGTGATCGCGCTCTCCCAGCTGCACATCGTCCTCGGCGGCAGCCCGCAGCGCTCCGCGCTGGAGAACGTGCTCGAACTGCCCGCCCAGATCGTCCACAACCACACGCACGCCGTGCTGATCGGCGTCCTGACGATCACGGTCCTGCTCGTGTGGGGCCGGATCCCGCGCCTGCGGGCCGTGCCCGCCCCGCTGGCCGCGCTGATGATCGCGACGCTGACGGCGGGGGTGTCGGGCTGGGACCTGACGAAGGTGGACCTCAGGGGCGGGTTCTCCTCCGTCCAGGGGCCGCTGGCGCCCCAGGGCGACTGGCACGCGATCGCCGGGGCCGTCCTGCTCGTCGCCCTCCTCGCGGGGGTGGAGTCGCTGCTGACCTGTGTGGCGTCCAACCGCCTGCACGACGGCCCCCGCGCCGACCTCGACCGCGAGCTCACCGCGCAGGGCGTGGCGAACGTGGTGTCCGGTGTGCTCGGCGGCCTGCCGGTGGCGGGGGTCGTCGTCCGTACGACCACCAACGCGCGGGCGGGCGCCCGCAGCCGCTGGTCCACGGTCCTGCACGGCGTCTGGGTGCTGCTGTTCACCGCGGCCTTCGCCTGGATGCTCGCGCTGATCCCCCTGGAGGCGCTCGCGGCGCTGCTGCTGTTCATCGGCGTGCAGATGGTCAACCTCGGGCACGTACGGAACCTGCGCAACCACCGCGAGGTGCCGGTGTACGCCGTGACGATGGCCGGGGTCGTGCTGATCGGGCTCGCCGAGGGCGTGGCGATCGGCCTCGGGCTGGCCGCCCTGCTCGCCCTCCGCCGCCTCGCATGGGTCTCGGTCGACGTCCGCCAGGACGGCGAGCGGCACTGGCGGGTCGTCGTCACCGGATCGCTGACGTTCCTGGGCGTGCCCCGGCTGACCGAGGCGCTGCGCGCCATCCCCGCCGGGTCGGCGGTGGAGCTCGACCTGCACCTCGACTTCATGGACAACGCCGCCTTCGAGGCGCTGCACACCTGGCGGCTGGAGCACGAACGCGCCGGCGGCGAGGTCGACGTGGACGAGCCGCACGGCGAGTGGTACTCCGCCGCGATCAGCGGCGCCCGGCTCTCCCCCGCCAGGATCCCGCCCCGGCACGACCGTTGGTGGCTGCCCTGGGCCTACCGGCGCCGCGCCCACTCCTCCGGCGCCCACTCCCCGGGTCCGGGCCCGTACGGGTCCTTCGAGGTGGTCGGCGTGGACGGCGGGAGCTTCGCGGGCCACGACGACGCCGTGATCTGCGAGCCGCAGGGCGTGCCCGACCTCCTGGAGGGGACGCGGGAGTTCCACCGCAGGACCGCGCCGATGGTCCGTCCGCTGCTCACCCGGATGGCCCGCGGGCAGTCGCCATCGCACCTTTTCATCACCTGCGCCGACTCGCGGATCGTGCCCAACATCATCACCGCGAGCGGCCCCGGTGACCTGTTCACTCTGCGGAACATCGGCAACCTCGTGCCGCGTGCGGGCTCGGTCCCGCCGGACGACTCGGTGGCGGCGGCGGTCGAGTACGCCGTGAACGTGCTGGAGGTCCGCATGATCACCGTCTGCGGGCACTCCGGGTGCGGCGCGATGGCCGCCCTCCTCGGCGAGGTCCCCGACCTGCCGGCGTTGCGCGCCTGGCTGCGGCACGGACGGCAGAGCCTGGCCCGGTTCGTGGCCGCCGGGCCCGGCCAGGACGCCGACGACGCCGGGCCGCTCGACCGGCTGTGCCGGGTCAACGTCATCCAGCAGCTCGACAACCTGCGGACCCACCCTTTTGTGGACACGCTCGTACGGGCGGGCAGGCTGGAGCTCACGGGCCTCTACTTCGACATCGGCGCGGCCCGGGTGCACGTGCTGGAGCAGGAACGCTTCACCCCGGTCCCGGAGCTGCGCACCACCGGCTGAGCCGCACCGGCCCACAGCGCACCGGCCCTCAGCGCACCGGCCCGCAGTGCACCGCCCCGCAGCGCACCGGCCCGCAGCGCAGTGGCCGGAAACGCACCGGTGCCCGCTTCCGCTGTCAGCGGACGATGTCCGCCGATCGTGAAACCGGGCGGACTCCGCGCGCCGCAGCGCCAAGGATGACCGTATGAAAATTCTGGTCATCGGTGGTTCGGTCTTCCTGGGCCGGGCCATCGTGGAGGAGGCGCTGCGGCGCGGTCACGAGGTCACGACGTTCAACCGGGGCAGGAGCGGGACGGACCTGCCCGGAGTGGAGGCGGTGCGCGGCGACCGCGAGGTGACCGGCGACCTGCGGCGGCTCGCCGACGGCAGACGGTGGGACGCGGTCGTCGACGTCTGCGGATTCGTCCCCCGGGTCGTCCTGGAGTCGGTGCGGGCGCTGTCCGGGCACGCCTCGCACTACACGTTCATCTCCAGCATCTCCGCGTACCCGGACTGGCCCGACAAGACGGGCGTCGACGAGACCTTTCCCACCCACGAGTGCCCGGCGGACGCGGACGCCGAGTTCGGCGACTACGGCGTGCTCAAGGCCGGCTGCGAACGCGCGGTGGAGGAGCACTTCGACGGCGCCGCCCTGGTCGTCCAGCCCGGCCTGATCCTCGGTCCGCACGAGAACGTCGGCCGGCTGCCCTGGTGGCTCGACCGCATCTCCAAGGGCGGCCGGGTGCTCGCGCCCGGCGACCCGGAGCAGCCCATCCAGCTCATCGACGCCCGCGACATCGCGGCGTTCACCCTCGACCAGGCGGCCGGTGGCACGACGGGCCGCTACATGACGGGCGGTGTGCCGGGCAGGGCCACGTTCGGAAGCTGGCTCGGCGACTGCGTGGAGGCCACCGGCTCGGGCGCGGAGCTCGTCTGGGCCGACGACGACTTCCTGACCGCTCAGGGCGTGGAGCCGTGGACCGAGCTTCCGCTGTGGTATCCGGGGGCGGACGGCCTGGGTGTGTGGAACCACTCCTCCGCCAAGGCCCTCGCCGCCGGTCTCACCTGCCGCCCGCTCCGCGAGACGGTACGCGACACATGGGAGTGGCTGAAGGACATCCCGGAGGAGCGGCGCAGCTTCCGCGGCGTCCGGGTGGGCAGCGGCATCGACCCCGACAAGGAGCGCCGCGTGCTCGCCGCCTGGGACGCCCGCTGACGCGTTCCCAGCAGGAGCCGGGTCCGGCCCCCGGTAGCCGTGGGCCGGAGCACGATGGACGACCCCGGCGGCACCGGGCGCAAGAGCCCAGGGCCGCCGGGAAGCCGCCGGCCGGAGCACGATGGATCACGGCGGCACCGGACGCAGAGGCTCAGGGCTGCCCGTGAGGCGCACGGGCCGGAGCGCGGTGGACGACCCCGGCGGCACCGGGCGCAGGGCTGCCGCCGTGAGGCGCACGGGCCGTAGGCTGTCGGGCATGCTCTGGGTGGCTCTTCTGATCGTGGCCGTACTGATCGTGCTCGCCGCGCTGGCCGGGACCGGACGTGCCCGTCAGGCGTCCCGCGGGCCCGCCCGCGGGACGTCCCGCCGCCGGCCCGCGCCACGCTCCCCTGGCGCGACGACGCGCCCGTCACGGGGCGCCCGGCCCTCCTCCCGTACGACCCGCGGCGAAACCCGGACGGGCGCCGCCACCACCGAGCGCACCGGCCCGCAGCCGGGCGAGATCTGGTGGGCCGACGTGCCGTACGAGGACGGGCCCGGGCACAAGGTGCGTCCCTGCGTGGTGCTCAGGACGTACCACGGCGGCGCGGAGGTCCTGAAGATCACCAGCCAGGACCGGAGCGACCGCTCCGACCACGTCGAGATCCCCACCCGCACGTGGGACCCGAGCGCGGACCACAACAGCTTCCTCGACCTCACCGGACCGGTCCGGGTGCCCTCCGCCTCGTTCGACGACAGAGCGGGCACCCTCGACCCCCGCGTCTGGCGTCAGGTCTGCCGGCTCCACGAGATCTCCCCGAACTGAGCCGGGTCGCTCAGCCCACGCCACTGAGACCACGCCGCTGAGAGCGTGCCGCTGAGCCCATGCCGCCGGGGCCGCCGCCTGCGCCGAGCCGTTCCCGCGTGGCCGCTCCGGGCCGTGCCGCGGCGGCCCGGCCGAGAGATCGTACTCACCGGTAACTGAGTATCGGCGCTCATGTCCAGGCGGCGCCGGGCGCGCAGCATGGGCGCCATGACGAAACCAGTGAAGAGCACGACGACGACGGCCTTCTACCTGCAGGCCGTCATCTCGTTCGCGATCTCCCTCGCCGGACTGGCCGCCGGGATCCTCTACCTGCCCGTCACGACCTGGGTGCGCTCGTTCCTCGCTCTCGGGCTGATGTACGTGGTGACCTCGACCTTCACGCTGGCCAAGTGTGTGCGGGACCGGCAGGAGGAGGCGACCGTCGTCAGCCGGGTGGACCAGGCCAGGCTCGACAAGCTGCTGGCCGAGCACGACCCCTTCCGCACCGACTGAGCCGCCCCCGGCGCACCCTGCACACCTGCACGCCCGGCACGCCGCCCGGCATGCCCTGCGCGGTCACCCGCCACGCGCTCCCGTCCGGCTCGCGAATCGCCGTCGAACCGGCGGCGTGGACGACAGAATGCGACGGCGCGACGACGGAACGGAGCCCTCTCACATCACTTCAGTCCGGTATGTGACGAAGTCCTATCGTTTTATGTCCAACTTATTGACTTTCCTCGGCCACTATCGCCTAATTCCATCAAAAGTGTCGCCCGGTGTGGTGGAAAGCATCGGGCACCCGTCTCGTCCCGCCTGGTTCCAGGGCCGGACCGCGCCCGTGGTCCGGTCCCGGCGTCACGCCGCGAGGCCCGGCCCCGCCGCCGGCCCGTGGCCACGCGCCCTCGCGGACGGAACGGCACAGACGGATTGGGGAACCATGACCGAGGTAGGCAGGGGAACGACGCGGAGCACGTTCTCGCGGCGCGCCTTCACCACGGCGGCGACGGCCGCCGCGATAGCACCGCTGGTCGTGTCGGCTCAGGCCGACGCGGCGCCCGTCGGCAGGAACGCGACAGCGCCTGTTCGCCTGGGCAACCCGCGCCGCATCACCCTCTACGTCGAAAACCTGCCGAACGGCGACATGGGCTACGGCCTCGAGCCGGGCAAGGCCACGATCCCCGGACCGCTCATCGAGATGGTCGAGGGCGAGACCCTCGAAGTCGAGCTGGTGAACAACGCGGACGTCACCGCCAGCCTCCACGTGCACGGGGTGGACTACGAGACGAGCAGCGACGGCACGCGGATGAACGACAGCGTGGTCGAGCCGGGGGCCCGGCGCGTCTACGTCTGGCGCACCCACGCACCGGGCCGCCGCCCCGGCGGGACCATCGAGCCCGGCAGCGCGGGCTACTGGCACTACCACGACCACGTGGTCGGCACCGACCACGGCACGGGAGGCATCAAGAAGGGCCTCTACGGCCCGCTGGTGGTCCGCCGTAAGGGCGACGTGCTGCCGGACAAGACGTTCACCGTCGTCTTCAACGACGTGCGGATCAACAACCTCCCGGCCGGGCCGCACTTCCTCGCCAAGATCGGCGAGCGGGTCGAGTTCATCGTGATCACGCACGGGAGCGCGTTCCACACGTTCCACATCCACGGGCACCGGTGGGCCGACAACCGCACCGGCCTGCTGGAGAGCCCCCAGGACCCGAGCCGGATCATCGACACGAAGACCACCGGCCCGGCCGAGTCGTTCGGCTTCCAGGTGGTCGCGGGAGAGCGTGTCGGTCCCGGCATGTGGATGTACCACTGCCACGTGCAGAGCCACTCGGACATGGGCATGGCCGGGGTCTTCATGGTGTCCGATGAGAAGGGGAACGTGCCGGGCGGCCATGACATGGGCGGTATGGGCGGCGGTTCCGGCGGCGGCATGGACATGTCCCACTGAGGCGTACCGGCCCCCGCCCGACCACACGCCCGACCACACGCCCGACCGCACACCCGACCACGCGCCCGGCCTGAAGCGAGCACGTACGCCGCGACGGCAGGCGGTACGGACGCGACGCGACGGCGCCCCCGAGCCCTCCCCCGTCGGAGGGACGGGGGCGCCTCGTCGATGGAGACACCGCTTCAGATGTGGGGCGGATCAGTACGGTATGCCCGTGACTGGTGACCTCCTCCGGGCCGGGCTTGCGGCGACCGCCTCCGCCCCCACCCAGCCGGCCCTGGACTACTACGTGATCACGCCCGAGGCGGGGGCCGGCGCCGTACGGGCGGAGGGTCTCGTCGTCGAGGAGTTCGTCTTCACCGGCGACCATCGGACCATCGGCCTGAACACCGCCGGATGGAGCGGGGACGACCGCGCCTGGTGGAGTTCGGCGGCCTTCGGGCGGGCCATGCGCGAGGACCCGGAACTGCGCGTCCGGGTGGTCGCCGTCGGCCGTACGGACGCCGAGGCCGCCTATCGCCGCCTCGGAGGAGGGGAACTCCCCGGCGAGGCGACACTGCGGGACCGCTTCCACGACACCCTCGCCCTTCCGGACTCCGCTCCCCTGCGCCTCGACCCGGAGGGGGGCTCGGGCGGGTTCCACGACTCCCGGACATACCGCGTCCTGTTCGCGGGCGACCTCCGCCTTTCCGGCCTCGCCCGCCTCGCGCCGGAGGTCGTCACGCTCGCCGGGGACGCCGATGACCCGCGTACCCGGATCGCCGGCACGGGCGGGCTGCGGACGGCGCGGGACGAGTTCACCTGGGAACTGCGCCGGATCGGGCCCGGCGTCGCCTGCTGCGTCGATCTCACGGCACGCCTGGGCACCACGTCCGACGACGCCCTCCGGCCGCTGCTCCGGAACCTGACCACGGCGATACGTCACGCGGGCCCGATCCCCGTGACCATCGAACGATTCTCGTAATTCTCACAAGCGGAAATATCGCCTAAGGCTGTCTTTATCGCCCATTCTCGGAGTCCCGGCAGAAGGACCATCGGAAACCTTATTCGAGGAAACCGTGGATACTTCAGAAGAAGATGTGATATAGATCCTTTCGCGTTGGTTCTGTATTGATCTGGGCTCTGGAGCGGCAGCATGGGCAAAGGGCGTGAGGGCAAGAAAACCAACAGAACCAGAATTTCGATCACGTACACGGTGCTTATCATCACGGGACTTCTGCTCGCCGTGGCGGGGGCCGTGGTGGCGATACTGGGCCTGGGCGGCGTCGTCGAGTTCAAGGGCGAGGTCGCCGGGGCGAAGGCGGAGACCACGAGCGTCGGACTCGCGGTGCTGGTGGTGGGCGCACTGCTGGCGGGGATCGTGGCCGTCAAACTGCCGACGCAGGTGAACGTGCTGGGAAACGGTGGCCGGAGAGGCTTCACCGAGTGGTTCTCCGAGTTCGGGGTCAGACTCTGCGCCCTTCTGGTGGCGGCCGGCGTGGTCCTTCTGATCGTTTCCCTCTTCGTCTAGGCCGGCGATGTCGTGGGTCACGGCTCATATGAATGAGCGAATTGTCGAGATCGCCGGAGACGAGGGCAGCTCACCCGGCAGATATATGCAGTACGTTTTCGACGCCGGCACCGGCACGTACCTCCGTCCGGCGGACAGCGAGCAGATGCTCGCCTTCCGCGAGCGGGGCGTGAAGGCGGCGTACCTGCAGGCACAGGCCGGAGCCGAATTCGACGCGGACGCGTTGGAGCGCGCGTGGCCGGAAATCTGGCGCGAACTGACGAGGAAGCGCCCGGAACCGACGCCTGAGTATTACGCCGTCCTGGACACGGGCCTGCTCTCTCGTCACCCCCTCCTGCGAGGGCTGATCGTGGACGGGACCAACCTGACCACGGAACCCGACGGCGAGGACGCGAACGGCCACGGAACGATGGTGGCGCTCATCCTCGCGGCCGGCCTGACCCGCCGGCCGCGCCTTCTCAACGTAAAGGTCGCCGACGGCAACGGCCGCGCGACCCCCCGCGACCTCGTCAAAGGGATCGAATGGGTCCGCGACTTCGCGCGGAGGACGTCGTCGCCGGTGTGCGTCAACATCAGCCTCGGCTGCTATTCACGGCGCTGGGGGCTGTTCGCCTGCGACGGCACCTGCGATGTCTGCGAGGCGGCCGTGGCGGCGGCCGGAGACGTACGGGTGATGACGGTCGCCGCCGGCAACGAGCCGAACAAGACGACGTGCCCGGCCATGGCCGGATTACGGGGGCGTGCCGACAACATCTTCGCCGTGGCCCAATTGGGATGGGACCGCAGCGGCGTCGGAACGGTCGCCATGCCCGCCGGCATGCAATGGATCCCGTACGAAGAGGACGGCGACCTCACGACCAAGGCCCCGGACCGTGAGTGAACGGCCGCATAGCGCCCACGTGGTGGATCATGTGCTGCGCCTGGAGGGAGGGGCGCTCGGGCCGGGGCGGCGCGCTGCCGGAGGGCTATATTCACAAATCGCGATAATTGTCGCCCGCAATATGTGGAGAATCTCCGGCGCATTGGTGGGAAATGTCGCCGGACGCCCCGTGGCCGGGGCTGTTCGCCGCCGTCTGCCGCGCTCCGAACAGCGAAAACCTTCTCGCGGCCTCCTCTTCCGTATCAAAGCGGTTCGCTGGGTCGTCCCGCACATGAGCGCCGTCGCCGAGGTGGTGGTCATAGCCCGTTGCGGGACGAACCCCCACTGACGTGCGCTTTCGCCCCCTTGGAGGGCGTGGGCGCGTGGCGTGGAGGGTGGCCGGTCTCGCTCGCGCGTTCCGGACATCCCGTCGGCGTCCAGGCAAGCTCCGTCACAGCCAACCGCAGCTTTCGCCATTTCCGCTGAATGACGATGAGTCTATATTTCGCCCGCTATGTATTGATTTTTTCGATCGGCTGACTAACGCTGATCGGGACGCCTGGTCATGGAGGGAGTAAGAATGCCTGTCACCCTGGAACGCTCTGAGGAGATCGTCTCCGCGTGGCGCAGCGGAGCCGACGTCGAGGGCTGGGACAGCCCGGCCGGTCCGCTGTTCATCGGCGAGTACGCCGAGTCGGAGATCACGCTGACGGCCCTGGACACGCGGAGGCCGAGCTCGTGCACGGGCGCCAACACCATTCCCTGCTGCTGATCGGACCTACCCGGTCAATGCGGATCGGAACGCACAGTCACGAAGGGAGTAGCAATGCCTCTCACACTGGATCGCTCTGAGGAGATCGTCTCCGCGTGGCGCAGCGGAGCCGACGTCGAGGGCTGGGACAGCCCCGCCGGTCCGCTGTTCATCGGCGAGTACGCCGAGTCGGAGATCACGCTGACGGCCCTGGACACCCGGCTGGCGAGCTCGTGCACCTGCAGCCGCTTCTGCTGCTGATCAAGGAAGGAGGATCCGAATGGCCGGGGACTTCGACCCGTCGCTGGACTTTTTGACCGCACCGGCGCTGGCCGGGCTGTCCGCCACGCTGGGATCGATCCCCGGCCTCACGGAGGCGGAGGCCCGGCTGATATGCCAGAGCACCGCCGAAGCGCTGGAGGAGACCGTCCGCCTCAAGGTCAACAGGGTTCTGCTGCTGGAACTCAACGCCGCCAGGATCAGCGGAAGGCTGACCGGCGAGACGCCGCAGCTGCGGTGGCAGGAGTGGAAGGCGACGGCCGCGACGCCCGAGTTCTGGCTGTCCCTGACCGGGCACTACCCCACGATGCTGTCCAGGCTCGGCACGATCATCGACAACAGGTGCGCCGCGGCCGTGGAACTGGCCCGCAGGTTCGCCGCCGATCGCGCGGCGCTCACCACACTGCCCGGCGGTCTCCGAGGCGAGCTGGTCGGAGTCGACTTCGGGGCGGGAGACAGCCATCGCGGAGGGCACAGCGTCGTCGTCCTGCACGGCTCGCAGGGCAAGGTGGTCTACAAGCCCCGGTCCCTCGCCGTGGACGAGGCGCTGGCGCGGCTGATCGACCGCCTGGCACCCCAGCTGCCCGCCGGCAGCCGCATCCGGGTACCCGATGTGCTGATTCGCCAGGGGTACGGCTGGGCGGAGCACATCCAGCACACCTACTGCGCCGACGAGACGGAGCTGCGGTCCTTCTACCGCGGTGTCGGGCACTGGCTGGCGCTGATGCGGCTGATCGGCGGCAGCGACCTGCACATGGAGAACCTCATCGCGGCCGGTCCCGCGCCCGTCGTCGTCGACTGCGAGACGCTGTTCACCCCGCACGTCCCGGCCAAACCGTCCGGATACGGCGACGCCGTCGACCAGGCGACCGACCTGCTCAGCGGATCGGTGCTGCGCACCGGACTCCTTCCCGGACGCGGCGTCTCGCTCGCCTGGCGCGGCGTCGACATGTCCGCCGTCGGAGGCCTGCCTGGCCAGCAGCCGTACACGCAGGTGCCGGTCGTCGTCGACGCGGGCACGGACATGGCGAGATTGGGAATGGAACGGGTCGAGCTGGTGGCGGTGAGCAACCACCCGAGCCCCGATCCGATCCTCGTCCACTACTGGGATCTGGTGCTGTCCGGATTCACCGAGCTGGCCGAGCACCTCGACATGCTGGATCGGCGGGGTGAGCTCGCCGGGCTGCTCACGGACTTCGCCGACCGTCCGATCCGGGTCGTGCTCCGCGCCACCGAGGCGTACGCCGAACTGGCCCGCATGTTGTGGCACCCGGCCTCACTGCACGACGAGCCGACCGCGATGGGCAAGGCGGCGGGGTTGCTGGCCCAGCATGCCGAGAACCTGCCCGGCGCGCCATCGGACCCCGAGGTGATCGACGCCGAGGTGGCCGAGTTGCTGGTCGGCGACATCCCCTTCTTCGCCACAACCCCTGCTCGCGGCCGTCTGGATGGCCCTGGCGGAACCTCGTACGGAGACGAGCAGGACCTCATCGCGGACGCGCTGCGGCGCTGGCGCGACCGCGACGCGGCCCTGGACCGTGAGGTGATCCGGTCCGCTCTGGTCAGCGCCTACCTCAATGAAGGGTGGATGCCTGCCAACAAGCGTATGACCGTGCCTCTCATCCAGCACCAGGACCTCGAGCGGCGCCGGCGCCGGATCGCGGCCGGGATCGCCCGCAGCATGCTTGACACGGCGGTCCGGGGCGACGACGGCACCGTCACCTGGACCGCGCCGGTGCTCACCTCCGACGGCTGGTTCGTACAGTCGCTGTCTCCCGACGTGTACGGCGGGGCGTACGGGGTCGCCATCACTCTGGCCGCCTACGTGAGTGAGACCGGGCAGGGCAGGGCCGATGAGGTGCCGGGGCTGGACGGGCTGCTCGCCGATCTCCTCCATACGATCAGGCTGGCCGAGGAGCGCGACGCGGAGGCACGCCGCACCGGGCCGCGGCGCCGCCCCGCCACCCCAGGCGGCTATGTCGGCATCGGCTCGCGAATCTGGAGCTGGCTGCTGCTGCGCAGGCTGGGCACCGTCGGCTCGGAGGAGGCGGTCGCCCGGGCCGGCGCCCTGGCGGGACAACTGCCCGAGGCGGTGGCCGCCGACGGGGTGTACGACCTGCTCACCGGCATGGCAGGCGCCATCGTGCCGTTGCTCCGCCTGTCGGAACAGACCGGTGACCCGCAGTGGTCCATGCAGGCCGACCGCATCGGGGAGCGCCTGCTCTCACTGGCCCACATCGACGACCGGGGAGCACGCTGGCCCAGCACCGCCTTCCCACAAGGGTTAGGCGGGGTCTCACACGGCGCCACCGGGATCGCCTGGGGGCTGGCCCGGCTCGCTGACAGTGCCACGGCCGGCGCTGCGGACTTCCGCGCACTGGCAGACAGGGCCTTTCTGTACGAGGAGTCACTGTACGACCCGGCGGAGAAGGGCTGGCGTGACCTGCGTGAAATGGACGACCATCGCGTGACCTCCAGCGCATGGTGCCACGGAGCCGCCGGCATCGGCCTCGTCGCGGCCGACCGGCTGGCCCGCGAAGGTGCCCCGCGCTGGGCGGACGTGCTGCGCCGGGCCGCCGCGTCGTCCTGGTCGAGGGGCATCGGCTGGAACCACACGCTCTGCCACGGAGACCTCGGCACCTGGGAAATCGTGCGCCACGCGATCGATGTGGGTGTCGGGCCCGAAGAGCTGACGCCGGAGTACCTCGCCGCGTACGTGATCGGCAGCATGGACGAGCACGGCCCGGTGAGTGGCCTTTCACGTGACGCCTTCAGCCCAGGTCTGATGCCGGGAGTGGGCGGCATGCTCTACCAACTACTACGCCTGCACCCCGACACCTCCCTCCCCTCCGTCCTGCTCCCTGACCCGGAGAACTGACCGCCCCGTCTCCTCTCCTGCCCGCCCCGGTCGGTACCGCAGGCGACGGCGACCGCGTCCAGGTAGAGGCGGACGGCGATCTCTCCGCCGGGCATGCTCGGTCGCCGCAGAGCGGAGTTCGCCTGGGCGAGCAGATAGGCCCGTACGGTCTCCAGGGTGGGCTCGCTCACGCTCACAGCGCTCAGCCTGGGCTCGCTACTGGCGTGGCAAACTGAGGCGGCGCCAGCAGATCAGGGCGCAGCCGATGCTGAGGAAGGCGAGGTGGATGTCCTCGTGGCGCCGAAGTACCGTACCGATGTGGATCTCTTCGCGCGTTCGTGGACGGCGTTGCGCAGGGCGGTCGCCCAGCTTCCGGATGAGGCCTTCGCCCAGCGGTCGGGCTGTACCGGCTGGCTCGTGCGGGATCTCGTGTGCCATCTGGTCATCGACGCGCAGGACGTCCTGATCACCCTGGCGACCCCCGTGGAGACGGAACCGACCCGCGACGCGGTGACCTACTGGGAGGTCGCCACGACGCCGCCGACCGGCGACGACCCGCTCGACGCGCTGACCGTCCGGCTGGCCGCCGCGTACGAGGAGCCACGGCTGCTCAAGTTCCACCTCGACGACGTCGGCTCCGCCGCAGGCCGCGCCGCTGAGCTCGCCGACCCGGACCTCCGGGTCGGGACCCGCGGCGAGGTCCTCACCGTGGACGCCTACCTGTCCGCGTACGTCATGGAGTGGACACTGCACCACCTCGACCTGGTCGCGCACCTGGCGGACGCCGCGGGACCACCCGCGGAGGGGCTTGCCCGGTCCCGCGAGATGCTGGAGAAGATCGCGGGGAGCGCGTTTCCCTCGTCGTTCTCAGACAGGGACGCGCTGCTGGTCGGCACCGGACGGCGAGCCCCCACAGACGCGGAGAGGACCGAGCTGGGCGAGCTGGCCACGAGACTCCCGCTCGTCCTCGGATAACCGCGGGGTCCGGACCGTCGTCACGGTCATCCGGCCGAACCCGGGCCTGGGAGGAGATCGACGTCGTCGGCGTGCATCGGCTCCCCGCAGTGACTGCAGCGTGGGTCGACGTGGCCGATCTGCCCGCAGGCGTGGTGACGGTACAGGACGGGAGGCCCGGCCTCGCCGGCGAGCCAGCGGTCACCCCACCGGGCCATCACCATGAGCATCTCGACGAGATCCACGCCCTTGGCGGTGAGGTGGTACTCGTAGCGGGGACGGGCGTCGTAGGGCAGCCGTTCGAGCACACCCTGTTCGACCAGATGGTTGAGCCGCTCGGTGAGTACCTTGCGGGAGATCCCCAGGTCGGCCTGGATGTGATCGAAGCGGCGCACCCCGGCCCACACGTCGCGCAGGATCAGCGGCGACCAGGGCTCGCCGATCACGTCCAAGGTGCGCGCGATGGAACACGCCATCTCCCCGAACCGCGTTCGCTGCATGGCAGCAATCTAGCAAGTGGGGTTCCCTTACGAAACCTCGGGTGTTACCTTTCTCAGCGTCTCTTGAAGAAACCTCGAAAGGGATCCGATGACATTCGTGAG
Organism: Microbispora triticiradicis; assembly: GCA_003260025.2. Taxonomy (GTDB): domain Bacteria; phylum Actinomycetota; class Actinomycetes; order Streptosporangiales; family Streptosporangiaceae; genus Microbispora; species Microbispora triticiradicis. The sequence continues at coordinate 11,255 of QFZU02000097.1, read as the reverse complement.
GCGCTTCGACCACGTCGGCATCACCGTCGCCGACCTCGACGCCGCGACGGCGTTCTTCGTCAGCCTCGGTCTGGAAGCTGATCAGAAGATGGCCGTCGAAGGCGAGTTCCTGGACACGGTGATCGGCATGACCGGCGCCCGCACCGAGATCGTCATGCTGCGGGCATCCGGCGGAGGTACGACGCTGGAGCTCTCGAGCTTCACGCGGCCGGACCACCTCCCGGGTTCGCCTGCCGCGCCGGCCAACGAGCTGGGCCTGCGCAACGTCGCCTTCGAGGTGCACGACCTTCAAGCCGCGGTCCACCACGCCGCGGCCGGCGGCTACGGCCTGGTGGGGGGCATCGGCGAATACGAAGGCGTGTGGCGGATGGCCTACGTCCGCGGGCCCGAAGGAATCATCGTCTCGCTGGCCGAGCGCATCGAGAAGTAAGGAGACATCATGAGCACGACCGTGACCGACGAACAGATCCGGGCTCTGGCCGCGACCGCGAAGCCCTACAGCCTGGCGCTCCTTCAGTGGGGGCCGGACCGGACCATGGACGGCGCCGACGCGATCGAACTCGAACACCAGCGACGCATGGTGTCGCTGCGCGCCGAGGGGGTGATCGCGATCCTGTGCCCGGTCGCCTCCGACACCGTGGCCGGCGTCGCGATCATGACCGTGCCGGCCGAAGAGGCCGCGGAGATCATGGCCGGGGACCCCTGCGTTCGAGCCGGGATGCTGCGCTACGAGGTCCACCCGTGCCACGGCTTCCCCGGAGACACCCTCCCCCTGTAAGCGAGCCAGGGCGATCAGCGTCTGTTCCACGGTCGCCGGGCGCCGACGGGTCACTGCCGGGTTTGAACAGCGGCACCTGGCCCGCCCCAAGGCCGTGGTCAGGGGTGTGAAGGTGGACGAGCCGGCCTGTAGGCCGGGTTCTGTGGTCAGCCACGCAGGCTGACCGGCGGCCATCCATCTAGGACCGCCGTTGCCGGCGGCCTCAAGCGGTCTACCCGCGCGGCTCGGGCGGGCAGCCCTCGAACGTCGCGCGCGGGACGTTCCGGAGAACGCCCCTTCTTGACCTTGCTCCGGGTGGGGTTTACCGAGCCGCCCACGTCACCGTGGGCGCTGGTGGTCTCTTACACCACCGTTTCACCCTTACCCCCGCGAAGGGGGCGGTCTGTTTTCTGTGGCACTGTCCCGCGGGTCACCCCGGGTCGGCGTTACCGACCACCCTGCCCTGTGGAGCCCGGACCTTCCTCGGCAGGGCGCGAGGCCCTGACGCGGCCGCCCGGCCGGCTCGTCCGCCGTGAGGACAAGCCTATCGGCTCCCGCTCCGTTCCCCGGCACCGCCGGAAGTCATGTGAGGATTCTGCGAGTTCTCCACCCAGGGCGGGCGGGCCGGCGGCAGCGGCGCAGGCCACGGGGGGACCGCTCACAGAGATCTCACAGGCTCTCTCCCGGAACGCCCAGACGGGTGGGCCAGCCTGCTGCGCATGATTGAGATACGCGGACTGACCAAGCGCTACGGCGACGTCACGGCCGTCGACGGGCTGAGCTTCGACGTACGGCCGGGCGTCGTCACCGGCTTTCTCGGCCCGAACGGCGCGGGCAAGACGAGCACGATGCGGATGATCCTCGGCCTCGACCGGCCGACGAGCGGGAGCGCCACGATCGGCGGTCGGCGCTACGCCGATCTGCCCACGCCGCTCCGCGAGGTGGGCGCGCTGCTCGACGCGCACGCCGTGCATCCGTACAGGAGCGCCGGGAAGCACCTGCTGGCCCTGGCCCGCGGCAACGGCATCGGCCGGCGCCGGGTGGACGAGGTGCTCGGACTGGTGGGACTGGCCGACGTCGCGGGGCGTCGCCCGGGCGGGTTCTCCCTCGGCATGAAGCAGCGCCTCGGCATCGCGGCGGCGCTGCTCGGCGATCCCGGCGTCGTGCTGCTCGACGAGCCCGTCAACGGGCTCGACCCGGAGGGGATCCGCTGGATCCGCTCCTTGACGCGCGATCTGGCTTCCGAGGGCCGCACCGTCCTGCTCTCCAGCCACCTGATGAGCGAGATGGCGCTCACCGCCGATCACCTGGTCGTCGTCGGCCGCGGGCGGCTGCTCGCGGACACCGGTCTCGACGCGTTCGTACGGTCCGCGGCCCGGGAGACGGTCGTGGTCCGCACGCCGGGCGCGCGGCCGCTCGCCGCCCTGCTCGAAGAGGCCGGCGCGACCGTACGGCCCGGCGCCGGGGACGAGTTGCTGGTTACGGGGGTGTCCGGCGCCACGGTCGGCGACGTCGCCGGCGCGCACGGCATCGTCCTGCACGAACTGACGCCGCAGCGGGCCTCCCTGGAGGAGGCGTACCTCGAACTCACCGGCGGCAGCGCCGATTTCGCCTCGGCCGGCGCCCGGCCCGCGACCCCCGCCGAAACCCAGGCCACCACCGCATCCATGACCACCAGCGGAGCCGCCCGATGACCGCGTACGACGTCCTGCGTTCGGAATGGGGCAAGTTCCACAGCATCCGGGCGACGCTCGGCTGCCTGGCCGGGGCCCTGGCGGCGACCGCGGCGTACGGGTACCTCTTCGGGCTGGCCGACGCCCGCCGGTATCTGGCCGGGTCGGCGGCGGACCGGGCGGCCTTCGACCCCACCGACACGGGCTTCCGCGCTCTCGTGCTCGCGGGGGTGCTCGTCAGCGCGGTCGGCGTGCTCGCCGTGACGTCGGAGTACGCCTCGGGGACGATGCCGGTCAGCGTCGCCGCCGTGCCCAGGCGGGGCCTGCTGCTCGGCGGCAAGGCCGCCGTCGTCGCGGTGGTCACGCTCGTCGCCGGGCCGCCGATGGCGCTGGTGTCGTTCACGCTGAGCCAGCTCTCGCTGGCCGCGCGGAACGTGCCGAGCGCGGGCCTCGGCGACCCGGGCGTGCTCGGGGCCGTCGCGGGCGCCGGCCTGTTCACGGGGCTGGTCGGACTGTACGGCGTGGCGCTCGGGTTCCTCCTGCGCAGGTCGGCGGGCGCCGTCTCGCTCGGGACGTTCCTGCTGATCCTGCCCGGCATGGCGTCCCTGTTCCCCGATGCGATGGCCGAATGGATCGTCGTCTGGTGGCCGAGCGCGGCGGGCGCGCGGGTGTTCGCGGTCCATCCGGGGTCCGGCGGGCTCGCCCCGCTCGTGGGGATCGGGGTGCTGGCCGCCACCGTGCTCGCGCTGCTGTGCGTGGCCGCCGCCGTCTTCCGGGCACGGGACGTCTGAAGGCCCGTGATCCTGGACGGCGGACCTATCCTGCCGCTGACGAAGGGAGGCCGGAGTGGACGGGCGGCGCCTGCTCGTGGTCGACGACGAGCCCGTGGTGCGGGAACTGCTGGCGGCCACGCTGCGCTTCGCGGGATACACGGTGACCTCCGCCGCGACCGGGTCGCAGGCCCTTGAGGCGGCGGGGGCCGAGCCTCCCGATCTCGTCCTCCTCGACGTCATGCTGCCCGACATGGACGGGTTCGAGGTCATCCGGCGTCTCCGGGAACGCCCCCGCCCGCTGTCCGGTGACCGTCCGGGACAGGTGCCCGTCCTGTTCCTCACCGCGCGCGACACGACCCAGGACAAGATCAACGGGCTTCGGCTGGGCGGCGACGACTACGTCACCAAGCCCTTCGACCTGGAGGAGTTGCTCGCCCGGATCGAGGCCGTGCTCAGGCGGGCGGGGGCGGCCCCGGAGGACCGCACGCTGCGGGTGGCCGACCTCGAACTCGACCCCGGCGGCCACCAGGTGACTCGGGCGGGCGTTCCCGTACGGCTGTCGCCGACCGAGTTCCGCCTGCTGCACTACCTGATCCTCAACGCCGGGAGGGTCGTCTCCAAGGCGCAGATCCTGGAGCACGTCTGGCGGTACGACTTCGCGGGTGACACCAGCATCGTGGACACGTACGTGAGCTACGTGCGGCGGAAGATCGACAAGGCCGGGCCGAAACTGATCCACACCATGCACGGCGTGGGCTACGTCCTGCGCGGGCCGCGCCCGTGACCCGCCGGACGGCACGCCGGAGGAGCCTGTCGCTGCGGGGACGCCTCCTGCTGATCACCCTGGCCCTGCTCGCGGCGGGCCTCGCGATCAGCGGCGCGGTCGCCGTCGCCACGCTCAGGGCCCACCTCATCGAACGGGTGGACCAGCAGCTCGGGCCGATGGCGACGCTGTTGTCGCGGGTCCCCGCCCGGCTGGTGACGGCCCCGCTCACCGGGCAGAGCCGGGTGCCGCTGAGCGCCCTGCCCGGCATGGACCTGATCGACCAGGTGTACCTGGCGTACCTGCGGGCGGACGGGACCGTCGAGCAGGAGGGCGGCCCCTGGCTGCGGGGAGAGGGCCCGGAGCTCCCCCGGCTCGACGCCGCGGCGGTCCGCCGGCTGGGCGGGCGGCCGTTCGACGCGAGGGACGACCACGGCGCCGCGTGGCGGGTCGTCGCCGCCCCCCGGGCCGCTCTCACCTCCGTGGGGCCTCGTGAGGGGCCTGGCGAGGGGCCTCGTGCGGGTGCGGCCGAGGGAGGCACCGTCGTCGTGGCCGCGTCACTCGGCGGGGTCAGGTCGACCGTCGGCCGCCTGACGCTCGTCTGCGCCGCGACCGCCGCCGCCCTCATGACGTCGCTCGCCGTCATCGGCTGGTTCGCCGTACGCCGGGGGCTGCGGCCGCTGCGCGTGATAGAGCGGACGGCGGCGGCGATCGCCGCGGGCGACCTGTCCCGGCGGGTGCCCGTGCCCGCCGCTCCGCACACCGAGGTCGGGCGGCTGGCCGCCGCGCTCAACACGATGCTTGCCCAGTTGGAGGCGGCGTTCGCCGGGCGGGAGCGGTCGCAGGCCCGGATGCGGCGGTTCGTCGCCGACGCGAGCCACGAGTTGCGCACGCCGCTCTTCGGGATCAAGGGATTCGCGGAACTGCACCGGATGGGCGGCCTTCCCGACGTCGACCACACCCTCGGCCGGATCGAGAGCGAGGCGGTGCGCCTGGTCCGGCTCGTGGAGGACCTGCTCCTGCTGGCCCGCCTCGACGAGGGCGAGGACGCCCTGCCGATGGACCTCGCGCCCATGGACTTGCGGACGCTCGCCGCCGACGCGCACCACGACCTCCGCGCGCTCGATCCCGCCCGGACGGTCACGCTGACCGGCCCCGACGGGGGCCCGGCCGGCGCCGCGCCGGTACGCGGCGACGAGGCGCGGCTGCGGCAGGTGGTCTCCAACCTGGTGGGCAACGCCGTCGCCCACACGCCGCCGGGCACCCCGGTGAGGATCGGCGTCGGCACGGTCGGTACCGGCGGCGGCGCCGAAGGCGTCCTGGTGATCGCCGACGAGGGGCCGGGACTGCCGCCGGAGGAGGCTGAGCGGGTCTTCGACCGCTTCTACCGCGTGGACGGATCACGCAGCCGCGGCGGCGCGGGAGGGGCCGGCCTCGGACTGGCCATCGTTCGGTCGATCGTCGCCGCCCACGGCGGGCGGGTGGAACTGCGGACCGCGCCCGGCGCCGGGGCGGCCTTCCGCGTCGTCCTGCCCGTCCACCCGGCGACCGGCGCGCCGACTCCGCCGGGCGGGTGGCCTCAGCCGAGGTGCGCCGTGTCGTTGAACGTCCGCACCACGGAAGGACCGTCGGCGTAGTAGTCGATCGCCGACAGGCAGGCCAGATCGAGGTGCATCCGATAGAGGGCCTCGGGCGGCGCGCCCAGGGCGAAGCGGATCAGCGTCTTGATCGGGGTCACATGGGAGACCACGACGACGCTGCGGCTCTCGTGGGCCTTGACGATGCGTTCCCTCGCCTCCTCGACCCTGCGGGCCGTCGAGGCGAAACTCTCGCCGCCCGGCGGCGCCACGTCAGGGTCGGCCAGCCAGGCGGCCAGCTCATCGGGCCAGCGCCGCTGGATCTCCGCGAACGTGTACCCCTCCCACGCCCCGAAGTCGGTCTCGCGCAGGTCCTCGTCCACCAGCACCGCCGAACCCGTACGGGACGCCACGGCCTCCGCCGTCTGCCGGGCGCGGGCGAGTGGGGAGGTGACGATCACCTCCACCCGCCGCGGCCCGCGGGCCAGGCGTGCGGCGGCGGCCTCGGCCTGCGCCAGCCCGGTCGGGGTGAGCTCCGGGTCGCCGAGCCCGGAGAACCGCTTCTCGATCGAGAGCGGCGTCTGCCCGTGCCGGAGCAGCAGCAGCGATGTGGCGGTCCGGGTGGCCCCGGGCATCCACCCGTGCCCCCGCCGATCGTCGGCCACGGCGACTCCACCGGAACCCGCCAGGCCGCCCGCGGCGTCTCCGCCGGGACCCGCGACGCCCCCCGCGGCAGCACCGCCGGGACCTGCGACGCCACCTGCAGCGTCCCCGCCCCAGTTCGCGCTGGAAACAGCGGCGCCGGCCGTGCCCCGAGCTCTCCGGTCACCGCCGGAGTCCGTGCCCCGAGCCCCGCGATCCGCGGGTCTCGCACCGCGTTCCGCCGACGCGGTCCCACCGGGGGCACCGGTGCCGTCGTCCGACGCGGGGGCGGGGAAGAGCGTGCCGGGGTCGGACGGGTCGGTGCCCGGGCCCACGGCGGGCCCGGCAGGGGGCGGGGTCCGCGGGGCGGAGGTGGCCGGCCCCGCCCGCCAGGTCTCCCCCCGGGCTGCGGCGTCCATCGCCTCGTTGGCGAGGCGGTCGGCGTGGGTGTTGCGCTCCCGCGGAATCCAGGTCCAGGTGACGCGCAGGCGCCGGGCCAGGGCCGCCGCCTCCAGGGCGAGCGGGCGCAGCCCCTCGTGCTTGACCTTCCAGCGCCCGGCCATCTGCTCGATGACCAGCTTGGAATCCATCCGCACCTCGACCCGCGCGCCCTCCACGCCGAGGGCGAGCAGCGACTCGAGCCCGGCGATCAGGCCGCGGTACTCGGCCACATTGTTTGTCGTGGTGCCGATCGACTCGGCCGCCTCGGCGAGCACGTGCCCGGCCTCGTCCTTGACCACCGCGCCGTACCCGGCCGGGCCGGGGTTGCCCCGCGACCCGCCGTCGGCCTCGACGACATACCCCCCGGTCATCCACGCACCCCCGTCACCCGCACGCCCTCGTCATCCGCACACCCTCGTTCACGCAGCCGATGTCACAGCCCGGACTCGGCCGTGCGGACGAGGATCCGGCGGCACTCCTCGCAGCGGACCACCTCGTCGTGGGCGGCGGCCCTGATCCGGTTGAGGTCGGCGATCGACAGGGTCGTACGGCAGCCGAGGCACCGGCCGCCGTGCAGCATGGCGGCGCCGACGCCGCTCTGCTCGCGCAGCTTCTCGTACAGGGCGAGCAGGTCGGCGGGGATGTCGGCGGTGATCGCGGTCCGGCCGCCGGTCAGCTCGCCGGCCTCCTTGTCGATCTCGGCGAAGGCCGCGTCACGCCGTTCCTCGGCGGCCCGCAGCGTCCCGGTGACCTTGTCGCGCTCCGACCTGAGCGACTCCACCTGGGCGTCCGCCGCCTCCCGGCGCTCCATGATCTCCAGGACGACCTCCTCCAGGTCCGACTGCCTGCGCCGCAGCGAGGTGATCTCGGACTGGAGGCTCGCCAGGTCCTTGGGCGAGGAGACCTGCCCGGAGTCGAGACGCTTGGTGTCGCGGTCGACCCGGACGCGTACGGCGTCCACGTCCGACTCGGCCTTGGCCTGGTCGCGGGCGAGGTCGCCGGCCTCGGTCTCGGCGGCGATGACCTGTGTGGCGAGCCGTGCGAGCCTCTTGGACAGCTCGTCGATCTCGGCCAGGTCGGGCAGGGTGCGGCGGCGATGCCGCACCCGGTCGAGACTGGTGTCGAGCTCCGCGAGATCGAGCAGACGCTTCTGTGCTTCCGGTGCGGCCTTCATCCCAAATCCCTCAAGATGCTCGGGGGTCCAAGTCGGTGGTCGTCGCCGTCCAGGCGTCGGTGACGGCGCCCGAGACGCGCGCCTCAACAGTAATGCCCCCTGCCGCCAACGCTGACGTCAGACGCTCGGCGGCGTCGGCGAGCCACGGCCATTCGGTGGCCCAGTGGGAAGCGTCGACCAATGCGGGCCCGCCCGCCTCCAGGTGCTCACCGGCGGGGTGGTGCCGGAGGTCGGCCGTCAGGAAGACGTCCACCCCCGCCGCCCGGGCCGTGCCCAGGAGGGAGTCGCCGGCGCCGCCGCAGACGGCGATCGTCCGCACCGTGCGGTCCGGGTCGCCCGCGACGCGGAGCGGAGCCGCCGTACGAGGCAGTCCGGCGGCGGCCAGCGCGGCGAACTCCCGCAGCGGCATCGGGGCGGGCAGGTCCCCGATCCGGCCGAGCCCCCGGCGCGGGTCGTCCGCGGCGGGCTGGAGTGGCCGCAGCTCACCCGCGAGGCCGACGGCCCGCGCGAGCGCGTCCGAGACGCCCGGATCGGCCACGTCGGCGTTGGTGTGCGCGGCGTACAGCGCGGCGCCGCCGCGGATGAGCCGGTGGACGATCCGGCCCTTGAACGTGGTCGCGGCGACGCTCGTGGTGCCGCGCAGATAGAGCGGATGGTGGGTGACGACGAGGTCGGCCCCCCAGGCGAGGGCCTCGTCGACGACGACCGCGACCGGGTCGACCGCGAAGAGGATCTTCCGTACGGGCTGCTCCGGGTCGCCGCAGACGAGGCCCACCGCGTCCCATGACTCGGCCCAGGAGGGGTCGTACAACGCGTTCAGGCGCGCGACGACCTCGGCGAGGGCGCAGGAGGAGATCGAATCCACCCGCGCACACTACAGCCTGGCCGCAGGGCGGCCCGGGAAAGGTAACGTCCCAACCGAGGACTCGACACAGGGAGGGACCCCGCCGTGCCCGATGGTCAGCAGAGCCCGCACGACAGATTCGTGGTCGCCGACACGCACAACGACCTTCTGATGGCAGTCTCCGCCAGGCCCCCGGAGGTCTGGTCCTCGTTCTTCCGCGACCGATGGCTGCCCCAGCTCGCCGAGGGCGGGGTCGACGTGCAGGTGCTGCCGGTGTTCGTGGAGAGCCGGTTCCGCCCGGAGGGGGCGCTGCGCCAGACCCTGCGCATGATCGAGTGCGCCCACGTGCTGGCCGAGGGCAACCCGGACGCGGTCGCGCTGTGCCACGACGGGCAGCAGATCGACGAGGCGCTCGCCCTCGGCAGGATCGCCCTGGTCCTCGCCCTGGAGAGCATGCCCGGGATCGACGAGAGCGTGGAGCTGATCCCGACCCTGCACCGGCTCGGGGTCCGCGTCGCGTCGATCGCCCACTGGGGCCGTACGGCTCTCGCCGACGGCAGCGGCCAGGACGGCGCCGGCTCCCGGCTCACCAGCCACGGCGTCCAGGCGCTGCGCGAGATGGAACGGCTCGGCATGCTCTTCGACATCTCGCATCTGGGCGCGGCGGGGGTCGCGCACGTGCTGGAGATCGCGGCCCGGCCGGTCATCGCGACCCACTCCTCGGCCCGCGCCCTGCGCGACCACCACAGGAACCTCACCGACGAGCAGCTCAGGGGCGTCGCCGCCGGCGGCGGCGTGATCTGCGTGAACTTCCTGGCCGCCTTCCTCACCGAGGACGCGCGCTCGGCCACCGCCGACCATCTGGTGGACCACATCGAGCACGTCGCCTCCGTCGCCGGGATCGACCACGTGGGCCTCGGCCCCGACTTCATGCGCGAGGTCCACGAAGACCTGACCCCACCGTGCTGCGAGGGCTTCGGCTATCCGGGGATCGACGCCGCGGCGGCGATCCCCGGCCTGGAGGGGCCGCGCGGGCTTCCGCTGGTGACCGACGCGCTGGTCAAGCGGGGATTCTCGGAGGAGGAGATCCAGAAGATCCTGGGCGCGAACGTGATGCGCCTGTTCCGGGCCGAGCTTGGCCGGCCGGCGCCCGAAGGGGCGGGAGAGGAACAGCCCGCGCGGTGAACCTGGACGCGATGCTGGCCGACCTCGAAGATCTGGTGCTCTGCGAGTCGTACTCCAGCGACCACGACGCGGTGGCGCGCAGCGCCCGGGTCGTGGCCGCGCAGGGCCGCAGGCTGCTCGGGGCGGACCCGGAGATCCTGGTGATCGACGGGGTGACGCACCTGCTCTGGTCGTTCGGCGCCCCGCGGGTGCTGCTGCTCGGCCACCACGACACCGTCTGGCCCGTCGGCACGCTGCGCGAGCACCCCTGGTCGGTGACGGACGGCGTGGCCCGCGGCCCGGGGGTGTTCGACATGAAGGCCGGGCTCGTGCAACTGTTCCACGCGGCCGCCTCGCTGCCGTCCGCCGACGGCCTGAGCGTGCTCATTGTCGGCGACGAGGAGCTCGGCTCGCCGACCTCCCGCCCGCTGATCGAGTCGATCGCGGCGCGGTGCGCCGCCGCGTTCGTGCTGGAGGCCAGCGCGGACGGCGGCGCGCTCAAGACGGCGCGCAAGGGCATCTCCCGCTACGAGCTGATCGTGCACGGCCGGGCCGCGCACGCCGGACTCGAACCCGAGCTGGGCGCCAACGCCGCCGTGGAGCTGGCCCATCAGGTGCTGGCCGTCGCGGCGATCGGGGACCAGGTCGGGTCGTCGTCCAGGGCGGGGGCCACGTCGGTGACTCCCACCATGCTGTCGGCCGGGACGAGCACCAACACCGTGCCCGCGCGGGCCCGGGTCGCGGTCGACGTGCGGGTGCCCGACCAGGCCGCGCAGCGGCGGGTGGACGAGCTGATGCGCGCGCTCACCCCCCGCACCCCGGGCGTACGTCTTGAGCTGCGGGGCGGGCCGAACCGCCCGCCTCTCGACCCCGCCGCCTCCGCCGGGCTCTTCGAGGTCGCCGTACGGACCGCGCGCGAGCTGGGTATGGCGCCGCTGCGCGGGGTGGCGGTCGGCGGCGGCTCCGACGGCAACTTCACCGCCGGGGCCGGCTGCCCCACGCTCGACGGCCTGGGCGCGGTCGGCGGCGGCGCGCACGCCGCCGGAGAGCACGTCGTGGTCGCCGAGATGCCGGTCCGGGCCCGCCTCGTGGCCGCGCTCACCGCGTACGTCCTGGCCGGCGGGGCCGTCGGACCCCCGGGCGGCGGGGACACGACGGACGGCGACCCCCGCGCCCCCGGCGACCTTGGCGACCTTGGCGACGCGGCGGACAACGGCCGTGGCGGGACGCACGCGGCGCACGGCCGCGCGGGGACCGGCCATTTCGGCCTCGGGGAGACGGGTCACGTGGAGACCGGTCGCGGGGAGACCGGTCGCGGGGAGACCGGTCGCGGGAAGACGGGTCACGTGGAGACCGGTCCTCTCGAAGCCGGGGACACGGCGTGAACGCGGGCCGCCGGGAGACCGGCGGGCCGCGGCCCCCGCGCGCCGGGTGCGCCGCCGACGCA
>QFZU02000096.1 GCA_003260025.2 Microbispora triticiradicis | reverse complement strand
GACCCGGGTGCGGGGGCACGCCCGCGCCGCGGGCCCGGGCCCAGGCGACGGCCCGGTCGGCGGTCTCGGCCTCCGGGCGTCCGCGCTGCAGGACGGGCATGAACTCCGGCGCCGGGCCGGACTTGGGCGACAGGGCCGCGAGGGTGGTCCGCGCGAGCGGCGCGAGCACGGCGTCGGGGCTCAGCTCCAGGTAGGAGGTGACGCCCTGTTCGGCCAGCCGGTGGACGCCGTCGAGGAAACGCACCCCCTCGCGCGCGTGCCGCACCCAGTACGCGGGCGAGCACAGCTCCTCCGGGGTGGCGATCCGGCCGGTGAGGTTGGACACGACGGGGATGGCGGGCGGCCGGAAGGCCAGGGCGGCGGCGACGTCGAGGAGGTCGCCGAGCATGCCGTCCATGTGCGGCGAGTGGAAGGCGTGGCTGACGTTCAGCCGCCGGGTGGCCCAGCCCAGCTCCTCGCAGCGCCTCGCGACGTCGAGCACGGCGTCGGTGTCGCCGGAGACGACGACGGCGGCCGGGCCGTTGACGGCGGCCACGCCGACGACCTCCTCGTGCCCGGCGAGCAGCGGGCGTACGGCGTCCTCGGCGGCGCGGATCGACACCATCGCGCCGCCCTGCGGCAACTCCTGCATCAGCCGTCCGCGGGCGGTGACGAGCGCCGCGGCGTCGGCCGTCGACAGCACGCCCGCGACGTGCGCGGCGGTGAGCTCGCCGATCGAGTGGCCGATGAGGTAGTCCGGCGTGACGCCGTGCTCCCGGGCCAGCGCGTACAACGCGGTCTCCAGGGCGAACAACGCCGGCTGGGTGTAGCGGGTCTGGCCGAGCAGCTCCGCCTCGGCCGACCCGGCGGGCGCCCACATGACGTCGCGGAGCGGCCGGTCCCCGTGCGCGGAGAGGTGTGCGTCGAGGTGCGCGCAGACCTCGTCGAGCGCGGCCGCGAAGACCTCGGACGCCTCGTACAGCTCACGGCCCATGCCGGGCCGCTGGCTGCCCTGCCCGGCGAACAGGAAGGCGGTCTTGCCGGCCCCTCCGGCGGCGCGCAGCACGCCGGGAGCGGGCTCGCCCGCGGCGACCGCGCCGAGGCCGGACAGCAGCGCCGCCCGGCTCGCCGCCGTGATCAGGGCGCGGTGCTCGAACAGGGTACGGCCCGTCGCGAGGGCCGCCGCGACGGTGTTCGCGTCGAGGCCGGGGCGGGCGGCGACGTGGTCCCTGAGCCGCTGCGCCTGCGCCCGGAGGGCCGGCTCGGTCTTGGCCGAGATCAGCCAGGTCGCGGGCGTCCCGCCGTCCGCATGGGTGGTCGGCGGCGGCGCGGTCTCCGGGGACGTGGCGGCCGGGGCCTGCTCCAGGATGAGGTGCGCGTTGGTGCCGCTGATGCCGAAGGACGACACCGCCGCACGGCGGGGACGGCCGGCGTCCGGCCAGCCGGTCGCCTCGGTCAGCAAACGGACGCCGCCGGAGGACCAGTCCACGCGGGGGGTTGGCCGGTCGACGTGCAGCGTCCTCGGCAGGACGCCCGCGTCCATGGCCATCACCATCTTGATGACCCCGGCGGCCCCGGCGGCGGCCTGGGAGTGACCGATGTTCGACTTCACCGAGCCGAGCAGCAGCGGCCGGTCGGCGGGCCGCTCCCGGCCGTAGGTGGCCAGCAGGGCCTCGGCCTCGATCGGGTCGCCGAGCGAGGTGCCGGTGCCGTGCGCCTCCACGGCGTCCACGTCCGCGGGCCCGAGCCCGGCGGCGGCCATGGCGGCCCGGATCACCCGCCGCTGCGCGGAGCCGCTGGGGGCGGTCAGCCCGTTGCTGGCGCCGTCCTGGTTGACCGCGCTGCCGCGGATCAGCGCCAGGACGGGGTGGCCGTTCCGCCGCGCGTCGGACAGCCGTTCGAGCACCAGCAGCGCCGCGCCCTCGCCCCAGCTCGTGCCGTCCGCCGCGGCGGCGAACGGCTTGCACAGGCCGTCGGCGGCGAGTCCGCGCTGCCGTCCGAACTCGGTGTACATCGTGGGGGAGGCCATCACGGTCACGCCGCCGGCCAGGGCCAGGCCGCACTCGCGGAGCCGCAGCGCCTGGCAGGCCATATGCACGGCGACCAGCGACGACGAGCAGGCGGTGTCGACGGTCACGGCGGGGCCGCCGAGGCCGAGGGTGTAGGCGATCCGGCCGGAGATGACGCTGCCCGTGCCGCCCGTGAGGAGGTAGCCCTTGAGCTCGTCGGGTCCCTCGTGCCCGCGCGGGCCGTACTCCTGCGGGATGGCGCCCACGTAGACACCCGTGTCGCCGCCCGCGAGCGTCGCGGCGGGGATTCCGGCCCGCTCCAGGGCCTCCCAGGTGACTTCGAGCATCAGCCGTTGCTGCGGGTCCATGGCCAGCGCCTCGCGCGGCGAGATGCCGAAGAAGTCGGCGTCGAAGCCCGCCGCGTCGGCGAGGAACCCGCCGACGGCGGGGACCTGCCAGCCGCGGTCGGCGGGTACGTCGGACACCGCGCAGACGTCGGACTCCACCAGCCGCCACAGGTCCTCGGGCGACCGTACGCCACCGGGGTACCGGCAGGCCATCGCCACCACGGCGATCGGATCGTCGGCCGCCTCCGCGACGGCGGCGGTCGGCGTGCCGGCCGTCGTACCGGCCGTCACGGTGGCCGCCGGGCCGTCCGCCTCGCCGAGCAGGCGCTCGGCGACCGCGATCGGCGTGGGATGGTCGTAGACCAGCGTCTCCGGCAGGCGCAGCCCGGTCGCGGCGCTCAGCCGGTGGCTCAGTTCGACGCCGGTGAGGGAGTCGAAGCCGAGATCGCCGAAGGTCTGCCGCACGCCGACGGCCTCCGGGGTCGCGTGGCCGAGGAGGTCGGCGACCTGCTCGCGTACCAGGGCGACCGCCGCCGTGCGCCGTTCCGCCTCCGGCAGTCCGGACGTCACGCGCCGCCAGGCGGAGTCGTCCCGCGCTGACGTCGTGACCACGGCGGGGGAGTGGGCGGGGGAGGGAGCCGGTTCGGTCGCCTGCGTGGCGGTCGGGGTGACCCAGTGCGACGTGCGCTGGAAGGCGTACGTCGGCAGGTCGACCAGGGCCGCCTCGTCTCCGAGCACGGCCGGCCAGTCGACGTCGGCCCCGTGGACGTAGGCCAGCGCCATCGACCGCAGCACGCCGTCGTGGTCGGGCCCCGCGGCGAAGGCGGCGTCCGTCGCGCCGGTCAGCACGGGATGCGTCGCGAGTTCGACGAAGACCCGGTGGCCCTCGCGGGTCAGAGTGCCGACGAGAGGACCGAGCCGGTCGGGGACGTCGACGGGTGTGGCGTCGGCGGCGGCGCCGACCGCGGCCCGGTCGAGCCTGCCGCCCGTACGCGTCGAGTAGCAGGGGATCTCGCCGTCATCCGGCGCCGTCACGTCGAGTGTGCCCGCGTCCGGTACGCCTGCGTCCGGCGCGCTCGCGTCAGGGGCTGTCGCGTCAGGGGCTGTCGCGGCGGGCACGGCCGCGGCGGGCAACGGCAGTTCGGAGGAATCAGGCGGGCCGGCCGGGTGGGAACCCGCGCCGCCGTGGACGACCAGACCGGCGGCCTCGGCGAGGGTCAGGAGACCGGCCGCGCAGGCGGCCGCGATCTCGCCGTCGAGGTGACCGACGACCGCGCCGGGCCGTACGCCGAAGGACCGCAGGGTCGCGGCGAACGCCACCGCGACGGCGAACGACACGGGCCGGGCGACCTCCGGCGCGTCGGCGCCGGGCGCTCCGGGCGCGCCGCTCAGGACGTCGAGCGGCGACCAGCCGGTGCACCGCTCGATCTCCGCCGCGCACGTCTCCAGTTGGCGGCGGAACGTCCGTCCGGGAGGGGTGGGCAGGTCCAGCAGCCCGGCCGCCGCGGCGAGGTGGCCGGGGACGTCCTCGGGCGTCCCGGGGAACACGAGGACCATCGTGCCCTCGTCGTCGGCGCCGCCGCGCAGGAGGTGACCGCCCGGGCTGCCCTGTTCGGCCGCCGCGAGACCCGTCAGGAACCCCGCGCGGTCGGCGGCCAGGACGACGGCGCGCTCCCGCAGGGAGGCCCGCGTCACGGCGAGCGAGCGCGCCACGTCCGCCGTCCCGGGCCGCGGCTCGGCCCCGGCGAACTCCCGGAGGCGTCCGGCCTGGGCCCGCAGGGCCTGCCCGGTCTTCGCGGACAGTATCCACGGAAGCAGATCGCCGGTGGTGGCGGCCCGCGCCACCGGGCGCTCGGCCGGGGGTCCCGCGGGGTGCGTCACCGAGGGCTCTCCCGGGCGTGCCGCCGGGCGCGTCACTGGGCGCACCGCCGGGGGCTCGCCCAGCACGACGTGACAGTTGGTGCCGCCCACACCGAACGAGGACACGCCCGCCACCAGCGGCCGGTCGGGCCTCGGCCACGGGGACAGCTCGGTCTGGACCCGGAGGCCCAGCCGGTCCAGCGGAATCTCCGGGTTCGGCGTGACGTAGTTCAGGCTCGGCGGGAGCTCCCGATGGGCGAGGCTGAGGGCCACCTTGAGCAGGCCCACGATTCCCGCCGCGCCCTCCAGGTGCCCGACGTTGGTCTTGACCGAGCCGACGGCGAGCCGGTCGCCGTCCGGCCGTCCCGTTCCGAGGGCCGCGCCGAGCGAGGCCGCCTCGATCGGGTCGCCGACCCGCGTGCCGGTGCCGTGCAGCTCGACGTACTGGACCTCGTCCCGGCCGACGCCCGCGCGGCGCGTCGCCAGCTCGATCACCCGCTCCTGCGCCTCACGGTTCGGGACGGTGAGCGTGCCGGTGTTCCCGTCGTTGTTGACGGCGCTGCCCAGGATCACGCAGTGGATCCGGTCCCCGTCGGCCTGGGCGCGGCGCAGCGGCTTGAGCACGACGGCCGCGGCGCCCTCGCCCCGGACGTAACCGTTGGCGCGGGCGTCGAAGGTGAAGCAGCGATCGTCGGGCGACAGCCCGCCGAACCGCTCCGCGCCGACGGTGCTCTCGGGCACGATGTTCAGGTTGACCCCGCCCACCACGGCCAGTTCCGCCTCCCCGCTCTGGAGGCTCTCGCAGGCGAGGTGTACGGCCAGCAGCGACGACGACTGGCCGCTGTCCACGGCGAAGCTCGGGCCGCGCAGGCCGAGGTGGTAGGAGATCCGGTTGGCGATGACGCCGCGGTTGGAGCCGGTCAGGGTGTGCCGGGTGATCCCCTGGAGCTCGTTGCGGTGGAGCACCGTGCCGTAGTCGCCGGACATCGTGCCGACGAACACGCCGACGTGGCGGTCCCTTATGGAGGTCGGCGCGATCCGGGCGTTCTCCAGCGCCTCCCAGGCGAGCTCCAGCATGAGCCGCTGCTGGGGGTCCATGACGGCGGCCTCGTTCGGTGAGATCCCGAAGAACTCCGCGTCGAACTCGTCGATCCGGTCGAGGAACCCGCCGGGCCGGTGTCCCGGCGCGACCTCCGGCCGGCCGGGCGGCGGATCGGTGATCGCGTCCTTCCCCGCCCGCAGCAGCCGCCAGAAGCCGTCCGGGCCGGGCGCCTGCGGAAGCCGGCAGGCCAGGCCGAGTACGGCGATCGGCTCGGCGTGGCTCATCGCTGCGCCTCCCGGCCGTCGCCCTCGGCGAGCACGGGCTGGCTGCGCCAGGCGTCCGGGTCGCCGGTGTCTTCGGGAGCGCGGGCGCAGATCACGTACCGGCCGGGCGCCATCGCGGAGTACCGCCCGTTCAGCAGGCCCAGGCAGGCGCGGTGGGCCTCCCGCGGCGTACTGACCGCGCCGCCCGCGGCGACATAGGCGGTCAGCACGGGACGGCCGTCGTCGTCCGGCACGGCGAACACCCGAGCCGGCGCCTGGACGGCCTCGTCGACCACCGCCTGCACCTCCGGCAGCTCGATCCAGCAGTTGTCCACCCGCAGCCACTCCGGGCCGCGGACGACCGGCGTCAGCCCGGTGATCTCGGTCATCCGGCGGAGATCGACGTCACCGGCGGCGGCCGCGGCGAGCAGCCGGTCGATCCCGAGCAGCAGCGACTCGATCTCGGCCGCGGGGATCAGGTCGGCGTGGCCGGTGGTCAGGCCGAGCAGCGGCTCGCCGTCGGAGTCGATGACCCGCATCAGGAGCAGCACCCGGAAGTACGGCGGGATGTGCCAGCGGAGGGCGGTCCGCGGGAGCGCCTCCTGTGCCGCCTCCGGCGGCCCGGACGGCCGCGTCTCGCCGTCGAAGAAGATGTTGATGTTGGAGGCGCAGTCCCGCTGGAACAGAGTGCCCCGGCGGTCGCCGATCTCCTCCTGGAGTTCCTGGAGCAGCCTGACCTCATACAGCCCGTGCATGGCGGCCCGCAGCGTCGCGCCGCCGGTCCGCCGGACCAGCTCGTCGAAGCTGGTGGTGCCGGCGTCGACGGCGAGCAGGCTGTCCTGCGCCAGGGTGCCGACGTAGTCGTGCATCTCCCTGCCGATCCGGTTGTTCGCCAGCGAGGCGAACACCAGGTCGGTGACGCCGGTGCGCCAGGAGACCACCGCGCAGAACGCGGCCGACAGGACCATGGGCAGCGTGGTCTGCGTACGCGCCGCGATGTGCGGCAGCGCGAGCCGCAGCGCGGGCGAGTCGAGCCAGCAGCCGAGCGGCTGCCCCTCGCCGCCGGAGGCCGGCACCGC
Source organism: Microbispora triticiradicis (assembly GCA_003260025.2). GTDB lineage: Bacteria > Actinomycetota > Actinomycetes > Streptosporangiales > Streptosporangiaceae > Microbispora > Microbispora triticiradicis. Next base: position 38,988 of record QFZU02000096.1, on the reverse strand, counting down.
GTAGTCGTGGTGCACCTCGCGTTCGTCACCGCCGGCCGGCCGCGGCATCGCGCAGAGGCTCTGCGGCATCCGTGACGTGAGCTGCCGCCAGTACCGGAGCGACGCCTCGGCGCGGCGCCGGCCGCGGGTGGAGTTCTCGACGAGCGCCTGGTCGGCGGGCTGGTGCGTGAGGGGCCCCGCGTGGCGCTCGTCCGGGTGGCGGATCAGATGGTTGAACTGCCGTACGACCACGGCCAGGCTCTCGCAGTCGACCGCGAGGTGGCTGCACGCGATGAGCACCACCCTGATGGCGCCGTCGCGCATGGCGACGGCGGCGCGGAAGAGCGAGTCCGCCACGTCGTCCACGGGCGCGGCCTGCAACGCCGAGATGAGGTCGGTGACCTCCTCGGGGCCGACGGGCGAGCCGGCGTCGGCGTCGGTCTCGTACACGTCGACGGCCACCTGGCCGGAGCCCGACACCACCTGGCGCCGCCCGTCGCCGGTGACGAAGGAGGTACGCAGCGACTCGTGCCGCTCGACCAGGACCGCGAGGGTGTCGGTCACGTCGCGCAGAGTGGTGCCGTCCGGCACCGTGACGGCCCACTCCATCATGCGGTAGAGCCCCGCCCGGGTGTCGTCACCGAGCCATTCGAGGGTGTTGATCTGCCCGAGCGTCAGCGGCGCCTCCACCGCGCGTCCCCCGGCGTATTTCACGTGAATGCGTTCGGTGAATATCAGGCCACCCATGCCGCCTCCTGAACACTCAGCGCTCGGGGGATCGATGAATTTCACACGGAGGGTATTAACCGGGCGGCCGGCGGCCTATTGGGGAAATCTCCACATCTCTCGCCCGGCGGGGCCGGCGGGTGATGGTAGGGAAAACCCCAATATCCATCCCGGGTGGCTCGGCCTAGCGTGTGCTTCGTTTGAATCCGATGACGCATGTGGAGGCACGTGTCATGCCCACCGCCCCCGTCCCGGCCATTGAGGCGGTGCAGGGTTTCGTACCGCGCCGGTCGGTCGCCATCGAGGAGGTGGCCGACCGGATGGGGATCAACCGGCACCAGCTCCGGCTGTTCCAGCGCGTCCACGGCCTGGCACGGCTGCCCATGGACCCCGACCTCGACCTGATCGACCTGCTGAGCACCCCGGCCCGGGCGCTCGTCCCCACCGCGGCCGACCGGGACCGGATCCGCTACCTGATCTACGCGCACACCGCGCCGGACGTCGCTCCCGCGCACGTCAGCACGGCTCAGGAGCTCTGCCGCAGGCTGGACCTGCCGAAAGCCGAGGCGTTCGCGGTCACCCAGCAGAACTGCGCGAGCGGACTCGCCGCCGTCGACGTCGCCGTACAGCTTCTGCTGGCGGACGGTGACCCGGAGGCGCGGGCCCTCGTCGTGACCGGTGAGAAGCCGACCTCGCGGATCTTCTCCGTGATCCCCAACACGACGCTGATGGGGGAGGGGTCGGCCGCCTGCCTGGTCGGTGTGGGCGGCGCCGGCCGGCGCATCCGGTCGTACGCGGTGCGGACGCGCGGCGAATACGCGCAGCTGTACCGGCCGCAGCCCGACGTGCTCGCGGATTTCTTCACCTCCTACACGCCGACCGTTGTGGAGATCCTTCGCCAGGCCGTTCACGAGGCGGGCCTGAGGCCGGAGGAGATAACGATGATCGTGCCGCACAACGTGAACAACTCGTCGTGGCGGAGCGTAATCCGCGAACTGGGTTTCGGGGTCGAGCGAATTTATCTCGACAACGTTCCCCGGCTCGGCCACTGTTTCGGATCGGACCCATTCATCAATCTCGCCAGCATGCGTGACGAGGGCCGGCTGCGCGACGACGGCGTGTATCTGCTCGCCGCCGTCGGCCTGGGCGCGACGTACGCCGCGATGGTGATCGGCGGATAGGGGCAACGCTGTGACACGTGAGAGCACCGACTACCTCCGGCGGCTCAAGACCGCGCTGACCGGGGATCCGGCCACGCCGCTGGCCTTCCTGTGCAACTTCGAGGTGGAGACCCAGTGGGCGCGCCACCACATCGGCCTGCCGGCGCCGGCGGCGGCGCCGACGGAAGTGGTCCAGCGGATGGAGGAGCTCGGCCTCCTGCTCGCCGGGCCGGGCGACGTCATCCTCGTCAAGAACGCGCCCGACCAGGGTTACCTCCGCTACCTCGGCGAGGATCTCGGGATCGGCCTTCCGGCGGTGCTCGTGCCGGAGACGACGACCGGGGACAGGTCGACCGCGGAGGACCTGCTGAACTCGCCGCAGGCGCTCGACCGGCTGAGCGCCCTCGGCCGGCGGGGCGCCCGGCTCATCCCCATGGGGACCTCGGAGTTCGAGGAGAAGCTGGCGGTCTCCGCCCAGGTGCCGCTGGCCGTGCCGGACGCCGCGACGTTCGAGCGGGTGAACAGCAAGATCTACAGCCGCCGCATCACCGAGGAGCTCGGGCTGCCCCCCGTGCCCGGATGGTGCTGCGAGACGCTCGGCGAGCTGCGGCACGCGCTCGCCCAGGCCGCCGGCCTCCCGGGACCGGTGGTGGTCAAGGACGCGTACGGCGTCTCCGGCAAGGGGCTGGTCGTGCTCGACACCGCGGCGAAGGCCGACCGGCTGGTGCGCATCCTGGAACGGCGCGCGGCCCGCACCGGCGACGACCGCGTCGCGCTGGTGGTCGAGCACTGGATCCCCAAGCGCGCCGACCTCAACTACCAGATCACCGTCGACCGCCGTGGCGGCGTGCGGCTCGACTTCGTCAAGCAGGCGCTGACCGAGCGGGGCGTCCACCAGGGGCATCTCATGCCCGCGGACCTGAACGACGACCAGCACGCGCTGCTGCGCCGCGCCGCCGAGGAGGTGGGCGGCCGGCTGGCCGCCGACGGGTTCTTCGGGGTGGCGGGCATCGACGCCATCGTCGCGGACGACGAACGGGTCCACCCCGTCCTGGAGATCAACGCCAGGTTCAACATGTCGACCTACCAGGGCGGGATGACCGAGCGCTTCCACGCCCCCGGTCACGTCGCCCTCGCCCGGCACTACCCGGTGCGGTCCGCGGCGCCGCTCGTCTTCGACGACCTGCGCCGGGTCCTCGGCCCGCTGCTGTTCCCGGCGTCCGGCGGCCGGTTGATCGTCACCTGCTTCGGCACGGTGAACATCGGCGCCGGCAACGCCGGCACAGGTGACGGCACGCCGCACCAGGGCCGGCTCTACACCCTGCTCACCGCTCCTGACCACGACCGGCTGACCGCGCTCGACAGGGCCGTACAGGCCGCTCTCGCCGGCGTGATCCAGCCCAGGGAGGACTCATGACCGACGCGTACGCCGTGCAGGGCATTCCGGTCGCCGATCTCGCCGACCGGTTCGGCACCCCTCTGTACATCTACGACGCCGATGTGCTGACCGACGCCTACACGGAGCTCCGGCGGCGCCTGCATCCCGCCGTCGACATCTTCTACTCGGCCAAGGCCAACCCGAACGTCAGCGTCTGCTCCGTCATGCGGTCGCTCGGCGCCGGCCTCGAGGTGTCCTCGATGGCGGAGCTCGCGACGGCGCGGTGGGCCGGCGCGGCGCCGGAGGACGTCATCTTCCTCGGGCCGGGCAAGTCCGAGGGCGAGCTCCGGGCCTGCCTGGAGGACGGCATCGCGGCCGTCGTCTGCGAGTCGCTCGAAGAACTGGCCGCGCTCGACCGGCTCGGCCGGCCCGGGACCCGTGTCCTGCTGCGGGTCAACCCGGCGTTCACCACCAAGGGGGCCCGTCTGTCGATGGGCGGCAAGCCCCGGCAGTTCGGCATCGACCACGAGCTGCTGCTGGAGAGCGCGCCGGCGCTGCGCGCGCTGCGCAACGTGCGCGTCACCGGGATCCACGCGTACATGGGCACCCGCATCCTCGACGAGGACGGCGTCGTCCAGAACACCGCCGGCATCCTCGCCGCCGCGCGCGAGCTGAGCGCCACGCTCGGCTTCCCGCTCGAGACCGTCGACATCGGCGGAGGCCTCGGCATCGCGTACTTCGAGAACGAGAAGGACCTCGACCTCGACCGGCTGACCGACGGGGTCAACGCGGTCGTCGGGGAGTTCGCCGCGGAGCACCCGGACTGCCGGGTGATCATGGAACTCGGCCGCTACCTCGCGGGCCGCTCCGGCACGTACGTAGTCCGGGCCAGGTACGTGAAGCAGTCGAAGGGGGAGTGGTTCGTCGTCACCGACGGCGGGATGAACCACCACATGGCCGCCGTCGGGGTGGGCAGCTTCGTCAAGCGCAACTTCCCCATCCGGTCGATCGACCACCCCGGGGAGCTCGCCGACCGCCGGTACACCATCACCGGCCCGCTGTGCACCCCCGACGATGTGCTCGGCCGCAAGGTGGCCCTGCCCGAGGTGCGGCCCGGCGACCTGATCGGGGTCGAGCGCTCGGGCGCCTACGGGCCCACGTCGTCCCCGGTGCTGTTCCTCAGCCACGGATACCCGGCCGAGGTCCTCGTCTCCGGCGGCACCGCGCATCTCGTCCGGCACCGCGACACCGTCGAGGACCTGCTGGGCAGGCAGGTCCTCGTAGACCGGCCGGGCCCGGCCGCCGGGTCCGCGGCGGAGCCGACCGCCGTACAGCGAGTCGCACAGCCCGTCGCCCAGCCTGTCGCGCAGTGAACAGTCCCACAGTGAGAAGGGAAGACTGGCAATGAACCGATCCGAGATAGTGGCAGCGGTCGTCCGGGCCGTCGGCGAGGTGCTCCAGCGGGACGTGCCCGACGTGACGGAGGACACCCGGCTGTTCGACGACCTTCAGCTCGACTCCACGTCGATCCTCGAACTGCTCATGGCCGTGGAGGACACGATGGTCGTCGAGATCGACCCCGAGGGTCTCGACATGGACAGCTTCCGCACCATCGGCACCCTGGTCGACTACCTCCAGGGGCTCGTGGACCTGGTCTCCACCGGCAACGCCGGCTGACGCACCGTCATGGCCCTGTCACTGGAGACCGCGGTCGCCTACGTGCCGCGCACCACCCGTCCGTGCCACTTCGAACCCGACATCGCCGAGTTCAACGAGGGTGTGCTCGCCCCGTACGGGATGCGCTTCGACACGTCGTTCGCGGCGGGCGGGAGCAACGCGACCTTCCTGGAGCTCGCCGAGGGGGTGCTGCGGGCGGCCCCCGGCCCGCTGCCCGGCCCGGACCTGCTGATCGTCGCGTACGCGCTGCCCGACCCGCACGCGCCGGAGAAGACCCTGGCGGCGCACCTCGGTCACGTGCTCGGTGGCCGGTCCATGAGTTTCGCGGTCTCCGAGCAGGGGCTCGGCGCACCGTTCACGGCACTGCGGATCGCCGGCGCCTATCTGCGGTCAGGCCGCTGCCACAGCACCGCCGTGCTGGTCGTCGAGCAGACGACGTATCCCTACCCGGAGCCGTTCGTCCAGGACGGCGACCTGGTGGACTCGGCGGTGCTGCTGGTGCTCGGCGGCGCGGGCGGCTGGGAACTGGCCGGGCTCGCCTCGGCGGGGCCGCACCGGGATCTCGCCGCCCTGCTCGACGAGCCGCCCGGGCTGCCGGAGGGCTCCGACCCCGGGGAACGGCTGGTGGTGACCGGTTCGTGGGCCGACGCCGCCGAGACGGGCCCGGCCGGGCCGAAGGCCCACCAGGCGCCGCCCGGCTCCTACTGCACCGGGGTCTGGCTGGAGTTCGCCAGGCACCACGCCGAATGGGGCGCCGCCTACCGGACGATCGTGCTCGGGGACACCGATCCGCGCACCGGGATCAGCCACGTCGCCACGTTCACCCGCCGCGAGGCCGCCACTGGGGGAGAGCGCCGATGACCACAGCCGTTCTCGGGAGCTACCCGCCCCTGCTCGACGCCCTGCACGCCGACGTGACGTCCGGCGGGTTCGTCGCCTCGCCGTCCGGATGCGTCCTCGCCTCGGCGGAGGCGCTCGGCGTGGCCGGGCCGGGCAGGTTCAGCCGCTTCGGGCTCGCGTGCGTGCCCGCGTCCGCCGGCAGCGCCCGCGACGACGCGACGGCCGCCCGGTTCGCCGAGGGCCTGCTCGCGCTGCAGCACACCGTGCTCCGCCGGACGCTGGCGCACACGATCACCCGCCTGGGCGAACGGGTCAGCGAGGGCACCAGCCTGCTGGCGCGGCCGCAGCTCCAGGCCGATCTGGCCGACGTCGCGATGGAGTTGCAGGAGGAGGCGGCGGAACCGGAGGAGGAGACCGGCCGAGACGTCCGCTGGGCCCGCCACCAGCGCCTGACCAGCACCGGTCGGGTCCTGCTCCGCCTCCTGGGCGGATACGGCATGCTCGCCGAGGGACCCGGCGCCGACCTCTACCTGGCCGAGGTGGCGGGGAACGTCTACCTCCAGCCCGGCCCGGACCACCGCGTACGGCCGGAGACGGAGGACCACCATGCCTGAGACCGCGCCGTACGCCCTGGACACGCGCGGCGAGCGGATGGAGGCGCTCGAACAGTACTTCCGGGAGGCCGCGCGGGAGCTGCGCGAACCGGGCGCGGAGCTCGACGCCGATCCCGACGCCATCCACCGGTTCCTCCACCTGCCCGCCGTACGGCTCCAGCAGCACATGCTCACCCCGGCGCGGTTCGCCCGCCACGACGACCTCCTGCCGTCCTTCGTGCCCGCGGAGGCCTCGTGCGCCGAGTGGATCCTCGCGGCGGAGTGGCTCGCGTACGGCGATCCGGGCATGACGCTGGCCAGCCCGGGGCCCGCCCTGTCGACGGTGGTCCTGCGGGCCCTGGCCGACGAGGCGCAGCAGGACTGGTTCTTCGGCCGGACCTCCGACTGGCCCACGTGGGCCTTCTTCGCGCTGACCGAACCGGAGAAGGGCTCGGCGGCGACCGAGCTCACGGCCCGCCTGGACGCCGACCCCTCCGGCGACGGCTGGGTGCTGAGCGGCGAGAAGATGTATATCGGCAACGGCGCGCACGCGCGGGTGGGTGTGGTGTTCTGCCGCCGGGCCTCGGGACCGTGGGGCATCGAGGCCGTCATGGTGGACACCGGCGACCCCGGCTTCCACGCCGAGACGCTCCCGATCATCGGGTTGCGCGGCGCGCGGATCAGCCGGCTGCGCTTCGACGGGATGCGCATCCCGCCCGAGCGGGTGCTCGGCCGCCACCGGCCGCGCAGCCGGCGCGGGCTGCAGGGAGCGCTGCAGGCCATGCTGTGGTTCCGGCCCAGCGTCGCCGCGTTCGCCCTGGGCGTGGGCCGGGCGGCCTGCGACTACGTGCTGGAACAGCGGCCCGCGCTCGCCGGCGCGGACCGCGCCGAGGTCGACGGCACGATCGACCGGCTGAACCGGCTGCGCCGCCTCCTCCGCGACGTCGCGGCGGAGATCGACGCCGGGTCGCCCAACACGTTCCGGGTCAGCGGCGTCAAGATGCGCGCCGCGCGCCTCGCCGAGGACGCCACCCTGCTGGCCGCCCGGCTGCTCGGCCCGGCGTCGCTGGTCGAGCATCCCCGGCTGGACAAGCTGTACCGGGACGTGCGGGCCTTCGAGTTCATGGAGGGCACCGGCAACATCCACCGCCGCGGCGTCTTCCAGGGGCTGTTGCGGGACGACTATTTCACATCGCGAGACCGGGACGTCCGTTCCGGACGTGTGGTCGAAGGGGTGGTCTGATGCGTGTCGGTGTCGACCTGATGTCCATCGGCGAACTGGACCGGCTGCGCGCCCGCCGCTGGTTCGACGACTACGCGTTCGCCCCGGCGGAACTAGCGGCGGCCAAGGGCCTGTCGGAGGAGCGCGGCAGGGAGTTCCTGGCCGGCCGGTTCGCCGCCAAGGAGGCCGTGCTCAAGGTGTTCCGGATGGGGCTCTTCCAGGGCGTCGCGCCCCGCGAGATCGTGGTCGCCCGCGCCTTCTCCGGAGCCCCCGAGGTCACGCTGGAGGGCGCCGCCCGCACGGCCGCCGACGCCGCCGGCGTCCGCGGCGTCGACGTCTCCATCACACACAAGGGTGACCTGGTCGTCGCCGTCGCGGCGGCCTGGTCGTGAGCACATCAGGAGCGGCCGTGCCCATCATCCAGGCCACCGGGCTTACCCGCACGTTCACCGTCGGCGGCAGGACGGTCGAGGCCGTCCGGGGCGTCGACTTCGAGGTCCGTCCCGGCGAGATCATCGGATTCCTGGGGCCGAACGGCGCCGGGAAGACCACCACCCTGCGCATCCTGACCACGATGCTCAAGCCCACCTCGGGCCGGGCGACCGTCGTCGGCGTCGACGTGGACGCCGACCCCGCCGGCGTCCGCCGCCGCATCGGCTACGTGGCGCAGGCCGGCGGCACCGACGGCAACTGCCGGGTGGCCGAGGAACTGATCCTCCAGGCGCGGCTGTACGGGATCGGCAAACAGGACGCGGAACGCCGGGCCGCCGACCTGTGCGAGCGTCTCGACCTCACCGGCCTCGCGGACCGGCCGATCCGTACGCTGTCGGGCGGCCAGCGGCGGCGCACCGACATCGCCCTCGGACTCGTCCACGAGCCGCCGCTGGTCTTCCTGGACGAGCCGTCCGTGGGCCTGGACCCGCAGAGTCGCAGCGACCTGTGGACGCACATCCGCCGCCTGCGCGACGAACACGGCACCACGGTCTTCCTCACCACGCACTACCTCGACGAGGCCGACTCCCTCTGTGACCGGATCCTGGTGATGAACCACGGGCGGGTCATCGCGGAGGGCACCCCCGACGCCCTCAAGCGCCGGATCTCCGGCGACGTGATCAGCCTGACCCTCGGCGGCGACGCCGACCACGCGAAGGCGGTGCTCGCCGAGTGTCCCGGCCTGGACGAGATCGCCGTCTCCGGGCAGACCGTACGGCTGACCGCGCGCGGCGGCGAGCAGGCGCTCGTCTGGCTGATGCGCACGGCGGACCAGGCCGGCCTCGACCTGCGATCCGTCAACATCGCCCGGCCGACGCTGGACGACGTCTTCCTCGCCCTGACCGGATCCTCGCTGAACGAGAACCACTCGTGATCCCGGCGCGGCGGCGGCCCCGACCTTAGAGGAGCGTGCATGTCCCTCATATCCGAGAGTTCGCTGATCTTCGTCAGGCAGATGCGGCTGTCGCTGCGCTCCCCGGCGTGGCCGATCATCGGCCTGTTCCAGCCGGCGCTCTACCTGGCCTTCCTCGGCCCGCTGCTGGTCAGCGTGGCCGGGGCCGGGGTCGACGGGCTGCCGGCCGGGGCGGCGTGGCGTTTCTTCGTGCCCGGCCTGCTGATCCAGCTCGGCCTGTTCGGCCCCCTGTTCGCCGGCCTGTCCATCATCGCCGACCTGCGCTCGGGCGTGTTCGAGCGGATGCGGGTCACTCCGGTGAGCCGTTTCGCCCTGCTCGCCGGCCGGGTCATGCGGGACACCGTGGTCCTCCTCGTCCAGACGGTGGTCCTGCTCGCCGTGGCGTACGTGTTCGGCCTGCGCGCGCCGCTGGTCGGCCTGCTCCTGATGTTCCTCTTCGTCGCGGCCATCGCGGTCGGGCTGTCCGCCCTGTCACACGGGCTCGGCCTGCTCGTGCGCAACGAGGAGTCGTTCACGCCCCTGCTGAACGTGGCGGCCATCCCGCTGCTGCTCCTCTCCGGGATCCTGCTCCCGATGACGCTCGCGCCCGCGTGGCTCGACGTCATCTCCCGGCTCACGCCGTTCCGGTACATCGTGGACGGCATGCGCACCGCCCTCTACGGCGACTACACCGGTTCGGTCGTCGTGACGGGCGCCGCGGTCGCCGTCGTCACCGCCGTGGTCTGCCTGGTGCTCGGCGCCCGCCTCTTCTCCAGAAGGCACGCGTGAGGACGGCTCCTCATGCGGGGGCGGGCGTCACGGCAGCGCGTCCCCGCGACGGTCGCCGAGCAGTTCCCGCAACCGGCCGACGCGCGGGTCGTCCGACTCCTCGCAGATCGTGAGCGCCTCACGGAGCGCCACCCGGGCGGGGGCCTCCTCGCGGACGTCGCGGTAGACCTCGCCGAGGTGGAGCAGCGTGGTCGCCGCGCCGTGCCGGTCGCCCAGCTCACGGCGTACCTGGAGCGCGGCGCGCAGGAGATCGACGGCGCGGTCGCCGCATCGGAGGGTCTGGTAGGCCACGCCCATGGTGTCGAGCACGCGCGCCTCGCCGTTCCGGTCACCGAGCTTGGTGAACACGGCGAGCGCGTCGGAGAGGAACCGGAGGGCCTGGTCGATCTGGCCGATCCGCAGATAGGTCTCGCCGATCCGGCCGAGCGCGGTGGCCGTCTCGCGCGAGCCGCCGATCTCACGGCTCAGGGCGAGGGCCTCGCGCAACCGGACGAGCGCGGTCGCCGTGCGGCCGAACGTGCGGCAGATGTCGCCGAGATCGTTCAGGGAGGCGCACTCGGCCGCGCGGTCGCCCACGCGCCGCCAGATCACGAGAGCCTGCTCGCAGCACTCCAGCGCCTCGTCGAGACTGCCCAGGTCACGGTGGACCGCGGCGAGACCGTCCAGCATCCAGGCCTCGCCCACCTCGTCCTTGCCGTCCCGTGCGGCGGTCAGACCGGCCTGGTACGCCGAGACCCACTCGGCCCACGGCTTGCGCAGGACGAAGTAGCTCCCCCCGGCGTCGGCCAGCCGCCAGGCGAGGACGGTGTGGCCCGTCCCTGCGGCGTGCCGAACGACCGCGGCCAGGTTGGCGCGCTCGGCGTCGAACCAGTCGAGCGCCTCGGCATAGCCGGCGAACGTGCTCGGCCGCTCGCCGGGAGGGCCGGCCTCCGCGCGGCGGCGCAGGGGATCGATCCGGCGGCCGGCGGCGTCCGCGGTGTTCAGATACCACCCGAGCAGCCGGCGTACGGCCGCGGACCGGTCCTCCGCGGACTCGTCGGCCTCGGCGCACTCGGCGGCGTACAACCGGACCAGGTCGTGGAAGCGGTACCGCCCGGAGGCGGCCTCCTCCAGCAGGTGGACGGCGGCCAGCGCCTCCAGCAGGCGCTGCGCCTGGGAGCGGCCGGTCCCGGCCAGCGCGGCGGCCGCCGGAACGCCGAGGTCGGCGCCGCGGTGCAGGCCGAGCAGCCGGAACATGCGGGCGGCGTCCGGCGGCAGCGCCCGGTAGGACCAGGAGAACACCGAGCGGACCGTGGTCGCCTCGTCCTCGGTGGTGGCCAGCAGGTTCAACCGCTCGCGGGTGACCGCGAGCTCGGTGGCGAGGGCCGCCAGCCGCACCGACGGCCGTGCCTGCGCCCGTTCGGCCGCGATGCGCAGCGCCAGCGGAAGATAACCACACCTCCTGGCGATCTCCGCGGCGGCCTCGGGCTCCTCCGCGACGCGACGGTCGCCGATGGCCTCCCCGAGCTGCGTCAGCGCCTCGTACTCCGGCAGCGGCGCGAGCACGAGGCGTGCGGCGCCGTCCCTGGCGACCAGGCCGGACAACCGGCTGCGGCTGGTCACCACCAGCCGGCATCCGGCCGAGCCCGGGATCAGCGGGCGCACCTGGTCGGACGTCGCCGCGTTGTCGACGACGATCAGGACGCGCCTGCCGTCCAGCAGGGTGCGCAGCCGGGCCGCGCGCGGCTCCAGACCGGCCGGTATGGACGCGGGGGAGCAGCCGAGGTCGCGGAGGAAGCGGGCGAGCACCTCGGCGGGCTCGGCGGGAGCGCCGGTCGGATCGAAGCCGCGCAGATCCGCGAATAGGCACCCGTCGGGAAACCGGGGAGCGGCGCGGTGGGACCAGTACAGCGCCGTCGCCGTCTTGCCCACGCCGGCCGGGCCGGAGACGACCACCATCTGATGGCTCCGCCGGGCGTCGTCGAGTTCGGCCAGGGCGGCCGCGCGGCCGGCGAAGGCGCGGGGAGCGGCCGGAAGCTGCGCCGGACGCCGGAAGCCGTCCTGGTGCCGACGGCGCGCCGGCACCAGCCCGGCGAGGGCTCCCTCGGCCCGGAGCACCTCGTCACAGCGTCTGGCCACCAGCGGCGTCGGCGGGCGTTCCCCCGTCTCGATCCTGCTCAGGTAGCCCTTGCTGTAGTGGGTCAACGCCGAGAGCGACGCCAGCGACAGGCCGCGTTCCCTGCGTAGATCCCGGAGTGCGACTCCGAACGACGCGTTCTCCATCGAAACCCCAGATGCGGCGAACGTCGGACCGCCGTGACGCGCGGTGCCTCCGGGACGTCGCCCCCTCCGGACCTCCTCTCGGCACACCTCGTCCCGCGCGATCATGTGGCCCCGTGCCGCGTCCAGCCGGTGTACGAGAAGGCCATCTCGCGATCTATCGACTATTCAAGCACTAATTGCCTCAATTGCCATATAGGCATCGTTTGTGCCAGTTTCGGACTGAATGTTTCTGATTTACGGCTCCGCCGCAGATTCGCTTGCTTACTTGTAGTGCTGCCGAATCGCCCTGTGTCATCCACGGAAGTGAGCTTCGAAGCGGTCATGTTCCGGAGTTTCGGTCGCGGAGGACGCGACGGCCGCCCCAGGCCGCGCTACGCCGGTTCCCTGAGGGCAGACCCCGCCGCGGTCCGCTTGTGGGTGACGGGGCGGCGCCGGGCCGGCATGCCGAGCGTCGGGTTGGCGACGCCCCAGGCGGCGCTCTTGCAGACGAGTTCCTTGTAGAGGGCGGCGAGCCGCCCGGTCAGGGCCGCCGGCACGGCTCGGTCGTCGGCGGTGACGAACTGGATCAGACCGTCCTTGCGGCCCAGCGAGACGCACTGGTTGAAGTAGCGGATCGACACGTGGGGAAGCTTGCCGCCGGTCAGGCGAGCCGCGATCGCGTCGGCCGCCTGCCAGGCGCTCGGGGTGCCCGAGGCGCACGACATCCGCAGCGGCTTGTTCCCGGGGCCCATCGCCATGGCCGCGTCGCCGACGGCGTACACGTCCGGGTGCGAGACCGAGCGCAGCGTCCCGTCGACCACGATCTGTCCGGTTTCGCTGACCTCCAGGGTGGTCGCCTGCGCGATCGGGTGGACCGCGAACCCGGTGGCCCACACGGTGACCGCGGCCGGGACGGCCGTGCCGTCGGCGGCGACGACGCGGTCGGCCTCGACGGAGCCGACGGTGAAGTGCTTGTGGACGGTGATCCCGAGCCTGCCGAAGACCTTCCGCAGATGCTCGCGGCCCTTGGGCGAGAGCCAGTCGCCGAGGCCGTCTCGGGCGGCGAGGGCGACGCGGAGGTCCGGGCGCGCCTCGGCGATCTCGGTCGCGGCCTCCACACCGGTGAGGCCCCCGCCGACGACGACCACGGTCTGCCCGGCGCCGAGGCGGGCCAGGCGCTCGCGCAGCCGCAGCGCGCCGGGACGGCCGGCGATCTCGTACGCGTGCTCGGCGGTTCCCGGGACGCCCTGGGGATTCCAGCCGCTGCCGAGGGCGTAGACGAGCGTGTCGTAGGCGAGTTCTCCGTCGCCGTCCGCGCCGGTGACGGCGACGGTCCTGCGGTCGGCGTCGACGCCGGTGACCTTCGCGATCCTCACCTCGACGCCGGTGCCCGCGAACATCTCGGCGAACGGCCGGGGCTTGAGGCGCTGGCCGGTCGCCAGCTGGTGCATCCGGACGCGTTCGACGAAGTCGGGCTCGGCGTTGACGAGGGTGATGGCGACGTCCTCGCGGCGGAGCCGCTTGGCGAGGCGTCCGGCGGCGATGGCTCCGGCGTATCCGGCGCCGAGGACGACGATGCGGTGCTGCATGTCCCTGCTCCTGTCGTGTGGTGATCTGCCCCTTGAACCGGGCAGCGCGCCGTTTGCTGACAGGATCGCGATGTGAAGCACCTCACACCGGGTTCAGAAGGCGGTGGCCAGCGGCTTCCCGTGGTCGGCGAGCGCCCAGAGCGCCGTGGCGCGTTCGAGCTTGTCGGGATTGACCTGGTTGCGGCACGCGGCGATGCCCTCGGCGGTGACCTCCAGGCACATGACGCCGACGACCCGGCCGTTCACGACGGCCACGACGGCGGGGTCGCCGTTGGCGGTCGACGCGTAGAGTTCGGGCGCGCCGCCGGCGAGGGCGCGCTTGGCCTCGCCGGGTCTGAACAGGCCCCGGAGGAACTTCGCGACCGCGATGGCGCCCTCGAACGCCTTGGCGCGGGCGGGGACCTTCCCGCCGCCGTCGCCGATCGAGACGGCGTCCTCGGTGAGCAGACGTACGAGCGGCTCGATCCGGCCGCTGGCGGCGGCCGCGAGGAACTCCTCGACGATCCGCCGGGCGGCGGCCTGGTCGATCTCGGCGCGGGCCCTGCCGTCCGCGACGTGCTTCCTGGCGCGGTGGAAGATCTGCTGGCTGGCGGCCTCGGTGATGTCGAGGATCTCGGCGATGTCCCGGTGCGGGTAGCCGAAGGCCTCCCGCAGCACGTACACGGCCCGCTCGCTGGGGGAGAGGCGCTCCATGAGGGTGAGGACCGCGTACGAGACCGACTCGCGCTGCTCGGCGGTGTCGGCCGGGCCGAGCATCGGGTCTCCGGCGAGCAGCGGCTCCGGCAGCCACTGGCCCACATAGGTCTCGCGGCGCGCCCGCGCGGAGGTGAGCAGGTTGAGGCACAGGTTGGTGAGCACCTTCGTCAGCCAGGCCTCGGGAACCTCGACGCGGTCGACGTCGGCGGCCTGCCAGCGCAGGAACGTCTCCTGTACGGCGTCCTCGGCCTCCCCGGCGGAGCCGAGAAGCCGGTAGGCGATGGCCTCCAGGCGCGGCCTGGCCGCCTCGAACCGGTCGACGTCACTCGCGGTCAAGGGCATGCCCCGATCCTAGGTCGCCGATCCGCCGCCCCTGCGCCGGGGCTGTGGCCGGCGTCCGGGCTCGGTGTTCAGGGGCCCCGGCGGTCAGGCGCGGTGTTCAGGGCGCGGTGTTCAGGGCTCGGTCGCGAGGATGTCGCGGGCGGTCATCAGGGCGAAGCCGAGCAGGTTGAGGCCCTGCCAGGTGGCGGGGGAGGCGGCGCGTTCGTCGCCGGCGGTCAGGCCGATGCCCCAGATCCGGTCGTTCGGGCTGGCCTCCACCAACACCCGGCCGGCGGTCGCGAGGAGGAAGCGGCGCAGGTCGGCGTGCTGGCCGAACTTCGCGACGCTGCCGCGGACCACGATGTCGAACCGGTGGTCGTTCCAGACCTGCTCATCGAAGTCGCGTACGGTGCGGCCGAGGGTCTTGGCCTCGTTCGGGTGACCGGCCGCGAGGATCTTCCCGGCGGTCTGGTCGTCGCCGAACAGCCAGGCCTTGTGCGCCATCATGTAGTGCTCGGCGGAGGCGAAGGCGTGGCCGTCCTCGGTAAAGGCGACCGGCCACCACTGCGACAGGCAGCCGGGGCCGACGCCACCGTCGCGCGGGGGCCGGTGACCCCAGAAGTACAGGTAGCGAAGGGTGTGACCCGCCTGCTCCGCGGCGACCGCCTCGTCCACACTGCTCGGCAGCGCGATCTGCTCAGACACGTCCACACCGTGCCACACCAGGTCCCGTCCCCGCCATCGACTTATGCGCCGCCCGGCGCTGCGGCGGCGCGCCGCCGCCGCAGCGGGGGAGCGGGTCAGCAGTAGCCGAGCATGGTGGTCAGGGCGGACTTCTCGCCGCTCTGCAGGGTGAGGCCGTAGTACCACTTCACCTGGATCCACGCGCGGGCGTAGGTGCACCAGAAGGAGGTCAGGGACGGCTTCCAGGTGGTGGGGTCCTGGTCGCCCTTGGCCTGGTTGACGTTGTCGGTTACGGCCCACAGTTCGGGACCGCCGAGGTCGTTGGCGTACGCCTGGCGCTGGGCGGTGGTCCAGGCCCACGCACCGGACCGCCAGGCCTCGGCGAGGGGGACCATGTGGTCGATGTCGACGTCGGAGGCCGCGTGCCAGGTCGCTCCGTCGTACGGGCTGTACCAGCTTCCGGAGACGGAGGCGCAGCTCGAGTCGGTCACCACGCCGCTGCCGTCCCGCTTGAGCACCTGCTCGCGGGTGTTGCAGGCGCCCGAGACGGTGATCCAGTGCGGGAAGAGGTCGCGGTTGTAGGTCGACTGGTGCGACTCGGCGGCCACGGTGAGCGAGGCCAGCCGGGAGGCGGCGGTGCTCGCGGACGGGATGTTCGGCGGGGTGGCGAGGGAGGGGCCGGTGGTCAGGGTGAGGAGGAGGGACAGGGCGCCGAGGGCGGTGGCGAGGGCGGCGAAGGCTCGTCTCACGAGCGTCCCCTTCTGCCTGCTGCTCCGGCCAGGAGAGGGGGCTGGACACGAACGGAGCAGTCAGACAGCTCGGAGATTCGCTAATGGCGATAAATCCGGAAATAGCAGGTCGTAGTTATGCAAATTGACCTTTTTTGTCGGGCTTCGCCGACGACTTCCGCGAGGTGCGGTCGTACCTGCTCAAAAGGCCTCTCAGGGCCGCGGGAGGCGGGGTACGCCCCGCCATCGGGCAAATGAAGATTGTGTAAACGGCGGCGGATCCGTCCTTCCGGCGCGGCCGCGTATGTGACATCGCACCGGCGATCAGGCAGGGTTGCCGGCGAACGAGGCGTCGGCTGGCGGCCTGTCAGCGCCCGGCCGCATAGTGATCCGGTGACACCGCCTCCATGCGGAGTGGTCCCCGGCCGCGCGGAGCGCCCGGCCGGACCACACGTCATCGAGGCGGCGTGGCTCGATGCCGCGGCTTGAGAGAGGAGGAGAAACGCATGGCGACGTTCGTCCTCGTGCCCGGCGGTTGGCACGGTTCCTGGTCGTTCGAGGAGGTGGTTCCGCTGCTGGAGGGTGCCGGTCATGCCGTTCACGCCCTGACCCTGACCGGTCTGCGGCCGGACGACGACGACACGACGGTCGCGGCCGCCAACCTCGACACGCACGCCGACGACGTGTTGCGCCTCCTCGATCGCGCCCGCGTCACCGGCGCGACGCTGGTCGGCCACAGCTACGGCGGGATGGTGATCGCCGCCGCCGCCGACCGCGCCGACGGCCGGGTCTCACGACTGGTGCATCTCGACGCCTACGTACCGCGCGACGGCGAGTCGTGCTGGTCGTCGACGACCGAGCGCTACCGGGAGGCGTTCGCGGCCGGCGCCGCGGCCACCGGCTACGCCGTCCGGCCGCCGGAGGGCGTCGATCCCCGCTGCCGTCCCCATCCCCTCGCCTCGTTCCTGCAGACGATCCGGCTCACGGGCGCGTTCGGCCGGGTCCCCCGTCGGGAGTTCGTCTACTGCTCGCGGTGGGAGGACCGGACGCCGTTCGCCGCACTCCGCACCCGGCTCCAAGCCGATCCCGCGTGGCAGGTCCACGACCTCCCGACCGGCCACGACGCGATGCACGAGGCCCCGGAGGCGGTCGCCGCACTACTGCTCGGCGAAGGTGCCGCGCACGCATCGGCGCAGAGACGGCAGGCCTGCCGTTGAGGGCCGCGCAACCCCCACCGGTGTGACGGCCGCGGACATGTGTGGCGGCAGTCCCGGCCGGGAGGCGCGCGGCCGGGACTGCCGCTTTTTTGGGACAGGCACCGCCCCCGCCGTGGTCACGCCGACGCTCGCGTACGCATGACCGGGAGCGGGACGCTCACGAGCGCGACTCCGGTGGCACATACTCGAAGGTGGGGCCCGCGGTGGTGCCGTCCGCGTCCGGCAGCAGCAACAGGGCGTCGGCCTGGGCCCTGAGCGTGTACATGGTGCCGACGGCGGCCCCGAGCAGCTTCGGCAGGCCGTCGAAGGCCTGCTCCAGCTGGTTCAGCAGGGTGCAGTAGGTGCGGTTGAACTCCTCCTGCGCGGTCCGGACGACGCTGCCCGGGGCGTGGTCGGACAGCCGCGGGTTGGGCCGCATCGGGCGTACGGCGGCCGGGTCCACGGAGATCGGCTCGCCGGTCGGCCCGGACTGCGGCGTGTCGCCCCGCCGGTAGCGCCGGCCGAGTTTGAGTTCCTGGAAGCGGTAGTAGTGCGCGACCTCGTCGCGGTCGGGGTGGAAGACGTCCTGGTCCCCGTCCCAGACCTCGCCCCGGGCCGAGCCCTCGCCCTCTTCGACGATCTCCTTCAGCGCCCCCAGCGCCGACTCCAGATCCTCCACCGCGAACAGCCGGCCCGTCGTGTGCCGGAAATGCCCGCCGTTCACCTGGCGGGCGGGGTCGCCGCAGAAGACCTCCTGTTCGCCGAGCCGCTCGCACAGCCGGCGCAGTCCCTGTTCGATCGCCTCGTAGAACTGCCCGATGGTCTCGTAGCCGTCGCCCTGCGCCGGGGCGCCGGGCGGCGCCGGCCGTTCCAGGCGCAGGAACATCTCCAGGGCCTCCGGGCCGAACGGGAGTAGCGACAGTTCCAGGTCGCTGTGGGGCAGCCGCCGGGGGTACGGCGGCAGCATCCCGGGCATGTCGAGACGCGGCCGGCCTCCGACGGCGTTGAGCAGGTTCGCCGCCAGCGCCAGGTGCAGCATCTCCTCGGCGAAGACGCTGCCCACCACCTCCACGGCCTCCGGATTGTCCTCCGGCCGCAGTGAGTACAGCGCGCACAGGTACGACGGCAGCGTCGCATGTTCCAGCTCGACCGCCCACTGCAGGTGCTCACGCAGACTGTCGAGCGTGTCGATCCCCGCCGGACCGGGAACGGCGATGGTCTCCAGTGGTTCCGGATGTGTCATAAGAGCTCTACCTCCGTTGTCGATCGCAGGTGCGCGACCGGTCGTCCGATAGGACCGGACAGCCGCCGCGTTCGTGACAGCCCCGGAGGTTTCTCCGTGATCAGGCTCGTGCCGGGAAGGTGCCGATGCCGCAGCGTCAGCGACGTCGTGGTGGCTTCGGCGGGGACCCCCGGGAGTTCGAGCCGGAGGGAGGCGGCCATGCGCCACCTGGACCTTTCGTGGCGGCGTCTGCCGCCCGGTCTCCACGGTGAGCGGAGACCGGGTGCGGTTCAGGCGCTCCGGCGGAGCCTCAACGCCGCGCGTGGCCGGCGGCGTCGCGGATGACGGCGGTCACGGCGTCGGGCTGCGACGCGGCGACCGCGTGTGACGCGCCCGCGATCTCCCTGGTCCTGCGGGCGCCGGCGCGCTCGGCCATGAAGCGCAGCGCCGCGGCCGGGATGCTGAGATCGCGCTCGCCGTGGACGAACCAGGACGGAATGGTGCGCCAGGCGGGCTCGTCCGCCGTCAGCGCGCCGGTCAGCGCCCGCTCGGTCACCGGCCGCTGGGTCGCCGCCATCAGGGCGGCCTCGCCGGCGTCGAGGTCGGCGCAGAACTGGTGGTGGAACCTGTCCGCCACGATGCGGAACTCGGTGCCGCCGGAGACGACCGGGTAGGCCTCCAGCGCCGTGCCCAGGGTGCTGCCCTCGAACCTGCCGGTCAGCAGGAACGCGCTCTCGCCGGGCTCGGGGGCGAAGGCCGCGACGTAGACCAGGGCGCGTACGGCCGGGTGACCGGCCGCGGCCTGGGTGACGACCATGCCGCCGTACGAGTGGCCGACCAGGACGACCGGGCGGCCGATGCCGGCGATCACGTCGCGCACGTACGCGGCGTCGCCCTCGACACTGCGCAGCGGGTTGGCCGCGGCGACGGCGGACAGGCCGTGACCGTGCAGGCGCCGGATGACGCGGTTCCAGGAGGCAGACTCAGCGAAGGCGCCGTGGACCAGGACGATGACGGGCTGCTCGCTCATGCGGGTGCCTTTCCGGTGTTCAGGGCGGTCCTGAGGACGGCGACGGCCTGCACGGTCGCGGCGCGGGTGTCGTGGAGCGGGTTCAGCATCATGAAGAGCGTGCCGTTGTAGCGGACGCTGGTGGTGGGGCCCCCGCCTGGACGAGCTTGCGGGCGTAGGCCTCGCCTCGCCGCAGCATGTCGCACTCGACGACGACGAACGCGGGCGGCGGCCCGGGCCAGGTCAGGCCAGGCCAGGCCATGCTAGATCATCGGACCGCGGAGCCTCAGGCCGTGGCCCCCACGCCGTCGAGCGGCGTGGCGTTGATCTGCCTGCGGGACGCGATGCCGCGCTTCGCGAAGATCTTCCGCAGGTGCCATTCGACGGTGTGCGGGCTGATGAAGAGCTGCGCGCCGATCTCGGGGTTCGTCAACCCCTCGCCGGCCAGTCGCGTGATCTGCGCCTCCTGGGCGGTGAGCGTGGGGCGCGCCTCGGCGGTGCGCCTGCGTACCGTCTCGCCGGTGGCCTGAAGCTCGCGCCGGGCGCGTTCCGCGAACGCCTCGGCCCCCGGCGCCGCACCTCGAATCGGCGCGCAGCCTACTTTTCCGCCGTGAACCCCAACAATCAACCCTGCAAATGAACACCGGCCTGGCCGTCGTCGGCGGGACCGCCCGGGCAGGCGCCGTCCTCCAGCACCTCGACCGCGTCGAGGAGACCTCGCAAAGCGATCTCCTCGCGTTCGGCGTCCGCGGGGTCGAACAGCCAGTCGGCGACCGGCAGGCCGGCGGCCTCCTCGGGACGGCTCCACCCGACCTCGACGACCTCCGCCTCGACCTCGATCTGGAGCTCGTGCAGGAAATCGTTCTCGCCGCTCGGGGCACTCATCATTCCTCCGTACGCATGTCCTGGCGCGTGATCCGGTCGTGTCATCCCCGTGTCATCCGGCCGTGTGATCCGGCCGGGCGCGAAGCGGCCCCCGGCGGGCGGCCGGCACCCAGGCGGGCCCGGCCTCCCGCACCGGCGTCCCGTGCCGGCCTCCCGTAGTGGGCCGGCGCCGTCCGCCGTGGTCTACTTTCCGGTGCTGCCGAGCCAGTCCAGGTAACGGATCGTGCCGAGGGTGGCGTCGTCGATCGGCACCAGCGACTGCTCGCTCAGCTCACTGCCGAAGTAACGCGCGTGCGGGTCGGTCACCACCTCGCGCGGGTCGCCCCAGGCGGCGAGCGCCTGGCGGAAGAACTCGTCCATCCGGAGCCGCTCGGGCCCGGCGATCTCCACCCTGCCGTTCAGCGGCGACCCCACCGCGGTCCGGCCGACCGCCTTGGCGACGTCGTCGCCCGCGATGGGCTGGAAGAGCACGGGCGCCATGTGCACCTTGCCGTCCACCGTGCCCTCGTCGGCGATGCCCCGAGCGAACTCGAAGAACTGGGTCGAGTGTACGAGCGAGAACGGGATCCCCGACTTCTCGATCAGCTGCTCCTGCGCGATCTTCGCGGCGAAGTAGCCGTTGTCCGGCATCCGTTCCGTTCCCACGATCGACACCGCGACGTGGTGACCCACGCCCGCCTCCGCCTCCGCCGCGAGCAGGTTGCCCGTGGAGGTCTCGAAGAACTTCAGTACGGCGGCCCGCTCGAACGACGGGGAGTTCGAGACGTCGACGACCACCTGCGCGCCCGTCAGCACCTCGGCGAGTCCCTCGCCGGTCAGCGTGTTGACGCCGGTGTTCGGCGACGCGGCCACCGCCTCGTGGCCGTGCTCGGTCAGCTTCGCCACCAGCTTCGAGCCGATCAGGCCGGTCCCGCCGATCACCACGATCTTCATGCCGTTCCCTTTCCGTACGCCGGGCCACCTCGTTGCGACCCCGGTCGCCAGCTAGGACCGGACAGCCTCCCGGCTTGTGACGGCCGCCGCGGAATTCTTCTGGGCGTGGCGTACGTCACGGGAAAGGGACCGGCTCACCGTGGTTCCCACGACGTGCCCCGGCGGCCGTCCAGATCGTGATGGCGACCAGCAGCACGCAGACGGCCGCGATCGCGGCGACCACGGCGGCCACGCCGATCCAGGGCGCCGCGAGCGGCAGCGACAGGACGACGGCGGCGCACCCCAGCACCGCGGCGGGCAGGATGACGGGCTCCGCGACGACGAGCACGTGTACCGCCAGCAGCAGGGCGAGATACAGACCTACCGGAACGGCGACCGCGTAGCCGAGCGCCGTCGGCGACGCCGCGCCGTCGTGCCCGTTCCACTCCACCGCCACTTCGAGCCCGGCACCGAGGGCGGCCAGGGCGGCGAATATGCCGTAGTGGCCGTACCCCCACAGGTAGGACCGGTGACGGCGGTCGGTGAGACCGTCCCCAGCCGGCCCGAGGAAGTACAGCCACCACAGGGCGAACAGCAGGACGAGACCGGCGCCGGCGATCACGAGGAAGGGACCGCCGACCTCGCCCGCCTCGAGCGCTCCTCCGACCCCTCTGCTCGCGGCCAGCACGCTCTCACCGAGCAGGATGATCGTGAACAGGCCGTAGCGCTCGGCGATGTGGTGTGGGTGCCAGTTGGTGGCCCTGACCCGCTCGGCCCACCACGGCACCGCGAGTTCCAGGGCGGCCAGGCAGACGAAGAACGGCAGGCCGGACCACGAGGGCAGGACTCCCGTCTCCACGAGGACGAGTCGCGCCAGCCAGCCCGCCTGCAGGGCGATGATGCCGCCGGCGTAGCGGAGCGCGGTGCGGCGCCTCTCCGGGTCTTCCAGACCGGCCCGCAGCCACTGGGCGACGAGCCCGATCCTCATGACGAGGTAGCCGAGCGTGATGACCCCGTAGTCGGAGCGGCTCCCCGCGGCGGGCACGCCGGCGGCGAGGATCAGCACACCGGCCATCTGCACCATGGTCAGCAGCCGGTAGGCGACGTCGTCGGTGTCGTAGGACGAGGCGAACCACGTGAAGTTCATCCACGCCCACCAGATCGCGAAGAACACCTGAAGGAACGGCACCACACCGGCCAGGCCGTGCCCGGCGGCGATCTCGTGCGCGAACTGGGCGGTGACGGCCGCCACCGCGACCACGAAGGTGAGGTCGAACAGCAGCTCGAGCTGGCTCGCGGCGCGGTGCGGCTCGTCGACGGCGCGAGCGCTCATCCGGACCCGGATCCGGCTCGTGGTGCCTGCTGACGGCAAGGTCGTTCTCCTGTCACTTCGCGACGTGGGGGCCGTCTCGAAGACAGGGCGGCGCTCGGATCTGTGACGACGTGGTGCGGGCCGCCTGCCCGCGGCCGGAGGTACGGACCCTCGCGGAGCCGGCACGGGCGGTGATGCGCCTGCGGCCGGGGCGCGGCCCGGTCAGCGCGCGAGCCACTCCCGATAGGTGGTCCCGGCGATGACGGCGCCCTCCCCGGCGACGAGGGCGTCGCCCGAGGCGGCGGCGTACAGGCCCGCCCCGTCGTCGGTGACGACGGCGCGGTGGTCGTCGCGGGCGGCGAGGGTGATCCTGCCCAGCTCGTCGAGCGCGAAGACCTCGGGCCCGGCGATGTCCAGGGTGCCGCGCAGCGGGACGCCCACGCTGACGTCGGCCACGGCCCGCGCGACGTCGTCCGCGGCGATGGGCTGCATGAGGACGGCGGGCAGGCGGACGGCGTGCTCGTCGGAGGTCCAGGACATCACCGTCTCGATGAACTCGAAGAACTGCGTGGCACGCACGATCGAGTACGGCACGGGGCCGGCCTTGAGGAGGTCCTCCTGCAGCACCTTCGCCCGGTAGTAGACCGAGCCGGGCACCCGGTCGGCGCCCACGATCGACAGGACGACCGCGTGGCCGACGCCGGCCGCCTCTGCGGCGGTCAGCAGGTTGCCCATCGTCGTGCGGAAGAACGCGGGGGACGCGTCGTCGAAGGTCCGCGGCTTCGTCAGGTTGACGACGACCGCGGCGTCCGTCAGCGCCTCGGCGAGGCCCTCTCCGGTGAGCAGGTCCACACCCGTCGACGTCGAGTGCGGCACCGCCTCGTGCCCGTGCGCGTTCAGGATCCCGACCACGCGGGAGCCGATGAGCCCGGTTCCGCCGATGACAGCGATCTTCATATGCCGGCCTTCCTGGTGACCGTCACGGGGCCCCTGGGCACCGGTGCCAGGGTAGCGACCAGGCTCACTCCGGGGCGCGACGGAGGGGCCCCGGAGGCGACCGTGACGTTTGTCGGCCCGGTCCTGATCGTTCCGGCTCAGCGGAGCCGGTCGTAGACCATGGCCATCTCGCCGAGTTCGCCGGTCTCCTGGTGGGCGAGCGTCCACTTCGTGGCCGGCAGGCCGTCGTCGAACAGCCGCTGCCCGCCTCCGGCGATCTCGGGGAGGATCATGAGGTGGAGCCGGTCGACGAGGTCCGCGGCCAGGAGCGCCTTGATGACACTCGCGCTGCTGTTGACGAGGATGTCGCCCTCGCCGGTGGCCTTGAGATCGGCGACGACCTCGGCCGCGGGGGCGTTCACCACGCGGGTACGCTCCCACGGCGCCTCGGTCAGGGTGGTCGACAGAACCACCTTCTCGGCGCCGACCAGCCACTTGGCGTATCCGCGGTCACGTGGATCGGCGTCGTCGTTCTCGGCGACCGACGGCCAGTAGCCCATGAATCCCTCGGCGTTGACCCGGCCGAGCAGCGCCGTCGTCGCGCCCTGCCACATGCGGTTCATGTGGTCCCGCGCGACCTCGGTGACCACGTAGGGGGCGAACGCGGCGAAGTCGCCGGGCCCTCCGGGACCGTGGTAGCGCCCGTCGAGGGTGATGCTCAGGTTCGCGGTCACCTTGCGGCCGGTGGGGGTCGTGATGGTCACGTCGTGCTCCTTGATTCTGCTTCGTGAATGGGTGTGTCGGTGTCGTGCGGATCGGCGGCGAGGATCGCCGCGAGCCGGTCGAGGCTCTGGCCGAAGCCGATCTCGACGCCCGCGACGAAGTCCGCGGAGTCGACGGTGCTGTCGGCGATCCGGAACCGGACGTCGAGGTCGGTGCCGGCCGGGGTGGGCCTCAGGTCGAGATCGAGGTGCGCGGTGAAGGCGGTGCCGCCGCCGGCGAGCAGCGGGCGGAGCCGGTAGGCGAGGCGCTCACCGGGCCGCACCTCGTCCACGACCCCCTCGGCACGCCCGGCGACCACGTCAGACCCGCCGGCGTCCTCGGCGTCGCGGTACTCCTGGACGATCCGCCCGCCCGGCCGCGCCTCGAAGACGAGTTCGGAGACGCGCAGGTCATCGGGGGTCCACCAGTGAGCGAGGAGGGCGGCCTCGGTCAGGTGGCGCCAGACCCGTTCGGGACTGCCGGCCAGTGACCGGTGGAACCCGAACGAGCGGCCGTCGGCCCACCCCGGCTCGTCGGCGGCGAGCCGCTCCGTGCGGAGACTGAGCCCGTACCGGTCGTAGGTCTCGCGCGGGCCGCCGGCCCGGTCCGCGGTGTCGGCCAGGCGGCCGAGCGCGGCCGCCAGTTCCCGCAGGGGCTCAGAGCGGAGCGCGTAGATCCGGCGCTGGCCGCTGCGCTGTGACACGACGAGCCCGGCGCGCTCCAGGGCCTGCAGGTGCTTGGTGGTCTGCGGCTGACGTGCCCCGGCCAGCTCGGCCAGGACGCCGACCGGCCGGGGCCGCTCGGCCAGCAGGCTCACGAGCCGCCACCGGGCCGGGTCGGCCAGTGCGGTGAGGAGTTCGTCCACGACGAGAACTATTCACCACCGCGAATATTCGTGTCAAGGAATAATTTGGCGGGGCTCAGGTGTGGCTGATCATCACGTGCTTGACGCGGGTGTAGGCGTCGAGGCCGTACCGGGACAGGTCCTTGCCGGTGCCCGAGTGCTTGAAGCCGCCGTGCGGCATCTCCGGGACGAACACCTGGTGGCAGTTGACCCAGACCGCGCCGAAGTCCAGCGCGGCGGACAGCCGCATGGCCCGTCCGGTGTCCCTGGTCCACACGCTTGAGGCGAGCCCGTAGTCGACGCCGTTGGCCAGGGCGACCGCCTCGTCCTCGTCCGCGAACGGCTGCACGGTCACCACCGGGCCGAAGACCTCCTGCTGCACGATCTCGTCGTCCTGGCGCACCCCGGCGACGACGGTCGGCGGGAAGAAGAAACCGGGACGGCCAAGCCTGCCGCCGCCGGCGACCACGCGGGCGTGCGCGGGCAGCCGGTCGAGGAAGCCCGCGACCCGCTCGGCCTGGTTCGCGTTGTTGGCCGGGCCGAGGAACACGTCCTCCTCGTCGGGATGCCCGACGAGGAGCGCCCGCGCCGCCTCGGCG
Source organism: Microbispora triticiradicis (assembly GCA_003260025.2). Classification (GTDB taxonomy): domain Bacteria; phylum Actinomycetota; class Actinomycetes; order Streptosporangiales; family Streptosporangiaceae; genus Microbispora; species Microbispora triticiradicis. The sequence goes on along the minus strand of QFZU02000096.1, from coordinate 13,304 downwards.
AGCGCCTCGACGAACCCGTCGTACGCGCGCCGCTCCACGAGCACGCGGGTGACGGCGGTGCAGTCCTGCCCGGTGTTGAAGAACGCCGCCGAGGCGATGCCTGCCGCCGTCGCGGCCGGGTCGGCGTCGGCGAAGACCAGCGCGGGGGCCTTGCCGCCCAGCTCCAGGTGGACGTCCTTGAGGTCGCCCGCCGCGGCCGCCATCACCTCGGCTCCGGCCCGCGTGGACCCGGTGATCGCCACCATCTCCACCCCGGGATGGGCGACCAGCGCGCGGCCGGTGTCCCGGTCGCCGCACAGGACGTTGACCACGCCGGGCGGGAACACCCGCGCGCACATCTCACCCAGCAGCACGGTCGAGCCGGGTGTCGTGTCCGACGGCTTGAGCACCACCGTGTCGCCCGCCGCCAGCGCCGGGCCGATCTTCCAGGCGGCCATCATCAGCGGGTAGTTCCACGGCGTCACCTGCGCGACCACGCCGATCGGCTCGCGGCGCACGAACGAGGTGTGCCCCTCGGCGTACTCGGCGGCGCCGAGGCCCTCCAGCAGCCGTGCCGCTCCGGCGAAGTAGCGGACGGCGTCGACGGCCCCGTCCACGTCGACGCTCAGCGCGGTGCCGCGCGGCTTGCCGGTCGCCCGCACCTCGGCCTCGGCCAGCGCCTCCCTGTCCTCCGCCATCAGATCGGCCAGCTCCAGGAGCAGCCGCTGCCGCTCGGCCGGGGTGGTGCGCCGCCAGGCGCGGGCGGCCTCGGTGGCGGCCGCGACCGCCTGGTCCACGTCCTCGCCGCCCGAGCGGGCCGCCCGGGCGTACACCTTCTCGGTGGACGGGTCGACCAGGTCCATCCAGTCGCCGGACGCCGGCTCGCGGCTCTCCCCGGCGATGACGTTCCGTACCGTGTCCATAGCCGGTCTCCCTCGATGTCCAGGAGTCCCTACCCACGGCCGGCGTCTCCGAAGACGACCTCCTCCGGGCCGCGCGGCCCTCACGAACTGATCTGCACCCGGCTGTGGTCTCCCAGGACCAGGCGGTGGGCCCGGGGCGTCTGCGCGGCCGGGGTGACCTCCACGTCCCGGCCGATGAGCGAGGCCTCGATCCGCCCGACCCCCGAGATGGCGGCGTCCCGCAGCACGATCGAGTACTCGATCTCGCTGGCGTCGATCCGGCACCGGTCGCCGATCGACGTGAAGGGCCCCACGTAGGAGTCCCGGATCACCGAACCGGCGCCGATGACGGCCGGGCCGACGATCCGCGAGCGGCTGACGTCAGCGCCCGCCTCGATCACCACACGCCCGATGATCTCGCTGTCCGTGACGACGCCGTCCTGCCGCGGCTCCAGGGACTCCAGCACCAGCCGGTTGACCTCCAGCATGTCGGCGACGTTGCCGGTGTCCTTCCAGTAGCCGGAGATCACCGTGGAGTCCACGCGCCGGCCGGAGTCCAGCAGCAACTGGAGGGTCTCGGTGATCTCCAGCTCGCCGCGCGCGGAGGGCTTCAGCTCCGCGATCACCTCGTGCACCACCGGAGTGAACAGATAGACCCCGACGAGCGCCAGGTCGCTCTTGGGACGGGCCGGTTTCTCCTCCAGGCCGACGACCCGGCCTCCGGCGTCCAGTTCGGCCACGCCGAACTGCCGGGGATCGGGCACCCGGGTGAGCATGATCTGCGCGTCGGGCCGCCGCTCGGCGAAGCCCCGAACGATGCCGGTGATGCCGCCGAGCACGAAGTTGTCGCCCAGGTACATGACGAACGGGTCGTCGCCGAGGAAGTCCCGGGCGATCAGCACCGCGTGCGCGAGCCCGAGCGGCGCCTCCTGCCGCAGATAGGTCACCTCGATCCCGAACGCGGAGCCGTCCCCGACGGCCGCCTCGATCTCCGCGTGGGTGTCGCCCACCACGACGCCGACGTCGCGGATGCCCGCCTCCGCGATCGCTTCCAGGCCGTAGAAGAGCACCGGCCGGTTGGCCACGGGCACCAGTTGCTTGGCGTGCGTGTGCGTGATGGGACGCAGTCGCGTCCCGGAGCCGCCGGCCAGCACGATCGCCTTCATCGGCGCGTCCCCGGCCTGTCTCCCGCGGCGGCGAAGCGCTCGACCACCGCCGCCACGGCGGGGTCGGCGAACCGCGCCGACTGGTGCCGGGCCTCGAAGTCGAGCTGGTCGCGCAGTGTCGCCGCGAAACCCGCGTCGAGAAGCGCGCGGGTCGCGACGACGGCGGCGGGCGCGGCGGCCAGCCCCCGGGCCGTCGCGAGCGCCTGGTCCCGCAACTCGGCGTCGTCGACGCAGCGCCAGATCATGCCCCACCGCTCGGCCCGCTCGGCCGGGACGCGTTCGCCCGTCAGGGACATGCCCATGGCCCGGGCCCGTCCCACGACCCGGCCGAGGACCCAGGTCGCGCCGAGGTCGGGCACGCCGCCGAGAGGCACCACCTGTGGCAGGAGGAAGTATGCGGACCTGGCGGCGATGACCACGTCGGCGAGCAGCGCCAGGCCCACGGCGCCACCGGCGCACGGACCGTTGACCGCGGCGACCAACGGCAGCGGCAGGGCCTGCACCACCTCGGCCAGCGGCGCCATCGTCGCGGCCAGGTGGTGCGCGACCTCGGCGGGCAGGTCCTCGCTCGCCGCGAAGTCACGCAGGTCCGCCCCGGCGGAGAACGCGCGGCCCGCGCCGGTGAGGACGATCGCGCCGACGTCGGCGCGGGAGCCGAGCGACTCGAACTCCTTCCTGAGCCGGTTCATCAGCTCCCAGCTCAGGGCGTTGAGCCGCTCGGGGCGGTCCAGGGTCACGACGGCGACGCGCTCGGCGATCTCGGTACGCAGCATGGCGTCAGCCCCAGGCGTCGCCGGACGGGTCCGGCCCGAAGTGGCGGAGACAGACCGATCCCCAGAGGAAGCCGGCCCCGATGCCGGCCATGATCATGAGGTCTCCGTGGCGGACGGTGTTCTCCATCGCCTCGTGCAACACCGTGAACATGCTGGCCGCTCCGGTGTTGCCGAGCCGCCCCACCGTCGTGGGCACGCGGTCCGCGGATATGCCCAGGCTCGACACCGTCTCGTTGATGATGTTCTGGTTGGCCTGGTGCAGGAGGAAGTGCCGTACGTCCTCCAGGCCGACTCCGGCGCGCAGGGCGGCCTGCCTGATGCTGCCCGGCAGCTGACCGGTGGCCATGTCCCAGACGGCCCTGCCGTTCATCTTCAGGAACTGGCCGCGTTCGTCCACCGTCTCGGGGCTGGTCGGCCGGCGGGAACCGCCCGCGGGGATCTGCACCTCGTAGGAGAGCGCGGAGCCGGTGTGCCAGGACAGCAGCCCGAAGCCGCTCGCCGTCGGCCGCAGCAGCGCGGCTCCGGCGGCGTCGCCGAAGAAGACCCGGGTCCCGCGGTCCAGCGGGTCGGTCAGCCGGGACCCGGCGTCGGCTCCGATGACCAGGATGTTGCGGAAGGCGTCGTTCTGCAGCAGGTGCGCGGCCAGGAGGATCGCGTGGATGCCGCCCGCGCAGGCCGACTGCGAGAGGTCGAGCGGAAGCGCGCGCCGCGCGCCGAGCGCCTCGGCGACGATCAGCGCGGTGGAGGGGAGCGGCTGGTCGGGGGTGAACGTGGCGACGATGACGACGTCGAGGTCGCCGGCGTCCACCCCGGACCGGTCGAGCGCCTGCCGTGCCGCGGCGATGCCCATGTCGGACGTGGCCATGCCCTCGGTGAGGAAGCGCCGCTGCCTGATCCCGATCCGGGAGGTGATCCACTCGTCGGAGGTGTCCAGCGTCTCGGCCAGGTCGTCGTTGGTCACGACCTGCTCGGGCACGTAGAGCCCGGTCGCGCCGATGCCGACAGGGCGGGTGAGCGGTGTCGCGGCGCCGGCGATCGCCGGCGCCTCATCCAGACGGAACGTTCTCTGCACGTGTTGTCTCCGATCTGTCATCCCGGCGCACCGAGGGGGCGACACCGTCAGCCCCGTATCGCGCTCGGCATGACGAGCCCCCGTCGCCCCGGTTCCGGCCCTGAGGCGGGAGTGGGCGTCCGGCCGTCTCCGCCCGCGTGGGCGGGCGTCGGTTCGGACTCGACGCCTGTTTCCCCGCGCCCATGGTTCGCGTGCTGCTGGGAAAGCTAGCACCGAATTGTCGGGTGAACCACGCACTTTTGTGCCGCGTTTTTCCGGCCTGACCGGCAGTTTTTTTCTGCCGTCGAAACCGCGTGGTCCGCCCCGGCCCGGCCGATGAGCATGGTCGGCGGCCGCTTTTCCAAGCGTGGTGCCGACCGGCAGAACGGGGGGCCGGATCGGCGGCGGTTCCGCTGAACTTACTGGTCAGGCGCTTGGCGGGCCTCGCCTTTCCCAGGCGTGCGCCCGAAGGTCCGTGGCCGCCGGAAAAAGTGTGTCGTCCAGGTTTCGCGATTCTGCCGCCTGAACCGCATTGTTAGGGCGGGGCCGGACTGCGAATCATTCGGTTTCGAAACGGGGCGGTTGTCGGGCGGCCGGCCGTGGAGCACGAGGGTGTGGGGGCGACGCGATGACCGACGAACAGAAATACCTGGACTATCTCCGGCGCGCCACGGCCGAGATGCAGGATCTGCGGGAGCGGCTGCGCGCGGCGGAGGAACGCGAGCACGAGCCGATCGCCATCGTGGGCATGGGCTGCCGCTACCCGGGCGGGGTGGGCTCGCCGCAGGACCTGTGGGACGTGGTGTCCGGCGGACGCGACGTGGTGTCGGAGTTCCCGCGCGACCGCGGCTGGGACGTCGCGGGACTGTACGACCCGGAGCCCGGCAGCCCGGGCAGGACCTACTCGCGCCACGGCGGTTTCCTGCACGACGCCGCGATGTTCGACGCCGGTCACTTCGGCATCAGCCCGCGCGAGGCGCCCTCGATCGATCCGCAGCATCGGCTGCTCCTCGAATGCTCCGCCGAGGCGTTCGAGCGGGCCGGCCTGGACCCCGGCTCGCTCCGCGGCAGCAGGACCGGCGTCTTCAACGGGGTCATGCCGAACGAGTGGTCGGGTCAGATGGGCAGTCTCGCCTCCGGACGCGTCGCCTACGCCTTCGGCCTCGAAGGACCGGCGGTCACCGTGGACACCGCGTGCTCGTCGTCACTGGTGGCGCTGCACCTCGCCTGCCAGGCGCTGCGGACCGGCGAGTGCTCGCTCGCCCTGGCGGGCGGCGCGACGGTGATCGTGGCGCCGGACACGTTCCTGGAGTTCAGCAGGCAGCGGGGCCTCTCCCCGGACGGGCGGTGCAAGTCGTTCGCCGACTCGGCGGACGGCACCGGGCTGGCCGAGGGCGCCGGTGTCCTGCTGCTCGAGCGGCTGTCGGACGCCAGGAAGCACGGCCACCCGGTGCTGGCCCTGGTCCGCGGCTCCGCCGTCAACCAGGACGGCCGGTCGAACGGCCTCACGGCGCCCAACGGGCCCGCCCAGCAGAGGGTCATCCGCCAGGCGATGAACGCCGCCGGGCTGTCGGCGGCGGACGTGGACGTCGTCGAGGGGCACGGGACGGGCACACGGCTGGGCGACCCGATCGAGGTGCAGGCGATCCTGGCGACCTACGGCCGGAACCGGCCCGCGGACCGGCCGCTGCTGCTGGGTTCGATCAAGTCCAACATCGGCCACACCCAGGCCGCCGCCGGCGTGGCGGGAGTGATCAAGATGGTGCTGGCGATGCGCGCCGGCGTGGTGCCGCCCACGCTGCACGTGGACGAGCCGTCCCGGCAGGTGGACTGGTCCGGAGGAGCGGCGACGCTGGTGCTGGAGCCGACCCCGTGGCCGGAGACGGGCAGGCCGCGCCGGGCCGCGGTGTCGTCGTTCGGGCTCAGCGGCACCAACGGGCACGTCATCCTCGAACAGCCGCCGGCCGGCGACGACGCGCCGCCCATTACGGGCACGCCGGCGTTGCCGTGGATGCTGTCCGCGCGGACCGAGGAGGCGCTGCGGGGCTACGCCGACAAGTTGCGCGCGTACGCGGTCGCCCATCCCGAGGTGGAGCCGGCCGACATCGCCGCCGCCCTGACGCGGCGTCCCCTGATGGCGCACAGAGCCGCCGTCCTGGCCGCGGACCGCGAGAGTCTCGTAGGCGGACTGACGGCGCTGGCCAGGGGCGAGCAGGCGGCCGGCGTGGTCCACGCCCAGGCGTCGCCGGGCCGGCTCGCCGTGATGTTCTCCGGGCAGGGCTTCCAGCGGGCGCGCATGGGCCGCGAGCTGCACGCCGCCTTCCCCGTCTTCGCCGACGCCTTCGACGCGGTCTGCGCCGAGTTGGACGAGCACCTCGACCGCCCGGTGAGGTCCGTGGTCTTCGCCCGCCCGGACACCGCGGAGGCGCGGCTGCTCGACCGGACCGACTACACCCAGGCCGCGACGTTCGCCCTGGAGATCGCGCTGTACCGGCTGCTGGAGAGCTTCGGCGTCCGGCCCGGCTTCCTGATCGGGCACTCGGTCGGCGAACTGGCCGCGGCCCATGTCGCGGGCGTGCTCTCGGCGGCCGACGCCGCCCGCGTCGTCGCGTACCGCGGCAGGCTGATGCGGGAACTGCCCGGCGGCGGGGCGATGCTCGCCGTCGCGGCCCCCGAGGCGTGGGTCCTGGAGCGGCTCGCGTTCCTCGGCGCCGACGTGAGCCTGGCGGCGGTGAACGGACCCGCCGCGGTCGTGGTCTCCGGCGAGGAGGCGGCGGTCGCGAAGGTCGCCGCCGACTGCCGCGCCCAGGGCGTCCGCGCCCGGCCGCTCCGCGTGTCCCACGCCTTCCACTCGGCGCTGATGGAGCCGATGCTCGCCGGGTTCGCCGACGTGCTGGCGTCGGTCGCGTTCGCTCCGCCCAAGCTGCCGGTGGTGTCGACCGTGACCGGGACGCCGCTCGGCGACGACGAGGCGACCTCGGCCGGCTACTGGCTGTCGCAGGTGCGGCGTACGGTCAGGTTCGGCGACGGCGTCCGGTGGCTGCGCGCCCAGGGCGTGACCCGCTTCCTGGAGATCGGGCCGGACGGCGGGCTGACGACCGCCGCGCGGGACGTGGCCGACGCCCACCCGGGCCCGGACTCCGGCTCGGACATGACGCCGATGTTCCAGGCGGCGCTGCGGCGGGGGCGGCCGGAGACCGAGTCGTTCCTGAACGCCCTGGCCGTGGCGCACACCCACGGCGTCACCGTGGACTGGTCGCCGGTGGTCCCTGCCGAAACGCGCCGGCTCGACCTGCCGACGTACGCCTTCCAGCGGCGGCGCTACTGGCAGGACGACACGGCGACGCCGAGGGATCCGAGCGGGTTCGGGCTCGGTGCCGTCGACCACCCGCTGCTGAGCGCGGCGGCGGACGTCCCCGGCACCGGCGACCTGGTCCTCACCGGGCGGATCTCCCTGGACACCCACCCGTGGATCGGCGACCACGCGATATGGGACGTCGCGCTGGTGCCCGGCGCGGCCCTCGTCGAACTGGCCGCCCAAGCAGGTGAACTGGCGAACTGCGGGCGGGTCCGGGAACTGGTCCTGCGGGCGCCGCTGGCGCTGCCGGAGCGTACGGCGGTGCTGTTGCGGCTGGTCGTGGGGCCGCCGGACGACCAGGGGGAGCGCGCGATCGGCCTGTACTCCCGGCCGGAGGACGACGCGGACGCGACCTGGGTCTGCCACGCCTCCGGTGTCCTCGCCCCCGAGATCGCTGAGACACCCGAACCTTCGGAGGCCGCGACGGAGCGCGAATGGCCTCCGGCCGGCGCGGTCGCGGTGGCGCTGGACGACGCCTACGACCGCCTGGCGTCGAGCGGATACACCTACGGGCCCGCCTTCCGCGGGCTCCGGGCGGTGTGGCGGCGTGGCGAGGAGGTCTTCGCCGAGGTCGCGCTCCCCGAGGACCAGCAGGCGCGGGCCGGGAGGTTCGCCGTGCATCCGGCGCTGCTGGACGCCGCCCTGCAGGCGGCGGTCGTGGACGGCCTGGGCGCCGCCGATGAGGAGTCGCCGGCCCGGCTGCCGTTCTCCTGGCACGACGTCATCCTGCATGCCGCCGGGGCGGTGGCGCTGCGGGTCCGGCTCACCCCGGCCGGTCCCGACGCGCTCACCCTCGCGGCGTACGACCCCTCGGGCCGTCCCGTGGTCACGGTCGGCACGCTGGTGCTGCGGCCGGCGTCGGCCGAGCAGGTGAGCGCGGGCCTGCCCCGTGACGACTCGCTGTTCACCGTGGACTGGACGCCGGCCGGGCCGGCGCCGCAGGATCTGTCCGGCGTGCCGCGCGGCGGCTGGGCGTCCGTCGGAGCCGACAACGTACGCGTGACGGACGCCCTGCGGTCGTCGTGGGGCGACAGCCGCTGGCATCCCGACATCGCCTCCCTGCGGGAGGCCGTCGCCGCCGGGGAACCGGCTCCCGCGCTGGCCGTCGTCCTGTGCGAACCGCCCGCCGGGGAAGCACAGGTCATCGGCGAAGCACGGGCCGCCGGGGACGTCCCGGCCGGCGTGCTCGGCACCGCCGCCGGAACGCTGGCGCTCGTGCAGTCGTGGCTGGCCGACGATCGGCTCGCGTCGTCGCGGCTGGTGGTCGTCACCCGGGGCGCGACGGCGGCCGGGGGCCGGGTCCCGGACCTGGCCGGCGCGGCGGTCTGGAGCATGCTGAGGTCGGCGCAGACCGAGCATCCGAACCGGTTCCTGCTCGTGGACCTCGACGACGAGGAGGCGTCGGTCCGTTCGCTGCCCGCCGTCGCCGTCCTGGACGAGCCGCAGGTCGCGATCCGCGACGGCGAGCCGCTGGTGCCGCGGCTGACCCGCGCCGGGACGCCGGAGCCGCCGCCCGCCCTCGCCGACCCGGACGGGACCGTCCTGATCACCGGCGGCACCGGCGCGCTGGGCACGGCCGTGGCCCGGCACCTGGTGACCGCGCACGGCGTCCGGCACCTGCTGCTGGCCGGGCGCCGCGGCCGGCTGGAGCCGGCCGTCGAGGCCGAACTCACGGAACTCGGCGCGGACGTGGACGTCGTCGCCTGCGACGTCGCCGACCGCGACAGCGTGGCCCGGCTGCTCCGGGAGATCCCCCGGGAGCGCCCGCTGACGGCCGTGGTCCACGCCGCCGGCGTCCTCGACGACGGAACCGTCGAGACGCTGACCCGCGCGCGGCTGGAGGGCGTGCTGCGGGGCAAGGCCGACGCGGCGTGGCACCTGCACGAGCTGACCCGGGACGCGGACCTGCGATCGTTCGTGCTGTTCTCCTCGCTGGCCGGGACGTTCGGCACGCCCGGGCAGGCCAACTACGCGGCGGCCAACGGGTTCCTGGACGCGCTCGCGGAACGCCGGCGGGCGGACGGCCTCGCGGGCCTCTCGATCGTCTGGGGCGCCTGGGAGAACGGCGGCATGGCCGGCCGGATCGCCGAGGCCGACCGCACCCGGATGGCCCGTGCCGGGGTCGAACCCCTGTCGGCGGACGACGGGCTCGCGCTGTTCGACCGCGCGAACGCGGCCGGCGCCGCCGCGGTCGTCGCGGCCCGGCTCGACCTCGGAAGGCTGCGGAAGGAGGCGGTCCGCTTCGACCAGGTGCCGCCACTGCTGCGCGGCCTGATCCGGCGGCCGAAGACGCGGGCGGGGACGCCGGGCGCCCAGGCCGAGGCGCTGCGCGCGCGGCTGGCGGAGCTGCCGGAACAGGACCGGCTGCGCGAGGTGCTCGGTCTCGTGCGCGAGCACGTCGCCGCCGTGCTCGGACACGCCGCGGCGGCCTCCGTCGAGACCGACCGGGGGTTCCTCGACATGGGCATGGACTCGCTGATGGCGGTGGAGCTCCGCAACCGCCTGGGCGCGGTGACGGGCCTGCGACTGCCCTCCACGCTGGTCTTCGACTACCCGAGCGTCCAGGCGGTGGCGGGCTACCTGGTGGCGGCGCTGCTGCCCGAGGCCGCGCCGGACACCGGGCGGACCGCCGAGGACGACGCGATCAGGAAGGTCCTCGCGACACTCCCGGTGGCCCGGCTGCGGGCGTCCGGCCTGCTGGACGCGTTGCTGGGGCTGGCCGACGACCCGCTCGGGCAGGACCCGCCGCAGGACGACGGCGAACTCGCCATCAAGGAGATGGCCGTGGCCGACCTGGTGGCCCGCGCCTACGAACGAGCCGGCTCGTAGCCCCCGCACTCCTCCCGACCGTTGACGTTCCGCCGCCGTGCCCATGCCGTGCCCATGCCGTGCCCCAAGCGGTGCCCCTTGCCGTACCCCAGCAGTGCCCGAAGGAGCGATGAGACACCATGCCGTCCGACTCTCACCCGTCCCCGAATGGGCACCCGACCCCGAACGGACACCCGACGCTGTGGGGGCTGTCCGCCCCCTACGCGGGCGCTCTGCGCGCCCAGGCCCGGCTCCTCCTCGGACACCTCGGCGGCGGCCACCAACACGGTGACCGACCCGGTGACCGACCCGGTGACCGACCCGGTGACCAGGAATGGCGCCCGGCCGACGTCGGGTGGTCGCTGGCCCGCGCCGGCGCCGGGGGCGCCCACCGGGCGGCGATCGCCGGCGACGACCCCGCGGCCTTCCTGGAGGCGCTGCGGGCGCTCGCCGAGGGAGGCGGCGCCCCGGGGCTGGCCGAAGGGCGCGCCCACCCCGGCGGGGTCGTGTTCGTGTTCCCCGGCAACGGCTCTCAGTGGCAGGGCATGGCGGTCGACCTGCTCGCGTCCTCGCCGGTCTTCCTGGCCCGCATGGAGGAGTGCGCCCGCGCGCTGGAGCCGTACGTCGACTGGGCGCTTCTCGACGTGCTGCGCGGTGCGCCCGGCGCGCCCCGGCTGGACCGCACGGACGTGATCCAGCCCGCGTTGTTCGCGACGATGGTCTCGCTCGCCGACCTGTGGCGGTCGTACGGCGTCGAGCCGTCGGCCGTGCTCGGCCACAGCCTCGGGGAGATCGCCGCCGCGGTGGTCGCCGGGGCGCTGACCCTGGAGGACGGGGCGCGGGTGGTCGCCCTCTGGAGCCAGGCGATGCTCCCCATGACCGGCCACGGGGAGATGGTCTCGGTGCTGGCGTCGGCGGACGACATCTCCGCCCGGGTCAGCGCGTACGGCGGACGGCTGGAGATCGGCGTCCTGAACGGCCCGCAGTCGGTGCTGGTCTCCGGCGACCTGGACGCGGCGCGGCAGTTGGTCGAGGAGCTCACCGCGGACGGCTTCCGCGTCAGGGCCACCGGCACGAACCTCGCGGTGCACTCGCCGCACATCGACGCGATCACCCCGGACCTCCACGGCAGGCTGCTCCCGATCCGGCCGCGCCGCGCCCGCATCCGCTTCTACTCGTCGCTGCTGGGCGGCGTGCTGCCCGACGACGTGCCACTGGACGCGGGCTACTGGTGCCGGAACATCCGCGAGCCCGTCCGGTTCGAGGAGGCCACGCGGGCGGCGCTGGACGACGGGTACGGCGTGCTGCTGGAGGTCAGCGTGCACCCGGTGCTGACCGGGGCGGTGCGCCAGACCGTCGAGGCCACCGGCGCCGCCGTGCCGGTCCGCGGGTCGCTCCGCCGCGACCAGGCCGACCTCGGCAGGGTCATGCGCGCGCTGGGCGAGCTGCACGTCGACGGCGTGCCGCTGGAGTGGGACGCCGTGTACGCCGGCCACGAGCCCCGCGAGGTCGCCCTGCCGGAGACCGCGGCGGCCGCGGAGGAGGAGGACGGCCGGCCGTCCCTGGGCGCGCGCCTGGCGGAGCTGACCGAGACCGGACAGCGTGCGCTGCTGCTCGACCTGGTGGGCCGGGAGCTCGCGGCGCTGCTCGGCACGCCCGGCCCGATCCCGCCCGACCGCCAGTTCCGGGACCTCGGGTTCGACTCGGTGACCGCCCTGGAGATCCGCGGCCGGCTCATGGAGGCGACGGGCACCCGGTTGCCCGCGACCATGGTGTTCGACTACCCGACGCCCGGCGAGCTCGCCGAGTTCCTGCGCGTCACGCTGGCGGGCGCGGAGCCCTCCGGCGCCGTGGCGCCCGCGGCCGCCGCGGACGACGACCCCGTCGTGATCGTCGGAGCCGGGTGCCGTTACCCCGGCGGGATCCGCGGGCCCGAGGACCTCTGGACCCTCGTCAGTGACGGAGCCGACGCCATGGGGCGGTTCCCGGACAACCGGGGATGGGACCTCGAGGGCTCCTACGACGACCAGACGCGCCGGGCCGGGACGCACTACCAGCGCGAGGCCGGCTTCCTGCACGACGCCGACCTGTTCGACGCCGACTTCTTCGGGATCAGCCCGCGTGAGGCCCTCGCGATGGACCCGCAGCAGCGGCTGCTGCTGGAGACCTCCTGGGAGGCGTTCGAGCGGGCCGGCATCGTGCCGGCCTCCCTGCGCGGCAGCGCGACCGGCGTGTTCGTCGGCGCGATGACCGTCGACTACAGTGCGCGCCTGGAGCGGCACCCCGACCTGGAGGGATACGTCCTCACCGGGAACACCGCCAGCGTCCTGTCCGGCCGGGTCTCCTATCTCTACGGTTTCGAGGGGCCGTCGGTCACCGTGGACACGGCGTGCTCGTCGTCGCTGGTCGCGCTGCACCTCGCCGTACAGGCGGTGCGGCGCGGCGAGTGCGGCCTGGCGCTGGCCGCCGGGGTGGCCGTCAACGCGAGCCTCAACATCTTCAAGGAGTTCGCGCGGCTGAACACGCTCGCGCCGGACGGCCGGTGCAAGCCGTTCTCCGACGACGCCGACGGGTTCGGCATCTCCGAGGGCGTCGGCGTGCTCCTGCTGGAGCGCCTCTCGGACGCCCGGCGGAACGGCCACGAGGTGCTGGCCGTGATCAGGGGGTCCGCGGTCAACCAGGACGGCGCGTCCAACGGGCTCGCGGCGCCGAACGGCCCCTCCCAGCAGCGGGTGATCCGCGGCGCGCTCGCGGACGCCGGGCTCCACCCGTCCGAGGTCGACGTGGTCGACGCGCACGGCACCGGCACCCGGCTGGGCGACCCGATCGAGGCCCAGGCGCTGATGGCGACGTACGGGCGGGACCGCGACCGGCCGCTGCTGCTGGGCTCGCTGAAGTCGAACCTCGGCCACACCCAGGCCGCCGCCGGCGTCGGCGCGGTCATCAAGATGGTCGAGGCCATGCGGCACGGGGTGGCTCCCCGGACCCTGCACGTGTCCGCGCCCAACTCGCACGTGGACTGGTCGGAGGGCGCTGTGTCGCTGCTGACCGAGCGGGTCCCCTGGCCGGAGACCGGACGGCCGCGCCGGGCCGGCGTGTCGTCCTTCGGCGTCAGCGGGACCAACGCGCACGTGGTGCTGGAGCAGGCGCCCGATCTCGATCAGAACCTCGATCCCGGGTCCGGGCCCGCCGCCGTCGCGGACCCGGCCGGCCCGCCGCCCGGGCCGGTCACGGTGACCCTGTCGGCCCGCGGCCCGGCCGCCCTGC
>QFZU02000095.1 GCA_003260025.2 Microbispora triticiradicis | reverse complement strand
GTCACGACCCGGTGCGCGCCGTCGCGACGGCCGCCGTCCGCGAACTGCGCGGGCGGGGCCGCGCCGCCGTGCTCGCGCCGCTGCTGCGGCAGCGCAGACGGGTGGCCGACCAGGCGGGCCTGGGCTCGCTGGAGCGGGCCACCAACCTCTCCGGAGCCTTCGAGGTCGGGCATCGCGCCCTGGGGGCGCTGTGGCCGCCTCACAGCGGCACAGGGCGTGCTGTGGGGTTCCGGGTCGTCCTGGTGGACGACGTCGTCACGACCGGGGCGACGCTGGCGGAGGCGGCGCGGGCGCTGCGCGCGGCGGGCGTCACGCCGTCCGCGGCGGTGACGGTCGCAGCGACCCCCAGGCGCGTCCCGTACGTCGCGACACGCCGGAAGCACCACATTCGCGATAATCACGGATGGTAAATCCTGAGGCAGGATCGCTCCTCGCCGCCGCGTAGGCGGACGAGACTGCGGATTCCGCGACCCACCTGCTCCACAGAGGTGTGGACCCCGGATCGGCGGGGATTCCAGGAATATGACCGCGAGTTTTACAAGGGTGAGACGGCAACCCGGATCACGCAAAGTGATCGTCCGGCTCTCCTCTTGGCTGACATTCCTGTCGGCAGCGACTAGCGTTCAGACATGGCACCCGTCCGGGTCCGTGGTTGCGCCGGGCCGACTCCCTCGTGGGGTCCGGCCTGGCAAGCCGATGCCAGCCGCAGGCGAAACGGCCCACGTAAGGCGACTCTTGGTCGACCGATCACGGTGCGGCTTAGAGGTAAGTCCTGCCCTCCCGGGGGTCCAGATGTCCCCCGCAAGAGGAGAAGGGCAGTAGTGGCGACTGAGCCGCGAACCCCTCAGCAGGCGGATGTGGGGACGAAGACCAGGTCGGCCGGACGGGTGCTCCGTAAGCCGTGCACCGCAGTCGATGTGCGAAGGGAGGCTTTGCGTGGAAATCATCGTCAAGGGACGGCACACCACAGTGAGTGACCGTTTCCGTGATCATGTGACGTCCAAGCTGGCCAGAATCCAACGACTGGACAACAAGCTCATCCAGGCCGATGTGGAGGTCTCCAAGGAGTCCAACCACCGGCAGAGCGGGCAACGCGAACGGGTGGAGCTCACCATCCACTCACGTGGCCCCGTCATCCGCGCCGAGGCGTGTGCGGACGACCGCTTCTCGGCGCTGGACATCGCCATCGGCAAGCTCGAAGAGCGGCTGAGGCGGCTCGCCGACCGCCGCAAGATCCACCACGGGAAGAACTGCCCGCCCTCGACGGCCGAGCTCACGGCGGTGATGGAGGACGCGCAGGGGGTGGTCCGCACCACCCGGGAGGAGCCCGGGCCGGTCGCGGAGGTACAGGCGGTCCAGGCGGTCGCCGAGTGGGAGCCGGAGCCGGAGCGGGTCGAGGATTCCGGGCCCATCGTGCCCATCGAGATGGACGGCGACGGACCGCTGATCGTGCGCGAGAAGTTCCACAAGGCCGACCCCATGACGATCGACCAGGCGCTCCTGGAAATGGAGCTGGTGGGTCACGACTTCTACCTCTTCCGTGACAAGGAGGGGGGCCTGCCCAGCGTCGTCTATCGGCGGCGCGGCTACGACTACGGGCTCCTCAGGCTCGTCGAGCCCTGACACAGGTCGTCGCGCGGTCCCCGGCCGCTCCGGCCGGCGGGGCCGCGGTGCCCCGGCCCGGACGGACGCGGGCCGGGGCGCCGTGCGACCCCCTGTCGAGGGCCGGGCCGGCGCGACGAAGATCCCTAACACTCCGGAACCCGTGTAATGATGGCGATCCAGCGTCCTTGGCCCCCGCAAGGAGGTTCCGTGTCCCGACCCGACGAGGCGGCTCGAGCAGCCGGTAGAAGCGAGCCGATCCGTGTCCTGATCGTCGACGATCACGCACTGATCCGCCGCAGCCTGGAGCTCGCGCTGGCCGCGGAGGCGGACATCGAGGTGGTGGGCGAGGCGAGCGACGGCCAGGAGGCGGTGGAGCTCGCCGACCGGCTGATGCCGGACGTGGCGCTGATGGACGTCCGGATGCCGAAGCTGGACGGCATCGGAGCGACCCGGAAGATCAAGGAATCGGTGCCGAGCACCCGGATCATCATGCTGACGGTCAGCGACGAGGAGGAGGACCTCTTCGAGGCGATCAAGGCGGGTGCGACCGGCTATCTGCTCAAGGACGTCCAGATCGACGAGGTGCCCGACGCGGTGCGCGGGGTGCACGAGGGGCAGTCGCTGATCAACCCGGCCATGGCGGCCAAGCTGATCACCGAGTTCGCGAACATGAGCCGCAAGGAGGCCGAGCGGCCCCCGCAGCTTCCCGTCCCCCGCCTGACCGAGCGCGAGATGGAGGTCCTCCGCCTGGTGGCGAAGGGCATGAACAACCGCGAGATCGCGAAGGACCTGTTCATCTCCGAGAACACCGTGAAGAACCACGTGCGCAACATCCTGGAGAAGCTCCAGCTCCACTCACGCATGGAGGCCGTGGTCTACGCCGTACGCGAGCGCCTGCTCGAGATCACCTGACCGAGCCGCCCCGAAGGGCCGCGTGCCGGGCGCCGTGGGCGGAACCCTGCCGCCGTCGTCACACCTGAGCGGAACCATGCCACCGTCGTCGCGGCAGGCCACGGTGTGGGCGCGGTGTGGGCGCGCGGCGCGGCGTCTTGCGGTTCCGGAGCCGAGGCCGGGCGCGGACGAGGACCGACGCCTCAGCCTTCGACCCCGGCTCCAGGCGGTTGCCGGGCGGACCGGCTCGTCCTGGCGCGTCCATGCCCAGCCGGGCGGTACCGCCACCCCCGCCGCGGGCTGACGCGGGCCGCCGACCGGGTTCCGCAGTCACTTCCAGCTCCCTTTGCAGTGGATCACAAGTCGTGATCACCACCATCCCTCGCAGGGCCGCCGATCACGGCCCCGCGAAACCAGAAGGGGGGTGAAGGCATGCTGAACATCGAGGATCTTCCCGCCGGCGTCTCCCAGCTCGACGGCGAGGAGCTGGAGCTGATCGCAGGCATGGAGCCGGACTGGAGCACCTACGTGTGCACCGCCAGCCAGAAGGGCGACTGCTGGAAGACCTGATCCGACCGCGATGACCGCGGCCTGGTGAGCAGCGGGGAGCCCATCGAGCGGCTCCCCGCTGTTGCGACAGCGAAGGACCATACGACCGTGTTACTGATCATCAGCAGTCATCGCGACGACTCGGTGCACGTCGTGCTGCCCAAGTTGCGAGAGCGCGGCGTGCCGCTGCTGTGGTGGGACGAGGCCGACTACCCCGGCAACTCCACCCTCACCACCAGCTGTCTCGATGGCCGCTGGCACCAGGTGCTGACCTATCGGGGCGAGACCTACGACCTGTCGAAGGTGAGCGCGGTGTGGGACCGGCGCCCCGACCCGCCGTCCGCGGTCGAGGTGCCGGAGCCGTCGCAGCGCGCCTTCGCCGAGCACACCGCCAGGATCGCTGTCACCGGCGCGTACGACCTCATGGTCGGGGCCCGGTGGATGCCCGCGCCGCCGCAGCACGCCGCGGCCGTCGACAACAAGCTGCTGCATCTCTACCGGGCCGCCGAGCTCGGGTTGACCGTGGCCGACACGGTGGTGACCAACGACCCGGAGGCCCTGGTGCCGCTGTGGAACCGGGCCGGCGGCCGGGTGATCACCAAGACGCTCGGATTCCACCCGTTCGAGCGGGACGGGGAGGCCGGGCACCTGTTCACCGCGACGGTGCCCAGGCGGCGGCTGACCGGGCGGCACCGGCTCCGGCACGGCCCGGCGATGCTGCAGCCGAATGTGCCCAAGGCGTACGAGCTGCGGGTCACGGTGGTCGGCGAGCGGGTGTTCGCCGCCCGCATCGACTCCCAGGCCTCACGGTCGACCGCTGTGGACTGGCGGCACTACCACGACACCAACGTGGGCTACACGGCCTACGACCTGCCTCAGGACGTCGCCGACCGCTGTGTCCGCCTGGTGGCCGGGCTGGGTCTGAGCTTCGGCGCGCTGGACTTCATCGTCACCCCGGACGGCCGTTACGTCTTCCTGGAGCTCAATGTCAACGGCCAATGGGCCTTCGTCGAGCTCCGCACCGGCATGCCCATCAGCGACGCCATCGCTGACTGGCTCGCCACCAGCGCCGGGCTCCAGCCGGGAGGCCGCTCCTCGTCCCGACCCGAAGGACTCACCGATGCTCACTGACCGGAGCCCGTCCGGCCCGGCGGCCGCCACCTCTCCCTCCACCAGCAGCACCGCCTCCTTCGCCGACGACCTCGCCGAGGCGGTCGTGCTCCTGCGGGGGTTGCCGACCGCGCGCGACGCGGTGGGCGAGGCACGGCTGAGCGTGCTCGACTGGGCCGCCGCGCGGCCGCACCTGCGCGCTCAACTGGCCGTCGACGAGCCGCCGGGGACGACCCGGGTCGGCTACGACCTGCTCCTCGACCACCCGGAGGGCGGCACCGTCGCGCTGTCGGCCGAGGTGGACGACGGCATCCCGTGGCTGGTGGACCACTCCACCCACTGGGCGGCGGCCAACATCCTCAGCGTGGACGGGGCCGGCCTGTCGATCGCGGGGGCCCTCTCCGCGATCCGCGCTCTGGGCGTGCGCGACCGGCAGCTCCACGAGCGGCTGGTGGACCACCGCATCGTGCTCAACGAGCTGGAGGGCGCCCTGCAGCAGCCGACCACGGCCGAGATCCAGGCGGCCGCCGACGAGTTCCGCCGGCGCCGGGGCCTCACCGGCCGGGCGCAGACGCTGGAGTGGCTGGCCGAGGCGGGCATGTCGCCGGAGATGTTCCAGACCCACGCCCGCACGCAGGCACTCGTCGCCCGGGTCCGGGATCGCTTCGCGGGCGAGCCCGCCCGCCGCCGTCTGGCCGAGCACCCGGAGGACTTCACGGTGCGGCGCGCGGTGTGGGTGACGGGCCGCCATGCCGATGACCTGGGCGCCCTGCTGGAGGGCCCGGTGGAGGACTTCGCGGCCCGGTGCCTGGCCGCCATCCAACTCCCGGCCGGGCCGTACGGCGACACACCGCAGCTGCACGCCGCGACCGCGCTCAGCCCACGGCTGCCCGAGCCGTTGCGGACGGTGCCCGGGAAGACGGCGATCGGGCCCGTCCCCTATGAGGGCGGTCACCTGGCCGGGGTGGTCTACGAGGTCGTCGCGCCCGACCCCGACGCGCCGGAGGTGATGGAAGCGGCGCGGGACGCGGCCTTCCAGGCGTGGCTGGACGAGCGGCGGCGCACGGCGGAGATCCGGTGGTTCTGGCTCTGAGCGTGATCGGGCGGATGCGACGGTGAGGAAGATCAGACGGTTCCTGCTGGCGGCCCAGATAGGGGAGGTGCGGCGGTGAGACGCCGCGTGCCGTTGCGGATGCAACTGGCCCGCAGTGACTGCGGCGCCGCATGCCTGGCCATGGTGCTCAGCGCGCTGGGCCGCCGCACCGGCCTGGCGGAGGTGCGCGAGCATCTGGCCGAGGGCGTGGACGGGGTGAGCCTGCGGGAGATGATCCAGGCGGGAGCCCGCTTCGGACTGCGGCTACGGGCCTGCCGCGCCCCGATCGACACCGTCCGCGCGCTGCCCGCGCCCTTCATCGCCATGTGGGAGAACAACCACTTCGTCGTCGTAGAGCACGCCGGCCCACGCGGCGCCACCGTGGTCGATCCGGCGCGGGGCCGGCGACGACTGTCGCAGCGGCAGTTCCGGGCCGGCTATTCCGGCAAGGTCCTGCTGGCCGACGCCCCCGCCGGGCTCGCGCCCGCCGCCCGGCACCGGCCCTGGCGCGTGCTGCGCCCGCTCCTGGCACCCGCGCTCGCCAACCGGCGGCTGATCGCCGCGGTGGTTCTGGCGTCGCTGGCGGCGCAGCTGTTCGGGCTGGCGGTGCCGCTGTTCACCAAACTCGTGGTGGACCGCCCGGTGGCGATGGACGTCATGACGCTGGCGGCCGCCGCGCTGTGCGTCGTGCTCGTGTACGGGCTGACGTCCTGGATCCGCGCCCGGACGCTGATCCGGTTGCAGACCTCGGTCGCGGCCGAGGGGATGCGCGCGCTCGTCGGCCACACTCTGGCGCTGCCGTACCGCTTCTTCCAGCGCCGCTCCAGCGGCGACCTGCTGAACCGGCTCAGCGGCGTGGCCATGCTCCGCGATCTGCTCACCGAACAGTCGCTGGCCTTCCTGTTCGACCTGGCCACCGCGGTGTCGTACCTGACCCTGCTCGTCGTGGCCGCGCCCGGGCTCGGGCTGGTGACGCTGGTGGCGGCGGCGCTGCAGGCCGGTGTGGTGCTGGCCACCGCACGCCGCGGCATGCACCTGGCCTTCGCCGCCCTGCACACCACCGCCGCCACCCAGGCCACCATGGTCGACAGCCTGGCCGGCATCGAGGCGGTCAAGGCGTCGGGCGGAGAGGCGGCGGCCGTGGCCCGCTGGCGCGTCCACCACGAGGAGGAGCTGACCACGGGGGCGGCCCGGGACCGGCACGTGGCCACTGTCCAGACCGCCACCACCGCCCTGCAGACCGCGCTCCACCTGGGTCTGCTGGTGACGGTGTTCGCCTCGACCGGCGGGACGCTGGGCGACCGGCTCGCGCTGGTCTCCCTAGCCGTCGCCGCGACCACCCCCCTCGCGTCCCTCCTGGGCATCGTCTACCAGCTGCAACTGGCCGCCGCGCACCTCGGCCGCATCGCGGACCTCATGGGCACGCCGCCGGAGCGCACCGGCGGCCTCCGCCCGGACGGCGGACTGCGCGGCGGCGTCACCGTCACCAAGATCAGCGTCGGCTACGACGCCCGTACGCCGGTGCTCCGGGACCTCTCCCTGCGCATCCCGCCCGGGGCGAGGGTCGCCATCGTCGGCGCGTCGGGATCCGGCAAGACCACCCTCGGCCGTGCCCTCATCGGCCTGGTCGAGCCGGTCTCCGGGCAGATCCGCTTCGACGACGTCCCGCTGCGGGAACTCGACCGGCAGTGGCTGCGCGGGCAGGTGGGCGTGGTCACCCAGCAGCCGCATCTGTTCGCCGGCACCATCGCCGCCAACATCGCGGGCTTCACCGACCTCAGCCACCAGGCGATCGAGCACGCCGCCCGCCTGGCCGAACTCCACGACGAGATCGTGCGCCTCCCGCAGGGTTACGACACCCACATCGGCGAGGGCGGCACGCGCCTGTCCGGCGGCCAGCGCCAGCGCCTGGCGCTGGCCCGCGCCCTGGTCCACCGCCCCCGCATCCTGCTGTTGGACGAGCCCACCGCCGCGCTGGACGCGGTCACCGAGGAACGCATCCGCCGCAACCTGCTCAAGCTCGGCCAGACCCAGATCGTCATCGCCCACCGGCTGTCCACGATCCAGGACGCCGACCTGATCGTCGTGCTGCACCGAGGTCAGATCGTCGAGGCCGGCACCCACCGCCAGCTGATGATCCACGACGGCCACTACGCCCACCTGGTGCGCCATCAGCACCAGGCGTCCGGCCCCACGCCGGTTCTCAACCCCCGCTGACAGGTGTGCCGTCCGGCTGCCCGCCGGCCGGGCGACGTGCGTGAACGCCTCGGTGCGGGGAGCCGTGGAGCACTCCTGATCACTGTCACCGGTGAGAGCCGCGGGCCACGGCGGCGCGCAGTGGGGCCTCAAGTTCGGGCGTTCCGACGCGCTCGACCCGCACGGCGGTGCAGCCGACCCAGCTCGCGGCCTCCCACAGGGCGTCGCTCATCGCCTCGGCGTCGCGGGCCCGTGCGCCCGGCTCGAAGCCGACCTGGCGGGCGACCAGGGTGGCGCCCTCGCGGGCCGGGTCGACCCGGCCGATGATCCGGCCGCCCGCGAGCACGGGCATCGCGAAGTAGCCGTGGACCCGCTTGTCCCTCGGCACGTAGGCCTCCAGCCGGTGGCTGAGGCCGAAGACGCGCTCGGCCCGCGCCCGCTCCCAGATCAGCGAGTCGAACGGCGACAGCGGCGTCGTGCGGTGCCGCCCGCGCGGCTCGCCGTCCAGCGCCGCGGGGTCGGCCCAGGCGTTGGGCCCGCCCG
>QFZU02000094.1 GCA_003260025.2 Microbispora triticiradicis | reverse complement strand
GGCGCGCCGGGCGAGTAGTGCATCGTGGAGGCGGAGTAGTAGTAGGTGTCACCGACCCGGATGATGTCGATGTCGGCCAGGTCGTCCCACAGCACCGGGTTGGAGTACGTCGACGACGGCGGCCACGGCCCGCTCGGAGTGGCCGACGGACTCGGCGACGGGCTGGGCGAGGCACTCGGTGAGGCACTCGGCGACGGGCTGGGCGACGGGCTCTGTGAAGGGCTCTGCGACGGGCTGGCGCTGGGGCTCGGCGACGGGCTGGGCGAGGGGCTGCTGGTCACGGTGCCGGTGCAGGCGGTGCCGTTGACGGCGAAGTTCGTCGGCACCGGGTTGGCCGAGCCGCTCAGCCCGCCGTTGAAGCCGAAGCTCGTGCTGCCGCCGGTGGGAATCGACGCGTTGTAGCCCGCGTCGCTCACCGTGACCTGCGCGCCCGACTGGGTGTGGGTACCGTTCCAGAGCTGGGTGATGGTCTGCCCGGCGGTGAACGTCCAGGTCAGCTTCCAGCCGTTGATCGGGTCGCCCAGGTTGGACACCTTCACGTCGGCGCCGAAGCCGCCCGGCCACGAACTGGTCACCGTGTAGGTGACCTCGCAGCCCGCGGCGGCCTGGGCCGTGCCTGCGGTCGTGACTCCGAGAGCGCCGAGCGCGGCGGCCATCGCGGCCGCGAGCCAGCGCCGATGTCGAATGGGGGGCACTGAAGTCCTCCAGATCATGGGTCTTGGGCTGTGTCGTCAGGACACGGTGTTCTCTAGGACACGGTGCAGGTGGCGCCGTTCAGCGTGAACGAGGTGGGCTTGCCGGCGTTGCCGGTGTGCGTGGCCTGGAAGCCGATCTGGACGGAGCCGCCGGGCGGGATCGAGCCGTTGTAGCTCACGTTGGTCGCCGTGACCTGGCCGCTGGTGGGCGAGTAGGTGGCGTTCCAGCCGTTGGTGATCGTCTGCCCGCCGGGCAGGGTGAAGGCCAGCGACCAGCCGTTGACGGCGGAGGAGCCGGTGTTGGTGACGGCGATGTCCTCGGTGAGGCCGTTGGCCCAGCTGTTGACGGTCGCGCTGACGCGGCAGGCGCCCGGCTGGCCGGACGGCGAGGGGCTCGGGGAGGCGCTCGGCGACGGCGAGGGGGAGGCCGACGGCGAGGGCGACGGCGAGGGCGACGGCGAGGGTGACGGAGACCGCGTGGGAGACGCGGACGGCGACGGCGACGGCGACATGGAGGTGCTCGGCCGGGTCCAGGAGGACTGGGGGTGGTCGGTGAAGGCGGGGGTCTGGCTCAACCCGTTGAGGTTGGTCCACTGCTTGATCTCTTCGCCGAAGTTGTTGTAGTGCAGGGTGGTGTCGGTGGTGCCGTGCCACAGCTGCATGCGGGGGTAGCGGCCGGTGTATCCGGGGTACATGGCGCGGGCCTGGTCGCCCCACTGCTGGGCGGTCTTGATGATCTGCCCGCCGGAGCACTGGCTGTTCCACAGCGACCCGTTGGCCGGGGTCGACGTTGTAGCGCTGGCGGGTGTAGTTGACCATGGCCATGATGCCGGTGGAGTCGCTGCCGCCGTCGCGGCGCAGCGCGGCGGGGGTGGACACGTCGAAGCACTTCTCGCTGCGGGTGGCCTCGGGGACCACGATGATGTAGCCGTAGCGGTCGGCGGCGGTGACGTAGTCGTGGCCGTTGCCGTTGAAGATCGCGCTGGCCGAGCCGCCGCAGTAGTGGACCAGGACCAGCAGACCGGGGCGGGCGGCGACCCGGTCGGGGACGTAGAGG
Source organism: Microbispora triticiradicis (assembly GCA_003260025.2). Lineage (GTDB taxonomy): Bacteria > Actinomycetota > Actinomycetes > Streptosporangiales > Streptosporangiaceae > Microbispora > Microbispora triticiradicis. The sequence continues at coordinate 2,104 of QFZU02000094.1, read as the reverse complement.
TACATGTTGAGGTTGGTCGGGTTGGTGCCGAACCCGGTGATCCGGGTGAGCGAGGCGGCCGCGGCGGGGTGGGCGGCCAGCAGCATGCCGACGAGTACCAGGGGCAACGAGGCGGCGGCCAGTATGGATCTGAGCCTTCGTTTCACAGGAGGTCCTTTCGTGCGCGGAGGCTCCCGGGCCTTACTGGCCCGGGAGCCGCCCGGCTGCCAAGTTCGTCAGATCGCGGTGCAGGTCACGGACGGCACGCTGTTGGCGCCGTTCGAGCTGCCGAGGAAGCCGAACTGCGTGCTCGCGCCGGCGCCGAGCGCGCCGTTGTAGCTCACGTTCCGGGCGGTGACCTCTGATCCACTTGAGGTGATCGTGGCGTTCCACGACTGGGTGACCGTCTGGCCGTCGCTGAACCGCCAGGCGACGGTCCAGGAGGAGATGGGCGATCCGCCCGCGGTGACGGTCACGTCGGCCTGGAAACCGCCCTGCCACTGCCCGGTCAGCGTGTACTTGGCCAAGCACGACCTGTTGCCCGGCGTCGGGCCCGTCGAAGGGCTCGTCGAGGGGCTCGCCGACGGGCTGGCGCTGGGACTCGCGCTGGGGCTCGCCGACGGGCTGGTGCTGGGGCTCGGGCTGGGCGGGGATGATCGTGGCGACGAACACCTCGGCGTTGGGCGCGGCCGAGGTGATGTGGTCGATCAGGGTGGACAGCCGCTGGGGGGCGGAGGAGACGTTGTAGTTCTGCAGCACGTCGTTGGTGCCGATGTGCAGCAGCACGGTGCGGGGGGTGTAGCTGCGCAGCCAGCCGGTGATGTTGGCGTCGATCTGGTCGATCCGCCAGCCGGGGTGGCCCTCGTGGTCGTGGTCGCCCAGGTTGCCCGGCCCGTTGTACTGCGAGCCGACGAAGTCCACGGTGTAGCGGCCGGCGGCCAGGCGCTGCCACAGCCCGATGCGGTAGCCGCCCGGCACCTGGGTGCCCTCGGTGATCGAGTCACCCAGCGGCATCACCCGAACCCCGCCGTTGGACTCCGCGCTCGCGGCGCCCGCCCCCAGCACCGTACCGAGCACCGGCAGGGCGAGAGCCAGGAGGATCGCGGCCAACCGCCTCGTCCGCATGAGCCTGGTGGCGCCGGCCGTGGCGTCGACGCCGACGGTGGGCCAGAGCCGAACGCGAGGGATCTTCATCAGTACTCCCGAAGAATGTGATCTATTAGGAGAAATCTTCTGTTAACGCTCACACTGGCTGTCGTGGCCGCGGATGGTGCTTGGGGGCTTGCGGAACCGAGCACGCGTGCGAGGCGGGCGGCGCGTCGGCGCGCCGACCGGAGCCTCGGCGGCCCTCGGCGGCGGGGGATCACCCCACCTCCGTGCGCGAAGGCGGGTCAAGGCTTGTTAACGCTCACACGTACGCTGCCGGGCCCGCCCTTCTCATAGGCGTCGATGTCGGTGGTGGTGCGGCGGAGCCAATACGACGGGGTCAGGTCCCGTCAAGCGAGCCGGATCCGCCCGCCCGGGCGCCGTGCCGCCGGGCGGGCCTCAACTGCTCCGATGGGCGGGCGGCGCACATGCCGAGGTGGGCGGGGTGCTGAAACATTCATCAAGCCGGCACCGTCCCGAAACGGATGACGAGGCGGCGGGAAAGCGCGGTGGCGGTGCGTGCCACGCGCCCGGCGCGTGCGACTGCGGCAGGGAGACGGCTCCAGCCTCTCCGACGCAGTCTTGACACGTTTCGTGGAGATTTCCAGACTGACTTTCCGAAGCGGCCTCTTTCTGCCGGACCTGGTGGTGGACGGCGGAGGCCGCCGTTCGTGACGCCGATCGTCGTGCGTCCCGGGCGTGGCGTCTTCCCGCGGGGGCGCGTCCTCGCGTTTCCCTTTCAGTGATGCAGCAGTGGAGGCTCAGGCATGAGCGATTTCCCCCTATCCGCCGGTGGCGCCAGGCGACCGCTCAGCGGCCCACGCCGGGCGCTGGCCGCCGGGGCTCTCGGCGTACTCGGGGTGGTGACGGCCCTGTCGGCCACCCTCCCGGCCAATGCCGCGGCGAGCACCCTCGGGGCGGCCGCCGCGCAGAGCGGCCGCTACTTCGGCACCGCGATCGCGGCCGGCCACCTGAACGA
>QFZU02000093.1 GCA_003260025.2 Microbispora triticiradicis | reverse complement strand
TGGGCGCGTAGTGCTTCGGGTGACCGCGCCGAGACCACCCACCCCACCACCGGCACCCCACGCCCCTGGGAAACCTCCACCGGACGCGGAGTGTCGTGGGCACCGGGGTCCTGCGTGGCCGGTGCCCGATGCCCGGCCTCCGCCGGCGCCAGGCTGCCGGCGGACGTCGCGCGTGACCCGTTCGGAGGTGCCTCCACGGTCGTGGCCGCGTCGATCTGGTCGGGTGCTCCGTAGGTGGCGAGCAGGGCTTGGGCTTCGATGGGGTCGCCGAGGGTGGTGCCGGTGCCGTGGGCTTCGACGGCGTCGACGTCCGAAGGGGTGAGTCCGGCGTTGTGGAGGGCGTGGGTGATGACGCGTTGCTGGGAGGGGCCGTTGGGTGCGGTCAGGCCGTTGGAGGCGCCGTCCTGGTTGATGGCGGTGCCGCGGACGACGGCCAGCACGGGGTGTCCGTTCCTGCGCGCGTCGGACAGACGCTCCACCAGCAGCAGTCCGACGCCCTCGGCCCAGCCGGTGCCGTCGGCGGAGGAGGAGAACGCCTTGCACCGCCCGTCCGGCGCGAGCCCCCGCTGCCGCGAGAACTCGGTGAACCCGATCGGGCTCGCCATCACCGTCACCCCGCCCGCGAGCGCGAGGTCGCATTCCCCCGTACGCAGGGCCTGGACGGCGAGGTGCAGCGCGACCAGTGACGACGAGCAGGCCGTGTCGACGGTCACCGCCGGGCCCTCGAAGCCGAAGGTGTAGGCGATCCGCCCCGACAGCACGCTGCCCAGGTTGCCGATCGCCAGATAGCCCTCCAGGTCTTCGGGCACCTCCGGCAGCCGTGAGCCGTACGTACGGTCGGCCACCCCCGCGTACACCGCCGTACGGCTGCCTCCTTCGGCGACCAGGTCCCACAGGTCCTCGGGGGAGGCCACCCCGCCGGGCAGGCGGCACCCCATCCCCACGATCGCGATCGGTTCCCGCGACTTCGCCTCGATCTGCCTCAGCCGTTTCTCCGCCTGCTTGGTCTCCGCGATCGAGCGCTTGAGATATTCGCGCAGCTTGTCGTCGTTCGCCATCACAAATCAGCTCCTGTCCAGGAGGTCGAAGAGTTCGTCGTCGGTGGCGGAGTCGAGGTCGATCTCGTCGTCCGGGTCGTCGTCCGCGCCGAGCGGGGTGTCGAAGCGGGCCAGCAGTGAGCGCAGGCGGGAGACGACCTCGCCCCGGCCGCCGGGTTCGGCGAGCAGGCTCGCCTCCAGCCGCCGCAGCGCGGTCAGCGGGTCGCCGGCGGGTTCTCCGTCGCCGTCCACCTCGGCCTCGGCCAGCGCCGACAGGATGTAGTCGGTCACCGCGGCGGGCGAGGGATGATCGAAGATCAGCGTGGTCGGCAGGGGCAGCCCGGTCGCCGTACGGAGCCGGTTGCGCAGCTCCACGGCGGTCAGCGAGTCGAGCCCCAGCTCCCGGAACGCCCTGGCCGGCGGGATCTCCGCACCGTCGGCGTGCCGCAGCACCGCGGCGACCTCCGTGCGGACGAGGTCGAGCACGGCCTCGCGGCGCTGCTCCGGGTCGAGCCCGGCGAACCGCGACGCGGGTTCGGGTGCCTGCCCGCCGGCAGCGCCGTCGTTCACCCCGCCCTCGGAAGACGTGGCCGAGGACGTACGCGAGGCGTCGAGCCAGAAGCGGGTGCGCTGGAAGGCGTAGGTCGGCAGGTCGACGCGGCGTGGGGCGGCTCCGCGGAGGGCGACGGCCCAGTCGACCGGCACGCCCCGCACGAAGGCCTCGGCGAGCGACACGAGGAACCGCTCCGGCCCGCCTTCGTCGCGCCGGAGCGTCCCGGTGACCAGCGCGGGCGCGACCGCCGCCGCCTCCAGGGTGTCCTCGATGCTCGACGCCAGCACCGGATGCGGGCTGATCTCCAGGAACGCGGTGTGACCACTGGCCGCCAGGGCGCGGGTGGCGGCCTCGAACCGCACGGGCCGCCGCAGGTTCGCGTACCAGTAGTCGGCGTCGAGCTCCGCCTCGCCGGCCCACTCGCCCGTGACGGTCGACAGCATGGGCACGGTCAGCGCGCGGGGCGTGATCGGGGACAGCGCCTTCGGCAACTCGTCCGAGATCAGCTCGACCTGGGCGGAGTGCGAGGCGTAGTCGACGGGGAGCCGCCGGTTGCGCACCCCCTCCGCGTCGAGCGCGGCCAGCAGTTCGGCCAGGGCGCCCACCTCGCCGGACACGACCACGCTGCCCGGCCCGTTGACGACCCCGACCGACAGCCGTCCGTCCCAGGGCGCGATCCGGGCCTCGGCCTCCTCCAGCGGCAGGGCCACCGACGCCATGCCGCCGTCGCCCGACAGGGTCCGGATGGCCTGACTGCGCAGGGCCACCACGCGGGCGGCGTCGCGCAGCGACAGTCCGCCCGCCACCACGGCCGCGGCGATCTCCCCCTGCGAGTGGCCCACCACCGCGTCGGGACGGACCCCGTACGACTGCCAGAGCTCGGCGAGCGACACCATGACGGCCCACAGCACCGGCTGCACCACGTCGACCCGGTCGAGCCCCGGCGCGCCGGGGACGCCGCGCACCACGTCGAGCAGCGACCAGTCGACGAACTCGCTCAGCGCCCGCTCGCACTCCGCGAGCCGTTTCGCGAACACGGGCGCCGACTCCAGCAGCCCGGCGGCCATGCCGGGCCACTGCCCGCCCTGCCCCGGGAAGACGAACACGACCTTCCCGGCGACGTCGGCCGTGCCGCGTACGACGTGGCCGGGCAGCGCGCCCTCGCGGGTGAGGGCGGCCAGGCCGGAGGTCAGCCCCTCCGCGTCCGGCGCGACCACGACGGCACGCTCGGCCAGCAGCGTCCTGGCGGAGACGAGGGAGTGCGCCACGTCGACCGGGTCGAGGTCCGCCCGGCCGTGCAGGTACGTCGCGAGGCTGACGGCCTGACCGCGCAGCGCCTCGGGCAGGTGCCCCGACAGCACCCACGGCACGGCGGGCGGCACGGCGGGCCGCGTGCCGGGCGGCGGCGTGCCCGGCGTCCTGACCGGCTCCTCGGCGGCGGGGGGCTGCTCCAGGATCACGTGCGCGTTCGTCCCGCTCACCCCGAACGACGACACCCCGGCCCGTCTCGGGCCGCCGTCCTCCGGCCAGGGCCGCGCCTCGTCGAGGAGGCGTACGCCGCCGCTCGACCAGTCCACGTGCGGGGTCGGCTCGTCGACGTGCAGGGTCTTCGGCAGCACCCCGGCGCGCATCGCCATGATCATCTTGATCACGCCGGCACCGCCCGCCGCAGCCTGGGTGTGCGCGATGTTCGACTTGAGGGAACCGAGCCACAGCGGCCGCTCGGCCGGGCGGTCCTGGCCGTACGTCGCCAGCAGCGCCTGCGCCTCGATCGGGTCGCCGAGCGTCGTGCCGGTGCCGTGCGCCTCGACCACGTCCACCTCGCCGGTCGTCAGCCCGGCGTTGGCGAGCGCCTGCCGGATGACCCGCTGCTGCGACGGGCCGCTCGGGGCGGTCAGGCCGTTGGACGCGCCGTCCTGGTTGACGGCCGAGCCGCGGACCACCGCGAGCACCGGATGGTTGTTTCTGCGTGCGTCCGACAGCCGTTCGAGGAGGAGCAGGGCGACGCCTTCCCCCCAGCCGGTGCCGTCGGCCGAGGACGAGAACGCCTTGCACCGCCCGTCGGCCGCCAGGGCCCGCTGCCGGGAGAACTCGACGAACGTGGCGGGTGACGACATCACGGCGACGCCGCCCGCGAGCGCCAGGTCCGACTCACCCGTACGCAGCGACTGTGCGGCCAGGTGCAGCGCGACCAGCGACGACGAGCAGGCCGTGTCGACGGTCACCGCCGGGCCCTCGAAGCCGAACGTGTACGCGACGCGGCCCGAGGCGATGCTGCCCGCGCTGCCGTTGACGAGATAGCCCTCCAGGTCGCCCGGGATCTCCTGCAGCCGGGGCGCGTAGTCGTGGTACATCACCCCGGCGAAGACCCCGGTGCGGCTGCCCCTGAGCCGCCGGGGGTCGATCCCGGCCCGCTCGAACGCCTCCCACGCCACTTCGAGGAGCAACCGCTGCTGCGGGTCCGTCGCCAGCGCCTCACGGGGCGAGATGCCGAAGAAGGTGGCGTCGAAGTCGGCGACGTCCCGCAGGAACCCGCCGTGCCGGGTGTAGGAGGTGCCGAGATGGTCCGGATCGGGGTCGTAGAGCCGTTCGAGGTCCCAGCCCCGGTCGGCGGGGAACTCCGACACGGCGTCCCCGCCGCGCTCCACCAGCCGCCACAGCGCCTCCGGCGACTCGATGCCGCCCGGAAGCCGGCAGGCCATCCCGACGATGACGACCGGATCGTCCGCGAGCGACCCTGTCGCGGTCGTCTCGGCCCGCACCGGCGCCTTCTCCGCCCGGACGTCCCCGCCGAGCAGGCCGTCCAGCAGTTCGGCGATGCCCTCGGGGGTGGGGTGGTCGAAGGTGAGGGTGGCGGGGAGTCGGAGGTGGGTTGTGGTGGTGAGGCGGTTGCGGAGTTCGACGGCGGTGAGGGAGTCGAGGCCGAGTTCGATGAGGGGACGGTCGGGGAGGATGGTGTGGGGGTCGGGGTGGCTGAGGACGGTGGCGACCTCGGTGCGGACCAGGTCGAGCAGGGCCGCGCTCCGCCGTTCGGGAGTCAGCGCGGAGAGTCGCGTCGTGAGGGAGCCGTCCTGCCCGGCGGCCGCCCGCACCGCCCGGCGGCGTGGGGAGATCAGGCGGCGCAGCAGGGGCGGCGGCGCGTCGGTCGCCGTGTTCAGGCGAGCCGGTACGAGCACCGGCGGCTGCGCGGCCGCGCCGAAGACCACCGCGTCGAACAGGGCCAGGGCGTGATCCGTTTCTAGCGGGCGCAGGCCGAGCCTGGCCAGGCGCTTGTGGTCGTTCTGACCGAGTCCGGCGGTGAGGGTGCTGGTGTGGGCCCATAGTCCCCAGGCGAGGCTGGTGGCGGGGAGGTTCTGGGTGTGGCGGTGGT
>QFZU02000092.1 GCA_003260025.2 Microbispora triticiradicis | reverse complement strand
GGCGCGGGCCGCCGTCCGGGAGCCGGCCGCCGGCAAGGCCGCCGCCCCGGCCGTCGGCTCCACCGACGACCCGATCGCCGTCGTCGGGATGAGCTGCCGCTATCCCGGCGGCGTGCGCACCCCGGACGACCTGTGGCGGCTGCTGCTCGACGGCCGCGAGGGAATCTCCGCGTTCCCAACAGACCGCGGCTGGGACCTGGCGAACCTGTTCGACGACGACCCCGACAGCCACGGCCACAGTTACGTGCGCGCGGGCGGGTTCCTGCACGAGGCCGGAGACTTCGACGCCGCCTTCTTCGACATCTCCCCGCGTGAGGCGCTCGCGATGGACCCGCAGCAGCGGTTGCTGCTGGAGGCCTCGTGGGAGGCCGTCGAACGGGCGGGGATCGACCCCAGGTCGCTGCGCGGCAGCCGTACGGGCGTGTTCGCCGGGATCATGACCGGCGACTACGCCATGCGGATGCGGCGGGTGCCCAAGGACGTCGAGGGCTACCTCGGGAACGGCAACACGGGCAGCATCGCGTCCGGGCGGGTGGCATACTCGCTGGGCCTGGAGGGCCCGGCGCTGACGGTGGACACGGCGTGCTCCTCGTCGCTGGTGGCGATGCACCTGGCCGCGCAGTCGCTGCGCCGGGGCGAGTGCACGCTCGCGCTGGCGGGCGGCGTGACGGTGATGTCGAGCCCGGCGTTCTTCGTCGAGTACAGCAGGCAGCGCGGGCTGGCGCCCGACGGGCGGTGCAAGCCCTTCAGCGACGACGCCGACGGGACCGCCTGGGCCGAGGGCATCGGGATCGTGCTGCTGGAGCGGCTGTCGGACGCCCGGCGCAACGGGCACGAGGTGCTGGCCGTGCTGCGCGGGTCGGCGGTGAACCAGGACGGCGCGTCCAACGGGCTGACCGCGCCGAACGGTCCCTCGCAGCAGCGGGTGATCCGGGCCGCGCTGGCCGACGCGGGCCTGGAGCCGTCCGATCTGGACGCGGTGGAGGCGCACGGCACCGGCACCCGGCTCGGCGATCCGATCGAGGCGCAGGCGCTGGTCGAGACGTTCGGGGAGGACCGCGACCGGCCGCTGTGGCTGGGCGCGCTGAAGTCCAACATCGGCCACACGGGGGCCGCGGCGGGCGTCGGCGGAGTCATCAAGATGATCCAGGCCATGCGGCACGGGGTGCTGCCCCGGACGTTGAACGTGAGCGCGCCGAGCTCGTACGTGGACTGGCCGGCCGGGGCGGTGTCCCTGCTGACCGAGCCGGTGGAGTGGCCGGTCACGGGCGGGCCCCGGCGGGTGGGTGTGTCGGCGTTCGGGGTGAGCGGGACCAACGCTCATGTGGTGCTGGAGCAGGCCCCGGAAGCCGAGCCGGAACCGGTGCCGGAGCGGGAGTGGCGGGGTCCGGTCCCGCTGCTGGTGTCAGGGCGTGGCGCGGAGGGTTTGCGCGGGCAGGCGGAGCGGCTGCGGTCGTTCCTGGAAGCACGGCCGGAGGTGGCCCTGACCGATGTTGCGGTCTCGCTGGCCGGTCGCGCCGCGCTGGAGGACCGGGCCGTCGTCCTCGGCGGCGACCGGGACGAGGCGCTGGCCGGTCTGACCGCGATCGTCGGCCAGGACACGGCCGCCAACGTGCTGAACGGGGTGGTGCCCGCCGCGGACGGCGATCGGAACGTGGTGTTCGTCTTCCCCGGCCAGGGGTCGCAGTGGACGGGGATGGCGGTGGAGCTCGCCGAGTCCTCACCGGTGTTCGCCGCGCGGCTGGAGGAGTGCGCGCGGGCGCTGGCCCCCTACGTGGACTGGTCCTTGCGGGAGGCGCTCGGCGACGCGGCGGCCCTGGAACGGGTCGACGTGGTCCAGCCCGTGCTGTGGGCCGTGATGGTGTCGCTGGCCGAGGTGTGGCGGTCCTTCGGGGTGACGCCCTCGGCGGTGGTCGGCCACTCGCAGGGAGAGATCGCCGCGGCGTGCGTGGCGGGCGCGCTCGGCCTGGAGGACGCCGCCCGGATCGTGGCGGTGCGCAGCCAGGTGATCGCGCGGTCCCTGGCGGGACACGGCGGCATGGCGTCGGTGCCCGCGCCGCTCGCCGAGGTGGAGGAGTGGCTGGCCGGTCGGGACGGCCGGTTGTCGGTCGCGGCCGTGAACGGCCCGCACGCCACCGTCGTCGGCGGCGACCCGGAGGCGCTGGAGGAGGTCCTGGCCCGATGGGACCGCGCCCGGCGCATCCCCGTCGACTACGCCTCGCACTCGGTTCACGTCGAGAGCATCGAGGACGAACTGCTGGAGGCGCTGGGGCCGGTGGCGGCCCGCGACACGGAGGTGCCGTTCTTCTCCACGGTCACCGGCGGCTTCGCCGAGGGCACGACGCTGGACGCGGAGTACTGGTACCGCAACCTGCGCAGCCCGGTCCGCTTCGACCTGGCGCTGCGCGCCTTCGAGGACCACGTCTTCGTCGAGTGCAGCGCCCATCCCGTGCTGACGGGCGTCGTCGACGGCGTCACGGCCGTCGGGACGCTGCGGCGCGGCGACGGCGGTCTCCGGCGGCTCCACACCTCGCTGGCCGAGGCGTACACGGCGGGAGCGGGTGTGGCGTGGCGGGCCGCGCTGGAGGGCGCGGGCCGGCGGGTGGACCTGCCGACGTACGCCTTCCAGCACCGGCGTTACTGGCTCGACGCCGGGGGTGCCGCGGACGTCTCATCGGCGGGTCTCGACTCAGTCGACCACGCCATGCTGTCCGCGGCGGTGTCGCTCGCGGCCTCCGACGGGCACGTCTTCACCGCGAAGGTGTCCACCGGCGCGCATCCGTGGCTGACCGGCCACACCGTCCGGGGCTCGGTCGTGGTGCCCGGCACGACCTTCGTCGAATGGGCCGGCCGCGCGGGGAGCGAGACCGGCTGCCCCTTCGTCGAGGAGCTCACCATCCTGGCCCCTCTGGTGCTGGAAGGAGACGGCGCGACGCAGGTCCAGGTCACCGTGGGCGCGGGCGACGAGGACGGCCGCAGGTCCGTCGCCGTGCACGCGCGCGCCGACGGCGGCGACTGGACGTCGCACGCCACCGGGACCCTCGCGCCCGGCTCCCCGGAGTGGCCCGGCGACCTCACCGAGTGGCCGCCGCCCGGCGGCGAGCCGCTCGACCCCGCCGATCTCTACGACCGTCTCGCCGCCACCGGGCTGGGGTACGGCCCGGCGTTCCAGGGCGTACGGGCCGCCTGGCGGCGCGGCGAGGAGATCTTCGCCGAGATCGAGCCCTTCGGGGAGCTCGACGCGGCCGGGTACGTCCTGCACCCGGCGTTGCTCGACGCCGCGATGCATCCCCTCGCCCTCGTGACCGAGGCGGACACGCCGATGCTGCCGTTCTCGTGGTCCGGCGTGGCGCTGCACGCCACCGGCGCGACCGCCCTGCGGGTGCGGATCACCCCCACCGGCGCGGACGGGTTCGCGCTGCTCGCCACGGACGCGTTCGGCGAACCGGTGGCCACGGTGTCGTCGTTGCTCCTCCGCGCGATGGACCCGCCCAGAGGCGACCACCTCTATCGCACGGAATGGACGGAGCTGCCGGTGCCCGGGACCCCGGCCGCCGGACCCTGGGCGGTCGTCGGCGGCACACCCCTCCCCGGGATGGAGGCCTTCGACGGCGTCGCGGAACTGCGGGCGGCGATCGAGGCCGGGCTGCCGGTCCCGGCGGTCGTGTTCGCGCCGATCGAGCGCCCTGCCGAACCACCCGCCGAACCCGGTCTCCCCCTCGCCGTACGGTCCGTGACCGGCCACGTGCTGCGGCTCGTGCAGACGTGGATCGCGGACGACGCGTTCGACGAGTCGCGGCTGGTGCTGGTCGGCCGGGAGGCGGCCGAGGCGGAGCCCGCCGCTCTCGCCTGCGCCGCCGCCTGGGGGCTCGTGCGGTCCGCCCAGGCGGAGCACCCCGGCCGGTTCCAGCTCGTGACCGTCGACGTGGACGAGCCCGGCCCCGAACCGCTGAAGGTCGCCGCCGCCCACGACGAGCCGCAGGTCGCCGTACGGGACGGGGTCGCGTACGCGCCGCGCCTCGTCCCCGCACCGGACGCCGGGGCCGACGCCGCGACGGGTGGCCGCGGCTGGGACCCGGACGGAACCGTGCTGATCACGGGTGGCACCGGCACGCTGGGCGGGCTGGTCGCCCGGCACCTCGCGGCCGAGCACGGGGTCCGGCGGCTCGTGCTGGCCGGCCGGAGCGGTCCGGCGGCCGACGGCGCGGAGAAACTGGCCGCCGAACTGGCGGAGCTCGGCGCGGAAGCGGTGATCGTCGCGGCCGACCTGGGCGACCGGGACGCCGTGGCCGGCCTGCTGGAGGCGCATCCCGTCACCGCGGTCGTCCACGCCGCCGGTGCGCTCGACGACGGGGTGGTCGCGTCGCTGACACCCGAGCGCCTGGACGCCGTGTTCCGGGCCAAGGTGGACGCGGCGTCGCACCTGCACGAGCTCACCCGCGACCTCGATCTCACCGCGTTCGTGCTGTTCTCCTCGGCCGCCGGGGTCCTCGGCGCGGCGGGCCAGGGCAACTACGCGGCGGCCAACGCGTTCCTGGACGCGCTGGCCGCGCACCGCCGGGCCCTCGGGCTGACGGCCACGTCGGTCGCCTGGGGAATGTGGGAGGAGACCAGCGGGCTGACCGGCGGCCTCGGTGAGCAGGACCGCAGGCGGATGGCCGCGTCCGGGGTCGTCCCGCTGACCTCGGCGCAGGGCCTCGCGCTGCTCGACGCCGCGGTCGCGCTCGGCGAACCGGCACCGGTGGCGGTGCGGCTCGACCTCGCGGTGCTGCGCGGGCGGGCCCGGGACGGCGTGCTGAACGCGCGGCTCCGCGCCCTCGTGCCCGCCGCGTCCCGCCCGGTCGGTGGGAACGGCGCCGCGGCCGGAAACGGCGCGGGGGGCCACGGCCTGCTGCGCCGGATCGGGAGCCTTCCCGAGGCGCAGCGCGAGCAGGCGGTCGTCAGGGCCGTCCTCGCCGAGACGGCGGTGGTGCTCGGCCACCGCCCGGGGGATCTCACGCAGGCGGACCGGCGCTTCAGGGACCTCGGATTCGACTCCCTCACGGCGGTCGAGCTGCGCAACCGGCTGCGGACGGCGACCGGGCTGAAGCTGCCGGCCAGCCTGGTCTTCGACTACCCGACCCCCCGCGCGATCGCCGAGTTCCTGCTGGCCGAACTGGCCCCGGCGCCGGAGGAGGCCGCCACCCGGGACGCGGGGATCCGCGCCGCCCTCGCGGCGATTCCCCTGGACACCCTGCGCGACAGCGGCCTGCTCGACCGGCTGCTCCATCTCGCGGGGCAGCAGGGGGCCGAGGGCCGGCACGACGACGAGCAGATCGACTCGATGGACGCCGAGGCCCTGATCGCCATGGCCAACAGCGTCACTGACTGATGACAACAGCCGTTCGGAAGGCGCCATCCATGACCAACCAGGACAACCGCGTTCTCGACGCCCTGAGGACCTCGCTGAAGGAGACCGAACGGCTGCGGCGTCAGGTGGCCGCGTCCCGGGAGCCGGTCGCCGTCGTCGCGATGAGCTGCCGCTACCCGGGCGGCGTCACCAGCCCCGAGGACCTCTGGCGGATGGTGTCCGCCGGCGAGGACGCGATCGGCGGGTTCCCCGACGACCGCGGCTGGGACCTGGCGAACCTGTTCGACGACGACCCGGACAGCCACGGGCACAGCTACGCCCGTGAGGGTGGGTTCCTGGACGGCGTCGCCGGGTTCGACCCCGAGTTCTTCGGCATCTCGCCCCGGGAGGCGCTCACGCTGGACACCCAGCAGCGGCTGCTGCTGGAGACCTCCTGGGAGCTGTTCGAGCGGGCCGGGATCGACCCGGCGTCGGTCCGGGGCAGCCAGACCGGCGTCTTCACCGGCGTCATGTACAACGACTACGCCGTCCGGGTGCGGCCCGTGCCCAAGGAGGTGGAGGGGCACCTGGGCAACGGCAGCGCCGGCAGCCTCGCGTCCGGCAGGGTGGCCTACACCTTCGGTCTGGAGGGGCCCGCCATCACACTGGACACCGCGTGCTCCTCCTCGCTCGTGGCGATCCACCTCGCGGTCCAGGCGCTGCGCCGGGGAGAGTGCGCGATGGCGCTCGCGGGCGGCGTGACGGTGATGTCGACCCCCGTCCTCTTCGTGGAGTACAGCAGGCAGCGCGCGCTCGCGCCGGACGGGCGCAGCAAGCCCTTCAGCGACGACGCCGACGGCACCTCGGGGGCCGAGGGCGTGGGGCTGGTGCTGCTGGAGCGGCTGTCGGACGCCCGGCGCAACGGCCACCGGGTGCTCGCGGTGATCAGGGGCACCGCCCTGAACCAGGACGGAGCCTCCAACGGCCTCACCGCCCCGAACGGCCTGGCGCAGCAGCGGCTGATCCGCGCGGCGCTGGCGGACGCCGGGCTGGCGCCGTCGGACGTGGACATGGTGGAGGCGCACGGGACGGGCACGCGTCTCGGTGACCCCATCGAGGCCCAGGCCCTGATGGCGGCGTACGGGCAGGACCGCGAGCGCCCGCTGTTCCTCGGCTCGGTGAAGTCGAACATCGGCCACACCCAGGCCGCCGCGGGCGTCGCCGGTGTGATCAAGACGGTGGAGGCGATCCGGCACGGCGTGCTGCCCAGGACCCTCCACGTCCGTACGCCCAGCTCGCGGGTGGACTGGTCGGCGGGTGCGGTGTCGCTGCTGACCGAGCCGGTCGAGTGGCCGGGGACCGACCGGCCGAGGCGCGGGGCGGTGTCGTCGTTCGGCATCAGTGGCACCAACGCCCACGTCATCCTGGAACAGGCCGACGAGCTGTCCGGCGAACGGTCCGGGGAGCTGTCCGGAGAGCCGTCCCGGGAGGCGCTCACCGTGACCGGGCCGGGGACGCCGGAGATGTTCGCCTGGCCCGTCACCGCGCACGACGAGCGCGCCCTGCGCGGGCAGGCCGACCGGCTGCGCGCCTTCCTGGCTGGGTCGGACGCGTCCGCCGCCGACGTCGGGTGGTCCCTGGCGACCACCCGGTCGGCGCTGGAGCACCGCGCGGTGGTGCTCGGGCCGGATCGCGCCGGAATGGCCGACGGCCTCGCGGCACTGGCGGAGGGCAGGCAGGCGCCCGGCGTCGTACGCGGCCAGGTGGCCGAGGGCGGCGTGGTCTTCGTGTTCCCGGGTCAGGGGCAGCAGTGGGTGGGGATGGCGGCGCGGTTGCTGGTGGAGTCGCCGGTGTTTTCGGCGCGGGTGGGGGAGTGTGTGGCGGCGTTCGAGCCGTTGGTGGATTTCCCGTTGCTTGAGGTGTTGCGCAGCGGTCCCGGTAGTGGCCCCGGCGAGGGTGCGGGTGGGGGTGCCCATGGCTTGTTGGAGCGGGACGAGGTGGTGCAGGCGGCGTTGTTCTCGGTGATGGTGTCGCTGGCGGAGGTGTGGCGGTCGGTGGGGGTGGTGCCGTCGGCGGTGGTGGGGCATTCGCAGGGGGAGAT
>QFZU02000091.1 GCA_003260025.2 Microbispora triticiradicis | reverse complement strand
GCGAGGTGGTGGGCGAGCAGGGCGCCGATGCCGGTGAGGCCGCCGGTGATCAGGACGGTCCCGTCGGGGTTCCAGGCGCGCGGTTGAGCGTCCTCGGCCCTGTGCTGGGGGGCGGGCTGGGTGGTGTGTGGGGTGAGGCGGGGGGTGAGGAGAGTTCCGTGGCGGAGGGCGGTGTGGGGTTCGTCGTGGTGGCGGGCGGTTGCGGCGGCCTGGGGAAGCGTCGTGGCGGTGGTGGTGTGGTCGTTGTGGTCGTGGTCGATGAGGTGGATGCGGCCGGGGTGTTCGGTCTGGGCGGAGCGGACAAGGCCCCAGACGGGGGCGGTGGTGAGGTCGATGGGTTGCCGGCTGGTGGTGGCGACGGCGTGGTGGGTGAGGACGAGTAGCCGGGTGGTGGTCAGGCGGTCGTCGGTCAGGAAGGTCTGCAGGGTGGTCAGGGTGCGTTCGGTCACTGCGTGCGCCGCCGCCACCGGGTTTTCGCCCACCCTGCCGTGATCGCCCGTCTCGTTGCCGGTGGCGGATGTGGACCGCTCCGGATCGGCGGGCTCGGTGTCGTCGTCCCGGACAGGGTGTTCCTGGTGGAGGTGGGAGCCGACGGGTAGGACGATCACGTCGGGGACGGGTTCTGCGGCGTCGACGGCGTCGGTGAGGGCGGTCAGGTCGTCGTAGTAGGAGGCGGTGACGGTCTGGCGCAGGGCTTCGTGGAGGTCGCGGTCGCCGAGCACGGCCCAGGCCTCGCGCGCCGCCGGCTGGAGTTCGAGCGGTGACCACTCCACCCGGAACAGGCTGTCGTCGGGCGTCGATCGGGAGACGCTGAGTTGCTCGGCGGAGACGAGCCGGGCGGTGAGGGTGTCGATGGAGGCGACGGGTGCGCCGGTGGGGTCGGCGGCCTGAAGTGACAGCGATCCGGCGTCGCCGAGCTTGACGCGTACCCGCAGGTCGGTGGCGCCGGTGGCGTGCAGGCGCACCCCGCTCCAGGCGAACGGCAGCCGGTTGTGTCCCTCCGGGACCTCCGCCAGGCCGGCCCACGCCGGCAGGTGCACGGCCGCGTCGAACAGCGCCGGGTGTACGCCGTAGCCCGTGACGTCGCCGTCCGCCTCCTGCGGGAGCGTCACCTCGGCGAACAGTTCGTCGCCCCGCCGCCATGCCGTGCGCAGCCCCCGGAACGCCGGGCCGTACGGCAGGCCTGCCAGGGTCAGGGCGTCGTAGACGCTCTCCACCTCGATCGGCACGGCGTCCTCGGGCGGCCACACGGTCAGATCGAAGCCGGGCTCGGAGTCGTCTCTGGTCAGTACGGCGGTCGCGTGGCGGGTCCACTCACCGTGCTCTCCCTCGTCGCGTGAGTACACGTCGAGCGTCGCGTTCCCGTCGGCGTCCGCGCCGTTCACGATCACCTGCACCCGGACCTTACGGCCCGGTCGCAGGACGAGTGGGGCGTGGAGGAGGAGTTCGTCGATGGTGGTGTGGCCGGTGTGGTCGGCGGCGTGGAGGGCGAGGTCGAGGTAGGCGGTGCCGGGGAGGATGGGGGTGTCGAAGACGGTGTGGTCGGTGAGCCAGGGGTGGGTGGTGAGGGAGAGGGTGCCGGTGTAGACGGTGGTGTCGTCGTGGGCGAGGGTGACGGCGGCGCCGAGCAGTGGGTGGGCGGTGGTGGTGAGGCCGAGGGCTGCGGGGTCGGTCTGGCGGGTGGGTGGGAGCTGGAAGGCGTAGGTGGGCAGGTCGACGGTGGTGGCGGGGCCGTGGACGGCGGTCCAGTCGACGGGGGTGGCGTGGGCGTGGGTGTGGGCGGCGGCGGTGACGGCGGTGTGGGGTTCGGGCCGGTCGCGGCGTAGCACGGGGACGGCGACCAGGCCGGGTGTGCCGTCGAGGGTCTCGCGGATCGCCGATTTCGAGGTAGGTGGTGGCGCCGTGGTCGTGCAGGGTGCGGGTGGCGTCGGCGAAGCGGACGGGGTTGCGCAGGTGGGAGGTCCAGTAGTCGGGGCCGTCGGGTGGGGTGGTGGTGCCGGTGAGGTCGGAGACGAAGGTGAGGGCGGGGGGTGTGTGGGTCAGGCCGTCGATGGCTTTGTGGAAGTCGTCGAGGATGGGGTCCATGTGGGGGGAGTGGAAGGCGTGGCTGACGGTCAGGGCCCGGACCTTGTGTCCCCGCTGCCGGAAGCGTTCGGTGATTTCCGTGATGGCGTCGTGGTCGCCGCTGATGACGGTGGAGGTGGGGGTGTTGGCGGCGGCGATGGTGACCCTGCCCTCATAGGCGGCGAGGTGGGGGGTGATGTCGGTTTCGGTGGTGTTGATGGCGGTCATGGCGCCGCCGGGGGGCAGGGTGTGCATGAGGCGGGCGCGGGTGGTGACGAGGGCGGCGGCGTCGGTGA
>QFZU02000090.1 GCA_003260025.2 Microbispora triticiradicis | reverse complement strand
GGCCGCGGCCCGGTCACCCGGGCCGCGGCCTCGTTCGCGTCCTCCGTACGGTCACATGGGGAACGCGTCGGGGTCGACGTCGCTCGTGCTGGCGTTCCCGCCGAACACGGTGTTGAGGGTGAGGGTCCAGTTGTCCCAGCTCACCCGGCCCGCCGAGTAGACGGTGCGGAACCGCAGCGGATCGTCGAACTTCGAGAAGCCACAGTCCCTGGTGAACGCGCGGGCGCTCCTGTCGTAGTCGGCCCCGGTCGTGAAGTAGACGCGGTAGGTCCCGTCCCGGACGTTCGCGAGCTTCGCGTTCGCCCCCTTGCGCACATAGAAGCTGACGGCCTTCCGCCCTCCGCGTACGAGGGTGACGACGCCGTCGTGCGATCCGCCGTTCTTCACGGTCAGTGCGCCCCGGCCGCCGCGGATCGCCGACAGCAGCACCGTGCCGTTGCCGAGGCGGCGGGTATGCCGGGCGGGCGGCCTGAGCGCGACCACCGGGTAGTCTCCGGCCTTCGCCAGGTCGTCCGCGGACGCCCGGAAGGTCGTGAAGTCGCCCGACGCCCCGAGCTTGGCCAGCACGGCCGTGCCGTTGCACAGGGCGTGCGACGACACGTCCTGGTCCAGTGCGCCGAGCCTGCCGTTGAGAGCGCGCAGCGCCGCCACGTAGTCGGTGTGCTCGGGGGCGACGTCCTGGGGAGGCCGCAGGGCCCCGAGCCGCGCCACCGCGGACTCCAGGGCGCTCTCCGCCCGCCCGATGCGCTGGTGGAGGGACTTGAAGGTCCGCGCCTTGGCGATGGCGGCGAGGGTCGTGCCCGCGGGGCGGGCGGCGGCGAGCGCGCTCCGGTAGGCCTCCGGGGTCATCGCCGCCGGTTCCGTGGAGGAGGCGGCTGCCGACGGCCCCGCCGTCCCGCCGGAGGCGTTCCCGCCCGTTCCGCCGGGCCGCGCCGTGCAGGCGGCGAGCGCGCAGGTCGCGGCCAGCACGGCGACGACGCCGGGAACGGGGCGTGTGAGGGTCCGGGGGAAGATCACCCGAGACACTGTCGGCCTGTCGGCGGACCCTGTCAACACGATTCGGGGCATAGGTCGCCAACCGAGACCTCCGGCGCCTGTCCGGCCGAGTGAGAGGGCGGACGGACGACGGTGCGGCAGGGCCGCGCCCGCCCACCCCAGCGGTCCCTTGAGGTGACAAAGGCCCTACCCGGTTACTCGCGTCCGGGCTCTTGTCGCTAAGGTGAACCTGACCTAACTTAGGTAAGGCTTACCGACTATCCGGAGGGCGATGTGTTCGCGAGCTACCTCATCGGCCTTCGCGAGGGCCTGGAGGCGACCCTGGTCGTCTCCATCCTGGTGGCCTTCCTCGTAAAGAGCGGCAAGGGCGACCGCCTGCCGCTGGTCTGGGCCGGTGTCGGAGCCGCCGTGGCGCTCTCCGTGGCGTTCGGGGCGTTGCTGACCTTCACCGCGGCCAACCTCGGCTCGCGGGAGCACGAGATGTTCGACGCCTTCGCCTCGCTGGCCGCGACCGTCTTCGTCACCTTCATGATCTTCTGGATGCGTACGGCGGCCCGCCGGATGTCGGGCGACCTGCGCGAGAAGCTCGGCGACGCCCTGCGGCTCGGTTCCGCGGCCGTGGTCGTGGTGGCCTTCCTCTCGGTCGCCCGCGAGGGGCTGGAGACCGCCCTGCTGTGGTTCGCCGCCGTCCAGGGCGCGACCACCAGCGCGAGCCCGCTCACCGGCATCACGCTCGGCCTGCTCACCTCCGTCGCACTCGGCTACGGGCTGTACCGCAGCGCGGTGCGGATCAACCTCACCAAGTTCTTCACCTGGACCGGCCTGCTGCTGATCCTGGTCGCCGCCGGAATCTTCAAGTACGGCGTGCACGACCTGCAGGAGGCGGGCCTACTGCCCGGCCTGAGCACGTACGCCTTCGACATCAGCGGCCTGCTCGACCCCGGCGCCTGGTACTCGACGCTGCTGAGCGGCATGTTCAACATCACCGCGCAGCCGAGCGTGCTGGAGACCGTCGCCTGGGTCGCCTACGCCGTGCCCGTCCTCGTCCTGTTCCTGCGGCGGCCCTCGGTCAAGGCGCCCGCCGGCACCGCTCCCAAGTCTCCCCAGCCCGCTTCGTGACCGGAGTCCACCCGATGCGCACCCCCACTGTCCTGGCCGTCGCGACCATGGCCCTGGCAGGCCTCACGGCCTGCTCGTCCACCGGCTCCGGCGCCGGTGCCGGCACCGAGGCGACCGCGGCCGGCTCCGGCGCGATCGCCGTGGCCGCCACCGACACCGAGTGCAAGGTGGCGAAGTCCGACCTCGCGGCCGGCACCTCGACCTTCGCCATCACCAACAGCGGCACGAAGGTCACCGAGTTCTACGTGTACGCGCCGGGCGACCGGGTGATGGGCGAGGTGGAGAACATCGTGCCCGGACTGACCCGCGAGGTCGTGATGGAACTCCCCGCCGGCATGTACGAGACCGCGTGCAAGCCCGGGATGACCGGCAAGGGCATCCGCGGCCCGCTCAAGGTCAGCGGTGAGCACAAGCCGCTGAGCGGCGACGCCGGGCTCGCCGAGGCCGTGGCCAGCTACAAGCGCTACATCAAGAGCCAGTCCGACACGCTGCTCGACAAGACCAAGGAGTTCACCGAGGCGGTCAAGGCCGGCGACGTGGCCGGGGCCAAGGAGCTCTACCCGGTCGCCCGCACCTACTGGGAGCGGATCGAGCCCGTCGCCGAGGTCTTCGGCGACCTCGACCCGGCCATCGACGCGCGGGAGAACGACGTGCCGGACGGCGAGGAGTGGACCGGCTTCCACCGCATCGAGAAGGACCTGTGGGTCAAGAAGGACGTCGGCGGCGACGGCCCGATCGCCGACAAGCTGATGACCGACGTGAACACGATCGTGACGAAGGCCGCGACGGTCGACCTCTCCCCCGTGCAGCTCGCCAACGGCGCCAAGGGGCTGCTGGACGAGGTGGCCACCGGCAAGATCACCGGCGAGGAGGACCGCTACTCGCACACCGACCTGTGGGACTTCGACGCCAACCTGCAGGGCTCGAAGGCGGCCGTACAGGCGCTGCGCCCGGTCCTGGAGGAGCGCGACGCCGATCTGGTCAAGACGCTCGACGCGAAGTTCGCCGACGCGGAGGCGGCGCTCGGCCGGCACCGCGACGGCGACGGGTGGAAGCTGCACACCGAGCTGTCCAAGGACGACCTGCGGGCGCTGTCCGACGCGATCAACGCGCTGGCCGAGCCGATCAGCAGGGTCGCGGCGGTGGTGGTCAAGTGAGCCCGGAAGGCGCTCCGGCAGGCGGTTCGGAAGGCATGGCGAGGCGGGGAGGCACCGTGAGGGAGGCATCGTGAGCGAGGGCTTGAGCCGCAGGCGGCTGTTCGGCCTCGGCGCGGCGGGAGTCGCCGCCGTCGGGGCGGGCGCGCTCGCCACCCGCTCCCTCGCGGAGCAGCCGGTCGCGTACGCCTCCGCCACCTCCGACGCCGTCCCCTTCTACGGCGCCCACCAGGCCGGCATCACCACACCCGCCCAGGACCGGCTCCACTTCGTGGCCTTCGACGTGATCACGAAGGACCGGGGCGAACTGGTGGAGCTGCTCCAGGAGTGGACGGCGGCCGCGGCCCGGATGACCCAGGGCAGGGACGCCGGCACCTTCGGCGCCGTGGGCGGCGCGCCGGAGGCGCCGCCGGACGACACCGGCGAGGCCCTCGGCCTGCCCGCGTCCGGCCTGACGCTGACCGTCGGCTTCGGCCCCTCGCTGTTCGACGACCGGTTCGGCCTCGCCGACCGCAGGCCCGCGGCGCTGGCCGACCTGCCCGCCTTCCCGGGCGAGGACCTCCAGCCCCAGATCTCGGGCGGGGACATCTGCGTGCAGGCGTGCGCGCACGACCCCCAGGTGGCGGTGCACGCGATCCGCAACCTCGCCCGCATCGGCTTCGGCAAGGTCTCCGTGCGCTACTCGCAGCTCGGCTTCGGCCGCACCTCGTCCACCTCCCGGGCCCAGGCGACGCCGCGCAACCTGATGGGCTTCAAGGACGGCACGAACAACCTCAAGCTGGAGGACACCTCCATGCTGCGCGACCACCTGTGGGCCGCGCCCGGCGACGGACCGGCCTGGATGGACGGCGGCGCCTACCTCGTCACCCGCAAGATCAGGATGCACATCGAGACCTGGGACCGCGCCCCGCTGGCCGAGCAGGAGGCCATCTTCGGCCGGGACAAGGGCAAGGGCGCGCCGCTCACCGGCAAGGACGAGTTCGACGCGCCGGACTTCGCCGCAAAGGGCCCGGACGGGCAGCCGGCGATCGCCGGCGACGCACACGTACGGCTCGCGCACCCCGACGCGCACGGCGGCGCGCGGCTGCTGCGGCGCGGCTACAACTTCGTGGACGGCTCCGACGGCCTCGGACGGCTCGACGCCGGCCTGTTCTTCATCGCCTACCAGCGCGACCCGCGCAAGCAGTTCGTGCCGATCCAGCGCATGCTGTCGCAGAAGGACTCGCTGAACGAGTACATCAAGCACGTCTCCAGCGGCCTGTTCGCCTGCCCGCCCGGGGTGGTCGACGGCGGCGACTACTGGGGCCGCACGCTGTTCACCTGAGCACGTGTCCTTGAAATAGCGCTTTGTCCCTTTTCGAGACAACTGAATTCCGGCCGGAGAGACCCCGATCGCCGCTTCGATGAATTCACCGTGAACATGCGTGGAATTCCTCGGGATCCCTCTTTCCTTCCGCCCGCGAATTTCCCTTTTCTCCCATAATTCGGGTACGGGGAATTCAGAGGCACGGGGCGAAGGAAACCGGGGAATGAAGCGTTGGATCGGGGTCGGGCTGGCGCTGCTGCTGGGTGTGGCCGTCGTCCTCGCCCTCGTGCTCGGCGACGACCGGGGCGACGGTGACGGGCAGGGCGACGGGCGGGGTGACGGGCAGGGAGCGCTCACGACGGTCCGCGGCGTCATCGGCTCGGAGAAGAAACCCTTCTTCGACGACGCCGCGGTCAGGGCGGCGTTCGCCAGGCACGGGCTGCGGGTCGAGGTCGACACCGCCGGTTCCCGCGAGATCGCGTCCACCGTGGACCTGCGTCCGTACGACTTCGCCTTCCCCTCCAGCGTCCCGGCGGCGGAGAAGATCCGGCAGACGCGCAAGATCGCCCGGACGTACTCGCCGTTCTACTCGCCGATGGCCGTCGCGACCTTCCAGCCGATCGTGGACGTGCTGGCGAAGGCGGGGGTGGTGCGCGACTCGGGCTCGGGCTACCAGGTCCTCGACCTGCGGCGGTTCCTCGACCTCGTCGCCCGGGGCACCCGCTGGGACGCGCTGCCCGGCAACACCGCCTACCGGGCGCGCAAGCGGGTCCTGCTGACCACCACCGACGTCCGCACGTCGAACTCCGCCGCCATGTACCTCGCGGCGACCAGCTACGTGGCCAACGGCGACGACGTCGTGAGTTCCCGTGAGCAGGTCGCGGCCGCGGCCGCGAAGATCGCGCCGCTCTTCCTCGACCAGGGCTACTCCGAGTCGAGCACCGAGGCGCCCTTCGAGGACTATCTCGCGCTCGGGATCGGCAAGACCCCGATGGTGGTGATCTACGAGGCGCAGTACGCCGCGCGGCTGTTCGCGGGCGGCGGGGCCGTCCGCCCCGACATGCGGCTGATCTACCCCGCGCCGACCGTGCTGAGCAAGCACACGCTCGTGCCGCTCACGGCCCGGGCCGCCGAGGTCGGGCGGCTGCTGCAGGAGGACCCGGAGTTCGCCCGGCTCGCCGCGAGGCACGGCTTCCGCACCGCCGATCCCGGGGTGTTCGCGGACCTGGCGGCCAAGGCGAAGGCGCCGGTCCCCGGAAGCCTGGTCGACGTGGTCGAGCCGCCCGCCTACGACCGTCTGGAGGAGCTCGTCGCGACCATCGAGCGGCGCTATCTGGCCGGTGCGAAGCCGTCGTCCTGACCCCCCTTGTCCAGGAAGACAGTTTCCAGGAAGAGTCCCAGGAAGAGAGGACATCCGTGTCCGAAGATCTCGTGCTGACCCCGCCCGCCCCGGTGGCCGCGGTGCCGGTCGAGAAGGCGGCCACCATGCTGCCGCTCCCCGGCGAGCGCGCCGGCGAGCTCGCCCGGAAGGCGGCCGGCTTCGCCGACGAGCTCGGCACGCTCGACCACAGGTCGCCGGAGTTCACCAGGAAGATGCACGACATCACCTCGATGGGCGACTCGGAGATCCGCGCCTCGTCCCAGGTGGCCAACCGGATGCTCAGGCGCCCGGTGGCGGCGCTGGCCTCGGCCAAGGGTGAGGGCGCCGACGGTCAGGCGCGGGTCGCCGGGCAGCTCGTGGCGCTGCGCCGGACGATCGTCGACCTCGACCCGAAGCAGGCGACCGCGGGCACCCGGCGGCTGCTGGGCGTCATCCCGTTCGGCGACCGGCTGCGCGACTACTTCGCCAGGTACCGCAGCGCGCAGAAGCACATCGACGACATCATCCGGGCGCTGAAGTCCGGGCAGGACGAGCTGCGCAAGGACAACGCGGCGATCGAGGGCGAGAAGGCGAACCTCTGGGAGTCGATGACGAAGCTCCAGGAGTACGCCGTGCTGGCGGCGGCGCTCGACTCGGCCCTGCAGGAGCGGATCGACCGGATCGAGCTCACCGACCCGGAGAAGGCGAACGCCCTGCGGTCGGACGCGCTCTTCGGGGTGCGCCAGAAGCACCAGGACCTGCTGACCCAGCTCGCCGTGTCGGCCCAGGGCTACCTCGCGCTCGACCTGGTGCGCAAGAACAACCTGGAGCTGATCAAGGGGGTGGAGCGGGCGACCACCACGACGATCGCGGCGCTGCGCACGGCCGTCACCGTGGCCCAGGCCCTGGCCAACCAGAAGCTCGTGCTCGACCAGATCACGGCGCTGAACGCCACCACCTCCGACCTGATCCTCGCCACCAGCGAGATGCTGCGCACCCAGGCCGGGGACATCCAGACCCAGGCCGCCGCCACGACGGTGAGCATGGAGACGCTGAGCAAGGCGTTCGACAACGTCTACTCGACGATGGACATGATCGACGGCTTCCGGGCCAAGGCCGTGGAGAGCATGGCCGTCACCGTCGGCAACCTCACCGTGGAGCTCGACCACGCCCGGGCCTACCTGGAGCGGTCCCGCCGCGCCGACGAGGCCGCGTCATGAGGCGAGCGGTCACGGCCGCCCTGGCCCTGCTGCTGGCCGCCACGGGCGCCTGCTCGGGCGGCGGAGCCGAGTCCCCGCCGGACGACCCCGCCGTACTGCGCGTCCTGGCGGGCAGCGAGATCAAGGACCTGGAGCCGCTGCTCGCCAAGGCGGCCGGAGCGGCGGGCGTGAAGGTGTCGCTCTCCTACACCGGCACCCTGGACGGCGCCGAGCAGGTGGCGAGCGGCGCCGCGGACGGCCGCTACGACGCCGTCTGGTTCTCCTCCAACCGCTACCTGTCCCTGATCGACGGGGCGACCGCGCGCCTGTCCACCCAGACCAAGATCATGGTGTCCCCGGTCGTCCTCGGCCTCACCCGCGCCAAGGCCCGCGAGCTGCACTGGGACACCGGCGAGGTCACCTGGACCGACATCGCCGAAGCCGCCGCCGGACACCGCTTCACCTTCGGCATGACCAACCCCGCGTCGTCCAACTCCGGTTTCTCCGCCCTGGTCGGGGTGGCGGCGGCGCTGTCGGACGCGGGCGAGGCGCTCGACCAGGCCCAGATCACGGCCGTCACCCCCAAGCTGACCGGGTTCTTCGCCGCCCAGACCCTCACCGCCGGCTCCTCCGGCTGGCTCGCCGACGCCTTCCGCCGTCGCGCCGACGTGGACGGGCTGATCAACTACGAGTCCGTGCTGCTCGGCCTGCGCTCCGCCGGAGGCGAGCCGCTCACACTGGTCTACCCGGCGGACGGCGTCGTCACCGCGGACTACCCGCTCACGCTGCTCGCGTCCTCGCCGAAGAAGGCGCAGTACGGCAAGCTGGCGGCCTGGCTGCGCACCCCGGCGGCGCAACGAGAGATCATGACGACCACGGCCCGCCGGCCCATCGTGCCCGAGGTGCCGCCCGACGCCAGGTTCGGCACGGCCCCGCTGCTGGAGCTGCCCTTCCCCAACCGGCGCAGCGCCGCCGACGCGCTGATCAGCGCGTACCTGAACAAGGTGCGCCGCCCGTCGCGCACGCTGTTCGTGCTGGACACCTCCGGGTCGATGGAGGGCGACCGCATCGCGGCGCTCAGGGCGGCGCTCGCCACGCTGACCGGCGCGGACACCTCCGTGTCCGGGCGGTTCTCCCGGTTCCGCGACCGGGAGACGGTCACCCTGCTGCCGTTCAACACCGGGACCGGCCCGGGGAGCACGTTCACCGTGCCGGAGGGCGACCCCGCACCGGTCCTGGCCCGGATCCGGGCGTACGGCGACGGCCTGGAGGCCGGGGGCGGCACCGCCATCTACGACGGCCTGCGCGCGGCGTACCAGACGCTCGGGAGCGAGCAGGACGGCGGAAGCTTCACCTCGGTGGTCCTGATGACCGACGGCGAGAACACCGACGGCTCCTCCTACGAGGACTTCGCCGCCTTTCACCGGACGCTGAACACCCACGTCCCCACGTTCGTCGTGCTGTTCGGCGACAGCGACGTCTCCGAGATGCGCCAGGTCTCCGATCTGACCGGCGGCGCGGTGTTCGACGCCCGGCAGGCGTCCCTCGCCTCGGCGTTCAAGGAGATCCGTGGCTACCAGTGACCGCGTCCTCGCCTACCTCGGCTCGCTGCGGAACATCGTCGGCTCCGCGCTCGCGCTGGGCGGTCTCGCGCTGCACTTCCTCGGACTCGCCGGGTCGCTGTGGCCGGTGGTCGTCGCCGGGCTGTACGGCGTGGGCGCCCTGCTCACCCCGCCCGACCGGGTCCGGCTGACGATCTCCCACGCGGAGGTGGAGACGCGCGCGCTGCGGGCCGACCTGGACACCCTCGTGGCGAAGGTGACGACCGCCCGCTTCCCCGAGGACGTGGTGGCGAAGGTCGGCGACCTCGCCGGGATCCTGCGTGAGGTGCTGGCCAGGGCGGAGGCGCTCACCTCCGCCCCCGACCACCTGCACGTCGTCTCGCAGGCCGTCCGCGACTACCTGCCCACCAGCCTGGAGGCGTACGCCAACCTGCCCAGGTCGTACGCGCTGACCCGGCGGGGGTCGCGTGAGCGCAGCGCGCACGAGGAGCTGATGGCCCAGCTCGGCCTGCTGGAGTCGGGGCTGTCGGCCGTCGCGGAGGCCGTCTACCAGGGGGACGAGCAGGCCCTCAGGGACCAGGGCCGGTTCCTGCGGGACCGCTTCGGTGGCTCTTCACTCGACTTGTAGAGCGGGAGGGCCGGCGGTCACAGGCGCGACTCGTACACCGCCCTGGCCTTCTCGACGAGGTCGAGATGATCGCGGAGCTGGGCCCTGGTGTGCAGCCGGGCCCGGTCCCTGATCAGCTCGTCGAGCAGGTCGAGCCAGCGCAGGCACCACCGGACGTCCTCCGGGCGGGCCACGTGCCGTCCCCGCACGTCGAGGTGGACCGGGCTCGTGTGGGCGTACGCCCGGCCGCCGGGGGACCGCGGATGGGCGCCGCCGCGGGCGACCGCGACCACGTAGGCCGGCGCGTCCACCGTCAGGGACACGGTGATCTCGGGACCCGGTCCCTCGGCCGTCACACCGTCCGCGGTGCGGATCTCCAGGTGCTCCACCTCCGGCCCGACGGTCCGCGCCCGGACCGTGACCGTCTCGCCGCCGTCCAGGTTGAGCGTCTCCCCCGGGCCCAGGCCGTCCACCGTGAGCTCCAGCCAGGGGCCGGTGGTGGCGAACGTGCGGCCCCGCCGTACGGCCTCGGCGAACGAGTCGGCGCCGAGCGGGCCGTCCACGCGGGCGTAGACGCGTTCCCAGCCCGGCGGGCTGGAGACCGTGTCCTGGCGGGTGAACGACAGCATGGCGTCGGTCCCGGCGAGCGCGGCGAGGCGGTTGCCCGCGCCGAGCAGCCTCCGGTAGACCTCGGCGGTCCCCGGCGTGGCCGACAGGTCGCTGAAGTGCAGCACCTCCATCCCGTCGACCAGGCCGAGCGCGGCGTCCACCACCAGGGCGCGGCCGGAGCAGTTCCTGGCGCCGCCCGCGACGACGTCCTCGGGCGAGGAGACCGGCCCGTGGAAGGGGTGGGCGTACCCCAGCACGGCGCGCGGCTCCCGCAGGTCGCCGCAGACCGTCCCGTTGGGCGGCCAGTCGGCGTCCGCGCCGAAGCCGGTGTGGCAGACGGCCGGCGGCGCGGCGATCCCGAACACGTGGACGTGGCCGAAGAGGTCGTTGCGGTACTCCACGCCCATCCGGGCCACGTGCCCGGCGTCCGACCACGGCAGGTCGCGACCGGCCCAGTGCCGCAACGCCTCCAGGTCGTAGACCCGGTCGCCCGCGACGTTCCCGGCGACGAGGTTCAGCACGTGCAGGTCCTCGCCGTGCTGCGCCGCCGCCGCCTCGGCCGGGCCCGCGACCAGGTCACCCGCCCAGTTCAGGTGGACGTGCAGGTCCGCGCCGTACCAGCCCCGGGCGGCGGCGTCGTACAGCCGTTGCGGCGTCAGCCCGACCAGCGTCTCCTCCCCCTCCCTCGGGACCACCGTGGTCTCGGCCACGTCGTACTCCATGCCACGGGTCACCCTGATCGCGACGGGCTCGGCGGGGACGGCGAGCACGAGGTCGTCGCCGTGGAAGAACGGCACGTCGTCGTTGTCCCGCCGCTCCGGCGCGCCGTCCGGGTACCACCCCTGGCCGTCCCGGGACGTCACGCTCCAGCGGCAGGGGAAGCCCGCGCGCAGGCGCAGCCGCGCGGCCCGGGCCGGCCGGGTGAGCCCGGACAGGTCCACCGCCTCGCCGTCCACGGTCAGCGTGGTCGCGGTCGTGACGTCGAGGAGCCGGGCGCCGCCCGCGGCGATTGCATACGGCACGCCACCGGCCGTCACCTCCACCGGGCCCGGCAGTGCGGAGTCGACCAGCAGGACGACGGGGACGGCCCCCGGTGACAGCAGCGGCCGGGCCGGTCCGTGCTCCAGGCGGCGGCCGTCCGGGGTCAGTCGCAGCACCACCAGGCCCCGGGGGACCTCTCCGTCCAGCGCGTCCCGGAAGGCCGCGTCGAGGTCGGGCCCGTGAGCCATCCGCCCGGCCACCGGGGGAAACCGGAGGAACGGCATCATCCGGACGTATCCCAGCGGCGGCTCACCCCAGGTGATCCCGTGCGCGGCCAGCAACGCGCCGTACTCCCGCAGCGCCCGCTCCACCTGTGGCGGCGTCATCGGGTCGTGGGTCATTCGCACCTCCCCGTAGTCGAAAGCGGCCACATCGTGGCACGGTTTCGGCCGGGGAAAACGTGCAATTGCACGTGCCCGGGCCCGCGGGTAGCGATCTGTCTCACCCGGGGGAAAGGTGATGACCCGAGTGCCCCCAGGATTCCACCGGCGTTCCGTACCCGCCCCTCCGCCGGCGCACGCGGCGGGTCCCGGCGGCGCCCCCGTGCGTTAGGCGGGCGAGGCCCGTGCGTCAGGCGAGCGGGGCCTCCGCGGCGGTGCCCGCGCCGGACGCCGGGCTCTTCCCGGCGTCCGGGCCGGTGGCGCCCCCGGTGGTGCCCCCGATGGTGCCCGACGCGTCGGGAGCGGCGGGCAGGAAGGCCGCGAGAATGCGGTCGGCGGCGAGGGCCGGGGTGAGGGTGCCGTCGAGGACCCGCCGCTCGATCTCCGGCGCGAGCGGCGCGACCGTCTCCCGCAGCATGGCCAGCAGGCGGTCGGTGACCAGCGCCCACGTCCACTCGACCTGCTGGCGGCTGCGCCGGCCGGCGAGGTCGGCGCCCTCCTGGTGACGCACCACGTGCGCCCACAGCTCCTCCAGGCCCGCGCCGGTGAGCCCGCTGCAGGTCAGCACCGGTGTGGCCGAACGCAGCAGCCGGAGCGCCCCGGACAGCTCCCGCGCGGCCCTGCGCGCGGCCGTCTCGTGCTCGCCGTCGGCCTTGTTGACCGCGATCACGTCCGCGAGCTCCAGCACGCCCTTCTTGATCCCCTGGAGCTGGTCTCCCGTACGGGCGAGGGTGAGCAGCAGGAACGTGTCGACCATGTCGGCGACCGCGGTCTCCGACTGGCCGACGCCGACGGTCTCGACGAGCACGACGTCGTAGCCGGCCGCCTCCACGACGACGACGGCCTCCCTCGTGGCCTTCGCCACGCCGCCGAGCGTCCCGGCGGTCGGGGACGGCCGGATGAAGGCGTCCGGGTCGGCCGACAGCTTGGCCATCCGGGTCTTGTCCCCCAGGATGCTGCCGCCCGAGCGCCGCGACGAGGGGTCGACGGCCAGCACGGCCACCCGGTGCCCCTGACCGGTGAGATAGGTGCCGAGGGCCTCGATGAAGGTCGACTTGCCGACCCCCGGCACCCCCGACACCCCGACCCTGCGGGCCTTCCCGGCGTGCGGGGTGAGCTCGACCAGCAGCCGCTGCGCCAGCTCCCGGTGATCGGCCCTGGTCGACTCCACCAGCGTGATCGCCCGGGCGGTCCACCGCCGGTCGCCCGACAGCACGCCCTCGACGTAGTCCTCGACCACCGGTGCGGTCACTTGTGGCCCAGCCGTGCCGACAGCTCGCCCAGCAGCTCCAGCGCGGCGTCGGCGATCACCGTGCCGGGCAGGAAGATCGACGAGGCGCCCGCGGCCCGGAGCTCCGCCACGTCGCCGGGCGGGATCACCCCGCCGACCACGATCATGATGTCCGCCGCGCCGAGGCCGGCGAGCGCCTCGCGCAGCGCGGGCACCAGCGTCAGGTGCCCGGCCGCGAGCGAGGAGACCCCGACCACGTGGACGTCCGCCTCGACGGCCTGCCGGGCGACCTCCTCGGGCGTCTGGAACAGCGGGCCAACGTCGACGTCGAAGCCGAGGTCGGCGAAGGCGCTCGCGATCACCTTCTGGCCCCGGTCGTGGCCGTCCTGGCCCATCTTCGCGACGAGGATCCGGGGCCTGCGGCCCTCCGCCTTCTCGAACTGCGCGCTCGCCTCGCGGACCTGGTCCGCGGCGCCGCCCACCTCCGCCCGGTACACCCCCGATATCGTACGGATCTGGGCGGCGTGCCGTCCGAAGACCTTCTCCAGCGCGTCGGAGATCTCCCCGACGGTCGCCTTGGCCCTGGCCGCGTTCACCGCCAGCTCCAGCAGGTTCTCCCCGCTCGCCGCGCCCTTGGTCAGCGCCTCCAGCGCCCCGGCGACCGCGTCGGCCGAGCGCTCCTCGCGGAGCCTGCGCAGCTTCTCGATCTGCTGGTCGCGCACCGCCGTGTTGTCGACCTTCAGCACCTCGATCGGCTCGTCGGCCTCGAGGCGGTACTTGTTGACGCCGATCACCGGCTGGCCGCCGGAGTCGATGCGCGCCTGCGTGCGGGCGGCCGCCTCCTCGATGCGCATCTTGGGCAGCCCCTGGTCGATGGCCCTCGCCATGCCGCCGGCCTGCTCGACCTCCTGGATGTGCTTCCACGCCGCCCGGGCCAGCTCGCGGGTCAGCCACTCCACGTAGTGGGAGCCGCCCCACGGGTCGATCACCCGGCCGGTGCCCGACTCCTGCTGGAGCAGAAGCTGGGTGTTGCGCGCGATCCGCGCCGAGAAGTCGGTCGGCAGCGCGAGCGCCTCGTCCAGCGCGTTCGTGTGCAGCGACTGGGTGTGCCCCTGGGTCGCCGCCATCGCCTCCACGCAGGTCCGTACGACGTTGTTGAACACGTCCTGCGCGGTCAGCGACCAGCCCGACGTCTGGCTGTGCGTGCGCAGCGACAGCGACTTGGGGTTCTCCGGCCCGAAGCCCTTCACCAGGCGGGCCCACAGCAGCCGGGCGGCGCGGAGCTTGGCCACCTCCATGAAGAAGTTCATGCCGATGCACCAGAAGAACGACAGCCGCGGCGCGAACTCGTCGATGCCGAGCCCGGCCCCGACGCCCGCCCGCAGATACTCCAGGCCGTCGGCCAGCGTGTACGCGAGCTCCAGGTCGCAGGTCGCCCCGGCCTCCTGGATGTGGTAGCCGGAGATCGAGATGGAGTTGAACTTCGGCATGTTCCGGGAGGTGTACTCGAAGATGTCGGAGATGATCCGCATCGACGGGCCCGGCGGGTAGATGTAGGTGTTGCGGACCATGAACTCCTTGAGGATGTCGTTCTGGATGGTCCCCGCCAGCTTGTCGGGCGTGACCCCCTGCTCCTCGGCGGCGACGATGTAGAGCGCCAGGATCGGCAGCACCGCCCCGTTCATGGTCATCGACACGCTCATCCGGTCGAGCGGGATCCCCTCGAACAGCTGCCGCATGTCGTAGATCGAGTCGATCGCCACGCCCGCCATGCCGACGTCGCCCGCGACGCGCGGGTGGTCGGAGTCGTAGCCCCGGTGGGTCGCGAGGTCGAAGGCGACCGACAGGCCCTTCTGCCCGGCGGCGAGGTTGCGCCGGTAGAACGCGTTGGACGCCTCCGCGGTGGAGAACCCGGCGTACTGCCGGATGGTCCACGGCTGCGTGACGTACATCGTGGGATACGGGCCGCGCAGGAACGGCGCGAGACCGGGATAGGTCCGCGGGGCGCCGTCCTCCCCGAGGTCGGCGGCCGTGTAGAACGGCTGCACCGCGATGCCCTCGGGGGTCTCCCACGCCGGCCCGCCGCCGGGGACCTCCGGCGCGGCGGCGCCCGATCCCAGATCTATCTCCGAGAAATCCGGAATCATCGGCTCACTCCCAGGTCGTCGAACGTCGTGCGGAGCACCCCGAGCGCGTCGCATCCCGCGTACACGTTGGCGTCCACCCCTTCATACTCGCCCTTCCCCGCCAGCCACACCTTCTGCGCCCCCGCCTCACGGAGCGCCGCCGCGACCGCCGCCGCGTGCTCGCCGTACAGGCGGTCGCTGGAGCACAGGCAGGCCACGGGGGCACCGGACTCGCGGAACGCCGCGGCGATCGCGGCCGGGTCGGTGCCCGG
Organism: Microbispora triticiradicis; assembly: GCA_003260025.2. GTDB lineage: Bacteria > Actinomycetota > Actinomycetes > Streptosporangiales > Streptosporangiaceae > Microbispora > Microbispora triticiradicis. The sequence continues at coordinate 33,519 of QFZU02000090.1, read as the reverse complement.
CCCGCCGGCGACCGTCGCGATGCCGCCCGCGGCGAACAGGTTGGCCGCGAACGTCGCCCTCGCGGTGTGCGCGGCGATCGGCCCGATGGTGGCGAGGAACACCGTGGGCCGGCTCGGCTGCGCGTCGGCGAGGTCGCGCAGCGCCTCGAACTCCTCGGCGTGGCGCACCAGCGGCAGCCCGTCGCCGGGCGTACGGGCGAGGCCGGGGCCCGGCCTCCGGGTGACCGGTCTCTCCCCCAGGTCGGGGAACTCGCTGACCCCGGTGATCGGGTCCCGCCGGTGGGCGATGTTCACCGCCCGCGCGGCGCGCGTCTCCGCCAGTCGCTCCGGGACCAGCCGCTCCAGCGCCGCGGCCATCCCGCCGGACCGCTCGATCTCCTGGAACCACTCCCAGGCCCGGCGGGCGAGGTCGTCGGTGAGCCGCTCCACGTACCACGAGCCCCCGGCGGGGTCGGCCACCCGGGCCACGCCGGCCTCCTCCACCAGCAGCGCCTGCGTGTTGCGCGCGATGCGCCGGGCGAACGCGTCGGGCAGCCCGAGGCAGGCGTCGAACGGCTGCACGGTCACCGCGTCGGCCCCGCCCGTCCCGGCCGCGAAACAGGCCAGGGTCGTGCGCAGCATGTTCACCCAGGGGTCCCGCACGGTCATCATCGCCGAGGACGTGACGGCGTGCTGAAGCTGGCGCCCCGGCCCTCCGGCGACCTCGGCCACCCGCGCCCACATCCGCCGCGCCGCCCGCAGCTTGGCGATCGTGAGGAACTGGTCGGCGGTCGCGGCGTACCGGAACTCGATCTGGCCCAGCGCCTGCTCCACCGGCAGTCCCGCGCCGGTCAGCGCCCGCAGGTAGGCCACGCCGGTCGCGATCGAGCAGCCGAGCTCGTCGGCGTCCGCGCCGCCCGCGTCGTGGTACGGCAGCGCGTCGACGGTGATCGCCCGCAGGCCGGGGTGATCCGTCGCGCAGCGGCGGGCGAGCGATACCGCGTCGTCCAGGACGGCCGGCGCGCCGGTGCGGGCCGCCAGCCCGATCGGGTCGGCGCCGAGGTTCCCGCCGGGCAGCGCCACGTCCCCGGCCAGGCGCAGGAACGCCTCCGCCGCCTCCGCCGTACGGGGCCCGGCGTCGAGGACGACCGGGGCGAGGTCGAGCAGGACGCCGTCCAGCACGGCCGGCAGCGCGGCGGGGTCGATCGAGGTCAGGTCGAGCCAGAGGGAGGTGACGCCGTTCTCCAGGTCGGCGTGGATCGCCTCGCGGGTGACGGCCGGGTCGGGGTCGGCGTGCCGCTGCCGCACGTCCCACAGGCCGGGTCCGCGGACCACGCGCGGCGCGTCGGGCAGGTCGCTCGCGTCGTACAGCGCGGCGATCCGGACACCGTCGTAGGAGATGGTCGACAGGGCGTCCTCGGCCGCGTCGTCCGTCCCCTCCCAGCCGGTTTTGCGCAGCACCCCGAGCGCGAGCGCGCGCCACCGTTCCCGCGTTGCCTGCGGAAATCCTGCGGTGGGATCGGCGAGGTCGTCGAGTTCAACAGGCGGCACCGTCATGAACCGGATGCTATGGGGATTCTCGCGTCGGCGGGGCAACTGCCCCCGAGTCTGGGGTCCCCGGGTCCCGAATCTGGGGACGGCGAGCGTCGCCCGGACGCCTCACGGAGGCGTCCCCGGCACCGGCGAGGCGGGAGAGAGCCGGTCTCCGTCTGGCGACGGCGCCCGCGGATGTCGTACGCAGGACGCCTAGGATCGGGCGGCATGGCGCTGCGACCTGTCATGGTGAACATCAAGGCCGTCGATCACGCGGCGGTCGGCCGGTTCTGGGCGGAGGCGCTCGGCTGGACCGTTCACAGCGGAGGATCCGGCGTGACCACCTACGCCGCACCCGCCGGCGACCTCGTCTGGCCGCACCCGGTCGCCGTGTGCGTCGACGTCGTCACCGTCCCGGAACCCAAGACGACGGCGAAGAACCGGGTGCACCTCGATCTCGCCACCACCTCGGCGGCCCATCAGGCGGACCTGGTCGCGCGCCTGGTGGATCTCGGTGCGACGCCGGCGGATGTCGGCCAGGGCGAAGCGCCGTGGACGGTTCTGGCCGACCCGGAGGGCAACGAGTTCTGCGTGCTGGAGCCCCGGGAGAGGTACCGGGACACCGGCCCGATCGCCGCGGTGGTGGTCGACTGCGCGGACCCGCGGGCCATGGCCCGGTTCTGGGGCGAGGCGATGGACTGGACCCTGCACGAGGTGACCGGCGACCAGGCGACGCTGCGCTCCGCCAAGGGCGTCGGCCCATATCTGGAGTTCGTCCGCACGCCCGGCGTGAAGACCGTGCCGGACCGCGTCCATCTCGACCTGCTGCCGTACCCCGGTGACGACAAAGCGGCGGAGGTGGCCCGGCTGCGGGCCCTCGGCGCCACCGACCTCGACCTCGGCCAGGGCGACGTCCCGTGGACGTGCCTGGCCGACCCGGAGGGCCACGAGTTCTGCGTCCTCGCCCTCTCCTGACGCGGAGCCTGAACGACACTCTCCAGTGTGCGGGCGGGAGGTGCCGCCACGCCCCGCCCGGACCGCGGACAACGGCTACCGCGGGTACGGGCTGGTGAATCGGCTCACCGGCGAAGCGCTACTCGGTGAACAGCTCGTGGGCCGAGGTGACGGTGACGGCCCGGCGTACCCAGGTCCGCAACTGGTCCAGGTCCTGGCACTGGTGGATCCGCTCGCTTACGTCGTCGGGAATCTCCAGGCCCCGGGTCTCCAGCACGCTGAGGATCGCGTCGATCTCGCCCTCGGCGTGTCCCTCCGTGCGTCCTTTGGCCAGCCAGTGGGAGAAGTACTTCTCGCCGAGGTGCTCGAAGTCCTGAATGGTGGTCACCATCTCCTCCAGACGCTTGGCTGTCACCGTGGGTAGCGAGTTGAACACGTAGTTCAAATATACCGTCGCCCGGTCCTCGTCAAGCGTCGTGAGTCCGGCCAGCAGGGCCTCCAGGACGGGCCCGTCCTCGGCTTCCTCGGGGTGGGCCACGACCGACATGACCGCGAGTTCCGGGCAGGTTCGCGCGGCCTCGGGGTCGGTGACGAGCGGGATGTCGCCGGGCTCGATCGCCAGCGGAGTGATGACGCCGCCCGGGCCCAGCCCGATGGCCTGCCGGCACCAGCGGGCCACGGCCCGGTCGGGACAGATGACCAGCAGCGCGGTGTCGCACTTGTAGCGGGAGCGCAGCGTCGTGACATAGACCGGCCAGCTGAACCGCTTGCCCCGGTCGTGGCCGCGCTGCACCTCCACGATCACGGCCAGCGTCGCCGCTCCGGCCTCGTCGCGGACCACGACGACCGAGTCGGCGCGGCGTTCGACCGGCACCGGCTAGGTGCTGTCCACCGATTCCACCCGGGCGGCCGTGAAGGGCGGGATCGGGGCCCCGGTCGCGACGTGGAGGAGTTCCAGCGCGGTTTCCGGCCGGTTGTGGATGAGAGCGATGGGCATCTCGTGGTCGAGTCCTGGCACGGACGGGATATTACTATGAGTTATTCATTGACTACTTTGAGTTCCGGCTGACCTGTGGAGGCATCCTGAGCGTGCGTCTCTCGGAGTGGTCGAGGCAGCAGGAAGCGCTCCCGGCGTCAGGAATGGGGGGTCCGGCTTCTGGGCCTGACCTCCGATTGCCTGTGCCTTCTCTCGTACATGGCGGCCTGCAGCCGGGCGACGTCTTCGAGGTCTTTGGGGCGGCGGGGCACCCCGGGAACCCAGACCGGCATCATCCGCTTGATCTCGATCTGCGCGGCGGGACTGATGATCGGGCACCGCAAGCGGCCCAGCCGGCCGGGCTCCGCGTCGAGCATTCCCTCCGGCCAGGGCTCCCCCTTCCACGGGCCGCCTCCGACCACCACCCGGCCGTCTCCGTCCGTCGCCAGAAGAGCGAAGCTCAGTTCCACGTCCCCACGGCCGAAGTCCAGTTGCTGCTCGGGCGGCGGGCCGGGTATCGGTTCGTAACCGCGCCCCGTCAGCTTCGCGGCCAGGCCGGGCGCGTCCTCCGCCCAGGCGAACCAGTCGACGTCCCTGTGGTCGCGGGTGATCTCACCGAGGTAGAAGTCCATCGCCCAGCCGCCGCGTAGCCAGACCTGGACACCGATCTCCCCCGCCAGGCCGATCACCTCGTCGATCGCGTGCAGGTGCCGAGCCGCGCGTTCTTCATCCACGTATGGGACGCTACGCCACGATCTTTACGCTTGTGCGCTCCCCGGGCGTACAGGTCAGTCCCGGCCGGATTCGAGGTAACCGGTCAGATAGGTCAGCGCCGCGGCGGCGTCACCGCCGGGGCCGTGCGGACGGCGCAGGTCGTCGACGAAGGCGGCGATGTCGGCGAGCCGCCACCAGAGAGGATAGAGAGCGAGGCCGGCCGCCGTGACGGCCCGGCCGGTGACGTGGGTGTAGCGAGCCAGCACGTCGCCGCCGTCGCCGGTCTCGTCCTCACCGAGCATGCGGGCGAGTGCCGGGGTGAGCATCCACAGGTCCCGCTCCGGAGGAGCGACCAGCACGGTGTCCCAGTCGATGAGCCGCGGACCGGCCGGGGTACGCAGGATGTTGCCGGGGTGCGGTTCGCCGTGTGTGACGACCCACGCCGTTCCAGGGTCACGCACCTGCTCGACGCGTGAATCGAACTCTGCGAGCGACCTCCGCACCTGCCCGGCGTGGGCGGTCAGCAGCGCACGGGCCGTCTCGGCGTACGGCCCGCCGGTCCACTCGCGATCGAGGTCCCGCAGCGCCTCCTCCAGCCCGTCCCGGCCGGGTAGCGCCAGGTCGGACCGTGGCGCGACGTCCGCCACGAGCGGGGTCGCCTCGTGCAACGCGGCCAGCAGGCCGGCCAGCTCGGCGCGGTCCTCGGGCCGGTGCGCGCCGAAGTGCCCGGCGGCGCCCTCCACCATCGGGAACACCGACAGGGCGTACCGCGAGGTTAACCGCCGGACCAGGGCGCCGGTCGCGGCCGGGATCGGCGCGAGCACGAAGTCGAGCCCCGCGTCCCGGCGCAGTGCCAGCGCGACGCCGAACGCCCGCTCGAGGCCGTGGAAGGCGTCATCGCGTCCGGCGTCCACGGCGCCGAGGTCGTCCACCTTGACGAACCACGCCTGCCCACTCCGATCCACCACCGACCAGTGATGGCTGCCCGCGCCCACCGGGAGGTACTCGGCTGAGCGAGGCTCCATGCCCCAGCCCTCGGCCAGCGCGATCGTGAGCTCGGCCTCCGCCAGGTCGGCCGGTCTGTCCCTCATACGCCGAAAGTGTGGCCGATCCCGGGGCCCGGACGCGGATAATTTCTCGCCTGGCGGCATCGGCGGCCGTGGGCGCGCCGAGGCCGGATCCGGGGTCAGGACTTGGCGGTGAAGGCCGCGTCCCAGGTCTGCTTGCCGACGATCCCGTCGACGTCGAGGTGCTTGTCCTTCTGGAACCGGCGGCACGCCTCCTGGGAGTCCGGCCCGTACGCGCCGTCGACCGTGATGTCGTAGCCGAGCGTCTTCATCCGCGACTGCCAGGCGCGGACGTCGTCACCGTGCATAACGGGGGGATACTTCAGCAGCCGCCCGGGCCACTTCTGGGTGGGCTGCGGTCCGGGCTTGGGATCGGGCAGGCTGGTGCCGCCGGGGCGAGGAGCGCCCTTCTTGACCCAGGCGTACAGGGCGTCGCCGGGGCAGTCGGTGGAGTAGCCGTCGCGGTGGCCCTTGATCTCCTTGCCCGCGCCGCCCTTCGCACGGAGGTACTCCACCGCGTCGAGGATGGCGTGCAGGATCCCGTCGGTGGGCTGGACCAGCCCGGCGTTGCCGACCAGGCCGAGCACGGCGTAGTGGCCGGAGTTCAGGCCGGGGCCGTTGGCGGCGGGCAGGTGACCCGGCCCGCGGCCGACGAACACCTTCCGGTGCGGGCACGCGACCATCGAATAGCCGATGTCGAGCCAGCCGTTGCCGTCCATGTGGAAGTTCTGGATCGACTTGACCATGGCCACGCACTTGGCGTGGTCGCGGACGATGCCGGGGTCCACACGTCCGCCGGTGTAGTGGACCTTCACGCCCCGGGTGGAGGCCAGCGAGGAGTACGAGCCCCTGGGCGAGCGCGCCCCCCAGTCGGCGCGGGACACGAGATCGATGGCCACAGTTCTCTCCGTAGAAGCCGTACAACTGGACACCGAGGGTAGCGGGAACTCCTCGGCAACCACTGCCTTTTGCCGATAAGAAACCGCTTAAACGGCAAGCAAACTGAATAGAGTGATAAATCCGTCGACAATCCACGTCGAACGTCGAGATCATGACCGTATGTCCGTTGTCAGGGAGGTCGACTTCACTCCGCCGTCCATGCCCACGCCCCCGCCGCCGTCCGGGCCTTCCGGACCCTCCGGACCGTTGGGGCCGTCCTCCGGACCGCCGGCTCTGCCGATGCGGATCTGGCTCGACGACGCCGACAGCCCGGCCGACGTGATCGACGCCCTCGCGCTGTCGCCGTTCGCCACCGGGGAGCAGCCCTGGTCGCGTACGACCAACCTCAGCCGGGTCCGCGCCGACGCCCCGCTCGCGGCCGAGGGTGGCCGTCTGCTGCGCGTGGCACAGCACACCGACGGGTACGAGACCCGGCTGTTCGCCGGTGAGGGGTGGACGCTGCGGGTGGTCCGCAACCTCAACCGGTCGGCGATGCTCACCGCCACGGCCGTCAGCGAGGAACTGGCCGGCACGGTCCTGGAGCAGGCGACCAAGGGCGCGGAGGAGGAGCCGCCGGGCGGCGACCACGTGCGGATGGGCTTCTGGTGGAGCTCGGGCCACGGCCCCCGCCGCTCCGCCAAGCCGATCACCACCTCGTCCTGGCAGGACATCAGGCGGAACTACCCGGCGGCGGCCGCCGGTCGCCTCGACGCGCTCATGGCGGTCGACTCCCACGACGTGGCCGGCCGGCTGATCCTCCTGCACGGCCCGCCGGGGACCGGCAAGACGACGCTGCTCCGTACGCTGGCGCGCGAGTGGGCGTCGTGGTGCCAGGTCGACTGCGTGCTCGACCCCGAACTGCTCTTCAACGACCCCGGCTACCTGATGGACGTCGCCGTCGGCTGGGACGGCCCGGACGACGACGACGAGGAGCCGCGCTGGCGGCTGCTCGTCCTGGAGGACTGCGACGAGCTGATCCGCGCCGAGGCCAAGCAGTCGACGGGCCAGGGCCTCTCGCGCCTGCTCAACCTGACCGACGGGCTGCTGGGCCAGGGCCGGGACGTGCTCGTGGCCATCACGACGAACGAGGACCTCAGCCGGCTCCACCCGGCCGTCGTACGGCCCGGCCGGTGCCTCGCCCAGATCGAGGTCGGCCGGTTCGACCGGCCGCAGGCGGCGGAGTGGCTGGACGGCGCGGCGGCGACTCCCCCGGACGGCGCCACGCTCGCCGAGCTGTTCGCCCTGCGGGACGGCCGTCCGGCGCCCCTCCCCGAGCCGCCCGCCACCACCGGGCAGTACCTCTGAACGACAGGTCCCCGGCCCGCCGGGGCCGGGGACCTGCGCCCGCCGGCGAATCGATCACGGACGCCGCTCGGGGTGCCGAGGCCGCTCAGCCGACGTGATCAGGCGCGGGCCGGGCACGTGACCGCACCATCGGGACACCCCCGCGCGCTCTCACCGGCAGGGAGCGTCTCGGCATACATTTCGATTTCGACCACGACTGCGCGAATCGCCGCAATGGCACGGCCCACCGCCTGCCGCCATTCTCCGCACCCGCCGTTATCCGCTTTTTTCAGCTTTGATACATCCGGCCCACCAGGGGTTTTGGTCGTCACGGCGAATTCCTTGCGCTGCATCTGAATGAAGATCGGGTAGGCACGAGTTCATCGCGTCAGAGCGATCACGGGATTTCCCAGAAACAGCTCGATCTGATGCGCCATGTCCAGATCGCATGCTGCATGCGCATTCTCGGGAGAATTCGTGCGCGTTCTTTCTCGCAAAACGTCCCTGGCCGCCTGCGCCCTCACCGTGGCGGCCCTGACCGGAGCCCCGGCCCAGGCCTCGGCCACATCCGGGCAGGCGGCGGCCGGGTCCGCCAAGGGCGTCCCGGCCGCCGCGCCTCCGGCCCGGAGCGCGAACTGGGGCACGCCCTGCGGACCGCCGTTCGTGCAGGACGACAAGCTCCTCGGACCGCTGGTCCTGCCGCACACCTCCCCGCTGAGCGAGATCCTGGCCGGCTACCGGCGGTACGGCGGCCTCATCCCGGCCGACTTCCTGCGCCGTTATCTGAACCCGGCCACCAACTTCTACCGCTTCCCTCCGGACTCCGGCTTCGCGCACGCGGGCGGGTTCAGCAATGCCCGCGTGCTCGTCACGCAGGTCAAACTGCCGATCGGATACAAGGTGGACCGCTTCGGCGGGGAGACCGGCGCGTTCCTCGCCCCCTACGGCACGCCGTTCCCCGCCCGGGCGCTGCCGCCCAGCAACCTCAACAACGCGCCGGGCGACCCCCACCTGTGCAACTATCACGTCTACCGGGTGATCCGGCCGTTCTACGTCGACGGCGGGCCGGCGGCCCCGGCCTTCCAGCAGCCCGGCCAGGGCGAGCAGTTCCACACGATCGCCCGGTACATCCCCGGCGCGCCGGCCAACCCCGACGGCGAGGTCTCCATCGGCTGGCTGGTCGGAAACGGCTACCTTCTCCCGCTCAACTGACGGCCCCGTCATCCGTCGGCGGTGAGGCGCAGGACCAGGCCGGCCACCTCATCCGGGCGAGACAGGAACGGGTGGTGGCCCGCGTCGATCTCCACCACCCGGTCCGCCCGCGCCGCCTGGGCGCGCTGCAGGGACGGCGGCGTCCCGTTGTCGCGGGCGCAGACGAGGTAGGTCGAGGGGATCTCCTTCCAGGCGGCGGCGCCCACCGGCCGGACGGTGACGGCGGCGGTCTGCCGCACCAGGCGGGCGTGCGCCCCCGCGACGGCCTCCTCGTCGCAGTCCTGCAGGAACGTCTCCGTCGCCGTCTCCGGGCGCACGCCGAACGTCCCGTCGGAGCCGAAGTCGAGGTAGGGCGAGGGCCCGCCGTCCCCGAAGGACGACAGGCTCTCGCCCGGCTCGGGCAGGAAGCTCGTCACGAACAGCAGGTGCCGCACCGAGGGCAGCCCCGCGGCGGCCTCGGCCACGACGACGCCCCCATAGCTGTGCGCCACCACCACGACCGGACCGGCGACGGACGCGAGATGCGCGCGAACCGCCGCCACGTCGTCGGGCAGCGACGGCCCGTCGGCGCCCGGGAGCCGTCCACCCTCCTCATGGCCCTCTCCGCAGCTCGGCAGGGGCGGCGCGCCGCTGGGGACTCCCTCGGACTCCAGGATCGCGGCGGTGCGGTGCCACCACCACGCTCCGTCCCGTACGCAGGCTCCGTGGACGAACACGACACGCACGACGGCCTCCTCCGACGACGGTAGGCTTATAAGCGTAATGCGTGTTACGTGAAAGGCGGCCGCGATGCCCCGGCGTCCCCAGCCGGAGATCAGGGCCAGGCTGCTCGCCGCCTGCGCCGACCACCTCCTCGCCCACGGCCTGCCCGCGAGCCTGACCGCCCTCGCCACGAGCGCCGGCACCTCGCCGCGCATGCTGATCTACCATTTCGGCACCCGGGAACGGTTGCTGCGCGAGGCGCTCCAGCAGGCGAGGACCCGTCAGCTCGCGTTCTTCCGGAAGGCCCTCGCGCCCCGGGACGAGCCGTACGCGCGGACGCTGGAGCGGGCCTGGCGCACGCTGACCGGCCCGGAAGGCGCGCCGTTCCTCCGGCTGTTCGGCATGGTGCACGGCACGCCTGAGGGGGCCGCCCTGTGGCCGGACTTCCGCGAGGCCGCCACCACGGACTGGCTCGGCGTGCTGGAGGAGGGCCTGCGGCCCGAGCACGGCGAGGCGGCCCCCGCCCTGGCGACCGCGACGCTGGCGGTCGTACGCGGGCTGCTCCTGGACCTCGGCACCACGGGAGACGACGGCCGCACGGCCACCGCCTTCGCCGCGTTCCTGCGCCTGCTCGGCCCGGACGGAGCACGGCGCGCGATGCCGTAGCGTCCGTGTGTCGGATACGTAAACCATCCGATGCGCCAGGTCAGGGCGGAAACCACAATCGGCGAGGTGGTCACCCTGCTGTATGCCGAGCGGAGCCCCAGTTGAGCCTCGTCGTCCTGCACCGATGGTCCGTCGGCGGGCAGGAGGACGGGACGGCGAAGTACCTGGACCCGTTCGCGACCGGCGGTGAGCGGGAGTGGCCCTACATCCGCTGGACCTCCGAGGAGCGGGAGATCGGCTTCCCGGCCACCCAGCTCGTGCCGTCGTGGACGGCCGCCGCGCCCCCCGGCGCGTGGCTGGAGATCGAGATGCGGGCCCGGACCGTGAGCGGCGCCCTGACCAAGTGGTACGTCATGGGCCGGTGGGCCGAGAGCGACGCCGACATCCACCGCACGTCCCTGCCGGGCCAGGGGGACGCCGACGGCGACGTGGCGGTGGACACCCTCGTCGCGGCCCGGCCCGTCACGTCGTACCGGGTGCGGGTCACCCTGTACGGCGGCGGCGGCCACGTGCGGTCGCTCACCGTGATGGCCTCCTCCGTACGGCCGGGCACGAGGGGCGGCGCCGCGCCGGGAACCACGGGAGCACCGGGCGCGCGGGGGGTCGAACTGGACGTGCCGCGCCGGTCGCAGAAGGCGCACCTCGGGCACTACCCGCAGTGGGACGGCGGCGGGGAGTCGTGGTGCAGCCCCGCGGCGTTCACCATGGTGCTCGGCTACTGGGGACGCGGGCCCACTCCGGCGGACCTCGCCTGGGTGACTCCCGGCGATCCGTGCCCGGCCGTCGACCACGCCGCCAGGGACATGTACGACCACAGCTACCAGGGCACCGGCAACTGGCCGTTCGGCGTCGCGTACGCGGGCCGCTACGGGCTGGACGGCTTCGTCACGCGACTGCGCTCGCTGAGCGAACTGGAGCGTTTCATCGCCGCCGGAATCCCGGTGATCACCTCACAGGCGTTCCGCGAGCACGAGCTTCCCGGCGCCGGATACTCCACGAGCGGCCACATCATGGTCGTCACGGGGTTCACGGCGGAGGGCGACGTGATCGCGAACGACCCCGCCGCGCCGGACGACGACGGCGTACGGCGGATCTACCCGCGCGCCGCCTTCGAGAGCGTCTGGCTGCGCGGCACGAGCAGCGGGGGGATCGTGCACATCGTCCACCCGCCGGGTACGACTCTTCCGGACTCGGGGGGGAACTGGTGACGATTCGGGCCGTGGACGTCGCGCGGGTGGACGACCGCCCGCTGTGGGTGGAGATCTCGGGCGACGAGGTCTGGTGGGACGAGCCCCGGCCGCACGAGGGCGGCCGGCGCTGCGTGGTGCGGCGGACGGCCGGCGGCGCGATCGAGGACGTGCTGCCGCAGGGCTGGAACGCCCGGAACCGGGTGATGGAGTACGGCGGGCGGTCCTGGCGCGCGCACGAGGGCCGGCTGGTGTTCACCGACTGGGCGGACGGCCGGATCCACCTGTGCGCCCCCGGCGGGGAACCGGTCCCGCTCACCCCCGAGGGCCCCGCCCGCTACGCCGACCTGGTGGTGCGCGGCGACGAGGTCTGGTGCGTGCGGGAGCAGGGCGGCCCCCGGAGCGCGGACCGCGACATCGTCGTGGTGCCGCTCGACGGCTCCCCTCTCCGCGGCGTGGTCGCGTCCCACCGCTTCCTGATGAACCCCCGGGTGTCGCCGGACGGCCGCACGCTCGCCTACATCGGCTGGAACCACCCCGACATGCCCTGGGACGCCACCGAACTGTGCGTGGCGCCCGTCGCCGGCGGCCCGCACCGGGTGCTGCTGTCCGGCGCGTCCACCTGCCAGGCCGAGTGGCGCGACGACGAGAGCCTTTACGTCGTGACCGATCCCACCGGCTGGTGGAACATCCACCTCGTGGGGCTGGACGGCACGACCTGCGACCTCACCCCCGTCCCCCTGGAGTTCGGCGACGCCACCTGGAAGATCGGCGGCACGTTCTTCGCCGTCACCGGCGGGCGGATCGCCGCCGTGTACGGCACCGCCGACGAACGGCGGCTCGGCGTGCTCGACCGCCCCCTGCCGAACGGCTCGGGCGGCGCCGCCATCCGCGACGTCGGCGGCGGCTACACCTTCTGGGCGCCCACCCTGTCGGCGCAGGGCTCCCACGTCGTCGGCGTCGCGGCCTCGCCGCACCGGCCGTACGAGGTGGTGCGGGTCGACCTGGACACCGGGCGGCACGAGGTGCTCTCCCCCGGCAAACCGGTGCCCGGCGACGCCGAACTGCCCACGCCCGAGGCCGTGACCGTCGACGGCGTCCACGCCCACGTGTACGCCCCGCCCGGCGGCGGGCCCGCGCCGTACGTGTTGTTCGTCCACGGCGGGCCGACCGGGTCGGCGGCGCCGGTGCTCGACCTGGAGATCGCCTACTTCACCAGCAGGGGCATCGGCGTCGCCGAGGTCAACTACGGCGGCTCGACCGGATACGGCCGGGCCTACCGCGAACGCCTGCGGCACAACTGGGGGGTCGTCGACGTCCGCGACTGCGAGACCGTGGCGCGGTGGCTGCTGCGCACCGGGCGGGCGGAGAAGGTGGCGATCAGGGGCGGCAGCGCGGGCGGCTGGACCTCGATGGCCGCCCTCGTCCACAGCGACGTCTTCTGCGGGGCGGTGTCCCACTACGGCATCTCCGACCCCGAGCGCTGGGCGGCGCAGACGCACGACCTGGAGTCGCACTACCTCGACGGGCTGATCGGCCCGCTGCCCGAGACCCGCGACCGGTACCTCGACCGGTCGCCGGAACGGCACGCCGCGCGGGCGTCGGGCCCGGCGCTGCTCCTGCACGGGCTGGAGGACAAGGTGGTCGATCCCGCCGAGTCCGAGCGCTTCGCCGCCGCGCTCGCCCGGCACGGCCACCGGTGGGCGTACCTCACCTTCGAGGGGGAACAGCACGGATGGCGGCGGGAGGACACCATCGTCCGGGCGCTGGAGGCGGAGCTCGCGTTCTACGGGATAGTCTTCGGCTTCCCCACGCCCGAGGTCCCACCGCTGACGCTGCACAACGGGGAGGCACATTGAGCGAGCGGAGCGACAGACACGGCGCGATTCGCTCCTGCGACTCCGAGCCGTCAGGCGAGGAGACGGCATGAGCGAGGTCGCGGCGATCTGTTCGGAGCTGCTGAGGATCGACACCACCAACGACGGGTCGGGCGACGGCCCGGGCGAACGGCGGGCCGCCGAATACGTGGCGTCCCTGCTCGCCGAGGCCGGGATCGAACCGGTGGTGTTCGAGTCGGCGCCGCGCCGCACCAGCGTGGTCGCCCGCATCCCCGGCGACAGTCCCGACGCGCTGCTCCTGCACGGGCACCTCGACGTCGTGCCCGCCGACCCCGCCGAATGGCGTACGCACCCGTTCTCCGGGGAGATCGAGGACGGCTGCGTACACGGCCGGGGCGCGGTCGACATGAAGGGCACGCTCGCGATGACGCTCGCGTGGGCCCGCGAGAACGCGCGCCGGGGCGTGCGGCCCCGGCGCGACCTGGTGCTGGCGTTCCTCGCCGACGAGGAGGCCACCGGGGAGTACGGCGCGGGGCACGCGGTGGAGCGGCACCGCGACCTGTTCGAGGGCTGCACCGAGGCGATCAGCGAGTCCGGCGGTTTCTCCTGGTACGAGGGCGATGTCCGCATCTATCCGGTGGCCGTCGGCGAACGCGGCACCGCGTGGATGCGGCTGACCGCCCGCGGCGTGCCGGGGCACGGGTCCAAGCCCGCCGTGGACAACCCCGTCGCCGAGCTGGCCGCCGCCGTCGCCCGCATCGCCGCCCACGACTGGCCCGTACGGCTCACGCCCGAGGTGGCCCGGCTGATCGAGGAGCTGTCGCGGGCACTCGGCCGGCCGATCGACGTCGACCGGCTGGACGAGGAGATCGAGCGGTTGCCCCGCGCGGCGGCCCTGTTCAAGGGCGTGCTGCGCAACTCGGCCAACCCGACGATGCTGAACGCGGGATACAAGGTCAACGTCATCCCCGGCACGGCAGAGGCCCACGTCGACGGCCGTTTCCTGCCGGGACAGCGCGAGGAGTTCCTGGAGACCGTCGACCGGCTGCTCGGCCCGAAGGTCTCCCGCGAGTTCGTCAGCTTCGAGGAGGCCGTCTCCTCCCCCGCCGACGGCCTGTTCGACGAGCTCACCGCCGCCCTGCTCGCCGAGGACCCCACCGGCAGGCCCGTGCCGTACGTGATGACCGGCGGCACCGACGCCAAGTGGTTCGCCAGGATCGGCATCCGGGGATACGGCTTCGCGCCGCTGCTGCTGCCGCCCGGCCTCGACTACTTCGGCATGTTCCACGGGCTGGACGAGCGGGTCCCCGTCGAGGGCCTGGAGTTCGGCGTCCGCGTCCTCGACCGCCTCCTCATGGGCGATCAGCCGGCCGAATTACCGTGACAGACGCTAGGCGTGCCGGTGATCGCCGCTCGCGCCGTCGATGAGCTCGCGCACGATGTCCATGTGGCCGACGTGCCGGGCGGTCTCCTCGATCATGTGAATGAGCACCCAGCGCAGCGTCATCCTCTCGCCACGCTCGTTGGTGCCGAGGTCCTCGAGGCCGAACTTCTCGATGACCTCGTCCGAGGACGCGCGGGCGCGGGCGTAGAAGGCGAGGACGTCGGCCGTGGTCTCGCCAGGGTCGACGCGCAGGTCGGCGTCCTCGTCATCGTCGTCGAACGGGAGCTCCTCGTGCTCCTGCCCGAACGTGTCGGCGAACCACCAGTACTCGACGGCTGCCAGATGCTTGACCAGGCCCAGGAGGTTCGTCCCAGACGGGGTCATGGGGCGTCGCAGCGCCTCGTCGTCCAGGCCCTCGACCTTCCACAGCACCGCGTCGCGATGCCGGTCCATGCTGGCCTGGAGGCTTTCCTTCTCACCACCGGTGAATGGGACTCTTCTCATGCCCGGAACGTAACAGTCGCCCCGTCACTCGGGCTAAGTGGTGGGGCCACCCGGCACACCCGCCATGGACCTCGAAGGGCGTGTCCTCAGACCTGGTGAACGTATGTGGTCAACGCACTAGACAGGAAAGCGATCCACCCGCAGTGCTGAAGTTGGCGGCCTTGGCCTGGGCGCGGGTGGCGAAGTGACGCCGGTCGAGCAACGACGCCTGCTTCTCAGCGCTGGTCAGACCGTCCTTACGGCGGCCCTCATCACGCTCAGCCTGGACCACCCAGTTCGGTATGGACTGCGCGGTCGGCTCGAACTCCTTGCCCAGTGTTCCACGGGCTGGACGAGCGGGTCCCCGTCGAGGGCCTGGAGTTCGGCGTCCGCGTCCTCGACCGCCTGCTGACGGCGTGAAATCAGCTGTGCCCGGCCGTGGATCGGTGAGACATTCGGAGGATGGGGATCGATCGCGAGGCGTGGGCCGACCGTCTGTTCGGCCCACGGGAGGACCTGCGGGATGGTCTGCTGGACGACGTGCCGGACGAGCCGCTCGACGTCGTGGTCTCGCTGACCGAGTTGCTCGGCGCCGCCGGGGAACTCGTGGGCAGATACTCCACTCCGCAGCTCGCGGATGGTCTGTGGTATCTGGCGGCCGACTCCGGGCTGTTCCGGCAGCTCTACAACCCTGCCGTGCCCGAGGACCCGCGAGCCGAATGCGCCGCCGCGATCCGGGAGCTGCACAAGCGGCTGTTCGAACCCCTCTGCGAGAACGCGCTGAGCCACGGCGACCACGGCCCGGCCGTGGAGGAACGCCTCAACAGCATCTGTTACATGTGGTGGGACGTCTTCCCCACCTGGGGCAGCCCGAACGACCCCGCCGCCCGCGGGGTCGACGAGGTGCTGCTGAACGTCATGCGCGGCACCCTCTCGAGTGAGAACGTCGCCTGCGTGGAGAGCGGTCTGCACGGGCTCGGTCACTGGCACACCAGTTACCCGGACCTGGTCGAGAGCACGATCGACGCGTTCCTGCGTGAGCGGCCGGAGATCGGCGTGGCCCTGCGCGACTACGCGCACGCCGCCAGGCGCGGCAGGGTGCTGTGAGCCACCGCACCGGCGCCCCGGCCGTCCCCTGAGCGGCCGGGACGCCGCGAGGTCACCCCTGGTGGAAGGTCATGTCCACGCCTGAGACGGTGTGGCGGACAAGGGCGAACCCGTCCAGGTCGACGTGCGCGCCGACCGCCTCGCTGAGGCACACCGCCTGCTGCGGGGCGAGGTCCTGCGCCATCTTGGAGGCCAGGTTCACCGGCGCGCCGGCCACGTCCCAGACGCCGGCCGGCGTCCGCCCGGCCAGCACCGGACCGGTGTCCACCCCGATCCGGCAGGTCATCCCGGCCTCTGCCAGGGCGGTCCGCAGATCGCGGGCGAAACGCACCGCTGGACCGGGCTCGTCGAACAGGTAGATGGCCAGCGGGCCGGCCACCTTGATCTCGACGGCGCCCTCCGGCGGCAGGAGGCGCCGCCCGGTCTCGCGCATTAGGGTCGACAGGTCCAGCCCCCGCAGGATCGCGACCTCGGAACCGCCGTCCCCGGCCCCGTCCCCGGCGTCCGCCTCGCCTCGCTCGACCAGGACCACCGTCCGCTCGCTCAGGTGCCGCTCGGCGAGTGTCGCGGCGAGCCCGGCGTTCTCCGGATCGCGCTCCAGGCGCAGCAGGTCCTCGTAGAAGCCGGCGGAGTACGGGATCGGATACCGAGCCCCCTCTCCGGACGCCCCCTCTCCGGACGCCCCCTCTCCGGACACGGCCGAAGCGGCGCGCGGGCCGTCGAGCACCCGGTAGACGGCCCGCAGCGGACCACCGGGGACACCCGGCACGTCCTTCCTGCGCAGGACGAAGGAATGGCCCGCGGGCAGCCGCTCGGCGACCGCCTCCGTCACCGCGATCTCGCCGCCTTCGGTGTGGTTCTCCGCGAGGATCTCGACGGCGTCGGCCTCCGCGCCGTACAGGCCGCCGTCCAGGTCATAGAAGCTTCCGTGATGGACGCCGACACCGATCCGGACCCGGCAGCGGCGGGCTATCTCGTCCTGCGTCCGCAGCAGGGCCGACAGCAGCACGTCGGCGCCGATCGAGGCGGGATGGAACAGCTGCGCGTTGTCCGCCGCCCAGACGCCGACCGCCCGGCCTCCCACCGCCGTACCGTACGTGTGCAGGACGCGTTTCGGGCCGTCGATGAGCGCCAGCACCTCCAGCAGGCCGAGGCTGCGGCTGAGCCTGGTCAGCCCTGCCGAGTCGGACACCACGCTGTAGCCGGTGGTGACGTGCGCGCCGAGCAGGCGCCGCGCGTCGGCGGCGGTACGGCCGCTCGCCCGCCACTGTTCGACCAGAGCCATCGGCAGGCCGGGGGCCACATCCCGGGCGAGGTCGAAGGCGCCCGGGTCGTGCCGGGGCATCGTACGATCGGAAGTCACGCATGAACGCTACTTACAGCAAACAGGCAGCCACTCACGGTTTCCCGCCTAAGTTGGAGCGCCCGTTTCCAGGTGAAGACACTCCCGTAATCGCGGGAACAGCGGTCTTCGCGCCCGGGCGCCCCCGGAGGCCGTCACACGTCCGGACCCAGGTCACCGTTGCAGGGCGTCTTCCGCCAGCTGGAAGTCTTCGAACACCGAGTGGCCTTCCGGGACCGATCCACCCAACTCGGTCAGGACACGATTGAGTTCGGCCCGCGCGTCCCTCTTCCGTCTCATCGTCGCCAGTGCGCGCGCCAACGTCAGCCGGGTCTTCAGCATTTCGGGATGCCTGTCGCCGAGCGTTCCGCGCCCGGCGTCCAGCACCGCTCGCAACTCGGCCTCCGCCTCTCGCGGTTCCCCCTGTTCGAGCAGCACACGCGCGAGAAGGTGCTGTGTGGTGATGGTCAGGAAATGCTCGGCACCCAGGAGGGTGCGCACATCGCCGAGCAACGCAGTACATCGTTGCCGGCACTCCTCATATCTTCCCTGCCGGAAAAATATGTCATCGAGTACGTATCGCGTGACAAGTATGTAGTAATCACCGGGTTCGAGCACTCTGATCCTGACCTCGAGCACCCGGCGGGCCACTTTCTCGGCCTCGTCGAGCCGATCCGTCATCGCCAGGACATACGCCAACTGGAACAGGCTGATCAGCGTCTGCGGATCTTCCGCACCAAACGCCTTCGACCTTGCCTCGGCGACAGCGCGGTACTCCCGCTCCGCATCGGCGGCGTTTCCGGTGTAAAGCAGCGCCCCTGCCAGCTCGTGCCTGAGATCCAGAAGCCCCGGATCGGATTCCCCGAGACCGCGCACGAGTGAGAGCGCGGTCCGCGTCACGTCGAGCGCGGTGGTGTAGTAGCCCGCGTAGACAAGAGCGGCGATCGCGCGCGCCACGCACTTCGCCATCTCGCCGAGGTACCCGTCCACAGGATGCCGACTGACCTGCTCCAACGCGGACATCATGTGAGGCCGCATATCGAACCAGCGTGGCCAGTCGCGAGGTTCCTCCATCTTCAGCCCTTCGACGGCATGAAGGACGAGCGCAACGGAGACTTTCGTGACGAGCGCGGTCTCCCGCCCCTCGTCCAGGTGGAGGCGGTTGGCCTCCGCGATGAGGGGATGGACCACGATCGCGACGCCATCGACCGGCTGCCCCTCCGCTATGTCGATGAGTTTGACGGACTCGAGCGCCTTCATTCCCTCGGTCACCGCTTCGACGTCGCCGTCGCACAAGTCCGCCAGAATCCCCTTGTCCAGCATCCGGGTGGGGATTGGTATGGAGGGCGCGAAGCACGACAGGGTTCGCAGTATCGGACGCGCCTGACCTCGTCCCTGCGCGTTCAGCATGTCGAGCGACGATTCCCAGGTTCTCGACAGGACGTCACGCTCGCTCTCGCCTTGTTTCATCAGTGTGCTCAGATTGGTTCTCAAGGAGAAGGAGTAGGCGGCGAAACTCGGCTCCGAGGAGAAAGGCGAGGACAGGAGGGAGCCGACATGGCGCAGGGCTAGCGGAAGGAACCCGAGTCCGTCGGCCAGCGCCTCGGCCTCCTGATATGAGCCCGACGACGGCGCGAGGTCACGGAGCATCAGTGCCGCATCCCGCGGATCGAGCGGCCCCACCTTATCGGCGCTCGTGAAGGTCCCCCACTGCGACAGGTCGCCCAGCCGGCTTGTCACGAGCAGAGTTCCCCTGTGTGTGGGGCGGAGCCAGCCGTTCCCGTCGCCGGCCTTGATCGTGCCCACGTCGAGCACCCGGATGTCATCGACGTTGTCGATGATCAGCAACCACTTCTTGTGCCGCTCCAGATATCTCCAGACGAGGTCGGCGGGATTTCCGCGGCCGGCCAGAACATCCTCGACCTCGTTTTCCCTCGCCCCGAGCGCGCGTGCGATGTCCACCATGGAGGTGATGAATTCCGGCGAGGTAACACCCGAAACCCACCACACCATCCGCCTCCTGCCAGCGACTTCCTGGGCCGTCTTGATGGCTATCGCGGTCTTACCCGAACCGCCCAGGCCGTGCAGTAGGTGAACCTTTCCGTCGGGCCGCCGCACGGCCTTTCGGAGCTTTCGGCGCACGGCCTTCCGGTCTCTGAATACCTTGGGCAGCCGCCCTACCGGCGGCCTGAGAATAACTCGTGGGTCCAGCACTGCACTTCCGGAAGGGAGAGGGTCGTGCGGCTTCTTCCCGCCATCCCGTCTAAGCTGCAAATACGCTATTACTACCCCGATCACGCCGACGGCCGACCCGACCACTTTCAAAGATAATTCAACGTCCACCATTCCAGACTAAAGACCATGCGGATCGGGTACAAGCAGGCAACCGATCGCAGGGAACGATCGGAATCACACCCGCCTAGAAATCCGACATTCCACGGGAAACGGGTCACCTACTGCTGCGACGCCTGGACGACCTGCAGGCCGTGGAGGGCGATCACGACCTGCGGGGCGTGAATCCGGCTCGGCTTCGTGGGATAGGAAACCGACAGCGCCGTGACGATGCCCGTCCCCCCGCGGTCGGCATGGGCGAGCGGCAGTTCCCAGGTTCTGGCTGGGACGTCGCGATTGGCGGCCGCACGCTGGGCATGTGCTCAGACCCCTACGTACCCCCTAAAGCTCCACAAGCCCAGGGACGGGGAACGGCCGCATCAGTACAGTGAAGATATGTCTGGTGAAATGGCGCCCGGTCGGGGCGAGCTGCGCGCGTCTGACAAGGATCGAGAGCAGGTCGTGGAGCTGCTACGAGTCGCCGCCGGAGACGGCCGGTTGAGCGCGGACGAGTTGAACGAACGGCTCGAAGCGGCGCTGACGGCGCGTACGTACGGGGAGCTCGACGCGCTGCTCACGGACCTTCCGGGGGCCGGACCGGCGTTGGCGCGCGGTGTCGCGGCCACTCTTCCGAAGGAGCTGACGCGGATCGCGGTCGGCAGCGCGAGCGCGAAGCGCGACGGCGCTTGGGTGGTGCCGCAGCGCATGCAGGTCGAGTGCAAGAGCGGATCCGTCGTTCTCGACTTCACCGGCGCCGTCATCACGTCCCCCACGTTGGAGATCGAGGCGTCGGTGGGCAGCGGATCGGTGACGCTGGTGGTTCCGCCGGACGTCCTCGTGGACGTCGAGGATGTGGCGGTGGGCAGTGGGAGCGTACAGAATCGCACGCGTGTCGCCCCCGGCACGCCGGTTCGGCTGCGCGTCCACGTAACGGGGAAGATCGGCCCAGGCACCATCATCGTGCGATAGCACGGGCCGCCCTGCCGCGGTTTCCGGCGATCGCCGCCGCGGCGTCAGCGCAGGCGGGGGTCGAGGGCGTCGCGGACGACGTCGCCGAGCATGAGGAAGCTCAGCACGGTCGCGGTGAGGAACAGCGCCGGGAAGACCAGCAGGTGCGGGTGCTCGGCGAAGAACGTCTGCGCCGTGTTGAGCTGCAGGCCCCAGGACACGTCGGGGTACTGCAGGCCGACGCCGAGGTAGTCGAGCGTCGCCTCGCCCGCGATCACGTTGCCGACGTTCAGCATCGCGACCACGAAGACCGGGGCGACCGCGTTGGGCAGGATGTGCCTGACCATCAGCCTGCGGTCGCTCGCGCCGAGCATGCGGGCGGCGGCGACGTAGTCCATGTGCTTGATCGCGATGACCTGGCCGCGCATCAGGCGGGTCATCGTCGTCCAACCGAGCAGGACGAGGACCAGCGTCATCGCCCACATCCCGTGGTCGGGGAAGGCCACCAGCACGACCGTCGCCCCCAGCACGAAGGGGACGCCGAAGAACACGTCGGTGGTCCGGGAGATCAGCGCGTCGGCGAGGCCCCCGTAGAACCCGGCGACGAGCCCGAGCACGATGGCGATCAGCAGGGCGAACACGGTCACCGCGACGCCGACCACGACGGACGCCCGGGTGCCGTGCACGACCTGCGACCAGTAGTCGCAGCCCTGCAGGTCGTATCCGAACAGCGCGCCGGCCTGCGGGCCGCGCTTGGACATCCGCAGGTCGCAGCGCTCGTTCGGGCCCAGGGCGGCGAACAGCCCGGGGAAGGCCGCCATCGCCGACGCGACCAGCAGGACGGTGGCGGAGAGCCAGAAGACCGCCCGGCCGCGCAGTTCCAACCAGGCGTCACGCGCGAGCACGGCGGATCCTCGGGTCGAGCACGCCGTACAGAAGGTCGACGGCGAGGTTGGCGGCGATGAAGACCATGACGAGCAGGGTGACGACGCCGACGACGACCGGGCCCTCCTGGAGCTGGATCGACTGGAACACCTGCTGGCCGATCCCGGGCAGGTTGAAGATGCCCTCGGTGACGACCGCGCCCGCCATGAGGTTGCCGAAGTCGACGCCGAGGTAGGTCACGACCGGGATCAGCGAGTTGCGCAGCGCGTGCAGCCCGACGACCCGCCGCCGGACCATCCCCTTCGCGGTCGCCGTACGGACGTAGTCGGCGCGCAGGTTCTCCACCAGCGAGGTGCGGGTGAGCCGCGCCACGTACGCCAGGCCGAACGAGCCGAGGACCATGCCGGGCAGCAGGTAGCTGCCCGGCCAGCCGTCGTCGGTCCCCGCGGTCGGGAACAGTCCCAGGTTGAGGCCCAGCACGATCTGGGCGGTGTACCCGACCACGAACACCGGGACGGCGATGACGAACGTGGTGCCGGCGAGGACCGCCGTGTCGGCGGCCCCGCCCCGGCGCAGCCCGGCGAGGACGCCGAGGCCGATGCCCACGACGAGTTCGAAGACCCAGGCGGTGAGCGCGAGCTGTGCGGTGACCGCCCACCGGTCCTGGAGCAGCTCGCTCACCGGCTGCCCGGTGAAGGTCTCCCCCAGGTCGCCGCGGAACACCCCGAGCATGTAGTGGCCGTACTGCACGAGCAGCGGCTCGTCGAGGTGGTAGCGCTGCCGCATGACGGCGAGCACCTGCTCGGGCACCGGCTTGTCGCCCGCGAGCGCCAGCATCGGGTCGCCGGGCAGCGCGAACACCATCGTGTAGATCAGGAAGGTGGTCACGACGAAGACCGGGACCGCCTGCGCCAGGCGCCGCGCGGCGTACCTCACTCCCGCGTCACCCCTGCTTCACGCTGATCGCGTAGAGGTTCTTGCTGTACGGGGTCACGTTCACGCCGCTGATCCGGCCGGAGAAGCCGACCTGGTTCTGCCAGTTCCACAGCGGGATCATCGGCATCTCGGCGAGCGCGACGTCCTCGGCCTTCTGGTAGAGCGGCAGGCTGGCGTCGAGGCCGGGCGCCGAGTTGGCCTGCTTGATCAGGTCGTCGAACTCCTTGTTCTCCCAGCCCATCCGGTTGCCCGCGCCCCACATGTACTCCAGGTAGTCCTGCGGGCTGGGGTAGTCCATGACCCAGTTGTTCCGGTACGGGCCGTCCTCCTTGCGCTCGCGGAGCGACGACAGGTAGTCGGAGGCGGGGACCTTGCGCAGCTTGATGTCGGAGATGCCGAGGTTCTGCTTGAGCTGGTTGGCGACGGCGGTCATCCACTGCTCGTAGCTCGGGTCGGCGTTGGAGAACCACAGGGTCAGGGTGCCGCTGAAGCCGCCCGCCTGGTCGAACAGCGCCTTGGCCTTGGCCGGGTCGTACGTGCAGGCCTCGCCGCAGGCGTTCTCCCGGTAGCCGGGCACCAGTGGCGCGAGCAGCGACGCCATCGGCTTGAACGCGCCGTCGTAGACGGCGTCGACGATGGCCTTCCGGTCGATCGCCATCGAGAACGCCCGGCGCAGGTCGCGGTTGGCGAACCGCTTGTCGAACGTCGGGAAGCCCAGGTAGTCCATCGTGCCGTCGGGGGTCCGCAGGAACCGGTCGCCGAGCAGCCGCTGCGCCTCGGCCGTACTGGCCGGCGGGATCGTGGTCAGCAGGTCCACCCGGCCGGCCCGCAGGTCGGTGTAGGCGGTGTCACGGCCGGCGTAGATCTTGAAGGTGACCCCGCCGGCCTTCGCCCTGCGCTCGCCGTTGTAGGCCGGCGACCGCTTGACCTTGATCTGCCGGTCGTGCTCCCAGGCGCCGTCGAGGACGAACGGCCCGTTGCCGACGGGCGCCTGGTCGTACGCCTTGAGGTCGGCGAACGCCGCCTTCGGCATCGGCGCGAACGCGATGTACGCCAGCGTGATCGGGAACTGGCTGAACGGCGCGGTGAGCGTGACCTCCAGGGTGTGGTCGTCCACGACCTTGAGGCCGCTCATCTTGTCGGTGGACGGGTCGCCCTTCTCGGGGTTGAGCTTGTCGTAGCCCTCGATGTTGGCGAAGTAGTAGTTGTTGGTCCACCCGTTCGGGCCGTAGGCGGTGGCGTTCCAGGAGTCGGCGAAGCTCTGGGCGGTGACGGGCTCGCCGTTGCTGAACGCGCCCCCCTGCCTGATCTTGATCGTCCAGACCTTCTGGTCGGTGCTGGTCACCGACTCGGCCGCGCGCATCACCGGCTTGCCGCTGGCGGCGTCGATGGAGACCGGGGTCTCGAAGAGCGTGTCGAGCACGGTGATCGAGTAGTCGCTGGACGTGTTGCCGGGGGTGAGGTGGTCGGGCTCGGTCAGCGCGACGGAGAAGCGGTCGGCGTCCGCGCCCTTCGCGCCGCCGGACGAGGATCCTCCACAGCCGCCGCTCAGCATGACCGCGGCCGCGGCGAGGGCGGCCGCCCGGCTTCTCGTGACCCGCACTGTGCTCCGCCTCTCCGTGGTGTTGCGGGTGAGGGTAGGAAACGGGGCCGCCGTCTGCATCGGAGACTTTACGTATTGCTCGCGAGATCTTTACCGGGCAGTCTGAGCGTGGAGGATCGTTGACATCCTCCCCTCCTGCAGGGAGGGGAGTCCAACCCTCACAGGTTGGTCTTCCTGCTTCGCTGCCGGTTGCCCGCTCGGAGGACTCCGTTGAGGTCTTACACCAGCTCCACAGGCGTTTCACCTCTCTGCCGGCCCGGCGGCGAGGATGTTTCTGGCGGCGTTGACGTCCCGGTCATGGACCGCGCCGCAGGCGCACTCCCAGGTTCGGACGTGGACTTCTGCAGTGCCCCGCAGGCCGAGCACAGCTTGGAGGAGGGAAACCACCGGTCGATCACGACGAGTTCCCGCCCGTACCACCCGGCTTTGTACTCCAGCATCGACCGCAGTTCCCGCCAGGAGGCGTCGGAGATGGCGCGGGCGAGGGAGTGGTCCTTGACCATGGCGCGGACGGTGAGGTCCTCGATCACGACCGTTTGGTTCTCGCGGACGAGCCGAGTGCTGAGTTTGTGCAGGAAGTCCCGGCGCCGGTCGGCGATCCGGGCGTGGGCGCGGGCGACCTTCAGCCGGGCCCTGGCCCGGTTCGCGCTGCCCGCCGCTGTGCGGGCGAGCGAGCGCTGGGCCTTGGCCAGTCTGCGCCGGTCGGTGCGCTCATGCCGGGGGTTGGCGACCTTTCCGTTCTCGCCGGTCACGCCGGGGATCGGGCGGGACAGAGCCACCAGGCTGGTGATCCCCGCGTATTTGGCCCGCTTGGCGAAGAAGTTCGCGAAGGCGGCCTGCAGGTGCCGCAGCGCCTGCTGCAACGGCACGGACGACACCTCGGCCAGGAACGCCAGCTCTTCGGTGCGTTTCCACGCCGTCAGCGCGGCCGAGGACTCCGCGTAGCAGACGCGGGCGCCCTCCCGGGTGTAGGCGCGGGTGCGTTCCTCCAGCGCCTTGTTGTACACCAGGCGCACACACCCGAACGTCCGGGCAAGCTCGGACGCCTGCGCGGGGGTGGGGTAGAAGCGGTACTTGTAGGCCCGCCTCACCGTCTGCGCCACGCCGCACATCATGCCACCCGATCAGCTGACGATCGCGCGACTTCCTACAGCGGTTCGCCTTCCGGCGAAACGCCTCCCCCCGCCCTGCCCCGCAGGCAGCCCGATTCCTCCCCCGCCTGAAGACGGGGGTGCCCTCGGAGGGATCGATGAACCCAATCAGCCTCAGCGCGCGCGGCCTGCACGCGGTCGCCGAGCTGGGCTTCCAGGTGGCCCGGCAGGGGGCGCACGGGGCGATGACCGCGCTGGGCGAGGTCATCCCCGTGGAGGCCTACGAGTTCGTCGCGTTCGACCCGGCGACCGGCCGGCACCGCTCGCTGGTCTCGGCCGGGTACACCCGCGTGGACGACGACGCGGCCGAGGAGTACGCCGGGCTCGACGCCTACCGCCGCGCGATGTCCGCGCGCACGCCGGTCGTCATGGGCTCTCCCGGCACCGAACGCTACTTCCGCCGCCATCTGGAGCCGTACGGCTGGCGCTCGGGGATCACCACGCCGCTGTTCCTCACCGGCGGGCGCTACACCGGCCTGCTGCACGTCGGCTCCCGCGCGGACCTGCCGCCCGAGGCGCCCGCGGTGATCAGCGCGGTGTCGCCCGCCCTGGCCCACCTCACCGACGTGACCCGCTGCGTGGTCGATCCCCTCGGCCTGCCTCCGGGCTTCCACGCGCTGGCGTTCGAGCGCGGCGGGCGGCGGCGCGACGTGGCGGGCTGGCCGCCCTCGCGGGCCCTCGCCGCCGAGCCGGCCATGGCGGACCTCGCGCGGGAGTTCATCGACTCGCGGGAGCTGTCGCGCCGCGGGCTGTGGCTCGACGGCACGGGCCAGTGGCGGGAGATGCGCCTGCACCGGGCCGGCGTCGGCTTCCACGGCTCCATCCAGGGCGCGGTTCTCGCCGAGCGTCCCTGCGCGCTGCCGTACGACCTGACCACCCGGGAGATCGAGGTGCTGACCCGGGTCGCGCGGGGCGA
Organism: Microbispora triticiradicis; assembly: GCA_003260025.2. Classification (GTDB taxonomy): domain Bacteria; phylum Actinomycetota; class Actinomycetes; order Streptosporangiales; family Streptosporangiaceae; genus Microbispora; species Microbispora triticiradicis. Next base: position 7,382 of record QFZU02000090.1, on the reverse strand, counting down.
CTCCAACCCCCAGATCGCCGCCGCGCTGGTGCTGAGCGTGCGCACAGTGACCACTCATCTGGAGCACATCTTCGCGAAGCTGGGCTGCGACAGCCGTACGCGCCTGACGACCAAGGTCCTCGCCGAGGGACTGGGCCGGCTCGACATCGCATAATGATCGCCCTGGCGGGACGCGCCGGGGCCAGGTCCGACATTATTGGCGCATGTCGGTTCACGAGCGTCGGCGCCTCCCCACGGGTCTGGAGCTGCTGTTCGGCGACGGCGGCGACGGCCGGGTGCTGTCCGCCGGCCTGCCGCCGGGGTCCCTCGTGTGGCCGGACCCCGACTACGACCGGATGCGCACCCATCACCGCCCGTCGTTCTGGCTGAGCGACGAGCCGGTGCCCGCCGGGCTGTGGGCCCGGCTGCGCGCCGAGCACCCCCGCTCGGGCCTGTGGCCGGTGCTGCTGGAGGACGGCGTGCAGCCCTGGTCGGCCGGGCAGATCGCGCCCGACTCGCCCGAGCAGGTCGACTACTTCACCGCGGCCGGGTTCATGGCCGAGGCGTGGCAGGACCTGCTGCTGGGCCACGAGGCCTACCTCGCGCCGTTCGGGGCCGAGTGTCCCGGGCCCGCGCCGCCCGCCGCGCCGGTGGCCGACCCGGACGTGGTGGCCGACTGGTACGCCGACGTGGTGGCCGAGCGCATGACGCTCCTGGGGCTGGCCGCAGTGGGCCGCGGCGCCGACGCGATGGTCGCGATCGGCTGGCAGGGGGCGCTGCACCACAACGAATGGACCGTGCCGCTGGCCGCCGTCGTGCGCAGCTGGGAGGAACGGTTCGGGGCGCGGGTCGTCGGCATGGGGTTCAACACCCTCGACCTCAGCGTCGCCGCGCCGCCCGCCACACCGGCGCACGCGTTGCACGTCGCGGCGGAGCACTGGACGTTCTGCCCCGACAGCGTCCTGCAGGGGCCGGGCACGCTGGCCGACTACGCCGAACAGCTTGTAGGCAGCAATGCCTGGTCATTCTGGTGGGATTGAAGGTCCTCGCGGTTTTCCGGGGTGATCGGCATTCGACACAACGAACTTACCGGAATAATCATTCATGGTTGATCCGGAGCGAGGGAGGCCGAGTGGACGGCGCGGAACTGGGTGGCCTGAACGCGGGTGGCCCGGATCGGGGCGGCCCGGACCCGGGAGGCCCGCGGCCCGCCAAGGTGGCGGGCCTCGACGTCGGGCGCGCCAACATCGCGCGGATGAGCGACTACCTCCTCGGGGGCAAGGACAACTTCGCCGCCGACCGGGAGTTCGCCGAGAGCCTGATGGCCATCGCCCCCGAGGTGAAGACGATGGCCGTGGACACCCGGACGTTCCAGGAACGGGTGGTCCGCTTCCTGGTCGACCAGGGCGTGCGGCAGTTCCTCAACGTGGCGTCCGGCCTGCCGACCCGCCGCAACACCCACGAGGTCGCCCAGGAGCTCGCGCCGGACGCCCGGGTGGTCTACGTGGACGACGACCCGGTGGTGCTCAGCCACGCCCGGGCCCTGCTCGCGCGCACCCCCGGCACCGGGGTGGTCAAGGGCTCGCTCCTGCGCCCGGCGGAGATGCTGGCCGACCCCGAGATGCTCAGGCTCGTCGACTTCCGGGAGCCGGTCGGGCTGCTGATCCCGGCCCGGCTGCAGTACCTCCCCGACTCCGACGAGCCGTACAAGTGCGTGGCCCACATGCGCGACCACCTCTCCTCAGGCAGCTACCTGGCCCTCGGCCACGCCGTCTTCGACACCCGGCCCGAGCTGGCCGCACCGCTCGTCGAGCTGTTCCGGCAGATCGTGGCGCGGGCCGACGAGGTGCCGCGGACCAGGGAGAAGGTGCTGCGCTTTTTCGACGGGACCGAGCTCGTCGAGCCCGGCCTCGTCTACATCCGGCAGTGGCGGCCGGAGGCGCGGGAGAGCGTCACGCGGGCCCAGCGGGTGTGGATCGTCGGCGGCGTCGGCCGCGTCCCCTGATCGTCGCGCCGCACCCGCGGGCCGGTCAGCGGACGAGCACGCACGAGGGGGTGCCCACGGCCAGCACCTGGCCGCCGTGCTCCGGCAGCCCCTCCTTCAGCCCCAGCGCGACGACCGCGTCCGACCGCTGGCAGGCCACGTAGAGACGGTCGCCGTCGATCGCGAAGTGCCGGGGCCACCGGCCCCCCGCGGGCGCCTCGGCCACCATCCTGAGCCCGGGCCCGCCGACGGCGAAGACGGCGACGGTGTCCGGCCCCCGGTTGGCGACGTACAGGTGGCGGCCGTCGGCGGACAGCGCGATGTGGGACGGCAGGTTCTCCCCCTCGGCGCCGCTCGCCCGGACCATCCCCGCCTCCCGCCAGGAGGCGTCGTAGACGCGTACGGTGCCGTCGAGCTCGCCGGTGACGTACCAGTGGCCCTCGTGGTGCAGGAAGTGCCGGGGTCCGCTGCCGGGAGCCAGCCGTACGGAACCCTCCGGGTGCGGGCGCATGCCGGGCAGGAAGCGGCGGACCTCGTCGGTGCCGAGGTCGGTCACGTACAGGACGCCGTCGGGGCCGAAGACGGCCATGTGGGCGTGCGGGCCCTCCTGCCGTTCGGGGTGGGGCCCCCGGCCCTCGTGCGGGAACGTCTGCGGGCCGGGCTCCGGCATGCCGTCCTCCCCCAGCCGGTACGCCGTGACGGTCCCGTCGCCGTAGTTGGCGATCGCGAGCCACTCGCCCCGGTCGTCGATCGCGAGATGGCAGGGCAGCGACCCGCCGCTCGGGTGCTCGGCCAGCAGGCGCGGGGCGGCCCGGTCCTCGCCGGCGGCGAGGACCGCGAGGCCGCCCTCCCCCTCACGTTCGAGCACGGCGTAGAGCAGCGGCAGCCGGGGGTGCCCGGCGACGAAGGACGGCCCGGAGACGGCCGTCTCGGCCACCGCCTCCAGCCGCCCCTCCGCGTCCGGCCGGGCCACCGTCAGACCGGGGCCCGATCCCTCCGTGTCGGGCGTGTATCCGCCGATCACCAGGTCGCCGGGTCGGGGCATCGTCACTCCAGGGGGATGAGTCGGGCCGGTCAGGTGATCGAATGCTATCGGCGCGGCGGCCCTCATCGGTCAAGGACCCGTCAGGCGGCGGGTCAGATGCGCCGTCAGGGGCACTGTCAGACGTCGGGCAGACGGCCGGAAGCGCCTGTCAGGCGGCGGGCAGGCGGAGCACGAACCGGGCGCCGCCCGACGGCGCCTCCTCGACCTCGACGCTGCCGCGGTGGGCCTCGGCGATGACCCTGGTGATCATGAGCCCGAGCCCGCCGCCGTCGTGGCCGCAGTGGCCGCTGAGCCGGGTGAACCGCTGGAAGACCCGGCTCCGTTCGGCCTCGGGGACGCCGTCCCCGTCGTCGTCCACCAGCATCCGCGCGATCCCGCCATGCCGGGACACCTCCACCACCACACCGCGGCGGGCGTACCGCTGGGCGTTGTCCAGCAGGTTGGTGAGCACCTGACGCATCTGCTCGCGTACGGCGCTGACGTTGACCTGCCCGGACAGGCGGACCGTGACCGGGTGAGGGTCGCGGCGCGAGGCGACCTCCCGGCCGACGAGGTCACTCAGGTCGACCAGCTCGCGCCCCTCCTCGCCGGCCTGCCGCCCGGTGAGCAGCAGCATGCTCGTCACCACCGCCTCCGCCCGGTCGAGGCTGGGCAGCAGGCGCCCGGTCAGCGACGCGACGTCGGCCTCGGCGTCCTGGGCGGCGTCCTCCAGCTCCAGCCGTACGGCCGTGAGCGGGGTGCGTAGCTCGTGCGACAGGTCGGCGGCGAACCAGCGCAGCCGGTCGCACTCCGCGGCGAGGGCCTTCCGCGAGCGTCGTTCCATCGTCGCGGCGGCGGCCGCGCACACCAGCACGCTCGCCACCGCCCACACCGAGATTCGCTTAGTCCGCATCAGAATGCCCCGTACCCCTATCTCTTCTTTAGGCATATACGACAAGAAGGGTTATGGGGTTGCAGGGGCCCAGTTTTTACCTAATATCCGACATATGGGAAGGAAAAGGTCCGATCCAAGCGCTCAAGAGTGAGCCCGGCTCGCATCGGCGCCATAACGTAGCCCGTCGACGAGCAGTCCGACCATGCGCCGGCTGAAGGCCGCCCCCTCGCCCGCCACGGGCAGGCACAGGTTGGCGACGGCGTAGAGAAGGTCCTCCGGGCTGACGTCGGCGCGGATCTCGCCGCTCGCCGCCGCGGCGTCGAGCAGAGATCCGAGTGCGGGTCCGAGACGCCCCTGGAAGTAGCCGGGCAGGGCGTCGAACGCCGGATCGCCCGAGTGGAGGGCGGCGGCGAGTCCTCGCTTGGTCGCGACGAACTCGGTGTACCGGTGGAGCCAGCGGGCGAGCGCCTCTCCCGGGTCGTGCTCCTCCATCAGCACCGGGGCCGCCTCGGCACAGGCGTCCACCTCTCGCTGGAACACGGCCTTGACCAGGTCGGAGCGCTGCGGGAAGTGCCGGTACAGCGTGCCGACTCCGACACCGGCCAGGTCGGCGATCTCCTTCGCGGGCGCGTCCACGCCCGAGGTGGCGAAGACGGCTTTCGCCGCCGTGAGCAGGGAGTCGATGTTGCGTTGCGCGTCGGCCCGCAGCCGGCGCGGCGCGCGCCCGGGCGCGCCGGTGCCCGTGGAACCGCCCGTGGAACCGCCTGCGGTGCCGTCTGTGGTGCCGTCTGTGGTGCCGTCTGTGGTGCCGGGTCCGGCCGGCGCCGTGTTCTCCACCACGTCCCTCCTTCGCTTGCGTAACCGGAAAGCCATTCCGTATAGTCGTTTCCGGAAAGCCGTTCCGCTTCGCCTCAGGATACGGCACGCCCCGGCGTCCCACGCCCCGGGCTTCACGTCCCCGGCCTTCATCAACCCGGCGGCCGCCGCCCGGCCGCCGCCACCCACTCGTCATCACGGGAGATCGCATGCGTTACCGACCCCTGGGCCGCACCGGCATCAAGGTCAGCCCCTTCGCCCTCGGGGCGATGATGTTCGCCACGTCCTTCGGCAATCCCGACCCCGACGACTCGATCCGCATCATCCACAAGGCGCTGGACGCGGGGATCAACTTCATCGACACCGCCGACGTCTACGGCGACTCCGAAGAGGTCGTGGGCAGAGCGCTCCAGGGACGTCGCGACCACGTCGTCCTGGCGACCAAGATGAGCCGCCCGATGGGCGACGATCCCAACCAGCAGGGCGCCTCGCGGCGCTGGATCATGATCGCGGTCGAGAACTCGCTGCGCCGGCTGCGGACGGACCACATCGACCTCTTCCAGATCCACCGGCCGGACCCCGACACCGACATCGAGGAAACCCTCTCCGCGCTCACCGACCTGATCCGCAGCGGGAAGGTCCGTGCGATCGGATCGTCCACGATGCCCGCCTCCGACATCGTCGAAGCGCAGTGGGTCGCCGAGCGGCGCGGCCTCGAACGGTTCCACACCGAGCAGCCGCCCTACTCGATCCTCAACCGCGCCATCGAGACCGAGGTGCTGCCGGTCACGCAACGCCACGGGATGGGCACGCTGGTGTGGAGCCCGCTCGCGCAGGGCCTGCTCACCGGCCGCGTCCGCAGGGGGCAGCACAACGACCTGCGCCGCGCGAGCCTCTTCCGGCACCTCAACGACGAGCGCCGGCTCGACGCCGTCGAACGGCTCATCCCGATCGCCGAGAAGGCGGGCCTGCCGATGACCCACCTCGCGATGGCGTTCGCGATCGCCCATCCCGGCGTGACCAGCGCGATCATCGGGCCGCGCACGATGGAGCACTTCGACGACCTGCTCGCGGGCGTCGACGTCACGCTCACCGACGAGATCCTCGACCAGATCGACGAAATCGTCCCGCCCGGCACCGACGTCGGCACACTCGACCAGGCCTACCTGCCCCCGGCCCTGCTGCGCCCGGAACTCCGGCGCCGGCCGGTCACCGAACGCGCCGCCGCCTGACCACGACCCTCACGGCCGGTCCCACTCCGCACCGGCCGGAAAACCGCGACGAACCTCTTGGAAGAAGGACCTGTGAGCGCGCCGTTCACCGAAGCCGCCGGTATTCCCGTCAGCGATCCCACGCCTGTCATGACCTTCAGCCCTGTCGTGCTGCCTGTCCCTGGCCGGACCGTCGATCTGCGGATCAAGGTCTCCGCGCCCGCCAGTGGGGGCGACCTGCCCGTCATCCTCCTGTCGCACGGCCACGGGCCGTCGAACTTCGTGTCCTCCCTGCACGGCTACGGGCCCCTCGCGGACTTCTGGGCCGCTCACGGTTTCGCCGTGATCCAGCCCACCCACCTGGACTCGATGACGCTGGGTCTGCGTGAGTCGGACGACCCGGAGGCGCCGTTGTACTGGCGGTCCCGGGCCGAGGACATGCGCCACATCCTGGATCACCTCGATCGGATCGAGGCCGCCGTACCGGGACTCGGGGGACGCCTGGATCACAGCCGGATCGCCGCGGCCGGGCACTCGATGGGCGGGCACACGGTAGGCCTGCTGTGTGGCCAGGGGGTCGCCGATCCGGCCGGCGGGACGCCGGTGGACCTCTCCGACGCCCGCGTCAAGGCGGGGGTGCTCATGGCCCCTCCGGGCGGAGGCGAGGACCTCGCCGCGTTCGCGGCCGAGCACTATCCGGTTCTGAGGACCACCGGCTTCGCCGCGATGACCACGCCCGCCCTCGTCGTCGTCGGCGAGAACGACCGGAACCCGGCGTTCTCCGATCGCGAGGACTGGCGCGCCGACGCGTACCACCTGAGCCCCGGCCCCAAGAGCCTGCTGACGCTGTTCGGGGCGGAGCACGGCCTCGGCGGCGTCGGCATGTACGACGCGGCGGAGACGACCGACGAGAACCCCGAGCGCGTCGCCGCACTGCGGGCGCTCGTCTGGGCCTATCTCCGCACCACGCTCTATCCCGGCGACTCCGCCTGGGCCGACGCGATCGCCGCGCTGAACGGCATGCCCGATCCGCTGGGCACGGTCGAGTCGAAGTGAACCGGTCACCTGGTCCTGGCGGCTCCGCGCGGGCCTGCCCGCCGTACGGGCCGCCGAGGCCGGGCGGCGGGCTCGGGCAGCGGGGTCGGAGCGGCGTCGGACCGCGGCGTCGGGCAAGGGGCAGGAGCGCCCCGGCTGACGCGGCGAATCGCCGTCACGCGGGTAATTTCCCGTTCTCGGCTTCCCCAGGACGCATGTCGGGCCCCAATAGTGCGGGTACGGAACTTATGCCGCATCTGTTCGCTTAGCACCGGATTTGATAGGGGGTTCTCCGGTGGCTCATCTCCGCACGGAAGCTCTCCGATCCGAACCGGTCCCGCCGGTCCTGCGCCTCGGCCTGGCCGCGCTGCTGGCCGCCGCGGCGGCCGCGGTCACCCTCGCGGTGCCGCCACCGGCGGACGCCGCCACGGCGCACCG
>QFZU02000009.1 GCA_003260025.2 Microbispora triticiradicis | reverse complement strand
TCTGGCCTGGAGCAACGACAACAGGCGCAGCAGCCGCGCCGAGGTTTCCAACATGTTCTCAGTCTGGCGGCACTTCCGGACAGGTTCTGTCCGGAAGGGTCCGTAACGTCTTCCTCATGAGCGAGAACACGCAGATCACTCCCTTCCGCATTGACGTCCCGCAGGCCGACCTGGACGACCTGAAGGACCGGCTCGCCCGGACCCGCTGGCCCGACGAGATCCCCGGCACGGGATGGGACTACGGCGTGCCGGTCGAGTACGTGAAGCGGCTGGCCGACTATTGGCGCGACGGGTACGACTGGCGGGCCCACGAGGCCGAGATCAACCGGTATCCCCAGTTCACCACCGAGATCGACGGGCAGAACATCCACTTCCTGCACGTGCGGTCGCCGCACGAGAACGCCCTCCCGCTGATCCTCACGCACGGCTGGCCGGGCTCGATCGCTGAGTATCTGAAGGTCGTCGAGCCGCTGACGAACCCCGAGGACCCGGCGCGGGCGTTCCACCTCGTGATCCCCTCGCTGCCCGGCTTCGGCTTCTCCGGCCCGACGAGGGAGAAGGGCTGGAACCGCTACCGTACGGCGCGGGCCTGGGCGGAGCTCATGCGGCGGCTCGGCTACGACCGGTACGGCGCGGCGGGCAACGACGGCGGGTCGTTCGTCTCGCCCGAGGTCGGCCGGGTGGACCCCGGGCACGTCGTCGGCGTCCACGTCACGCAGATCTTCTCCTTCCCCTCCGGCGACCCGGCGGAGATGGCGAATCTCAGCGACGAGGAGCGGCGGGGCCTGGAGGTGCTGCAGTGGTTCTACGAGAACAAGATGTCGTTCAACATGGTCCACTCGCAGCAGCCGCAGACGTTGTCGTACGGGCTCTTCGACTCGCCGGCCGGGCTGCTCGGCTGGAACGCCCAGCTGTTCGGTGAGGACGTCGACGACGACTTCATCCTGACCAACACGATGCTCTACTGGGCGACCGGCACCGCCACCTCGGCGACCCGGTTCTACTACGAGGACGCGCACGCCGAGCACCCGAAGGAGCCGACGACTGTCCCGCTCGGCCTGGCGATGTTCGAGGGCGACTTCGTGTCCATGCGCACCTTCGCCGAGCGCGACCACAAGAACATCGTCCACTGGAGGTCCTACGGCGAGGGCGGCCACTACGCCGCCCACCTGCGGCCCGACGTGCTCGCCGCCGACCTGCGCGACTTCTACGACGCCCTGCGATGAAGCGGCGCATATCCGGGTTCTTGACCTGATCCGGGGCGTGCGGGGGAATGCCGGTCGCCGCACGCGGAGCGGGCATCGGGAATGATGACCACATGGGGCGAGCAACGGGGCGGACGCGGACGAGATGGATTCCGCGGGCCGTCCTGGCGCTCCTCGCGGCCGCGGGCGTGGCGCTGCCGGGCACCGTGCTGACGGAAACGGCGCTGCCGGGCACGGCGGCGCGGGCCGACGACGGGGAGCGCCTGCTGTTCCGGTTCCGGGACGAGCGCATCACCGAGTCGAGCGGCCTGGCCGTCTCGCCCACCCACAAGGGCATCGTCTACACCCACAACGACAGCGGCCACCTGGCGCAGGTCTTCGCGGTCGGCCCGGACGGCCGCACCCGCGCCACCTTCACGATCGGGAACGCCGAAGCCAGGGACTGGGAGGCCATCGCGGCCTCCGTCGATCCCGCCACCGGCCGCGGGGTGCTGTGGATCGGCGACATCGGGGACAACCTCGCGGACGGCGGGAAGAACGGCTGGCCGGACGTGTCCGTCTACAAGGTCGTCGAGCCCCGGACGATGGCGGACGCGACGCTGCGGGCCGTCCGGTACCGCTTCCGCTACGCCGACGGCCCCCGCAACGCCGAGGGGCTGATGGTCAACCCCCGCACCGGCCGGCTCTACGTCGTCAGCAAGGAGTTCTCCGGGAGCGTCTACGCCGCCCCCGCGAAGCTCCGTACCGACCGGGTGAACGTCCTGCGGCGGGTCGGCGACGCGCCCCTCATGGCCACCGACGCGGCGTACGCCCCCGACGGGTCGAGCTTCGTCGTCCGCACGTACTTCTCGGCGTCCGTCTACCGCGCGCCCGGGAAACCGCTCACGCGCGTCGCGATGCCGCCGCTCGATCAGGCGGAGTCGATCGCTTACACCGGCGACGGCATGGCCCTGCTGACCGGGAGCGAGGGTGAGAGGAGCCCGGTCTACCGGGTGGCTCTGCCCGCCGTCGCACGGCCCAGCCCCTCCCCGAGCCGGGTCCGGGCCTCCGCGAGGCCGCGTGCGGTGGCCGCGCGGGGCGAGGAGGCCGAGGGGAACGGCGGGCTGGGCGTGCCGATGCCGGTGTTATGGGCGGCGGTCGCCCTGGGAGCGATCGGGGCCATCGGGTTCCTCGCCTACCGCACGGGCCGCTGAGGCCGTTCCCGCCGACCGAGGGGCCGGGCGCCGTCGGCGCCC
>QFZU02000089.1 GCA_003260025.2 Microbispora triticiradicis | reverse complement strand
GTAACCCGCGGCGGCCTCCGTCACGGCGTCGCGGCCGCCGCCCGCGGCCAGCACCGCCAGCGCCCGCTCCGCCTGACGCCGGGGCACGCCGGGCCTGCCCAGAGCCGCCGGGATCAGCGCCCTCGCGGCCGTCTCGGGGTGACGGGCCAGCCACGCGAGCGCGCTGGCGCGCACCGACTTCAGCCGCGACAGCCACTCGGCCATCAGCACGGCGATCTCCGGGCCGGCGAAGGGAAGCAGCAGCGGAGCGACCTGGACGGGGGCGCGCCGGGCGCTGTCCAGCATCATGGGCAGCGCCGCCGGCCCGAACCTCGCGGCGACCTGCGGCATCCACTCGGAGACTCCCCACAGGTCGCCCGGGCGCCACTTCCCGATGAGCGGTGCGGCCAGCTCATCGGGCCCGGCGACGAACAGGGCGATCTCGTCGAACGCGTATGAGGGGGTCTGCCCGCCTGCGGCGATCTGGGCGGCGATCCGGGAGGCGACCTTCTTCCACTCGTGCCGGGACCGATCCCATGAACGGTGCTCCGGGCGGGCGGAACTCCAGGTGTCCCGCTCGCCCGGCCGCCACACCACGGCCGGCTCGTCGGTACACACCAGGTCATTCACCACGACGGGCTTGCGGACCGTACGCGGACGGGTCCAGGGCGGGCTGACCAGCACCTCGGGCAGGGCGTCGAGCGGAGCGACAGGGACGGACGGCGCGGCCGTGATCTTGTTGATCCGCCCGGCTGCGGTGGCGTCGACGCTCGCGAGCACCTCGTCCACGAGGCCGGGATGGGCCAGCACGTGGGCGCGCAGCAGCGTGTCCGGGACCTTCCCGCCGGACGTGCCACCGGAGGCGGCCAGCATCCGCATCGCCCGGCGTGGGAAGCGGGCCGCCGCGCGCAGGAACGCCGGCTCGGCGTGCTTGTGGTCGATCCGGTCGAGGAGCGCCCGCATGGCCGCATCGGACGGCAGTTCGGCGAGCACGCTCAGCAGCCGCCGCCGGCTCTCCGCGTCGTAGAGGTCGTCGAACCAACCGGCCAGCACGGGTACGGCCGCGGTCCCGATGCCGTCGACGAGCGTGGCGGGCAGAGCGAGGGAGTGCATCGAGTAGTAGCCCTGCACATGGCTCGCGATGAGCGCCGCGTGCTCGGGAGTGCCGACGGCGGCGACGAGCTCGAGGGCGAGATCCGGGTTGACGCGGCTCACTTCGGCGCAGTCGTCCGTGACCCACTCCACCTCGGTGGGCGCCAGGTAGGAGGCCGCCACCCGCTGGTGGAGCCCGTCTTCACGGCTCGCCGCCAGGGCCGCGACGACCTCGGCGTACTCGTCGTCCGGCGCGGTCGAGAGGACGGCACGGACTCGGTTGGCGATTTCCATCCAGGGCCGGCCGTACCAGTGGTTGACGGACTCATCGGTGGCGAGCCGCCGGACCGGCCGGGGATAAACGGTGGCGTCGAGACCCAGCGAGGCCAGTTCAATCACGGCGGTCGCCGCGAACACCGGGCCGCGTTCGGCCAGCCAGGCATCGGCGAACAGGGTCAGCGACGTCCGCTCGTTCCACGGCACGGACTCGGCCACCACCGAGGCGGCCACCGCCGCGCCCAGCGGCGTGGGCTCCCCGGCGAGGTACGCCGCGCCCGCGGCGGCGATCTCCGGGTCGGAGCACTTTGCCAGGGAGTCACGGATCAGCTGACGTTGCCCGTCCACCCTTGCGGCGAGTTCCGCAGGCGCGCCCGGGTCCGGCCGCTTCACGGTGACCTTCACGCCACCCCGCCGCGGATGAAGAGCGCGCAGCCAGGCGGCCGGCATCGTCAGCCGGTCCTCATCCTCGGCCGCGATCTCTGCCGGAGATGTCGCCGGCGGAGAGGTCACGGGCGGAGAGGTCACGGGCGGGGACGTCACCGGCGCGGCGGCCGCTTCGTCCTCCGCGTAGCCCTTGCGCAACTTCTCCGCCACCAGCTTGTCGGCCGCCACCGTGGCGGCGGCGGCCGAGCCGAACGACTTGACCTGCGTCTGACCGGCCGCGCCCAGCCGCCCGTAGCGGATGTTCAGCTCCGTGCCGTCCTGACGCACCTCCCAGAACTTCGCCGAACCACCGCCGACATAGGTCAGCATCCGACCCGCGCTCATGCCGATACCTCCACGCTGCGTCTGGTGTAGAGCCCGTCGCTCAGGGGACTTCAGGGGACTTCAGGGACTCCGAGCGACTTCGAGTGGCACGGCAGAGTGACCGCGCCGACTCGGATGTCTCGTCCTCGTGATCGTCAGCGCGAGTATCGCGCGCGGGACCGACAATCCGGCTCCGGCCGTCGGCCGCTCTGCCGACGTCGTGGATGATTTGTGGCCTTCGTCGCCTCAGTGGTGTGAAATGTGAAGATCACTGATGCTGATCCCGAGTGAGACAGGCGAGAGCATGACAGGTGACCAGGGCCGCAGGGCCCTCGTGGTGCGGGGTGGCTGGGCAGGACATGTCCCGGTGGAGGCCACCGAGCTGTTCATTCCGTTCCTGGAGAAGAACGGGTTCGAGGTGGTCCGGGCCGACTCCCCGGCGCCGTACGCCGACAGCGCGTTCATGGCGGACGTCGATCTCATCGTGCAGTGCTACACGATGGGCACCATCGAGCCCGAGGAGATGCGCGGGCTGGACGCCGCGATCAGGGCGGGCACGGGGATGGCGGGATGGCACGGCGGCATCGCCGACTCCTTCCGCAGCGCCTCCGACTATCTGCATCTCATCGGGGGGCAGTTCGCCTGCCATCCCGGGAAGGATCCGGCCGAGTGGCGCGAGGGCGCGGAGGAGAACTACTTCGTGCCCTATACCGTGAACATCCTGCCCGAGGCGGCCTCGCACCCCATCACGGAGGGCATCGCCGACTTCGACCTCGTCACCGAGCAGTACTGGGTGCTGACCGACGAGTACGTCGACGTGCTGGCGACGACGACCCAGAAGGTCCGGCCGTGGGACCCCTGGCACCGGGAGGTCACCTCACCGGCGATCTGGACCCGGCGATGGGGGAGCGGGAAGGTCTTCGTCGCGACCCCGGGCCACAACCTCGACGTCCTGCGGAACGACAGCGTGCGCACCGTCATCGAACGGGGGATGCTCTGGGCCTGCCGGTGAACGCGGGGAACCGCGGGCGCTGACGGCATGGAGAACGGCATGGAGAGGGGAGCGGGCGTGACCGCCCGCTCCCCTCTGTTCTTCACGTCGGCCGTACGTCGTGGCGTACGGCCCGGTGGGTCAGCCGATCGTGCAGGCCGAGCCGTTCAGGCTGAAGGCCGAGGGGGTGGGGTTGCTGCCGTTGTGCGTGCCCTGGAAGCCGAACGTGGTGCTGGCGCCGGGCGCCAGCGAGCCGTTGTAGGACACGTTGCGGGCGGTGACCGACGAGCCGCTCTGGCTGACGTCGGCGTTCCAGGAGCTGGTGACCTGCTGCCCGCTGGAGAAGGACCAGGTCACCGCCCACCCGTTGATGGCGCTGCTACCGGTGTTGGTGACCGTGATGTTCGCGGTGAAGCCGTTGTTCCACTCGTTCTTCACGTAGGACACGCGGCACGGCCCGCCGCCCTGCGGCGAGGAGGGCGAGGTCGAGGGCGTGACCGAGGGCGAGGGACGGGTGGAGGGCGAGGACGACGGCGAGGCGGAAGGGCTCGTGGTGGTGCCGTTGATCGTGACGTTGGAGTTGCCGCTGCTCTGGTAGCCCTCGGTGGCGAGGATCTGGTAGTCGTGGCTGCCGAGCTGCATGCCGTAGCGGGCCCAGGCGTCGAAGTGGTTGCCGACGGTGATGGTGCCACCGACCCGCTTCTGCTGCCGGACGCTCCAGTACTGGTTGAACGTCTGGTTGCCGTCGATCGACGGGGCGTTGTACCGGGTGGTCTGGTAGACGTCGTAGGTGCCGCCGTCACTGGTGACGGTGCCCTTGAAGGTGCCGGTGGGACGCCAGGAGCCCCAGCTGTCGACGATGTAGTACTCCACCAGCGGACCGCGGGTCCATCCGTACAGGGCCAGGTAGGCGTTGCCGGACGGGTTGAAGCTGCCGGAGTAGGTCACCGTTCTCCGCGCGCCGGGCTTCCAGCCCTTGCCGGCGACGAAGTTGTTGGTGTTGCGCCAGGAGGTGCTGTAGTTCCCGCCCGATCCCAGGTCCATGGAGACGGTGCCCTGGCTGTCGGTCCAGAACGAGAAGAAGTAGCCGTCGTGGGTGCCGGTCTGGTTCGTGGTGACGGCCGCGTGGGCCACACCGGGCAGCAACGCCACCGCCGCGGCCAGCACCACCGCGGCCATACGGCCCACCAACGACCGCAGACGGCCGCGGCCTCTCGAGTGCACGTTCATGTAGGTACTTCCTCCTCGTGAAAAGGCCGAAGGCGGCCGGGCGGCGTCGGGCCGTCGGTAGCGTGTGCGGGTCACGGTCGCCACCGGACGTCGGCGTCGCACAACGCGGCGGAGGGTGACCGGTCGCCATGTGGGTGACGAACCGGAGGACCACAGCGCGGTCGGTGACCGGTTCCGGCAGCGGCCCCTCGCCGACGAAACTATCGGTTGAACGGCGAAAGTGTCAGATGGCGTCCGTACCGCTGTCAACGACGCGTGTGAGACAGGCCGGGACCGACGATCTCGCCGGAGTCATCGCCCCTGGCCACCACCCCTCGTGGCCGGTCGCGGCGCGAAGCGGACGATGAAAATTTCGAGGAAGGGGCCGGTCGCCGCCGGAAACGGCACATCATCCCATCGTTCGATCAGTCGACGCACCCGCTTCGCTGCCCGCTGTGGCCTGAATCGTGAAATTTTCACCGAGACTGACCGGCTTCTCACCGCCCGGAGTTCGCCCTCGTGCGACGGGGCGATCGGCCACGACCAGCGTTTACGTGAATCGCCACCTGCCCAAAGGGGTCTGTGTCCCCTCCGAAATCGTTGACACCCCAAGTCAGGCGTGCCGATACTTTCGTCAATACGCCGATACTTTCGGGATCGGACCGATCACGATTGCCGGCCGCGACTCTTCTCCCGGCCGTTCTCGGCTTATTCATGAGGAGGAAGTACGTACATGAACGACGTTATGGCCCATTCGAGGGGCCGTGGACGCGGCTCTCTGCGGTCGTTGTTCGGCCGTGTGGCCGCGGTGGTGCTGGCCGCGGCGGTGGCGTTGCTGCCCGGTGTGGCCCACGCGGCCGTCACCACGAACCAGACCGGCACCAACAACGGCTACTTCTTCTCGTTCTGGACCGACAGCCAGGGCACCGTCTCCATGGACCTGGGATCGGGCGGGAACTACAGCACCTCCTGGCGCAACACGGGCAACTTCGTCGCCGGCAAGGGCTGGAAGCCCGGCGGACGCCGGACCATCACCTACTCCGGCAGCTTCAACCCGTCCGGAAACGCCTACCTGGCCGTCTATGGATGGACCCGGGGCCCGCTGGTGGAGTACTACATCGTGGACAACTGGGGCACCTACCGCCCGACGGGGACGTACAAGGGCACGGTCACTTCGGACGGCGGCACCTACGACGTCTACCAGACGACCCGCTACAACGCCCCGTCGATCGACGGCAACCAGACGTTCAACCAGTACTGGAGCGTCCGCCAGCAGAAGCGGACCGGTGGCACCATCACCGTCGGCAACCACTTCGACGCCTGGGCCCGCTACGGCATGCAGCTCGGCAGCCACGACTACCAGATCCTCGCCACCGAGGGCTACCAGAGCAGCGGCAACTCCAACATCACCATCGGGGGCTCCGGCAACCCCACGTCGAACCCGACCACTCCGCCCCCCGGTAACGGCGGCTGCACCGCGACGCTCTCCGCCGGGCAGCAGTGGAGCGACCGGTACAACCTCAACGTCTCGGTGAGCGGTTCGAGCAACTGGACCGTGACGATGAACGTGCCGTCCCCGGCGAAGGTCCTCTCCACCTGGAACGTCAGCACCAGCTATCCCAGCTCCCAGCAGCTCGTCGCCAGGCCCAACGGCAGCGGCAACAACTGGGGTGTGACGATCCAGCACAACGGCAACTGGACCTGGCCGTCGGTCTCCTGCTCGGCGAGCTGACCCACCCGCTACACGGCACACGTGGCGCGGCGGCTCAAAGCCGCCGCGCCACGTCTCTGTCCCACTCCGGCGCGTTCATGGGGAGGTCGCGCCGGCGGCGGTCACCGCCTGACCTCCATCAGATCAGGGAGTGGAACTCTCCGGTTTTGACGCCGCTGATGAATGTCTGCCACTCGGCGGCGCTCAGGTCCATCCCCGTCTCGCTTCCTCGATCATTTCGATGGACATGGATGCAGGATAGGCCCACCGGCGAATCGCCTCATAACGCTTCCAGATCGCGCTCACGGTGTCATGTTCTGTGGTGACTTGCCCTGCTGCGGAAGAGTCCACGTGAACGGCGTCCGGTTGCCCGTCCGGAAGCTCCGCGATCATAAATGCGCCCAGCAATCCGGCCAGGCACACCAGGAGGGCGTTCCAGGAGCGGAGGACGCGGGCGGTGGGTTCGATCTCCTCGACCCAGCTGCGGAACCAGACCGGGGCGCCGGGCTGGGCGACGATGCGCTGATAGAGCCGCGTGAACGAGACCCCGTCGGGCGTGCCGAAGAGCCGGTCCAGCCGTTCCGCGTCCGACTTCGACGGAGTCCGGGTGGCCTTCTCCAGGCGGCTCACCTGGGTCTGGGTGCGGCCGAGGCGCGCGGCCACCGCCGCCTGCGAGAGCTGCGCGGCCTCCCGCAGGCGGCGTAGCTCGGCGCCGAAGCGCACTCTCGGGGACGCGGGATCGAGAGACGGCACAACATTCATCGCATTACCTCCCGATCCAGGCAGTTCCATTCGGCGTACGCGGTGAAATTCCGTACCAAGTCCACGACAGGCCAGGGGGTGTCATGGCCTGCGCTGTTTCGGCCTGATGAACCACTCGCCGGCCCGATGACGGAAAGGTAGTCTAGGCGCGGGTCGTCCATTCGGGAAAGCCGGATAAAAGCAGAGCGCCGATTTTCCCGGCGGCTGCGGGGTCGATTCCGAATGAATGCGGTGCCTCCGCCAACCGGGCGAGGGAAGGTCCGCACAGGGCGGGGACCCGGCCGGGGCCGGATCTCCAGTGGCACGTGATCCCGCGGCGCCTTTGACGCGCCACGGGATCAGGTGGACGGTGGGGTCACGGGCTGGTGCAGGTGGCCGTCGGGGTCTCCGCCGAGCCGTTGGCGAGGAAGCCGAACGTCGTGCTCGCGGTAGCGGCGAGCGAGCCGTTCCACGACTCGTTGCGCACCGTCACGGTCGATCCGGAGCCCGAGCGTGTGCCGCCCCACACCTGGGTGACGGCCTGCGAACCGGGCCAGGACCAGTTGACGGTCCAGCCGTTGACGGCCGAGTTGCCGGCGCGCACCGTGACCTCGCCCTGGAAGCCTCCGGGCCACGAACTGACCACCCGAATCGTCGCCGAACACGCGCCGGGAGCACCGCCCGACGGCGAAGGGCTCGGGCTGGGAGAGGGACTGGGCGACTTACTGGGAGAGGGGCTGGGCGAAGGGCTGGGTGACGCACTGGGCGAGGAGCTGGGTGACGCGCTGGGGGAGGGGCTCGGCGACGTGGTCGGGCCACCCCACGCGGCCGTCGTGTCGAGCCAGGCCGCTCGGCGCAGCATCCAGTCCCGCATGTACTGCACCTGGCCCTGCCAGGTGGACGCGGTCGGGGTGGTGAAGAAGCCGATGGTCCGTGTCGTGAGGTTCGGCCAGCGCTGGAAGTTGCGCTGCGCGGCGTTGGTCAGCGGCCGTGAGAGCGCGTCAATACGGCTCTGCAGCGCGGAGTCGGAGAGCAGGCCGCGGCGCAGCGTCTGCCAGCGCGCCCTGACCTGGTCGACGAAGACCGGGTCCCGCAGAAGCTGGGTGAACCAGTCGTTGGCGACCGGCTGCCGGGTCTGCTGGTACTGCCAACCCGAGGTCTGGTCGTTCTGGAAGAACCCGCCCACGCCGAACGTGAGGTCGTAGTCCCACAGCGGGCCAGCGAAGATCTTGGTGTCCCGGTCCTTGTAGAAGTAGGCGCTGCGGTAGTTCGCGTCCATGTTCCGGCTCAGCTCGTAGACGATGAGTTGGTCGACGAAGGAGTTCACGTCGATGTACGCCCGGTAGCCGGTGTTCGGGTCGGCGAAGTTCTGCGAGTGCAGCACGTTGTGGAAGTCCTGGATGTAGGTGCGCAGCCATTCCTTCTGTTGCGGCTGCAGCGGCGACGGGTCGACCACTTCGAGGTAGTTCCAGCAGGTGGACGACGCCCCGCCGCACGGCAACGTCGGCTCCTCGGCGGCCATCCACTCGAACTTCCAGATGTATCCGCCCTGGATCTTCGGCAGGGTCGTGTCGTCCTCGTCCAGCTTCTTGAGGTCGAGCCGGTTCTTGGTGTTCTTGATCGTCTCGACGAGCATGTAGACGCCCATGTAGTCGTCGGCGCGCACCGGGCCGCTGTCGGTGTTGAGGTACAGCTCCACGAACCGGTAGCGCGGAGCCTGCAACCCCATCTCCCTGCCGAGGTCGTAGACGAGGGCCTCCCGGATCAGCGACTTGTCGGGGTACGGCCCGCGCAGCACCCAGTCGGAGTCGGCGGGCATCCCCAGCACCGGGTAGTCGGCGTCGTCGTTGTCGTTGTCCCAGAACTCCACGCGGTACGGCGCCTTTTCGTACGAGGCCGACGACTGGCCCCGCAGATGGACCCCGGCGCGGGTGGCGACGGCCGGAGCCGCGGCCAGTGACGTCGTCCCGCCGCCGCCCGGGTCGAAGATCATGGTGGCGGTGTCGACATAGTCCCGGCCGGGCTTGCCCGCGCCGTAGGAGTCGATCAAGACCACCGGCAGGTCGTGGGCCGTCGTGGTGTCGCGGGCGGCGTACACGGCCGTCCCGGGCTTACCGGACGCCGCGCCGCCGGTGAAGGCCTGTGCCCGCAACTCGGTCGTACGGGTGAACCGCAGCGGCGTGCCCTGGTAGAGCGCCGACGCCGCGGTGGGCGGCTTTCCGTCGGTGGTGTAGCGGATCTCGGCGCCCGCGATGGCGGTGCTCAGCGACACCGACACCTGTCCCTGGAAGGTGCCGCTCGGCACGGAGAAGGCGATGTCGCCGGTCAGGTCGTCCGCCGCGGACGTGGCGGACGTGGCGGACGTGGCGACGGTCGCCGCGCTGTTCGCGCTCCGCGGCGCGGGCGCCGCCTGCGCCGGCGCGCTCGACGCGTACGGGAGGAGAAGTCCCGCGAGAAGCACGGCGGCGGCCGAGACCCTGGTGGCGCGGCGGGTCGCGGCGGCACCGGTGCCGGGGAGGGTCACACGCACGATGCCTCCTGTTCTGGGTGTTGGGAGATGACGGGCGCCGGGTCCGCCGCCGGTGCGGCGTCCCGGAAGTGGCGGCGCAGGGTCCGCCGCCACGGCACGGCGGGCAGGTCCGGGCGCAGAGCGGCCAGGCCGGTGGCGTACTTCGAGATGCGGGCGGGTCTCGTCCCCGCCCGCCACAACAGGCGGTCGACCGGCGTGGCGGCCGAGGTGCTCTTGGTCTCGACCACGACGAGGCCGGGCAGGCGCAGCGCGGAGCCCGCGGCCCGCCAGGCGAGCCCGGTGTCGATGGTGATCCGGCTCGCGGTGTCCGGCAGCAGCAGGGTGACGCGCCGATACTCCGTGATCAGGACCGGGTCGAGGGAGATCCCGGCGACGGGGCCGGCCGACTCGCGCGCGAGCGTCTCGTCCACGAAGCCGCGCCCCGGGCGTACGGTGTCGCAGTCTCCCGGGTGGTACGGCAGGCGGTGCTTGGTGACGCTGCCCCGCGCGCCGCTGACCTTGACCTCCAGCCAGCACTCCGCGGAGTCGAGATAGGTGCGGGTGCGCACCTTGAAGCGCCGCCGCCTGCGGTACGCCGTACGGTGATAACTGGTCAGCTCAGGGGTGTCGAAGTACACCGACCTGTACCGGAAGGCGCGCTCGCCGTCGATCTCCAGCACCCGCGCGTACGGCGTGAGCCGCTCCAGCAGGCGCGGCAGCGCGTCCTCGGCGACGAGGTACTTGCGGTCCACCCGGGTCTGCAGGGCGGCGCGCTCGACCAGGTCGGCGAGCCCGACGGGGGCCAGCCGGGCCAGGGCAGGCCCGATGGACGCCGCGGTCATCCCCGCGCTCCCGCGTGCGCGGGCGTGCCGGGTTCGGCGGCCAGGGAGGGCGGGGCCAGCGCGTACCGGACGTCGACCACCGTCGTCTCGTTGACCAGGTCGAGCCGCTGGACGGTGACGGCGTGCACGCGGGCGTCGAGCAGCCGTTCCAGGTGCGCGACGAGCACGCCGTGATCGGTGATCGCCGAGTCGAGCACGAGGATCTGGTGGCGGTAGTGCCGGAACAGCCGCCGATGGTCGCCGAGGAACATCACCACGACGATGAGCGCCATCAGGCCGCCGCTGAGCCACGCCGAGGTGGTGCTCAGCGCGCCGAGGATGCCCAGGGCGAGGGCCGAGAAGTAGTACGCGACCTCGTGCTGGTCGAGCTCCGTCGAGCGCAGCCGGATGATGGACAGCACCCCGAACAACGCCAGGCCCAGCCCGAGCCCGGCGCCGGTGTCGCTGGCGCTCAGCGCGCTCGCCACCGCGAGGACCCCGATGTTGACCCCCAGGTAGGAGACGACCAGATCGCGGCGGCGGTGGCGCGGGAAGTAGAGCCCGAAGACGAGCACCACCACCGCGCAGAGGTCGATGGCGAACAGGACGAGCTGCGACACCACGTTCGTTCCTCCTGAGTCGCTGCCGGGCCGCCCCGCGCCGCCCGCGTCGTCGCAGCGGGCGGGACAGGGCGTCGAAAGTTTTCGCTAGAGCAGGGAAACTTTTCGAGAACTCGCCCGGAACGATAGGTGAACCGAAGATGTCGGTCAATGAACTCATGCGTGCCCGTCACGGCGCCGAGGAGCGATCTTGCCTCGTCCGGGGCCGTTGACAGGCGAAATGACGAAATCTCCGGTACCAGTGAAAGGCGCCGAGGGCGCGATGCTCTGACCGGAATACGGAGAAAGTTTCAGCACGCTCGCCGTAGCGGGGGAAGCGCGTGATCAACCCGGGGCCGGGAAGGCGGCCAGGATCGTCCGGAGCCGCCGGAGGAGCGCGGCCACGTCGTCCTCCCGCCCGACCGGCACGCGCAGGTGGTCGCGCAGCCCGATGGGAGCCATGTCGGCGGCCCAGGCGTGGCCGCCCGCCCGCAGCTCGTCCGCGACCCGCGACGCCACCCCGGGCAGCCGGACGAGCACGAAGTCGGCGGCGGAGGGGAGGAACTCGACGCCCAGTTCCGCCAGCCCCCGGCACAGCGACTCCCGGGCGGACCGGTTGGCGGCGCGGAGGCGTTCCAGCAGGACCATGTCGTGGGAGGGCGGGGCGGCGGGCGGACGCGGCGCGGCCAGGCGCCCCACCACCGCGGGAGCCCCGATCAGATAGCCGAACCCCGGCGACCCGTAGGTCCGCAGCACGCAGACGTCGGTCCCGTACCGCGCGCCCCACCGGGCGGAGGTGAAATCCGGGCCCAGCGCGAACTCCGCGCTCGACTCGTCGAACACGACGAGCGTGCCGTACCGCCGGGCCGCGGCGCAGAGCGACCGTACGGCATCCGCGCCGAGCACTCCGCCCGTGGGATCGTGCGGATTGGCCACGATGACCATGCCGGCGCCGCGCGCCATCCGCGCGCACAGCTCCTCGGCGCAGATCCGGTAGTCGCGCAGGGGCAGTTCCACGAACGGCACCCCGGCGGCGCGCAGGCTGTCGGCGTGCCCGCGCCGCGTCTGCGCGTTGATCACGACGGGCCGGGGATCGGCGCGGCGCGAGGCGGCGAGCAGGCGGATCAGCTCGTCGGCGTCCGCGGCGACGGCGACCCTGTCCTGCCCGACGAAGTGGCGCCGGGCGATCCGCCCGGCCAGGTCCGGGCCGGAACAGGACAAGGTGCGCATGGTCGTCCTCCTGCCAAGGACCACAGGGGCCAACAGGGCTGTTCGCACCGTAGCCGAGCGCGCTATCAGGGTGGTCTCACCGCCGCCGCGGCCTCAGGTCCACCTCCGCGTGGTCTCGGACGGCTCTCGCGGGCCGCCTCCGGCGCGCGCGCGATGGCACGATCGAACGCATGGACCAGCGGATGATGCGAGCCTATCTCGACCGCATCGGCGCGCCGGCGCCGCGCGCGGCCGACCTCGACACGTTGCGTGAGCTGCACCAGCGGCACCTCTACCACGTGCCGTGGGAGAACATCTACACCCGTCTCGGCACGCCGGTCACGCTGGACGAGGACGTGTTCCTCGACAAGCTCGTACGGCTGCGCCGAGGCGGCGGGTGCTACGAGCTCAACGGCGCCTTCGCCGCGCTGCTGCGCGAGATCGGGTACGAGGTCACGCTGCTGGCGGCGGCGGTGTTCGAGGAGGACGGCACGCCCGTCTTCCCGCTCGACCACCTCGTCCTGCGGGTCGACCTGGACGGCCCCTGGCTGGTGGACGTGGGGTTCGGCCAGTTCAACGTGTTCCCGCTGCGCATGGACACCGACGAGCCGCAGCGCGACCCCGGCGGCGAGTTCCGGGTGGTCGAGGCCGGCCACGGGGACCTCGACGTGTACTGCGACGGCAGCCCGCGCTACCGGGTCGAGGCGCACCCCCGGCGGCTGCGCGACTTCGTGCCGTCCTGGGACTGGCACCAGGTGTCGCCCGAGTCGTTCTGGAACGCGATGGACCTCTGCTCGCTCAGCACCCCCGACGGCCGGGTGACGCTGCACGGCAACCGGCTGATCACGACGTCGGGCGGCCGCACGACGGAGGTGACGCTGGAGGACGAGCAGGCGGTCGTGGCGGCCTACCGCGACATCTTCGGCATCGACCTGGACCGGTCGCCGGGAGCCTGCTACGCCGAGCGCTTCGCGACGACGGAGTCCCTCAACGCCTGAAGCGCGACCTGAAGCGCGTGAGCGCGGCCCAAGGCCTCGCGCGGTCGCCACCCCCGGCGCCCGGTGCTCGGCGTACGCGACGCGACCCGCGAGGCCCCGGGGCGCCGGGGAGCGCCACCGGCTCGGTTGCAGAGCCCCGCGGCAGAGTGCGGTGGTCGAGCTCGGTGGCGGGGCTTCGTGGTTGAGCTCGGTGGTCGAGCTCGGTGGCCGAGATGGTCGAGCTTCGTGGTTGAGCTCGGTGGTCGAGGTGGTCGAGCTCAGTGGCCGAGCAGGGCGGCGACGTCGTCGACGATGACGTCGAGGCGGCTGCCGGTGCCGAAGATGCCGTCCACGCCCAGGGCCAGCAGCGTGTCCCGGTCCTCGGCCGGGATCGTGCCGCCGACGACGACCCGCAGATCCCCCAGCCCTTCGGCGTCCAGGGCGCTCATCAGGCGACGGCACTCCTGCAGGTGGTTGCCCGTCAGAGAGGACAGCCCCACCAGGTCGGGCCGCTCCCGGCGGACGGCGGCCACGAGGTCCGCGGGGGTGGTGTGCCCGAGATAGACCACGTCCATCCCGGCCTCCCGCAGCCCGTTGCACACCACGATGGCGCCCCGCCAGTGGGCGTCCATCCCCAGCTTCGCCACGACGCCCTTGCGGCCGCTCAGCACTCCTGCCACAACGGGAACTCCCATCGTCCCAGCTCGTCGCGGAACACCCGGCCGAGCTCGCCCAACGTGACATCCGCGTCGACCGCGTCGAGGACCGCCGGCATGACGTTCTCACCGTCCCGGCAGGCGCGGGCGACCAGCTTCAGGGCGACGCCGGCCGCCTCCCGGTCGCGGCGGGACCGCGCCCGCTCCAGGGCGGCCACCTGCCGTTCGAGGCTGCCTTCCGGCAGCTCGAAGCGGTCCAGCTCCTCGGCGTCGCCGTCGAGTTGCGTGTTGACGCCGACGACCAGCCGCTCGCCGTTCTCGATCGCCTTCTGGTCGGCGAAGGCGGTCCGTGCGAGCTCCGCGTGCACCCATCCCCGCTCGGTCGCGGCCACGATCCCGCCGAGCTCCCCGATGCGCTCCAGGACGCGCCGCGCGCGCTCCTCAAGTTCGTCGGTGAGGTACTCCACGAGGTAGCTGCCGCCGAGCGGGTCGGCGACCTTCGCCACCCCGGTCTCGTGCAGCAGCACGTACTGCGTGCGCAGCGCGGTCAGCGCGGCGTGCTCGCTCGGGATGCACACCGCCTCGTCGTACCCGTTGACGTGCAGTGACTGGGTGCCGCCGCACACCGCGGCGAGGCCCTGCAGGGCGCTCCTCGCGATGTTGACGTGCGCGTGGCGGGCGCTGTTGGTGACCCCCGACGTCTGCACGTGGTAGCGCAGCAGCTGCGCCCGCGGGTCGCGGACGCCGAGCTCGTCGCGCACCCAGTGCGCCCACATGCGGCGCAGCGCGCGATACTTCGCGACCTCCTCGAAGAAGTCGCTGTGGGCGCTGAGGAAGAAGGTGACCCGGGCCAGGACCGGCTCGGCGGCGAAACCGCGGTCGAGCAGCGCCCGTACGACGGCCTGCCCGTGGGCCAGGCACAGGGCCATCTCCAGGACCGCGTCCGCGCCGGCCTCGCGGTAGTTGTAGCCGCTCACGCTGACGGGGTTCCAGCGCGGCATCGTACGCAGCGCGAACTCGGCCAGGTCGCACGCCAGCCGGAAGGACCCGGCGGGCGGCAGCGCCTCGGGCGCGATGGTGATCGCCGTCTCCATCAGGAAGTCGTTCTGGCTGGTGCCCGCGAGGCGGGCGGGCGCGAAGCCGCGCCGCTCGGCCGACCGCACGTACATGGCGAGGTGGGGCACCGCCCCGATGGGCTGGGAGGAGACCAGGGAGACGCTCACCTCGTCCAGCGGGATGCCGTCGAAGAGCGTGTCGAAGTCGCCGCGCAGGTCCACGGCGACGCCGCCGCGGCCGACGTCGGCCCCGGCCCTGGGGTCGTCGGAGTCGAAGGCCCGCAGGCTGGGATAGTCGAAGACGCCGTTGATCCCGGTGGCCCCGCCGTCGAGCAGCATCCGGTAGCGGGCGTTGGTCTCCTGGGCGGTGCCGAACCCGGCGAGCTGCCGGATGGTCCAGGGACGTTCGCGGTACATCCCCGGACGGATGCCGCGGGTGTACGGGAACCCGCCGGGCAGGCCGAGCCGGTCGTCCGGTCCGCCGTCCGGTCCGCCGGCGGGGTCCATGGGGTCCCGCTGCGCCGTACCGGGGACCGCGACCTCCGGCAACGGCACGCCGCTCGCCGAACGGATCCGCGCGTCCTCCGCCGGCTGCTCCATCACGCCGTCCATGAGGCCGAGGCTGACAGGTGCGTGCGGGGGTGACCAATCGCCGAGACCGTCCCGAGATCGGCCGGAGTCGCAGGTGAGAGGGCGTGCGGCGGGCACCCGCACCGGACCTGACAGACTAGGGGTCATTCCCCCTTGCCAGGGCCGACCTCGTCGTACGGTTTGCTCCATGACTGGATCCTTGACGGGCAAGGTCGCGCTGGTCGCCGGAGCGACCCGAGGAGCGGGCAGAGGCATAGCGGTCGAACTGGGCGCCGCGGGCGCGACCGTCTACTGCACCGGGCGGTCGAGCGGATCCGGGCGCTCGGAGATGGACCGGCCGGAGACCATCGAGGAGACCGCGGCCCTGGTGGACGCGGCCGGCGGCCACGGTATCCCGGTGCGGGTGGACCACCTCGTGCCCGACGAGGTGCGGGCGCTGGTCGCCCGCATCGAGAAGGAGCAGGGCGCCCTGCACGTCCTGGTCAACGACATCTGGGGCGCGACCAAGATGGAGTGGGACAAGCCGGTCTGGGAGTCGGACCTGGAGTACGGGCTCCACCAGCTCCGCCTGGCCGTGGACACCCACGCGATCACCAGCCACTTCGCGCTGCCTCTGCTGATCAAGAACCCGGGCGGCCTGGTGGTGGAGGTGACCGACGGCACCGACGAGTACAACGCCGCCAACTACCGGGTCTCCTTCTTCTACGACGTGGCCAAGGGCGCGGTCAGCCGCATCGCCTTCGCGCTGGCGCACGAGCTGAAGTCGTTCGGCTGCACGGCCGTGCTGCTCACCCCCGGATGGCTGCGCTCGGAGTTCATGCTGGAGCAGTTCGGCGTCAGCGAGGAGAACTGGCGTGACGCCACGAAGTTCTCCCCGCACTTCGCCATCTCCGAGACCCCCGCGTACGTGGGGCGCGCCGTCGCGGCGCTGGCCTGCGACCCCGAGGTGGCGCGCTGGAACGGCCAGTCGCTGTCCAGCGGGCAGCTCGCGAAGGTCTACGACTTCACCGACGTCGACGGCAGTCAGCCGGACGCGTGGCGCTACCTGGTCGAGGTGCAGGACCGCGGCCTGCCGGCCGACACGACGGGATATCGCTGACCGTCCGTCCGCCTCGGACGGCGGCGGGGAGACCGGGGTGAGAGCCCCCCTCGTTAGCGTGTGGCGGCGCTCCGACTCGCGGGCGTCGCCGTGGAAGAAGACGTCGCCGTCGAAGGCGAAACACGGCCGGGCTGAGGAGGAAGAACCGGTATGACGACGCTCACCGATGTCGCCTCCGGATGGTCGCTGTCCGACCACGTGCCGGACCAGGTGATCGCAAGCTGCCTCTACGACTCCCAGGGGTGGCTGCGCGAGTGGGAGAACAACCCCATCGAGCACCGCGTGCGCCACGCCTACGTCCACACCCGGCCCGAGGGCGCGGACGGGTCGTCCGTGCTGCCGCTCTACCTCACCACCCGGTCGCCCTTCTGGCACGGGTACGAGGTGCAGGTCGACCTGGTGGGCAGGTTCGGCAACCCGATCATCTTCGCCGGGTCGACGTACTCGATGTACAGCAAGCGCGGCCCGGTGCCCGCCGATCTGATCCGCGGCGCGTACGACACCGCGATGGGGTGGATCGCCGATGGCGAGGCGGAGACGCTGGTCGTGCCCAACCTCACCAAGGCGGGCGTGGCCGACTGGGTGGCCACCGTGGGCCCCCCGACGGGCCGGGTGCTGCTGGAGCGCACGTACTCCTGCGAGATGTCGCGCGACTACGAGGCCCACGTGCACGAGCGCCTGCCGAACAAGATCCGGCGGGACGTCGCGCGGCGGCTGCGCCGGGCAACCGAGCGCGGGCTGCGCGTCGAGATGGTCGAGGGCGACGCGGCGCACGACCTGGTCCCTGCGGCCTACCCGCTGACCGTCGACACGAGCGACAAGAACGACTGGCCGGCGCTGTTCGACCAGGAGGCGCTGCACTCCATGCTGCGGGTGCCCGGGGCGATGCTGCTCACCGCGAAGCTCGACGATCGGCTCGTCGGCGCGTTCTTCGCGTTCCGCCGCGGCGACGAGGTCACGTACATGTGCGGCGGGGTCGAATACGCGACGCTGAACGAATACAGCACCTACATCGCGCTGATGTACGGCGGCACCCGGTGGGCCTACGAGAACGGCATGCGCCGCATCGAGTGGGGCCGGGACAACTACCGCTTCAAGGAGCGGCACGGCCTGACCGGGACCAACCTGTACGCCCTGGTCTACACGCCGCGGCCGCAACCCGACCTCAGCGTGGACATCGCACACATGCACTGGGTGCTGTTCGACTACATCGAGGCGCATTGATGACGCCTGCCCGGAGGCGTGCCGCGCTGCTGCTGATCGCGGTCATGAGCGTCAACGCCTCCTACACCGTGCTCATCCCGTTCGTGCCCGAGCTCCAGCACCGCGCGGGAGCCGACCCGACGGTGATCGCGCTGACCTTCGCCCTGTTCGCCGCGGCCAAGACGCTGTCCCAGCCGCTGGGCGGGCTGTGGGTGGACCGCTGGCGGCCGGGGCACGTCGCGTTCGTCGCCCAGCTGATCGCCGCCGCCGGCATCGTGATCACGGCGGTGGCCCGCGACCCGCAGACGCTGCTGGCGGGCCGCGTCTGCTGGGGGCTGGGGGAGGGGCTCGTGACGCCCGCTCTCTACGCGGGAATGGGCCTGCTGTGCCGCCGGTACGGCCTGTCGAGCAGCCGGTTGATCGGCAACTTCGGCACCGCCGCGATGGCGGGCTTCCTCATCGGCCCGCTGGTCACCGGGGTGGCCGCGCCGCTGGGGCTGGAGGCGTTGTTCTTCGCGGGTGCCGCGGTCACGGCGGTGACCGCCTTCGGGCTGTTCCAGGCGATTCCCCGGTCCGGCGAGGAAGGGCCCGAGGAGGCCGAGGCGGACGACGCGCCGGCGGCGGACGGCGCGGGCGCGGGCTCGGCGGGCCCCTGGTGGTTGTGGGTGCTCGCGCTGGGCGCGCTGGACCTGTTCGCCAACGTGATCTACTCGGCCTTCGAGCCGATGCTGCCGCTCTACCTGAGCGCCGGGCGGGACGGCTCGGTACGCGGCACGATCTCGGTGGTCTTCTCCGTCGGCCTGGCCACCTTCGCCCTGTTCACCTGGGCGCTCGGCCGTTACACCGAGCGGCTGCGGCTGATGACCCTGATCCGCGCCGGCATGACGCTCATGGCACTCGGCCTGGCGGGCCTGACCCTGAGCGCGGAGGTGGTGCCGGTCGCGGCGTCCTTCGTCCTGTGCATGGCCGGTGCCGCGGTGCTCTACCTGACCGCACGGCGGGGCCTCATCGAGCTTCGCTCGGCGATGAGCCGTCAGGGGAAGGCGTTCGGGCTGTTCGGTTTCATCGGCGACTCCGGCAACGTGATCGGCCCGATCATCGGTGTCGCCCTGTTCGGCTGGACCGGCGCCACCTCCTTCCTGCTGCTCGGCGTGCTCTGCGTGGTCGCGCTGGTGGGGCTGGCGGCAGTGTCCGGGCGGTTCCGCGGCCCGCGGGCGGCCGAACCCACGGCGACCGCCGGAACCGCCGAGACCACCGGAACCACCCCGGCCCCCGAGAGCACGGAGGCGGCGGTGGCGGCGCAGGAGACCTCGCAGAGACCATCCTGATATCGGCTCGGGTGACAGTGATCGTCGGACTTGTCGAGCAGAATGCGGAGAGATCGAGCTCATGAGTGTCACGCACCAGCAGGTCTTGGAACCCATCGTCTGCGGTCATCCCGCGGCCGCCCGGTTGCTGCCCACCTTCGACGTCGCGCGGCTTCTCGAGGATCTGGACCGCCTGGACGACCACCAGTGGTCGTTGCAGCAGACCTTCACCTCCGCCGGGCTGGCCGAGCGGGCGCCCTACGACTGGCGCGCGCTGCCGCTCCGCAGCCCGACGGGCCGTCCCGAGCGCACCGACCCCGGCGGTGCGGGCCTGGACGAGTTCGCCGACACGCCCTGGCTCGCCCAGGCCCCCTACTTCGCCGAGATCCTGGCCTCGGTTCCGGCCCCCCTGCGCTGCGTGCGGTTGCTCGCGCTCGGGCCGGGCGCGATCGGCGAGGTCCACTTCGACACCAAGGTCGGCTTCCCGTGGGGGAACCTGCGGCTGCACGTGCCGATCACGACCAACCCCGGGGCCGCCCTGATCATCGAAGGGGTGGAGCACCGGTGGCAGCCGGGCACGTTCTGGTTCGGCGACTTCGGCCGGTGGCACCAGGTGCTCAACACCGGCCAGGACAAGCGCATCCACATGATAATCGACACGCTGATCACACCGGAGACGCTGAGCCTGTTCCCCCCGGACTTCCTCGAGACGCTGTCCGCCGACGAGGTGCTCTACGCCCGTCCCACGGCGCCGCTGGACGACCCCGAGCGCTACCACTGCGCGTTCGAGATCCCCGCGTCCTTCGCCGACTGGGAGGAGGCGGAGGGCCAGTTCCTGCTGCCCCAGCCGAAGCTCGCGGCGACCGTGAACAGCGACGACGACGGTAACCGCCTGGTCCTGACGCTGGACGGTGAGCCCACCTTCGGTCTCGTCCACGTGGGCGAGGGCGAGTTCCGCTTCACCGGCTGGATGGAGGAGCGCACCATCCAGGTCGTGCCCGACGGCGCGGCCCCGACCGTCATCCTGCGGACCCGCAGGGGGACGGCCGAGCGCCGGCTGGAGATCCCCGCGACCCGGCGGATCCCGTCCGCGGCGTGAACCGTCGTCCCGTCCCGCCGGGCGGCGCGGCCCGGCGGGACGGTCACGACCGGCCCAGGAGGAGACAGTGAAGATCGAGACGGTGAACGGCCTGACGATTGGGCTGGTCGACGTCGGCGAAGCCGAGAACGGTGACTGGGAGCGCCACCGGGGCGAGCTGGACCTGGTCCGGGTCGTGGACCCGCCCCCGGAGTCGTGGCCGCGGCTGCGGGCCGCGGGTTTCGCCGTCCACCCCTCGTGGATCACGTGGATGGCCCCGGTCGCCGCGTCGGAGGAGGAGTTCCTGAGCCGGCTGTCGGTGCAGGAGCGGCGCAACGTGCGTCTCGGGTTGCGCTACGCGGCCGGGCGCGACGTCCGGATGGACGTGGCCGACCCGGTGGACGACCTCGTCTTCGACGACTTCCTCAAGCTGTACGAGCCGCACATCGGCGGCATGCGGCACGGCGTGCCGTACGCGAGCATGGAGCGCGAGGAGATCCTCGGCATGCGCGAGGACTACTTCGCCGTCCAGGCGTTCGAGGACGACACGCTCGTGGGGTGCTGCATGTGCCGCAAGCGCGCCGACGCCTCGACCGTGGTGATCCGGTTCGTGACGACGACCCAGGACAGCCGGCAGCACCGCATCGTCCGCGCCATGTACATGCGGGTGTTCGCGAAGGCCCGCGAGCTGGGGTACCAGAGCGTCTCCCTGGGCACCGACCCCGCGCTCTACGGCCACATCGCCAAGCCGGGGCTGTTCCGCTTCAAGAGCCGGCTGGGCTTCACCCCGATCCCGGCGCGGTTGTTCGGCACGATGGACGACCCCGACGAGGCCACCCGGGTGCTCCGCCTGGACACGCTCACCGAGCCGTCGCTGCTGATCTCGTACGCCATCGCCGACGACGCGGGAGCCGGCGAGATCACCTTCGACACCCCGCTGCGCCTGGACGTGCTGACCGGCGAGGACACCACCGACCCGGATCAGGACCTGGGGCCGTACCGGGCGCCGTTCCTCACCGGCGTCGGCCTGGTGCGGATCGGCTGAATCCCCGTCCGGCCCCCTCGCCTGGTCCCTTGAGGGAGCGCCGTCAGGCCGGTCCCTGATGCTCCACCAGGGCGAGCGCCCTGGTGGGGCTGCCCGAGCCGCCCACGATGGGCAGCGGCCCCACCATCAGCACGGCGCCGGTGGGCGGCAGCAGAGAGAGGTTGCGCAACTGCGTCAGGCCGTACTTCCCCGCGCCGTGGAAGTACCAGTGACACGGGTACGGACGGTCCGCGAACTCGCCCGCGAGGCCGGCGTCGGTGCCCACGGTCTCCACGCCGATGCCGATGACCGGGGTCTGCTCGGCCAGCCAGCGCGCGCACTCCGGTGCGACGCCGGGCGTGTGCCCCTCGTTGAGGAACCGCGCGGGGTCCTCGCGGCGGGCGTCCCAGCCGGTGCGGTAGAGCAGCCAGCCGCCCTCCGGAAGCTCGCCGTGGCTCTCCTGCCAGCGCTCGACGTGTTCGCGGCGCAGCAGGAAGTCGGGATCGCCCGCCGCCTCCGCGGTGAAGTCGAGCACGACGGCCGGCCCCACGAGACGCCCGGGCGGCACCTCCGACACGTCGTGGGTGCCCTTGCCCGACAACCAGTGCACGGGCGCGTCGAAGTGCGTGCCGGTGTGCTCCGACAGGCGGATGTTGTTCCAGTAGACGGTGGGCCCGGCGGCGTCGTAGTCGCTGATGACCTCGCGGGAGAACGGCCACGGCTGGCCCCGCTCCGGCGGCAGCTTGATGATCGGCGTCTGCTCGGAGAGAGGGGCGGTCAGGTCGACGACCTCGACGACGCCGCGGCGCATCGCGTGGACGAGCTCGGTGAGCAGCCCCATGTCAGGCCACCACGATCTCGTCGCCGGACACCTTCAGCTTGAAGGCGGGCAGCGGCTGGTCCGCCGGGCCGAAGGTGACCGATCCGTCGGTGATGGCGAACCTGCTGACGTGGCAGGGGCAGACGATCTCGCCGTCCGACACCTCGTCCACCCGGCAGCCGCGGTGGGTGCACAGCGCGGAGAACGCCTTGAATGTGCCGGCCTCCGGCTGCGTCACCACGACGTCGAGATCGGAGAGCACGTGCCCGCCGCCGACGGGCACGTCGCCGGTCCGGCCGAGGGAGGTGCCGCTCGGCGGCGCGTCCGCCGTACGGGCGACCTCGCACCCGGAGAGCGCGGCGGCCGCGGCGGCCGCGCCCGTCCCCGCGAGTACGGCGCGTCGGCTGTAGGTAGGGCTCATCGGTTACCTCCGGGGAAGAACCCCGCCTCCGGCGGGGAGGAATCGGACCTGGTCGGGAGGACGGGTGGGAGGACAGGTGAGAGGAGGGGGCGGTCAGCCCTTCGCGAGCGAAAGCTCCCCGGCGGACGCCGAGGCGCGCAGTGCGGCCGCGAACCGCTCGCCGGACCCGCCGGTGGCGGACAGGTGGCCGTCGGGCCGGGCCAGCCACCACACCGGCTGGTCCAGCCCGCCGTACGTCTCCGGCAGCGCAGGCCCGGTGGCCCGGGCGAGGGTGGTCCCGGCGGGCGCCGCGGCCGCCGGGGCGTCCGGGGGGACCACGATCACGAGGCGGGCGGGGAGGTCCCACGGCCGCGCCCGCGCGGCCTCGACGACCGGGAGCGCCTCGGCCACGCCGGGCGCGAAGACCAGCCCGGTGAATCCCGCGCCGAGAAGCCGGCGCAGCCGGGTCGGCACGCCGTCCACGGTGACCTCGCCGTCGGGCGCGAACGCTCCCAGCAGCGGGTGTCCCCGCTCGACGATGGGGGAGTCGGTGTAGGTGTAGGGCTCGGCCATCTTGCCGCTGTTGACGTGGCGGCGGGCGAGGCCGAGGATGCGCGACAGGCGCAGCAGCGCCGCGCGGGTCCAGCGCCTGACCAGGTTGGGCGGCACCATGAAGCGGATGGTCGCCTCGGTCACCCGCAGGTTCTCCAGCGCGGCGGCGTACCGCTCGGTGTGGTAGCTGTCCAGCAGTTCCTCGCCGCTGCGGCCGGACAGGACGAGCGCGAGCTTCCAGGCGAGGTTGTCGGCGTCCTGGATGCCGCTGTTCATGCCGCGCGAGCCGTACGGCGGCAGCGCGTGCGCCGCGTCGCCGGCGAACAGCACCCGGCCCACCCGGAGCCGCTCGACCACCCGCTGGTGGAAGCGGTAGGTGCTGACCCAGTCCACCTCGTACGGAATGTCGCCGATGACCGCCCTGACCCGCTGGTCGAATCGCCCGTCCGCACGCTCGGCGTCGATGTCGGCGTCCGGCGGCAACTGCCAGTCGATGCGCCAGATGTCGTGCGGCTGCGGGTGCATGACGAGCTGCCGGCCGGGGTTGAAGTGCGGGTCGTAGTGGAAGTGCCGCTCCTGCGCCAGCGGCAGCTTGGCCTTGATGTCGGTGATCAGGAACCGGTCGCGGTGGGTGTAGCCGGTCCACCGGACGCCCATCAGCTCCCGGAGCCGGCTGCGCACGCCGTCGCAGGCGACGAGGTAGGAGAAGGCGAGCTCCCGCTCACCCGTGCCGGTGCGCACGCGGACGGTGACCCCGTCCTCGTCCTGGCGCACGTCGATCACCTCGTGGTCCCACCGCAGCTCGCAGAGGGGCTCGGCCTCCGCCGCCCGCACCAGGATCTGCTCGATGCGGTGCTGCGAGATGTTGACGAACGGCCCGAAGCCGGGTCCGCGGGGAAACCGAGCCGCCCTGATCTCCCGGTTGCGCACGTAGGTCCGGGCGACGTCCCAGGTCACGCCTTCCTCGGCGATCGGGTCCGCGCAGCCGAACTTGTCCAGCACCTCCAGGACGTCGCCCTGGATCAGGCACGCCTTGGATCCCTGCTTGACCAGGTGCGGGTTCGCCTCCAGCAGCACGCACGGCACTCCGTGGCCGGCCAGCCGCAGCGCCGCGACCAGTCCCACCGGCCCGGCGCCGACGATGCCGACCGGTGCCTCGATTCCGCTCACGGCGCCCTCCTCGTCTCCTTGTCGGCCTCCAGGACGGCCTCGCCGTCCGCGTGCAGGCCGTTCTCGCCGTTGCCGTGCAGGCCGTTCTCGTGCAGCCCGTTGCCGTTGCCGTTGGCGTGCACACCGTTCGGGTGCAGGCCGCCGCCGGGCACGCCGTTCTGCAGGGTGCGGAACACCGGCAGGTCGCGGACGGCCGCCAGGTAGGGCGTGCCCTGCGTGTATCCGGTGCCGGAGGCCTCGCCCAGCATGCGTACGGCCAGCCGGTAGTGGGTCTGGCGCCAGCGGGCGAGGGTCCGCGCGAAGGACTCCATCGCCGCGCCCAGCCGTACGCGGTCCGGCTCGGGCACACCGGTGCCGAGCAGCGCGGCGCAGGCCTCGTCGAGGGTCTCCTGACCGGCCAGCACCCGCATGCGCACGTCCGGCACCGAGAAGTACGCCTGTGAGTCGATCCGGCCCGGGTCGGGCATGCTGCACAGCGACTCGACCAGCTTGTAGTTGCGCGACTGGATCGCGCTGGCGCCCTCGGTGAACTGGCGGAAGGTGCGGAACGCCTCGACCTGCATGGTGGCGAGCATCGAGAACAGCGGTCCCGACTCCTCCAGCGCGGTCCGGGCGCCGTCGAGGAAGTACACCGCCCGGTCCACCTCGCCCTGCCGCAGCGCCGCGATCGCGCCGCGCAGGTGCGTGGACAGCAGCGCGAAGGTGGTCTCGAACGCCTGGAGCACGCGCAGGAAGAGGTACTCGTCGTGGATGGTGTCGACGGGCAGGATGCTCAGCTTCATGGCCCTCCGCTCGGCGAAGGACATGTCGCCGCGGACCGCCACGCACGCCTGGCGGGCCTGGTCGGCGGGGCCCACCTCGGTCAGCCCCGAGTCGAGCGCCATCCGGCCCAGCACCGGCCGCAGCACCCGCAGCCCGTGCCGGTAGCGCTTGCCGACCACGGCCGCGTCCGGCCGCATGCGGGGCAGCAGCGTCGTACGGCCGTCCTGGGCGGCCAGCTCGAAGGCCAGCGCGTCGGCCACGAGCTGGGCGATCAGCCGGTCGCACCGCGGCCGCGCGAAGAGGGCCTGCTCCAGGGGGTCGTCCGGCCCGGGGAGCTGGAGCAGCGACAGCGCCAGATACGTGGGGTAGTCGTAGCGCTGGTCGGGTTTGTCCAGGGCGGTGTCGAGGAAACTGGCGAGCGTGTGGACGTGCGGCCACGGTCCGTGCAGGGACGGCAGCAGCGTCCGCGCCTCCGCCAGCATCCGGAGCAGTTCCGGGGGCACGAAGTGCTTGCCGACGTGGTGATACTCGCGTACCACCGCGGCGTAGGGGAACTTCATCAGGTCGGGATTGCGCAGCCAGGAGCTCAGCTCAGCTGTGGACACGGACACCACCGCACGATCCATGCTTGCTTCGGTACGCCGAGACGGCCGCGCACAGAGCCGCGACGTCGCCGGCGTCGTTGTAGAAATGACACGAGATCCGGACGTACCGGCCGCGTGGGCTTACGCTGACGCCGTGTTCGGCGAGGAACCGGGCCAGCGACTCGGGCTCGGGGTCGAAGAGGCACAGGTGCGCGCCGCGGGTCCGCCGAGGCGGCAGGACGACCTGTTCACCCCGTTCGCGCAGGCCGCCGGCGGCCAGGTCGGTCAGGGCCAGCACGTGGTCGCGCACCTCGGCGAGGTCGAGCGGCTCGACGAGGTCGAACCCCGCGTTGGCCGCGTAGGCCGCCGGCACCGCGGGCGTCCCGGTCTCGAACCGGGTGGCCGCGGCGGGGAAGTCCAGCAGGCCTACGTCGAAGGCGAAGGGATCGACGCGCCCGAACCACCCGGTCAGCACGGGATCGAGACCGAGTGACCCCGGCGCGCGTACGTAGAGGAAGGCCAGGCCGGGCAGGCCGAGCAGGTACTTCATGGTGCCGGCCACCAGGAAGTCGCAGCCGAGTTCGTCCACCCGTACGGGCCGGACCCCCACGGCCTGGTAGGCGTCCACGAACACCGGGGCACCGGCGGCATGCGCGATCGCCGCGATCTCGGCGACCGGCATGACGCGGCCCTCGGCGTAGGTCACCAGCGGCACCGACACGAGCCGGGTGCGCTCGTCGATCAGCGCGGCGTAGTCGGCCACACAGTCGCCGGCCCAGTCGCCGGCACCGTCGTCGCCGTACCCGTCGGCGGTCGCGTCCACGGGTTTCCCGGCACAGGGGGCGTGGACGACCTCCGTGCCGTCGCGGCCCTGCGCGAGCCACACGTGGGAGATCGACGGGAACTCCGCTGTACTGCTCACGATCCGGTGCCGTCCCCGCCGCCGGCCCAGTGTGGAGGCCACCTGGTAGGCCCCCACGGAGGCGTTGGGCACCACGGCCACCCGCTCGGCGTCGGCGCCGATGAGCCGGGCGAACCGGGCGCGCGCCCGGTCGACCTGCCGCGAGAACCGCTCCCACGCGCCCGCCCCCAGGGTCATGTCCGCCGCCATCCGGCCCAGCGCGTGGTCGAGGTCGGTGGAGCGGGCGCCCAGGCTGCAACTCGACAGGTGCACGGTGCGTTCCAGCATCGGGAAGCGCCGCCGGAACGCCGCCGCGGCGCTGCTCGTGCCGCTCATAACGCGGTCTCTGCCATGGGGCCGGTGCGGGTGAGCTCGTCGCGCAGCTGCCACAGCTCCGGGAAGAACTTGTAGTTGATCAGGCTGGCCAGGACGTCCACGGGTGTCCCCTGGGTGCCCACGACCTGATGCCCGATCACCCGCGTCGCCATCTTGTAGTGCCGTACGCGCCACAGGGAGATGCGCTCGTCCCACTCGATGAGCGCCTCGGCCAGCCGGTGTTCGGGGCTGTGGAGCCCGCTCCGGTACAGCTCGGCGAGGTCGAGCCCGCGCCGCCGGACCATGGCGGCGAACGCCGCTTCGAGCCGGCGCCCACACCCCCGGATGGCCCGCCAGCCGGGTGAGTCCGCGCCCGAGCCGTGCCCCAGCACCGTGCGGATCAGCTGGAAGTCCCACGGCGACAGGTGCCGCATCATCTCCAGCTGGCCGGTCACCAGCTCGATGCCCAGGGACGCCCGGCCGAGCAGGCCCGTGGCGCTCTCCAGCTCCTCCGCGCCGATGCGCTCGGCCGCCTCGTCGAGGTCGGCGCAGGTGAGCTTCAGCCACAGTTCGGTGGTCTGGTGCACGACCTGGAAGAGCAGCTCGTCCCGGTGCACGACCTCGTCCGGGCCGCGTTGCAAGGACAGCAAGGTATCGGTCCGCATATACCTCGCGTAATCGGTGTCACCCTCGCCGGTGAGCACCTGCTTGGAGTAGTCCTTCATGTAGCGAACCCCAATGTCTCACTCGTCGACATTCATGGGGCGACGGTACGAGGACGTCCTATCATCCGGGTCTCAGTGAATTGCCGGTTATGCGCGGGCGTACGGAGAATCGGAGACCCGGCACAGCCGGGCCGTCAATTCTTCCGCAGGGCGAATCGACAAACAATGGACGGGAGAATCCATGTTTGCTGCCCGGAAACTGCTGGGCCTTGTCGGCGTATTGCTGATGACGGCCGCGCTCACGCTCGCGCCGGGACCGGCCGGAGCCGAGGAGGTGACGTTCACCAGCGACGGAACGCGATTGAACGGCACCGTTTTCGCTCCTCCCGGGACGGGCCACCGGCGTCCCGGCCTGGTGCTCGTCTCCGTGTCCGGCTGGCTGCCGCGCGAGGAACTGCACAAGATGGTCGCGCCCTTCGTCGAGGCGGGCGTCGTGACGTTCGTCTACGAAAAGCGGACGGCCGGATATTCGGCGACGCAGCGGTCCTATTCCCAGCTCGCCGACGACGCGCTGGCCGCGGTGCGGCTGCTGCGCGCCCGCCCGGACGTCGACCCGGATCGGGTGGGGCTGTGGGGCATCAGCGAGGGAGGCTGGGTGGCGCCGCTGGTGGCCGCGCGCTCGCCGGAGGTCGGTTTCGTGGTGCTGCTGGCGGCCAGCGGCGTGCAGCCGGCCCGGCAGACGGCCTGGCACCTCGACAACCTGCTGCGGCACGACGGCGTGTCCGGCCCGCTCGCGCTCAACGGCGTCCGGCTGGCCGAGGGCCTCGGGCAGTTCCCCGAGGCCGCCTTCGATCCCGCGCCCGCGCTGACCCGGGTGCGTCAGCCGGTGTTCGCCGTGTGGGGGGCGGACGACCACACCGTCCCGCCTGCCGAGTCGATGGCGGTCGTCCGGAACGCGTTGGAGCAGGGCGGCAACCACGACTACACGATGCGGGTCGTCTCCTCGGCCACCCACCCGCTCGCCCGCGGCACGACCTGGATCGTCCCCGAGTTCTACGACCTGGTGACGGCGTGGCTGAAGAGCCCGAAGGCGGCCGGGCGGTCCGACGCGCCGCCCTCGCAGGAGCGGACCAGTCTGCCCGTCGAGCCGCACACCTGGTACGAGTCCGCCTGGGCGCAGGGCGGCGCGCTGCTGCTGATGGCGGTGCTGTTCTCCGCCTACCTGGGCGCCGGGCTCGTCGGGCGGAGGCGCCGGCGCCGGGCCGCGGCCGCGCGGGGGCCGGAGCGGGATCCGGGCATGCGCCGGACCGCCCGGCTCCTGGCGGTCTGCGGGCTGCTCGCCCCCCTCGGCCTCGTCTGCTACGTCGTCGCCCTCCTGCTCACCCAGAGTACGGGCGCCGTCGGCGGGGTGGTGGTGCCCTACCTGGCGCTCCGGGGGGTCGTCCTGCTCGCCGTCGCCGCGATGGCCTTCGTCGCGGCCGCATGGTGGCGCGCCCGGCGGCACATCACCCGGGCGGAGCGCGTACGGCTGGGCCTGCTCCTCGGCGGCGGCGCGGTGCTGCTGCCCTGGGCGGCCTACTGGGGCCTGCTGTTCGGATGACCCGTGGCGACATCGACCATGGGACATCTGGCACATCCCGTCCACGACCCGTCGGGCACGACCTAAGACCCAGGTGATAACCCGTATGTCTAGCGTCGCAGCCGTGGCACTTCTCGGGTGGCTGAAACCGCAGCGGGCGCGATTCCGGGTCGCCGCGCTCGTCGTCGCCGCGCTCGGCGTGACCGCCCTGACCCTGCACACCCAGCGGCCCGCCGAAGTGCGCGTGGAGAGCGCCTTCGTCGAGGTTCCCGCCGGGCCTGGCGCGTCCGGGCAGGTGAGCCTGGACACCAGCCTCTACCTGCCGACGCGCACCCCCGCGCCCGCGGTCCTGCTGGCCCACGGGTTCGGCGGCGACAAGCACAGCGTGGACGCCGAGGCGTACGAACTGGCCGAGGCCGGGTTCGTCGTGCAGACCTACACGGCGCGCGGCTTCGGCCGCAGCGGCGGGCGGATCGGCCTGAACGACCCCGATCTGGAGGTCGCCGACGCGCGGCGGCTGCTCGACCGGCTGGCCCGCAGGGCTGATGTGCTCAAGGACGGCCCCGGCGACCCCAAGGTGGCGGTCTCCGGGGCGTCGTACGGCGGAGCGCTGTCCCTGCTGCTGGCCGGGCTCGACCGCCGGATCGACGCGCTCGTCCCGGTGATCACCTACAACGACCTGATGCAGGCGCTGCTGCCGAACTCGGCCGGCGCCCCGGCGGCGGCCACGCCGTCCGCGACGGCCTTCGCCGCCGGTGGCGTCTTCAAGAGCTCGTGGGCCGGCTGGCTGTACTCGATGGGCTTCGGCAGCGATCCGGGTGGCGGGGGCGGGCAGTTCGGCGACTCCCCCCAGTGCGGCCGGTTCACGCCGGAGATCTGCCGCGCCTACACCGAACTGGCCACCACGGGCACGCCGACCCCGGCGTTGGAGCGGCTGCTGCACCGGCTCTCGCCCACGTCGGTGGTGGGCCGCATCACCGCGCCGACCCTGCTGGTGCAGGGCGAGCAGGACACGCTGTTCGGGCTCGACCACGCCGACGTCACCGCGCGTCAGATCGCCCGCGCGGGCACCTCGGTGCAGATGGTGTGGTACGCGGGCGGCCACGACGGCGACCGTCCCGACGCCGCGCTCCGGGCGCGCATCGCGGACTGGCTGCGCCTGCGGCTGCTCGGCCGGGGGACCGATCCCTTCGGCCCCTTCGAATACCAGGTGCAGGGCTCGATCCGGCCGGACGGATCGGCGGCGGTGCGCACCGTGCGGGCCCGCGCCTACCCCGGCCTGCTCTCCGGCGCGACCGGAAGCTGGTCCGCCCAGCTCATCGGCGGCGAGCAGACGATCGTCAACCCGCCGGGAGGCCAGCCGGCCGCCGTGAGCGGCATCCCCGGCCTGAACGGCTACCTGTCGCGCACGCCGTGGCTCGCCTCGATGGTCGGCATGGACCTGCCCGGGCAGTCGGCGAAGTTCTCCACCGCCGCGCTGAAGGCGCCGCTGCTGGTGGCCGGCGTGCCCACCGTACGGCTGCGGGTCTCCGCCGTCGGCGCGCCGGGGGACGGCGCGCTGTTCGTCAAGCTGTACGACAAGGGCCCCGACGGGACCAGGACTCTGCCCGGAAACGGGGTCGCGGCCGTCCGGCTGCCGTCGCTGCCTGCCGACGGATCCCCCGTCGAGGTGAACGTGAGCCTGCCCGGCATCGTCCACTCCGCGGTGAGCGGGCACGAGCTGGAGCTGACCGTGGCGACCACGGACCAGACGTACCGCCCGTCGTCCGCCCCGGCGGTCTACCGGGTGGCGGTGATCGGCGCACTGCGGGCGCCCGTCGTGCCGGGCACGGCGATGGAGACGGCCTGGCCGGTCGGCAAACTCCTCGGCATCGCCGCCGTCCTCGGTGTGGGACTGCTGCTGAGCGTGCTCGCGGGCGTGCGCCGTCGCCAGCCCGACTTCGATCCCGCGCTGGCCGGCACCCCGCTGGTGGTCGAAGGGCTGACGAAGAGCTACCCCGGCGGGGTGAAGGCGGTGGACGGACTGTCCTTCCGCGTCGGGCGCGGCCAGGTCCTCGGCCTGCTCGGGCCGAACGGCGCGGGCAAGACCACGACCCTGCGCATGCTGCTCGGGCTGGTGACGCCCACGGCGGGCACCGTGCGGGTCTTCGGGCACCGGGTCACATCCGGCGCTCCGGTGCTGTCGCGGATCGGGGCCTTCGTGGAGGGCGCCGGCTTCCTCCCGCACCTGTCGGGGGCCGAGAACCTGCGCCTCTACTGGGCGGCCACCGGCCGGCCGGCCGCCGAGGCCCGGCTGGACGAGGCGCTGGACATCGCCGGCCTGGGCGACGCCGTGGAGCGCAGGGTGCGCACCTACAGCCAGGGCATGCGGCAGCGGCTGGCCATCGCGCAGGCCATGCTGGGGCTGCCGGACCTGCTGGTGCTCGACGAGCCCACCAACGGTCTCGACCCTCCGCAGATCCACCACCTGCGCGGGGTGCTCCGGCGGTACGCCGCGACCGGCCGTACGGTGGTCGTCTCATCGCATCTGCTGGCGGAAGTCGAGCAGACCGCGAACCGGGTGGTGGTCATCCACCGGGGCCGCGTGATCGCCGACGACGCCGTGGGCGCCATCACGGCGGGCTCGGGGGAGACCGGATTCGCCGTGGACCGCCCGGACGTCGCCGCCGGTCTGCTCCGCGCGGTGCCCGGCGTGTCCGACGTACGCGTCGAGGAGGGCACCGTGTACGCCAACCTCGACGGCGTCGCCCGTGGGGAGACCGTGCAGCGGCTGGTTCTCGCGGGCGTGGCCGTCGACCGGGTGGCGCCGCGGCAACGGCTGGAGGAAGCCTTCCTGCGGCTCGTCCAGGAGGAATCGTGAGGAGTGTGACCCGGTGACCGCTCCGGAACGCGAGGCGACGACCACCCGCCAGGATGTGACCAGGCAGGACGCGGGCGGTCCGGTCCGCGACGCGCCGCCGTACGACGGAGACGCGGCGACGACCGGCCAGAACACGGCCCCTCGCACCGGCCGCGATGTCGGCCAGAACTCCGACCGCGACACGGGCCGGAGCGCGGGCCAGAACCTCG
Source organism: Microbispora triticiradicis (assembly GCA_003260025.2). Classification (GTDB taxonomy): domain Bacteria; phylum Actinomycetota; class Actinomycetes; order Streptosporangiales; family Streptosporangiaceae; genus Microbispora; species Microbispora triticiradicis. The sequence goes on along the minus strand of QFZU02000089.1, from coordinate 44,005 downwards.
GCCCGGGCCCGGGCACCGGCCGCACCACCGGCCGGAGCGCGGGCGGGGACCTCGGCGCCGCCTTCGGCGTCTCCACCTGTGCTTCGGCCGGTGCTTCGGCCGGTGCTTCGACCGGCGCGGACAGCGAGGCCGGTGCGGACGTCGGGGGCGGTGCGGACGCCAGGACCGGCGCGGCGGCGGGATACCGGCCGCGGGGAACCCTCCGCGTCCTGGTCGAGCTGCGCAGGCAGTGGCGCCGCAGACGCACCCAGCTTGTCTTCGCACTGATCGCGCTGCTGCCGCTCGTGCTGGTCGCGGCCTTCGAGATCGGCGGGCAGGACCCGGCGCGCAGCGCGGTGACCTACGCCGACCTCGCGGTCACGAGCGGCCCGAACTTCGTCGTCTTCACCCTCTACCTGGCGGGTTCGCTGCTGCTGCCGGTCGTGGTCGCGTTGTTCTTCGGCGACGCGGTCGCGAGCGAGGCGTCGTGGTCGAGCCTGAAATACCTGCTGGCGATCCCCGTGCCCCGGCTCCGGCTGCTGCGCCAGAAGGCCGTGACGGCCGCGCTGCTCTCCCTCCTCGCGCTCGGCCTGCTGCCCGTGGTGGCGCTGATCGCCGGCGTGATCTGGTACGGCCCGGGCGACGCGACCAGCCCGGCCGGCGACGCGGTCCCCTTCGGCCGCAGCGTGGTCATGCTGGCGGTCGCCGTGGGCTACACCGTGGTGCAGCTCGCCTGGGTGGGAGCCCTCGCGCTCTGGCTGTCGGTGACCGTCGACGCCCCGCTCGGAGCGGTCGGCGGCGCCGCACTGGCGTCGGTGCTCTCCCAGATCCTGGACCAGATCACCGCACTGGGGTCCTTCCGCGACCTGCTGCCCACCCACCACGCCTGGGCGTGGATCGGCCTGTTCGCCACCGACGCCGACGTGGCCGGCATGGCCGACGGCCTGCTGGTCTCACTGGTGTACGCGCTGGTCTTCGGCGTACTCGCCGCCTACCGCTTCAGCCGCAAGGACATCACGACCTGACCACCAGGCGAGGCAGCGGCAGAGACGCCTCCAGGGGCGGCGTGCGGAGCGGGCGCCAGGGGCGGGCGTGAAGAGCGCCGCCACAGGCAGCGTCAGAGGCGCCTTCGAGGGCGCCTTGCGAGGGCGGCTTGAGAAGCCGGCGTCAGAAGGACGACTGGGAAACGCTCGGAAGACGCCGGGGGAATGGTCAGGCGGTGGCGCCGAGCCCTTCTCCGATGGTGTCGTTGAGGCGGCGCAGCGGCGAGACGCGGGCGGCGCTCCGGCGGTGCCAGACGAGCCCGCCGCCGTCGCGCCTGTCCGGACTGACCACGCGGACGACCCGGGCCAGCAGGATCGTGTGGTCGCCGCCGTCCAGCGCGCCGGCCGGCTCACAGCTCACGCGCAGCCGTACGTCGGTCAGCTCCGGCGCCAGGCCGGGGTGGACGTCCAGGCCGCGGAACCTGTCGACGGGCGAGGCGAACCGCAGGGCCAGATCCTGCTGGCCGGGTTCGAGCACGTGCAGGCACAGCTCCCGCGCGCCGACGACGGCGTCATGGCTCAGGTTGGCCCGGTTCAGGCAGACGAGCAGCATGGGCGGAGACAGGGAGACCGAGCACACGGCGTTCACGGTCAGGCCGCACATCCGGCCGTCCGGCGCGTAGCACGTGAGCACCGTCAGCGGTGCCGCCATCTGCGCCATCGCCTCGCGGAAGGTGTCGCCGTCGACCGACGGGGCGATGTGCGGCAGGGGTGTCGTCCTCGGGTCATCCCGTCGAATGATCACCCTCCGACCGTAACGGGGCTGCCTATCATCCAGCTCTCGCCGCCCTGCGGGAGACGCCCTCCGCGCAGGTCACAGGTCCCGGCGCGAGACCCCGCCCGCGATCAAGCCGCGATCAGGCCGTCATCAGCTCGCGAGCCAGCCGGTGCAGCGCAGCGCAGTGCGGGACGAGAACGTCACGAGAGCACGTCGAGCCTGGGCGCTGGTGCAATTGCATCGCCGGTCCGCCCGCCGCCTGCCGCGCGTGGGCCGGACGTGCCACCCGGAAGCGTCCAGTCGAGGAGATCGCGTCATGACATCGAACCCGCGGAGGCTTCCTGCGCCACCCGCTCCCTCAGAACCGGCGAACTCGGCGCCCGTCCGCCTGCGGTCACGGCGGGGGAGGGCGGCGCGCGCCGGCGCGGCCGTGGCGATGAGCGTGCTGGCGACGGTCGCCGTGCTGCCCGCCGCGGACGCCACCGCGCAGCGCACCGGTGTCCTGGGCGGCCAGACGTCCGGGCCGGTGATCATCGCGCATCGTGGCGCCTCGGCGTACCGGCCCGAACACACTCTCGCCGGGTACGAACTGGCGGTGCGCATGGGGGCGGACTACATCGAGCCGGACCTGGTGCTGACCAAGGACGGCGTCCTGGTGGCCTCGCACTCGCCCGAGATCGGCTCGACGACGGACGTCGCGGACCATCCCGAGTTCGCCGGGCGCATGAAGACCAGGAGCCTCGACGGCTGGGAGATGACCGGCTGGTTCGCCGAGGACTTCACGCTGGCCGAGCTGAAGACCCTGCGCTGCAGGGAGGACGAGCCGTCGATCCGCCAGCACACCACGATTTACGACGGCCGCTACCAGATCCCGACGTTCCAGGAGATCATCGACCTGACCCGGCGGCTCTCGCGGGAGCTCGGCCGGGACGTGGGCATGTATCCGGAGACGAAGAACCCCACCTACTACCGCAAGCTCGGCATGCCCATGGAACCCAAGCTCGTCCGCGCGCTGGAGGCCAACGGGCTGAACACGCCGCGGGCCAAGGTGATCGTGCAGTCCTTCGAGGTGGGAAATCTCAAGGAACTCCACAAGCGGCTGCGGGTGCCGTTGATCCAGTTGCTCTACAAGGACGGCGCACCGCCCGACTTCGCCGAGTCCGGCGACCCGCGCACCTACGCCGACCTGGTCACTCCGGCCGGACTGCGGGAGATCGCCACCTACGCCGCCGGCATCGGCCCGGACAAGGACATGGTCATCGGACGGAACCCGGACGGCACGCTGGGCCAGGCCACCAACCTGGTCCGGGACGCCCACCGCGCGGGCCTCGTGGTGCACGCGTACACGTTCCGCGCCGAGAACGACACCCTGCCGAAGGACTTCCGGTCGTCGGACCGGGACGGCGACTACGGCGACCTGTTCGGCGAGCTGAAGAGGTTCTTCGCCGCGGGCGTCGACGGAGTCTTCACCGACAACACCGACATCGGCGTCGCGGCACGCGCCGAACGCTGACCCGCCGCCCGTCCCTGCCGCCCGTCCCCGCCGTACGGCGCCGCGCGAACAGCGCCGTACGGATCGGGGGCGGACCTCTCGTGACGTGCCGGGATGGCGGTAACCCGGACGGAGCCCCGCGCGGATCGGGGAATCTACGGGTGGATCGTCAGGAAAGGGGCACCGCGGCCGTGCGGCGCTTTCTCAGGTCGCAGGGAGAAATGCCGGGTTCGGGGAAACGGCGTGGCGGCCCGCGGGCGACGATGAACCGGGTGAGGCGTCAGGGCGATTGTCCGCGCCGCACGCGAATAGAGGCGCCGAACACGCGGAGGGTCGCGTGGGCCAGGAGGGTCGATGCGGTGTCCTGCCCAGATTCGCGAACAAGGCGCGTGGCACGGGGAGAACCGCGAGGAGGGAGGGAGAGGCTTTGGGTGAATCCTGGACCGACTTCAGCCGATCACACGTGCGCGGTGCCGTTCGAGCCGGCGAAGGCGAGATCCCGCCGCCGCGGCGCGCTCACCGTCACTTCGAGCAGCATGTGCTCTATGTCGAGTTCTCCTTCCCGCACCGTCCGGTCGGCCAGCAGGCGCAGGCTGCGGTCGCCGTCCCCGGCGCCCCGCAGGAGGGCCACCAGATCGCCGCGGGTGCTGAAATGAATGAGTGCGATGCCGTCCGGGGTGAGCCAGTTCGGCACTTCCTGGAGAAATCGGCGGTGCGCTTGGTAACCCGCGTCGACGTACGCCCGGTCGTGCATGTTGGCGTATTCGAATCCGGGCGGGGCCAGCACGTAATTCGAACTCCAGAAAACGAGGTCGAAGCGCTCGCCTTCCCCGAGTGACGTGAACAGGTCGCTGCATCGGGCGTCCACCCGGTCGGCCACACCGTGGCGCGTGGCGTTCATCGCCGTGTTGCGGGCCGCCTCCGGGTTGATGTCGAGCGCCACCACGTGCGCGCACCCGGCCAGCGCGGCCGACACGGAGATCAGTCCGGTGCCCGATCCCATTTCGAGAAGGGAGCCCCAGCGGGGAACGTCCGGGTCTTCCACGAGTCCCAGGAATCCCATCGCGATCTGAGTCGAAGGAGAATAGATGGGAGCGAAAACCTCGGGCAGGAGGTCCCATTCTCGGTCGTACATGCTGAACACGCTCGGACGGTCGGTTCGTGTTCGCGAGCGCTGACTTCGTTCTAGTGAACGTAAGTAACTCTTTGCCTCCAGGGTCACGTTGTTTCTCTCCCTCCTTGTCGGCAATACGGCTTATGCTAACTTTCACCCGGTGAGGGGAGGCCGGGAAAGGTTGTGGCACAACACACTTTCCGGTCTCGGATGGTGACGGAGTCACCGTGTCGCCCGATGGCGGGAACCCGGGAGCGGGCGAGGCGGCGGCGCTGAACAGGAGGCAGGCAGGGGTGTTCGCCGGGGTCACGAGGCGGCCGGCGGCAGTTATGATCACCTCAACCGGACCTGGCGGCGGCGATGGAAGCACCATCCGCCAGTCGATCCGACGCGTGGTTAAGGTCCGTGTCAACTTGACATCTAGTTGACATGTAGGACGGTAAGGACGGACATTTCGCCTATCGAGTGACCAGCCTGCACCCTCGTGCCCGGCCTCCATCACCCCCAGGAAAGGGCCCTGCTGTGACGACGAGTCAACGGGTTATACTCGCCGTTTCGTCCCCGTGTCCGCCACACGGGCTCCTCCGCCACCCCCGCACGGACGGTCGCGAGCCCCGCCAGTTTCCCGATTGCGAGGCGATGTATGGCTGACACGCTGTCCTTTCTCGAACTCCTGGCGCGGGAGGGGTCGCCGGACGAGTTCGAGATGGTCGTGGCCGTGGCACGGAGAAACGGGGTGACCGGTGAAGGGCTCGAGGAACTGGAGCGGGCCAAGCGCCTGAGCCTCGCGGTGCACGCCCAGCTCGAACGGCACCAGCAGCGTGAGGGGACCTTCGCGACGCTCGTCGACACGGCCAGGGAGCTCGCCAAGCCGCCGGATCTCGACGTCCTGCTCAACGTGACGACGAGGCGGGCGCGGCTGCTGCTGCGCGTGGACATGGCCTACATCGGCATGCCGGACGACGACCTGAAGGAGGTGTGCATCCGCGCGGCGGACGGCCACACCTCGATGCTCAGCGTCGGACTGCGGCTGCCGAACACCGGGGGCGTTGGGCGCAAGGTGCTCACCGACAGCCTGCCGTTCTGGACCCCCGACTACCTGGTGGACCAGCGTTTCGTGCACAGCGAGCGGACCGACGAGGTCGTGCGGGCGGAGGGGCTGCACGCGATCATGGCCGCGCCGCTGGTGTACGAGAAGGCGCCGTTCGGCATCCTGTACGTCGGTGACCGGAACGTCCGCCACTTCAAGGTGGACGAGATCTCGCTGCTGAGCTCGCTGGCGAGCCTCGCCAGCGCCATGATCGAGAAAGCCCGGTGGCTGGAGGCGGCCACCGGCCGGGCGGAGTCGCTGCGCATCCGGGTGGAGGAGGCGGAGAGCCAGCTCGGCAGCCTGGCGGACCTCGCCGAGGTGCATCAGGGGCTCATGGACATGGCCCTCTCCGGAGGGAACTTCCAGACGCTGGCCGAGGAGGCCGGGCACCGCCTTCGGGCCTCGGTCCAGTTGCGGGCCGCGGACGGCGCGGTCCTGGCCACGGCGGGACGGCTGCCGGAACGCGAGGACCTCGTCCTGCTGGCCCGGATGAACGCGCACGCCGCGCGGGAGCCGTTCTACCTGGAGGGCATGTGGGCGGCGCCGGTCCTCGCCGGCGACGGACACCTCGGCACCCTGCTGGTGTTCCCCACGGAGCCGCTGGACGAATGGGCGCGGCGGCTGCTCGGCATCGTCGCGCAGGTCGCCGCGGTGCTCGTGCTGCTGGACCGCAAACCGGGCATGCTTGAGGCGGGCGACCGTGGCGAACTGCTCGACGACCTCCTCGCCAACCCCCCGCGTCCGGCCCAGCGGCTACGCAAGCGGGCCCGGTGGCTCGGCATGGACCTCGACACCGACCACGTCGTCGTGCTGAGCCGTACGGACGGCGCCGCCAGGGGGAAGGCCGCGGTGTGGGCCGCGTCGTACGCCCACAGCATGGGCGGCCTGCACACGGTCAAGAACGGGTGCAACGTGCTGCTGCTCATGGGGTCGGACCCGGGGGAGGCCGCGCGGGCCGTGTCCGCCAAGCTGTCCCCTCTGCTGGACACTCCGGTGACGGTCGCGGCGGCGGGTCCGGTCTCCGACCCCGCGTCGGTCCGGTCCGGGTTCGCCGAGGCGCTGCGCTGTCTGGAGGCCATGACGACCCTCGGGGCCGGCGGCTCCGCGGCCTCGGTCGGCGATCTCGGCTTCCTGGGCGTCCTGCTGGCCGACAGCCCGGACATCGACGGATTCATCGCCGTGGCGATCGGGCCCGTGCTGGAGTACGACCGGCAGCGGTCGACCGAACTGGTCCAGACTCTCGGGGCGTACTTCGAGTCGGGGAGCAGTCCCACGTACGCCGCCGAGAAGCTGCACGTCCACCCCAACACCGTCTCCCGTCGTCTGGAACGCATCGGCGAGCTGCTCGGCCCGGGCTGGCAGGACACCGAGCGTTCCCTGGACATCCAGCTGGCGCTCCGGCTCGTGCGCCTACGCCACCTGCTCGGTGGTTCCATCACACCCGGCACCGGGAGGGAAGGCGGGTGAGCCGCGCGCCGCGGTCCTGTCCCGCTCGGTGAGGACCGAGACGGCGCAGGCGGCCGAGGCCAGCGTGGTGTGGCGGTGCCATCCGGAGAACGACCGGCCGGTGAAGTCCCTCATCCCCACGTCGTCGGATACGTCGGCGAAGTCCTCGTCGACGAGCCGAAGCAGCCGGGTCAGCCTGACCAGCGTGGTGAGATCCGGCGTGTTCAGGTTGGTGAGCCACAGCTCGCCCGGCCGTGCCTCGCCGATTCCGGAGATCCCCAGGAGGAGCAGCTCCCGGTCGTGGCCGCCCGTGTCGGCGGTCCCGCCGGCCCTGCTCACCGGAACTCCACCCGGCCGCGCGGCGCGGGGCCGTACAACCCCCGACTGTACGGCCCCGGCCGGTAAGGCCCCCGAATTCAGGGCCCCGGCATTCGAGGCCCCCGGATTCGGAACATGGGGGGCGGTGCCTCCGTCGTGGCGGTGCGGCGCCACGACGGAGGCCGTGGCCACCAGGCGGGTGTGCCGCCCGGGGTCGGTGTCCGGCATCTCGACGCGGCGCCGGGTGTGCCGCGCCGCCGACATGATCTGCCGGGCGGAGAGGGCACGCGCCCGGCCGGGAAGGCAGAGCTGCTGATCGCCGTCGATCCTGGCGAGCAGCGGGACGCCGGCGTCGCCGAGCCCCCGCGCGAGAACGTGGACGTCGAGCTCCCGCGCGTCGAGCACGACCGGCCGCACGGGCAGGTCCCACGCCGACAGGTCCAGGAAGGCGTTCACCGCGCAGCCGGACGGCGTGTCGGCGGCGGCGCCCTCGGGAATGGCGGCCCGGCTGCGCCGCCGCTTGTCGTCCAGCCACGCCTCCGGCAGGTGCAGTCTCCAGTTCACCGGGCTGCACAGCTGCTCGGACGCCAGCCACACGCCCATGGCCAGCTGGGCCGTGCCCACCTGGCCGAGACCGGGGAAGAAACGCCGGTCCACGCCCACCGAGTGCTCGCCCGCCTTGGGGATGAGCACCGGCCGCACGACCCAGGCCTGTGGCGGGGCGACACCGATCACGTATTCGGCCAGCGCCTGCCGCACCGGCATCCAGTCCCAGGTCGAGTCGCAGACGAAGTGGTGCAGGCTCTGCTCGGTGGCCGGGCCGCCGATCACGCCGGCGATGTTCCTGATCGACTTTCGTCCGGTCGCGGTGAGAAGTCCGTACAGGTAGTCCATTCCCCTGCTGCGCTGGTCGCGGCGGCGAAGAGGCGCGAAGAGCGCCGCGCAGAGCTCGGCGGGCAGGATCTCGTCGGGCAGGATGCGGTCCGGATCTGCGCTGCGCGTGTCGCGCATGGTGGGTCACCCCGGGCGAATGGCGGGCGGACGTGTCGCCTCCACCATCGGCCGCGGGCGCGGCGCGCGCCTAGATGCGCTCGCCCTCATGTGGCCGTCCGCGGTGGTGACGCCGTCACCCCGCGCCCTTTTCGCGGCTCCAGGCCCGAGATCTTCTCGCTCCGGTCACTCGTCCGGAGTGTGGCCGGGCCACCACGGGCGGACGCCGGGCGGGTGTGCGCGTGTGGCACGGTCACCCCGGTGTGTTCCGTACGGCCCGCGGCGGTGGGAGCGGGGCGGCGGCGTGGCCCGCGGTCCGGTGCCGGCCGGTCGGCGGAGGGCCTGGCGGAGACAGTCCCTGGTCACTGTGTGCGGTGGGCCCCAAAGTTGGCTGAAATGGCGATAATCTTGAGAAATCTGCCTTACCACAGACATGACGGATTTTGAGGATATCCGTTGACGACCCCCCAGGCCTCCCGGACGATCCTCCACATACCGGGAAGTTGCCGCACACCAGGACTAAGGGGGGAACACCGTGATACCGCCCTAAGAGATCCGACACCTAACTTTGCCGAGTGCGCGCCTCATCCTGGTGCGCCGCCGGCGCATCCGTTGGTTCGAAGGGACGTTTCCCGTGGCGAAACTCAACGTACTCAGAGCGCAAATAGACAGCCTCGACCGGAAATTGGCGGAAATTATCGCCGAACGTCTCGGGCTGTGTGCTCAGGTGGCTCACGTGAAGTTGGCCGAGGGAATTTCCATGATGCAGCCGGACCGCGTCACCGCAGTTCGTGAAGCCTACGCCGGCCGGGCGCGGGAGCTGGGCGTGTCACCGGACCTTCTGGTCCAGGTGGCCGTTCTCCTCATCAACGAGGCCTGCCGGCTGGAGGCCGGAATCATGGGAACGTCGATCGGACCCCACACCTCTGAACATACCCGGGCAGGCGGAGCTGGAGGCGTAGCCGATGGGACCCGAGTGTAATACCGAGACAGATGAGGGCGAAGTATTCTTTCGAATACTGGGCCCTTTTCAGGTGAGTGTGGGAAATACGGTCGTCAAGCTTGCCAAGAACAGGCAGCTGACCGTTCTCGCGCTTCTGGCGACCGAGGCAAACAAGATCGTGTCGGTGGGGAGAATCATCGACGCGGTCTGGGGGGACGCTTCGCCGATCACGGCGGACAAGCAGATCCAGACCTGTGTGTGGCGGCTGCGTTCGGTTTTCGAGGCGGCCGGCGCGCCCGCGAACATCATCGAGACCACCCAGGGGGGATACCGGCTGCGCCTCGGCGAGTCGGGCCTGGACGCGTGGCTGTTCGAGCGGGCCGTGGCCCGTGGTCGGAGCAGGGTGGAGGACGGTGATCTCGGCGGTGCGGCGGAGGAGTACCGCGCGGCCCTGTCGCTGTTCCGCGGCCAGCCGCTCGCGGAACTCGACAGCGCGGTGATCGAGGCGGTCGCCACCTACTGGGCCGAGCGAAGGCTGTCGGTGCTGGAGGAGTGCCTCGACCTCGAACTCGCCATGGGCAGGCACCGCGAACTGGTGGGTGAGCTCAGGCTGCTCGTGGAGGAGCACCCGCTGCGCGAGCATCTGCGCGCCAAGCTCATGACGGCGCTGTACCTGTCCGACCGGCGCGCCGACGCGCTGGCGGTGTACCGCGCCGGCCGGACCGCGCTGGTCAACAACCTCGGCCTCGATCCCTGCGCGCGCCTGCAGGACCTGCACCGCCGGATCATCTCCGGGCACCCCGTCCCCTCGCCGTTCCCGCAGCGTGCCCGGCACGCGGCGAAGATCCCCGCGCAGCTGCCCGCCGGCGTCGGCGACTTCACCGGCAGGCTCGACCAGGTCGACTGGCTGTGCCGGGAGCTCAACCACGACCGGGCCGACCGGCCGCGGGTCATCGCCCTGGTGGGCCGCGGCGGCGTGGGCAAGACGGCGCTGGCCGTCCACGCGGCACACAAGGTGCGCGACCACTACCCGGACGGGCAGATCCACGCCAACCTGCGCGGCAGCACCGAACCCCGGCAGCCGGCCGACGTGCTCGCCGAGTTCCTGCACGCGCTGGGGGTGCCGCAGCGGAGCGTCCCGCCGGACCTGTCCGGCCGCGCGACGCTGTTCCGCAGCGTCAGCGCCGGGCGCCGCCTGCTCATCCTGCTGGACGACGTGGCGGACTACGAGCAGATCGAGCCGCTGCTGCCCGGTGACCGGGGGAGCGTGGTGCTGTGCACGAGCCAGCCCAGCATGATCCAGGCGCCCGGTGTCGCGATGCGCCGCGTCGAAGGGCTCACCACCGCCGAGGGCGTGCAACTGCTCGCCCAGCTCGTGGGGGCGGAGCGCGTCGCCCAGGAGCCGGAGAGCGCCCGGCTGGTCGTGGAGCGTTGCGGGCACCTGCCGCTGGCGATCCGCGCCGCCGGCGCCCGCCTCAACGCCCGCCCGGCCTACCGGCTCGACCGGTTCGTCGACCGCCTGTCGGACGAGGACCGCAGGATCACCGAGCTGACCTACGGTTCCCTGGACACCGGCGCGCGGCTCGTCGCCTCGGCGGAGCGGCTGCCCGACGTGGCCCGCACGCTGTGGCTGCTGCTGAGCGTCATGAACCTGTCGCACGTGTCGGCCTGGGCGGCGGCCGCGGTCGCCGACCTGTCGGAGGACGAGGCGCAGCGGCTGCTCGACGTCCTGGTCGACCACCAGATGCTCGACGTGGTGAGCGAGGACGGCCTGGGCGGTTCCCGCTACGAGTTCCATTCGCTGGTGCGGATCCGGGCCCGTGCGATCGCGACCGCGGAGCTCGACGCGACGACCCGCGCCAAGGCCCGTGACCGGCTCCTCGACGTGTTCCTGTGGCTGGAGGAGCACGCGCGGGTGGCCCTCCGCTCACCCCGCAACGGGCTGTCGCGTCCCGCGCCGGCCTCGGTGCTGCGCATCGGCCGGACCATCATCCGCGACATCGCCCAGTACGCCGACGTGTGGCTCGCCCAGGAGCGGCCCAACCTCGCCGAACTCCGCGAGCCGCTCGTCGCCACGAGCGTGTGACGATGCCACGGCCGGCGACGACGGTACGGGCGACGACGACCCCGGCCCCCAGGGCGGCCGAGCCGCCGGGGCCGGGGAGGTTCAGCGCTCCGGCGGCGGGTCCAGTTGTTCGGCCAGCCTCCTGGGCGCCAGGTGGCGATAGCTCTCGGCGAGCAGCTCCGCCACCTCGGACCAGTCCACGTCCTCCTCGACGACCATGCCGACGATGTCGCGGAACCAGGGCGGCCGGAAGAACGGATGGCCGAGGCCGCCCAGGGCGGCCAGTTCCTCCCCGGACGACCGGAACGTCAGCACGACCGCCGGCCCGGACGTGCCGGCCGCCCGCGCGTACGCGGGAGGCCGGCCGTCCTGGACCACGAGCACGTGGGCGAAGGTCTTCCTGCCCACCCGCCACCGCGTGCCCACCCACGCCTGCTCCTCGTACGCCTCGGGCAGACGCAGGCAGGCCTCCCGGAGGCGGGCCACGATCTCGCCGGGAACCTCCGCCGTCAACGCCACTCCGCCTGGGCGAGGATCCCGAGCGCCTCACGCAGGACCTCCACGGCCCTGCCGTACTCGATCATGTCGATGTGCTCCCGATCGGTGTGGTCGAGGCTGGAGTCACCGGGACCGTAGACCGCCATGGGCACCTGCCAGCGGGGCTCCACGATGTTCAGGTCGGCGGTCCCGGTCTTCAGCTTGAGCTTCGGCCGCTCCCCCCGGCGCCGGATGCCGGCGCACAGCGCCCGTACGGCGGGCCCCCCGGGGTCCACCCGCACCGGCGGTGTGCGGTCGTCGACGTACAGCGTCCCGTCCCTCGCGGCGTCGGTGACGAAGCGCTCGAAGGCCGCCAGGTCGAACCCCGGCGGGGTGCGTACGGACACGGTCATCAGCGCCTGCTCGATCGTGCCGGTGATGTCGTTCAGTGTGGGGATGGGACGGTCGAAGGCCCGGTCGCCCGCCCCCACCACCTCGCAGTAGGAGTCGCAGTAGGACCGGACCCGGTCCCAGAAGAGGGCCGCGGCCTCGGTGGCCTTCTCCTCCGGGCTGGCCGTGTGCACCGCCGGCCGGCTGACGTCGTAGCGCATCATGACACGGCCCTTGTAGCCGATGCCGACGCCGGCCCAGCCGTTGGGCTCGCCGACGACGGCCACGTCCGGCCGGAAGGTCTCGGCGAGGTGCTGCGCGCCCTTGCCGAAGGTCTCCTCCTCGACGACCCCCGCCACCACCACCTGCATGCCGCGCAGGTCCGCCGCGGCGGCGGCCGCGATCATCGTGGCGAGCGGCCCCTTGGCGTCCACGGTGCCCCGCCCGTACAGGAGGGAGCCCTCCTGCCGGACCGGGATGTCGCCGGGCACGGTGTCCATGTGACCCATCAACATGATCATAGGCGCGTCGGGGTCGCCCCGCCTGCCGATCACGTTTCCCACCTCGTCGATGTGACTGCGGAATCCCCAATCGGGCAGTTCGCGCGCGAGCAGGGCGGCCAGTTCGGCCTCCTCACCCGTCGGCGACGGCACCTCCACCATCCGGCGCAGCAGGGTCTCGGCCCTGCTCGTCGTACCGCCGGTCACGCTGCTGGTCATCGCGCTCCTTTGACGAGGGTGGTTCCTGCTCCGGCCCGTGCGGCGAGCACCGGCGAGGGACCGCGTCCGTCGCCGAGGACGACATGCGGCACGCCCGCCAGGCACGCCTCGCCCGCGGTCCGCAGTTTGACCTTCATGCGCCCGCCGGCCAGGTCGAGGTACTCGGCGAGGTCCTCGCACGGGATCTCGGCCACCAGGCTGGCGGGGTCGCCGGCGTCCCGCAGGAGCCCCGGCACGTTGGACAGGATGATGAGCCAGTCGGCCTCCAGCGCGACCGCGAGATGCGCGGCGAACCGGTCGGCGTCCACGTTGAGCAGCCCGGACCCGCCGGACCCGGCCTCGGACTCCGGGTCGTACGCGGGCGGCGAGATCACCGGCACGTACCCCGCCGCGAGCAGGGTCCGCGGCAGGTGGGCGTCCACCGCCGAGATCCGCCCTGACAGGTCGTCGCGGACCACCCGCCGGACGCCGTCCACGACGACGTTCGCCGGAGGCGTCCGCCGGGCGGTGACCATCCCGCCGTCGGCTCCCGACAGGCCCACCGCCCGGACGCCGAGCCGGAGCAGCTCGGTCACCAGCGGGGGCTTCAGGCGGCCGAGCATGCCGAGGACGAGCACGTCGAGCGCCGCCGCGTCGGTGTACCGGCTGCGGCGCCCGCCGGGCGCGGTCAGGTACCGCCTCGGGCGGCCGAGCTCGTCCGCGAGCCGGTCGGCCTCGGCGCCGCCGCCGTGGACCACGACCACGCTGTCGCCGCGGTCCACCAGCGCGCGGATGTCGGCGCACGCCCGGGACATGTCCGCGCCGAGCGACCCGCCGACCTTGATCACGTACCGTTCAGATCGGGTGGAGTCCGACGAAGTCGAGTCCCGCGGTCTCCTCCCAGTCAGCGGCGATGTTGAGGCACTGGACGGCATTTCCGGCACCTCCCTTCACCAGGTTGTCCAGTGCGGCCACGACCACCAGGTGGTCGCCGCCGGGGGCGAGGGCCAGCCCGATGTCGCAGAAGTTGCTGCCGGCCAGGATCTTCGGTTCCGGCATGCGGTGCAGCGCCGAGCGTTCCCTGATCACACGGACGAACGGCTCCTCGCCGTACGCCTTGCGGTAGACGGCCCACAGTTCCCGTTCGGTGACCGTACGGGAGGGGGTGACGTGGCAGGCGACCTGCACCCCGCGCACCGCCTCGACGGCGGTCACCGACATGTGCGCCGTGATCCCGCACGCCTGCTCGATCTCCGCGGTGTGACGGTGCCCGTGGGGTTTGGCCATCCGCATCGCGCCGCTGCGCTCGGGATGGTGGCTGCCCTCGTCGGGCGTCCGCCCGCCGCCGCTGGATCCCGTGCGGGCGTCGACGACCACCGGGCCGCCGATCAGCCCCTCGGCCGCCAGCGGGTGCAGCGCGAGGATCGCCGCGTTGGCCATGCAGCCGGCCACCGCGATGTGGGTGGCGCCGCGCAGCCCGTCCCGGTTGAGCTCGGGGATGCCGGGCTGGAAGCGGGCCAGCCAGGCGGGGTCGGGCGGCGGCCCGGGGTAGAAGCGCGCCCGCCTCTCCGGGTCGTGGATCCGGAAGTCCGCGCTGAGGTCCACGACCGTCGGCGCGAGCCCCGACCAGCGTTCGACGGAGCGCATCGACGTGCCGTGCGGGGTCGCCAGGAAGACGACGTCGCAGGGCGACAGGTCCTCCTCGCGGGTGAAGCACAGGTCGGTCTGGCCGCGCAGGTTGGGGTGGGAGACCCGCAGGGGACGCCCGGCCTGCCGTTCCGAGGTGACCTGTGCCAGTTCGATGTGCGGATGACGCAGCAGCAGCCGGACGATCTCACCGCCGATGTAGCCGCTGCCGCCGACGACGGCGGCCCTCATGGCGCCAGCGCTCCGAGGACGTGGCCGACGACGAGGTCGGCCAGATCCACCTCGGTCGCCTGGATGAGCCCGTGGAACTCCATGGTGTGGTTCACCTCGGTGACCAGCAGTTCCCCGGTCGCGCGCTCGATCAGGTCCACCGCGAGCATGCCGCCGCCGACCGCCTGGGCCGCCCGCAGCGAGAGCTTCACCAGGTCGTCGGTGAGAGGGCACCGCTCCGTGGACGCGCCGCGGGCGGTGTTGGTGATCCAGTGGCCGGAGCGGCGGTAGACCGCGGCCACCACCTCGTCGCCGAGCACGATCACCCTGAGGTCGCGGCCCGGCTTGTCGATGTACTCCTGCACGTAGAAGACCGAGTGCACCGGCGAGCGCAGCGACTGCTTGTGCTCGATCAGCGCCTCGGCCGCGTCACGGTCGTTGACCTTGGCCAGCAGCCGGCCCCACGAGCCGACGGCCGGTTTGACCACGGCCGGGTAACCGACGCGTTCGATGGCCTCCAGGGCGGCGTCGGGAGTCAGCGCGACGACCGTCACCGGTGTCGGTATCCCGGCGCCGGCCAGCGCCAGCGAGGTGAGGATCTTGTCGCCGCACGTCTCGATCACGGCGCTCGGGTTGAAGACCGGCAGGTTCCCGGCCTCGAACAGGCGCGCCGCGTACAGGCTGCGCGTGTGGGACATGCTCCGGTTGAGCACGCCCCGGTAGCGGCCCGCCACGGGCGCGCCGAGGTCGCCGATCACCCGGCGTTCGTCGATCTGCTCGTACGGCACGCCGCGCCGTTCGAGGGCCTCGAAGATCAAGCGTTCCTCGAGGCGCGTGCGGGTGGTCAGGACGGCGAGCGGACCGTCCTGACCAGCGCTGATTGTCACGTTCTACTCCCCGAAGTCTTCCTCGATCTCCGGCGCGAGCGCGAACTCGGCGGGGTCGAGGGCGATGACCTCGAGCTCCGCCTGGCAGGCCGGGCATACGACGATCGAGGTCACCCGCAGGTCCGAGGACGTCGGTACGGCCTCGGTGCAGTCGGGACAGGTGCTCACTGCGACGGTCATGGAGACTCTCCTTGTTCGGTGCTGATGCGAACATCCGGACGACCACGCAGGACGGACTCGGCCGCGCGGACCACGTGGTCCCGCGACACGCCGCACTGCGCGAGCTGTTCCTCGTGACTGCCGGGCCGGGAGCAGAACGCGTCGCCGACGCCCACGCGCACCACCCGCGCCGGCCGGTGCTCGGCCAGGGTCTCGGCGACCGCGCCGCCGAGCCCGCCGAGCACGGAGTGGTCCTCGACGGTTACGACGCCCGCGGTCGTCTCCGCCGCCTCCACCAGGGCGGCGACGTCCAGCGGCTTGATCGTGTGCATGTTCAGCACGCACGCCTCGATCCCCGCCGCGGCGAGCCTGCGCGCCGCGTCGAGCGCGAACCGTACGGGGAGAGCGCCCGCGGCCACGATCGTCACGTCGCCGCCCGCGCGCAGCCGTACCGCCCGGCCCACGGTGAAGTCGGCGTCATCCGTGTAGACCGGAGGGGTCGGGTTGCGGCCGAGCCTGATGTAGACCGGTCCCGGCAGGTAGGCGGAGGCCCGGACCATGCGGACGGTCTCCGCGGGGTCCGCGGGCGTCATCACGGTCATGTTCGGCAGGCCCCGCATGATCGCGAGGTCCTGCTGGGCGTGGTGCGTGGGGCCGAGGTGGGCGGCGGACAGCCCGGAGTGGGTGCCGACGATCCGCACCGGAAGCGCGTGGTAGGCGACGTCGATCTTGACTTGTTCCAGGGCCCGCGCCGAGGCGAAGGCCGCCATCGTGTTGACGAACGGCAGGACGCCGGTGCTCGCCACGGCCGCCGCCACGGTGATCAGGTTGGCCTCGGCGATGCCCAGGTCGACGTACTGGCCCGGCAGTTCGGCCTCGAACTGCCGCTCCAGCCCGCCCATGTCGGAGTCCAGGCACCAGACGCGGCCGTCCGCCCGGGCCAGCTCCAGCAGCGTGGCCCGGTAGGCGGCGCGGTCGGAGTCGGGCGCCGGCGCCCGGGCCGGGGCGCCGCGCTCGCGCGTGGTGGTCATGCCGCGGCTCGCAGCGCGGCCAGGGCCCGCTCGTACGCGTCGGGGCCCAGCTTGGCGAAGTGACTCTGCTTGCGATGCTCCAGGTGACGCACCCCCCGGCCCTTCACGGTGTCCGCGATGAGCACGGCCGGGCCTCCCGGCGCGGGCGGGGTGCGCAGGGCCGGCACCAGTTCGGCGAAGTCGTGCCCGTCGGCGTGCGACACCTGCCAGCCGAACGCGCGCCACCGGTCGGCCAGGGGCTCCAGCCGCATCCGGTCCTCCGTCGAGCCGTTGATCTGCAGCCGGTTCCGGTCGATCACCGCGGTGAGGTTGTCCAGCCGGTAGTGCGCCGCCGACATCGCGGCCTCCCACACCGTGCCCTCCTGCAGCTCGCCATCGCCGAGCAGGACGAACACGCGGTTGGCGCGCCCGGCCCGCTTGGCCGCGAGCGCCAGGCCGACGGCGAGGGACAGGCCGTGGCCGAGCGACCCGGTGGCGAACTCCACCCCCGGGACCGCGGGGGTGGGGTGGGCCATGAGCCTGCCGTCGGGGTGGCCGTAGCTCGCCAGCTCCGAGCGCGGGAAGAAGCCACGCTCGGCGAGCGTGGAGTACAGCGCGGCGCTGGCGTGCCCCTTGCTCAACACGAAGTAGTCGCGCCCGGACCAGCGGGGCTCCTGCGGGCGCACCCGCAGGACCTCGAAGTACAGCGCGACGAGGATGTCCGCGGCCGACAGCGACCCCCCTATGTGGGTGCCGACGGCCCCGGCGCCGATGGCCAGCACGTGCTCCCGCACCGCCAGGGCGGTGCGGGACAACGCGGCCGGGTCGACGGCGCCCTCGGGGCTCCGCGCGACGGTCTCGACGGTCATGCGGCCGCTCCGGCGTGCGCGTGACCGACGCCCTTCACCGCCGCCCACGGCGGGGCGTACGGCGCGGACCGCGCGAAGCGGCCGATCACGTCGAGGTTCTCCCAGACCCGCTGGAAGGCGTCGGCGTACTCCTCCAGCGCCGGCCCGGCGTCCGGGTTGAGGTGCATGCGCCGCAGGCACAGGGAGTCCTCGATGACGGCGCAGGTCACCGGGTAGTCGGCCAGGTCGTAACGCTGGGGGTTGACCCCCGGCAGCGACCAGGGGTAGCCCCGGCCGTACGCGTCCTGCTCCTGGAACACCGGCTGACCGGGCAGCGGGATGATCTGGTAGTGCGTCAGCGGCACGCCCTCGGCCAGCAGCGCGCGGCGCAGCGCCTGCCGGAACTGGCCGGGCGTGATGCCGTCCAGCCCCGCGGCCTCCGGGTCGAAGCGGAAGCGCAGCATGTGCCACATGTGGGTGCGGTCGTCCGGCACGGAGGGCAGGACGATGCCGGGCAGCTCGGCGAGCCGGTTCAGGAACACCGGGATGTTCTGCTCACGCCGCACCTGGTAGTCCCAGAAGCGGTCGAGCTGGGCCCGGGTGAAGGCGGCGAGGACCGCGCTGAGCTTGAGGTTCGACCCCCGCGTGGCGGAGACGTAGAGGCGCTCCTCCGTGCTCAGGTCCTCACCCAGGATGCGCAGGCTGCGGCAGCGCTCGGCGACCCGCTCGTCGTCGGTGACGATCAGCCCGCCCTCCCCGCAGGTCGGGATGCTCTTCTCCACGTTGAGGCTGAAGCAGCCGACGTCACCGATCGAGCCCGCCGTACGGCCGCGGTACTTGCCTCCCTGGGCCTGGACCGCGTCCTCGATGACGTAGAGGTCGTACTTGCGCGCCAGCGCCAGGATCTCGTCCATGTCGGCCGGCAGGCCGCCGAGATGCACCGGGATGATCGCGCGCGTACGGTTCGTGATCTTCGCCTCGATCTGCGTGACGTCGATGTTGAACGACACGGGGTCGATGTCCACGAACACGGGGACGGCGAGCTGGTAGAGGGGAGCCATCGCGGTCGCGACGTAGCTCAGGGCCGGCACGATCACCTCGTCGCCGGGACCGATGCCGAGCGCGGTCAGCGCCAACTCCAGCGCCACCGTGCCGCTGTTGACCGACACCGCGTGACGGGTGTCGCAGAACTCGGCCCATTCGCTTTCCAGCCCGCTGATCTCGGGCTCTTCCTTCGCGCCCACGGTGAATTTCCCGTGGTCGAGCACGCGGAGTACGGCGTCTCGATCAGCCTGCGTCACCACCGGCCATTCCAGTCTGCGGTATTCCGGCCGGACCGCGGGCTTGCCGCCGAACATCGCCAGATCGGCCTTCATTTCTCTCCTTCTGCCGCACCATTTCCCTTATTCGGGCGTCAGGCGGAGACCACGCTAATCATCCGTTCTCTCGCGGTGGTATTGAATTGGCACGGCTTTTCTCTCGCCGCGGTATTGATTCGAGCTGATATTTCTCTCGGGAAGAGAAATAGCGATGCGGACGGCTACGCCCGGCGCGGGCGGCGCAGGGGAGAATGGCACGCGGTACGCGCCGGCCGTGTGGCCGCGGCCGTCCGGATGGCGCACTTGTGGTGGTCCGGAAAGGCCGCGCCCTGGCGCCGGCGCCCGGAATCACCGCTGGAGGTCACCTCCGGAACCGCGGTGAAAGCCGTGAATCGCGTGATTGCGTCCCAGAGGGGATTGAAGACCTCGGTCGAGATGCGCCGGTCGGCATAGAATTACGGGGGATACCGGAATCACGCTCGACGATGGCCTGACGACTCAGGCGTGTCCAGGAGGTGCCGTGGTCCGCGAGAGCGATCGACAGTTGGCGACGGTGCTGGCGCGTCATGCGGTCGCCCACGCCGCTCCTGGCGAACTGCCGTTGTTCGAGGTCACATCGGATGCCTTCTTCGCGGCGCCTGGGCGGGCCGGGCGGGCGTTCAGGCGGAGCGAACCACTCGGCTTCGGCCTGGAGACCGCGGTCACCGTCGTCAGCACCATCGCGCTCACCGTGACCGTCGACGTGCTGAAGGAGATCACCACGCGCCATGCCGAACGACTGGTGAGCTCGTCGGCATCGCGGGTTGGTCGCGTGCTCAGGCGCAGGTTCGCACGCACGTGCTGGCCATGTGGTGGGCGACACCGCTCTGGCGGCTGCGGCGCCGGCGCCTCCGCCCGCTGCCTGTCGCCGAGATGCCGGAACTCCCCGGATACCTCGCCGAGTTGCGGCGGGTCGCCGGAGTCGGCACCCGTGTCACGTTCGTGGTCGACTACCTCGACCCGCGGATCTCCGGCCTCGCCTTCGGACGACCGGGGCGGCGGCACATCCTGCTCAGCGGCGGACTGCTGGCCACGTTCGTCTCCGACAGACCGGTCTTCCGGGCGGTCGTCCTGCACGAACTCGCCCATCTCCGCAATCGTGACGTGGACCTTGGATTCATCACGATCTCGGCGTGGCGGGTCTTCCTGGTCCTGATCCTCGCTCCCGACCTGTTCTCTTTTCTGAGATTGCCGGCCGAGGCCCGGCTCCGCCCCTCATACGGCTTCGCCGCGACGTTGGCCGGGCAACTGGTCGTGCTGGCGGTCTATCTGCTGCTGGCCGGCAACGCCGTGCTGCGCAGCCGCGAGCTGCACGCGGACGCTCGCGCGGCGCAGTGGAGCGGCGGCCCCGACGACCTGGCCCGACTGTTCGCTCCGCACGCGGGCGTCCGGATCGGACGGCTACGTCACTCGCTGGGGTCGCATCCCGCGACCCCCGACCGGCTTCTGGCTCTGGCCGACACATCAGCGCTGCTGAGGATGGGTTTCGGTGAGTCGCTGACCATGGGACTGGCCATCAGCCTCGTTCAGGACATCGGCGAGACGGTGTTCGAGGGGAAAACGGCCTTCTGGGTCTTCGCCGTTCTGCTCGCGACCGGAGTCGGGCTCGGGATCTGGCGCATGGAGATCGCCGCGTACGTGCTGGTTGATCCGATGCGCGTCAACCGGGTGGGCCTGGGGCTCGGCCTCGGTCTCGCGGTGGGCGGGACAGTCTCTCCGGCCTGGCCCGCGTCCGAGGATCTGCTCGGGCGATCGTCGATCGGCGCCATCCTCCCCTGGTGCGTGCTGTTGTTCCTCGGGGGCTGGCTGTTCGTCCGCTGGATGGCGATGGTGGCTCGGGCCTGGATGCCGGTGGCCGCCGCCGCGCGCCGCCCCGCCCTCGTCGTCGTGACGACCCTGGCCGTCGCGGCGGTCCTACTGGGCATCGGGTTCGTCTACGCTCTGCCGCTGGCGTCGATCGCGGGGCAGGCACAGGCGCTTCTGTTCCCGGGGCTTCCGCAGACATGGGTGTTCTTCGTCGAGGCCGTGGTCGTCCTCATCACCGCACCGGAGGCGCTCAGGATTCTCACCTTGCTGACCATCGCGGTGCATCCGCTCGTCGGAACCGTCCTCGCGCGTCGTCTCCCGTCGCGGCCCGCCCCGTCATGGCTCACGCTCGATTCGTTGCCGCCCGGCTGGCGGAGCGCCTCTCCGCTGCCGGGGGAGGGAGGAACCGCGATCAGGAGTGGTCTCGTCGTCACGTGCTTCGCGCTTCTGCTCGCGTTCGCCGGCTTTCTTGTGGGCCTCTTGACAGCCCGCGACGTGGTCGCTTCCTTCATGCGTTTCTACGGCATGGAGGCGTTCGACTTGGCGACGATGGCGCTGGCGTCAGTGATCGTCACGGCTCGCGCCAGGGACTCTTCCGTGCTCTGGGGTATCGTCGGCGCCTCTGTCGCAGGGCTGGTCGTGGTGATCGGTGAGAGCGTCGTCTTCCACATGGCGGCGGGCATCGCCACGGTCGCGTTCGGCCGTTCCGCCATGCCCGTTCTCAGCTCCGCGGTGTGGGACTCGCCGATGTACCTGAGTTGGATGCTGTCCGTATTCGCCAAGGGCATCGAGCTCGCCTCTCTGGTGGCACTGGTGACCGCGGCCGTCGACCCCCGCCGCCTCCGCCGCACCCCGGCACCCTAGGCCACCGGGGGTGGTGTGACCTGCCCAGAGATGGTC
Source organism: Microbispora triticiradicis (assembly GCA_003260025.2). GTDB lineage: Bacteria > Actinomycetota > Actinomycetes > Streptosporangiales > Streptosporangiaceae > Microbispora > Microbispora triticiradicis. The sequence goes on along the minus strand of QFZU02000089.1, from coordinate 22,417 downwards.
CCCGGGGTCCTCCGGATTGCCAATAACCTTTAAATTTGGTAGGAAATACCTGTGTCTCTGGCATCGGGGCCGGCCCCGAGCGGCCCGACGTGCCCCGACCTTCGGAGCGACCACCGTGACGTCTTCCCCCTCAAGATCGCTTTCTCCCGCTCCCGTGGGCGGGCCTCCTGTGGCTGGTGGGCTCCCTGACGGGGCGCCCGTCACCGCGACGCCGTTCCGGCGGGGTCGCGGGACCCGCCGGATCGGCGTGCGGGTCCTTTCGCTCCTGGCGCTGCTCGCGCTCTGGCAGCTCGCGGCCGCCGCCGCGGGCAACCCGTCGTTCGTGCCCGCGCCCCGGGCGGTGTGGGACCAGCTCGTCCTGCTGTCCACCACCCACGACGGAGTCCGCGGCTACAGCGGTCACCTGCTCGCCGAGCACCTGGGCATCAGCCTCCGCCGCATCCTCGTCGGCTCGGCGCTCGGCGTGGCGGCGGGGCTCGTCATCGGCGTCGTCCTGGGCGCCGTGCCGTGGATCCGTCTCGTGGCCGAGCCGGTCGTGACCTTCGTACGGGCGCTGCCTCCGCTGGCCTACTTCAGCCTGCTGATCATCTGGTTCGGCATCGACGAGACGCCCAAGCTGTGGCTGCTCGCCATCGCCGCGCTCCCACCGGTCGCCGTGGCCACCGCCGCGGCCGTCCACGGCGCCCCGACCGGCCTGGTCGAGGCGGCCAGGGCGCTGGGCGCCTCCCGGTGGAACGTGATCAGGGACGTGGTGCTGCCCAGCGCGCTACCCGAGATCTTCACCGGTGTCCGGCTGGCCGTCGGGGTCGCGTACTCCTCGGTCGTCGCGGCGGAGACGGTCAACGGCGTGCCCGGCATCGGGGGGATGGTCCGCGACGCCCAGCGTTACCTGCAGACCGACGTCGTGGTGCTCGGGCTGCTCGCCATCGGCCTGTCCGGACTGCTGATCGACGGCCTGCTGCGCGCCGCCGAGACCCGGCTCATCCCCTGGCGCGGCCGGACCTGACCACCGCGTCCACCCGAACTCCCATGAAGCCCCCCAACCTGCAGAAGGAACCTTTCGCCATGCCACGACCACGCCCCGCGCGCCTGTCCACCATCGTCCTGGCCGCCGCGACGGCCGTAGTGACGGCCGCCGTCCTGACCGCGTGCGGCAACGGCACCGCGTCCGGCGGAGGTGGCGGCGGCGATACGACGGAGCGCACCATCCGCATCGCCTACCAGGCGTTTCCCAGCGGGGACCTCATCGTGAAGAACAAGGGGTGGCTGGAGCAGGCGCTGCCCGGCTACACGATCAAGTGGACCAAGTTCGACTCGGGCGCCAGCATCAACACCGCCTTCGTGGCCAAGAGCGTGGACATCGCGGCCATCGGGTCGAGCCCGGTCGCCCGCGGGCTGTCCCAGCCGCTGAACATCCCCTATCAGGTGGCGTTCGTGCTCGACGTGGCGGGCGACAACGAGGCCCTGGTCGCCCGCGACGGCAGCGGCGTCTCCTCGGTGGCGGACCTGCGCGGCAAGAAGGTGGCCACGCCGTTCGCCTCGACGGCTCACTACAGCCTGCTCGCCGCCCTCGACAGGGCGGGTGTGCCGGAGTCGGCGGTGAACCTCGTCGACCTGGAGCCGCAGGACATCGTGGCGTCCTGGACGCGCGGGGACATCGACGCCGCCTACGTCTGGCTGCCGACGCTGGACGAGATCAAGAAGACCGGCAAGACGCTCGTCACCAGCCGCGAGCTGGCGACGGCGGGCAAGCCGACCCTCGACCTCGGCGTGGTGTCGACGGCGTTCGTCAAGGCGCACCCCGACGCCGTCGACGCCTGGCGCAAGGCCGAGGCCAGGGCGCTCGACCTCATCGCGAACGACCCCGACACCGCCGCCCAGGCGGTGGGCGCGGAGCTCAACCTCGGCAAGGACGACGCCAAGGCGCAGCTCAGCCAGGGCGTGTTCCTCAAGCCGGCCGACCTGTCCTCGCCGGAGTGGCTCGGCACGCCCGGCCAGGTCGGCGGCCTGGCCAAGAACCTGGTGAGCGCGGCGCAGTTCCTCAAGGACCAGCAGAAGATCGACTCGGTGCCCGACCTCGCCACGGTCGAGAAGGCCGTCTACACCGAAGGGCTTCCCGGTGTCCTCGCGCCCTGACCCGGCCGCCGCCCCCGCCGTGGCGGACGAGGACGCCGCCGCCGTGCGCCTGCACGAGGTCGGGCACGTCTACGACGGCGCGGGAGGCCCCGTCGCCGCCCTGGGACCGATCTCCCTCACCGTCCCGTCCGGGACCTTCCTCGTGCTCGTCGGCGCCTCCGGATGCGGCAAGAGCACGCTGCTGCGCCTCGTCGCGGGCTTCGAGAAGCCCACCTCCGGCACCGTGCTCACCGGGGGCGCCGAGCCCGTCCCCGGCAGGGGCGCCGGGATCGTCTTCCAGCAGCCCCGGCTGTTCCCGTGGAAGACCGTGGGCGGCAACGTCGAACTGGCCCTGCGGTACGCCGGGGTGCCGCGCGCGGAGCGCGCCCGCCGCGTGCCGGAACTGCTGGAACGGGTCGGCCTGCACGACGTGGCGGACCGCCGGATCTGGCAGATCTCGGGAGGGCAGCAGCAGCGGGTGGCGATCGCCAGGGCGCTCGCCGGCGACGACCCGCTGCTGCTGCTCGACGAGCCGTTCGCCGCCCTCGACGCGCTCACCCGCGAGCGCCTCCAGGAGGACCTGCGCCGGGTGAGCGCGCAGACCGGCCGCACGTCGGTGTTCGTCACCCACAGCGTCGAGGAGGCCGTGTTCCTCGGCAGCCGGGTCGTCGTGCTCACCCGCCGGCCGGGCCGGATCGCGCTCGACCTGGAGGTCGGCCTTCCGCGCACCGGGATCGAACCCGACGAACTGCGCGCCCTGCCCGAATACGCCGCGCTCCGCGCCGAGGTCGGCCACGCCGTACGCGCCGCCGCCGCCTGAAGCACAGCCGTCACCCGAGGAGAACGAGATGACCACATCGACCGCCGTCAAGCTGGACCTGCGACCGCTCGGCCCCCACTTCGGGTCGGAGGTCGAAGGGCTGGACCTGGCACACGCCACCGACGAGGAGCTGGCCGCGGTGCGCGCCGCCCTCGTGGAACGCAAGGTGCTGTTCTTCGGCGGCCAGAGCCTGGACGAGGACGGGCAGGTGGCGCTCGGCCGCCGTCTCGGCGAACTGACCGCCTCCCACCCGGTCGTCGGGGGAGTCGACGAGGCGCATCCCGAGATCTACGCACTCGACAGCGCCGACAACGGCTTCGCCGACGTCTGGCACACCGACGTCACGTTCATGCCCCGGCCGCCGCTCGGCTCGATCCTGCGCGCGGTGGTCCTCCCGCCCACCGGCGGCGACACCAGCTGGGCCGACAGCCAGCTCGCCTACGACTCCCTGTCCGCCCCGGTGCGGGAGCTCGCCGACCAGCTCACCGCGGTGCACGACGGCAACCGCGAGTTCGGCTACTACCTCGCCCAGCGCCGGTCCGGCAGGGGCAGCGTCTGGGACGGCGAGGTCGTCACCCGCCTCGACCCGGTGGAGCACCCGGTGGTCCGCGTCCACCCCGAGACCGGCCGCAAGGGCATCTTCGTCAACCCCGGTTTCACCTCCCACATCGTCGGCGTGTCCGAGGCGGAGAGCCGGGCCATCCTGGACCTGCTCTACGCCCACCTCACCAAGCCCGAGCACATCGTCCGGCACCGCTGGAGGGCCGGCGACGTCGCCATGTGGGACAACCGGAGCACGGCCCACTACGCCAACCGGGACTACGGCGACGCCCACCGGGTGATGCACCGGATCACCCTGCGCGGCGACCGTCCCTTCGGCCCCGGACGACGTTCCTGAGCTCAGTACATGCGCGGCGGAGCGGGGTCGGTGCGCACGTGCAGCAGATGCGGCCGGTCGTCGGCGAGCGCGGCGGCGAGCGCGCCCTTCACCTCGGCGGGCTCGGACACGTACCGGGCCGCGCAGCCCATTCCCTGGGCGAGCGCGACGAAGTCGAGCCCGCCGAGGTCGACACCGGGGATGCCCGTGCCGCCGGACGCCTCGCCGAGCAGCCGCACCGCCGCGTACCGCGTGTTGTCCAGGATCACGAAGGTCACCGGCGTCCGCTCGCGCGCCGCGGTCCACAGGGCCTGGATGCCGAACATGGCCGACCCGTCGCCGAGCACCGCGACCACCCTGCGGCCCGGCCTGGCCAGTGCGGCACCGACCGCGGCCGGGAGCCCGTAACCGAGCGCGCCGCTCGCGGTGGTGAGGAACCCCGTGTCGGTCGCGGTGATCGGCAGGTGGTCGTGCAGCACGCTGCGGTGGCTGGGCGTCTCCTCCACCACGATCGCGTCGGCGGGCAGCAGTTCGGCGAGCGTGGCGTAGACCTCCGCCGCGGTGATCATCCCGTCCGCCGGTCCCGCCGGCCGGGCGAGGACGGGCGGGGCCGCCCTGCCGGTCACGCGCGCCCGGCGGACCGGCGCACCGTTCGCGGCACTGCCGAGAGCCTCGTCCAGCGCCCGGAGGGCGAGCAGCGGCGTCGCCCTGATGCCGGGGCCCGTGTCCGCCCTGGCCAGCACCTGCTCGTCGTCGCTGACCACGAAGAGCGGGGGCAGCGGGACCTCGGCCTCGCCACGGTAGACGTGGTAGGTGAAGGCCGGGGCGCCGATCACCACGACCAGGTCGTGCCGGGCCAGCGCCGCGGCGGTGGCGCGCTTCTCCGCGTCGAGGAAGCCCAGGAAGAGGGGATGGTCCTCGGGGAAGGAGCACCGGGGCGAGACCGGCGCGGCCCAGACGCCCGCCCCGACGCGTTCCGCGAGGGCGACGAGGTCCGCGACCGCGCCGTCCGCGTCCACGCCGGGCCCGGCCACGATGCCCGGCCGTACGCTGCCGTGCAGGGCCCGGGCCAGCGCCGCGAGGGCGGCGGGGTCGGGGCCGAAGCCGGGGATCGCCGGACGCGCGGCGACCGGCGCACCCGCCTCCGCGTCCCAGTCGTCCGCCGGAACGGAGATGAAGACCGGGCCCCGCGGGGCCTGGGACGCCACGTGGTAGGCGCGGGCGATCGCCGCGGGCACATCCTGCGGCCGGGCGGGCTCGCAACTCCACTTGACGTACGGCCGGGGGAAGGCGGTGGCGTCGGTGGCGCCGAGGAACGGGTCGCCGCGCAGCAGCGTCCTGCTCTGCTGGCCGGCCATCACGATCAGCGGGGCGTGGCCGCGCGCGGCGTTGAACACCTGCCCGAGGCCGTGGCCGAGGCCGCCCGCGCTGTGCAGGTTCACCAGCACCGGCCGCCTGGTCGCCTGGGCGTAGCCGTCGGCCATGGCGACGACCACCGATTCGTGCAGCCCGAGCACGTAGCGGAAATCGTCCGGCCAGTCGGTGAGAAATGCGACCTCGGTGGTTCCGGGATTTCCGAAAACGGTGGTCAGGCCGAGTTGCCGGAGCAGCCGGCGGGTGGCGTCCCGGACCGTCCTGTCGCTCGCGATCGAATTCACGGGAAACGCCTCCCAAAATCTCAGGAACGGGCGGAAAGCCGCATGGTGAAAAGCCGGGCGCAATATCCCCGGAGTAGCGGCGCCCGGTCGCCGAGATGTTTCTCGACACCGTGCAGCAGCGTGTCGAATCCGTCGCGGTCGCCCGTGGAGGCGAGCGTGTCGATCGTGGTGACGGCCTCGCGCAGCGCCGCCCTCGCCGCGGCGGCGTGCGGGTTGGCCACCTGGATGTCCCAGTAGACCTCGGGGTTGCCGCCGGTGATCCGGGCCAGGACGGCGAGCATGGTCAGGTGCGGGGGCGGGGCCAGGGCGAGCAGCGCCTCGGCGTCCGCGCCGCCCGCGACGACCGCCTGCCCGAAGGCCAGTACGGCGGCGTGCGTGGCCGCCTGGAGGACCGCCGTGACGCGGTCGTGCTCCCCGGCGGTCAGCTCGACGACGCGGGCTCCGGCGGCGGTGATCGAGCCGAGCAGCGCGGCGGTGCGCGGGCCGTCCGCCACGCGTACGGCGGCCACGGCGTTGTCCTGCCAGCCCAGCGCGGGCGCGAACATCGGGTTGAGCCCGCACGCCTCCGCACCCTGGGAGGCGGCCGCACGGGCGAGAGCGGGCGTGACGGCCTCCTTGACCGACAGGGTCTCGACCAGCAGCGCCCCCGGCCGTACGGCCGGCGCGCAGGCGACGACGGCCGGGACGGCGACCTGCTCGGGCAGCGCGAAGACCACCGTGTCGGCCCGCCGCAGCACGCCGAGCAGGTCCGCCGACGGGCGGCACGCGTCCGCGACGATGACCGCCGTGCCGGGGATCTCCGCCGCCCGCACGTCCGCGCACACCACCGGGCCGTCCGGGAGCCGCAGGCGGGCGAGCAGCCCGCCCACCTCGCCCGCGCCGCCGACCACGACCGTCGTCATCGGGACTCCACCGGCTCACCGGCGCGCAGCGCGGCCACGTCGATCTTCCCGTTCCGGTTGCGCGGCAGTTCGGCGAGGACGACGTACCGGTCGGGCCGCATGTACGCGGGGAGCGTGGCCGCCGCGACCGCGCGGAGTTCGTCCTCGGTGGGCGGGGCGCCGCTCGCGGCGACGAAGGCGATCACCTGCTCCGCCCCGCCGGGCGGCGTCCGCAGGGTGACGAAGCAGCCGGTGACGGACGGATGCCCCGCCACGGCCGCCTCGATCTCCCCGAGTTCCACCCGGAAGCCCCTGATCTTCACCTGGCTGTCGGTGCGGCCGGCGATGTGCAGCTCACCGCCGGGTGACCAGAACCCGCGGTCGCCGGTGCGGTAGATCCGCCCGCCGCCCCTGGGGTCGGGCAGGAACCGCGCCGCGGTGAGGCCGGGACGCCGGTGGTAACCCCGCGCCAGGGCCGGGCCCGAGACGCAGATCTCGCCGATCACCCCCGGGGGCGCCGGCCGGAGCCCGGCGTCCAGGACCTCGACCCGGTAGTTGGGCAGCGGCCCGCCGATCGGGATCCGCCCGTCCGCGGCATCGGCGATGCCGCAGTGGTGGGCGGTGGCCCACACCGCGCACTCGGTCGGCCCGTAGTCGTTGAGCAGCACGGCGTCCGGGCAGGTGAGCAGGTGGCGCGCGACCAGCCGGGGCGGCATCGGCTCGCCGCCCACCGAGACCAGCCGCAGCCGGCTCAGGCACTCCTCCCCGGCCGCCTCCAGGACGAGCCCGTAGTGCGACGGGACGGAGTGGATGTGGGTGATCGGCACCCGCCGCAGCAGGGCGCGCAGGGCCAGCGGGTCACGCGCCTCGGTCTCGGTCGGCAGCACCGCCGTCCCGCCGCCGGTGAGCGTCCAGTAGAGGCCGCCCGCGGCGCCGTCGAAGCACAGCGGCATGGTGACCAGGTCGCACTCGGGCGGCGGGCCGCCCACGCCGCGGGCGTGCGTGGACACCACGATCGCCCGGTGGCTGACCGCCACGCCCTTCGGCGCGCCGGTGGACCCGGACGTGTAGATGACGTAGGCCAGGTCGGCCGTGCGCACCGGCACATCCAGGTCGTCCCCCCGATCGGGGTCCTGGCCGGTGCCCGCGCCCGGCCCGTCCGGGTCCAGCAGGCGTACGCCCGGGAACCCGGCCGGGAAGGCGAGGGGGGCTTCGGCAGGGGAGCCGCCGGGAGACTCGCCCGGAGACTTCTCAAGGGACTCGCCGGGGGAGGCGGCTGTGCCATCGCCGGTCGGCCGGCCGACCGCGAGCCGCACGCCGGAGTCGGCGAGGATGCGGCGGATGCGGTCGGCGGGCTGGGACGGCTCGATCGGCACGTAGGCCGCGCCGGACTTGAGCACGGCGAGCATCGCGACGACCGACTCGGCGGCGCGGCCGGCGAAGACCGCGACGAGGTCGCCGGGGCCGGCGCCGGCCGCGCGCAGGCGCCGCCCGAGCCGGTTGGCCCGGGCGTTCAGCTCGCCGTAGGTGAGCGTGACGTCGCCGCAGACGAGCGCCGTACGCGCGGGCTCGGCCGCGGCCCGGCGCTCGATGAGCGTGTGCAGGCAGACGTCCTCCACCGGCTGCGGCTCGCCGCCGGACCAGGTGGCGATCGCCGCGCGCTCGGCGGTGGTGAGCGCGGCGACGTCGCGTACCGGGCGGTCCTCGGCGATCTCCCCGAGGACCGCGAGCAGCCGGTCGGCGAGGGCGGCGACCACCTCGGGGTCGAACAGGCCGGTGTCGTGGTCGAGGCACAGCCCGCCGTCCGACCACCGCACGACCAGTTCGTGCGGGACGGACACGACGGCGCCGGGCTCCGCCGCTTCCCGGCCCCCTCCCGCGACGGCGACGCGGGCGACCACGCCGGCCGGGAGGGGCGGCGCGGCGCGGAGGTCCTCCGCCACCCGGCGGACCAGGTCGGCGGCCCGTTCGCGCTCGTCGACGAGCACGGTCAGCGCGACCGGGCGGGGGGTGACGACGGCCAGGCGCACCTCGGGCTCACCCGTGTGGCGGGCGAGGAGGATCGCCGCGGCCGCCGCCAGGACGGCCTCCGGCACCGCGCCTTCAAACACCGTGCCTTCGGACACCGCGCCTTCAGACACCACGCCGTGCGGCAGGGTGCTCTCCGGCACCGCGCCTGCTGTGCCCGCGCTGCCCGGCCGTGCGGTTTCCGGTGCCGCGGCTTCCGGCTGCGGGTGTTCCGGGGTCGCGCCGCCGGGGGCGGGCCACGGCCGGAACACCGTGTCGGTCGTGCCGGACGGCACGCTGCCGCAGCGGAGCCACGCCGGCAGCTCGCCGCCGTGGCGGACCCCGCCGTCGGGGTGCGGATCTCCCGGGAAGGCCGTACGGCCGGGCAGCCGGTTCACAGCAGCACGCGTTCGTGCGGCGCGGACCGGTGTGCCCGGGACTTGCGCAGGTCCCGGGTGACCAGCACCTTCTTCAGCCACCGGTCGGTGCCGTCGAACCTGGCGCGGAACGCGCTCCTGCCGTGCACGGCCCGGTAGTTGTCGACGATGAGCAGGTCGCCGGGGCCGAGCGCGACCCCGCACAGGTTGGCCTCCAGCGACCCGACCAGGGCGGCCAGCGCCTCCTCGGCCTCCCCGTCGCCCGGCAGCGCGGACATGAACACCGGGTCGATGCGCAGGTACGGCGCGTCGGGGTGGCCGAACAGGACCGCGCTCGGCTCGGGCTCGTCCTGCATCCGCTGGATGCTGTGCATCGCCATGCCCATCCCCGCCGCCTCCTCGGCCCGCGCCCGCAGCCGGTTGAGGTGCTCGTTGTCGGGGCGGATGAGGAAGCGCGGCTGGGCGAGCACCGCGCGGTGTGCGGGGTCGATCCGCACCTCGTCGACGCCGGCCACGGTGGTCGGCACCGCGTCATGGTTGCGCATCCCGAGCAGGAGCAGGTAGTCGCAACGGAGGGGGTGGAAGCCGTCCTCCGTGTGCCACTCCAGCTGCACGGTGCCGTGCCCGCTCTGCTCGCGCTCCTCGGTCGGCATCGGCACCACGTCGTGCACGAGCTTGCCGTTCTGCAGGGACGACCAGCCGAAGACGTCGCCGAGCAGGCTCGCGACCAGCACCAGGTAGACCTCGTGGGCCGTGCGCGCGGGCACGGTCGAGGGCCTCGCCTGCTCCCGCCAGTCGAGCGGGGTGGGGCCGATCTCGTCGTCGGAGACCGGCAGTCCCCGGACGACCAGCGCCGGGCTGCTCTCGAACAGGCGGAGGGAGAGCAGTTCGCCGACCAGGCGCTCCGGCAGGCGATGGGCGTACGTCGCGGCGCCGTCGAGCAACGCCGGGGCGGTGCTCGAACCGTGGCGGGCGGCGAGGGTGCGGGTGTAGGTGTCGATCTGGGCCGCGTCGGCCGGGTCGAGGTCGATGTAACGGATGCTTCCCGTCCCGGTGTTTCCCGTTGCGGCCTCGCCGTCCGGCCGCGGCATCGTTGAGACGTCCTCCATGGTGGTCCTTTCTCGCCTCACGCCCGCTACGCCGCGGCCCGCGCGGCAACCTCTTCGGGGGCCGGGAGGTAGCCGTTCTCCACGAGGAAGCGGAAGCAGGAGTGGGCCCACTCCTCGTTGACCGGCGGGCACTCGATGCCGGACCCGTCCAGGGCCGCGGTCAGCACCCGGCACTCGTCCATAGGGTCGACCCGCTGCTGCAGGTCGGGGTCGAGGGCGGCGTGCCGCATGGACGCCACACGCAGGATCGGGGTCAGCGGGTAGAGGATGTGGTCCTCGTCGACCGCGAGGGCCTGCCGCCTGGCCTCCTCCTCCTCGACGACGTTGAGGGCGTAGCCGAACGACCGCAGCCACTCGTAGCACTGCTGCATCGTGGTCGGTTCCCGGTTGGTGATGTTGAAGTTCCGGCCGAGGTTCTCCTCCCGCAGGGAGGTGTAGACGATCGCCTTGGCCGTGTAGTCGACGGGCACCGCGTTGATCACGTCGTTGTAGAGCGGCAGCACGCCGAGGTCCAGGAAGCCCTTGAGGTAGACGTACAGGTAGTCGGTCTCGTGGGAGGCGCCGGTCTGGGTGTGACCGGTGATCATCCACGGGCGCTGCACGGTGACCGGGACGCCGCGGTCGCGGGCGAGGGTCACGATCCGCTCGGACACCCACTTCGTACGGGGGTAACCGGTGGGGATCTTGGTGGGCCGGTCGGTGAGGTCCTGCTCGGTGAAGGGGCGCTCCGCGCCCGTGCCCATGAAGACGTCCACGCTGGAGATCAGGTGGAACGCCTTGAGCCGGGTGGTCGTCGCCAACCGCAGCAGTTCCTCGGTGCCGAGGACGTTCGCGGCCTTCATCGCCTCGTAGGGGTAGGTGAAGTTGACGATCGCGCCGCTGTGGTAGATCGCGTCCAGCGACCCCGCCAGCTCGTCGTACGCCTCCTTCGACAGGCCGAGGGCCGGCTTCGCGAGGTCGCCGGTGACCACCCGCAGCCTGGACCGGTACGACTCGTCCCACGCCCGGTACTTGCGCAGGACCTCCTCAAGGCGGTCCCACGCCTCGTCCCGGCTCTGGCCGCGCACCAGGCAGTGCACGATCGCGTCGGTGCGCTCGATCAGCTCGACCGCGACGAAGGCGCCGAGGTAGCCGGTGGCGCCGGTGACCAGCACGTGCTCCGGCTCGAACCACCGGGCGTGCGGCAGGCCGTCGGGCCGCACGGCGGGGTCGAGCGTGACGTCGGCCTGCAGGTCGGCGAGCTGCTGCAGGTAGAGGGCGGCGTTGTCCTGCGCGCTGCGCTCGCGCTGCTGAAGCTCGACGACCCGGGCGATGCCCTCGACGGTCGGCACCCGGAAGATGTCGTCGATCGGCAGTTCGATCGTGTGCTGCCGGGACAGTTGCGCGGCGAGCCGGGCCACCAGCAGCGAGTTGCCGCCGAGGGAGAAGAAGTCGGCCGTGACGCTGAGCCGCGGCAGGCCGAGCACCGAGGCGAAGGTCTCGGCGATCTCCGCCTCCAGCGTGGTGCGCGGCTCGACGAAGTCGCCGGCGGCCACCTCCTGCGGCGTGGGCAGCGCGGCCAGGTCGATCTTGCCGTGCCGGGTCAGCGGCATGCGCTCCAGCGTGACGAAGGCGCTCGGCACCATGTAGTCGGGCACCTGCCCGAGCACGTGGTTGACCAGCGTCTCCTGGGTCAGGATGCGGCCGGACACCGGGACCACGTACGCGACCAGGCGCGGCATGCCGGGCTGGTCCTCGCGCACGGTGACCACGGCCTCGGAGACGAGGGGATGGCGCAGCACCACGTTCTCGACCTCGGCCGGCTCGACCCGGAACCCGCGGATCTTGACCTGGGTGTCGGCCCGGCCGAGGAACTCGATGGTGCCGTCGGCCCGGTAGCGGGCCAGGTCGCCGGTCCGGTAGAGCCGGGACCCCGGGGTGAACGGGTCGGGCAGGAAGCGGTCCGCGGTCATCGCGGGGCGGTTCACGTAGCCGCGGGCCGTGCCCTCGCCGCCGATGTACAGCTCGCCCGGCACGCCCGGAGGCACCGGGTTGAGCCGCCGGTCCAGCAGGTGGATCCGCGCGCCCGGGATCGGGCGGCCGATCGGCACGCGGGGCGCGTCGGCGTCCGCCGGCGACACCGGGTGCACCGAGGCCCACACCGTGGCCTCCGTCGGGCCGTACTCGTTGAACAGCACGGCGTCCGGCGAGTGGCGGTAGTGCTCGGCGACCAGGCTCGGCGGCAGCGCCTCGCCCGCGACGACGGTCGCGCGGACCGACGGGCGCGGCTCCGGGTCGGTCTCCAGCAGCAGGGCGTACTGCGACGGCACGCCGTCGACGTGGGTGACCTGGCGGTTCCGGATGAGCCGGCCCAGCAGGCGGGGGTCGAGCACCTCCGTCTCGGTCGGCAGCACGACCGTGCCGCCGCGGCTGAGCGTCCAGTACAGGCCGCCGCCGGCCGCGTCGAAGGTGAGCGGCGCCAGCACCAGGTAGCGCTCGGGCAGGCCCGGCCCCTCGCAGGCCGTACGGGCCTCGGTGGCGTGCACGATCTGCCGGTGCTCGACCGCGACGCCCTTGGGCCGGCCGGTCGATCCGGAGGTGTAGATGATGTAGGCCAGGTTCGCGGGACCCGCCGGGACGACCGCCCGGTCCGCCGGGTGCTCGGGGTCGGTGATGGAGACGCTGACCCGGGTCCGCCCGGCCAGCGTCACGGGCAGGGCGGCCAGGGCCTCCGCGCGGCCGACGAGCAGGCCGATCCCGGCGTCGTCGGCGATGAACGTCAGCCGGTCGGCCGGGTAGGAGGGGTCGAGCGGCACGTACGCCGCCCCGGCCTTGAGCACGCCGAGCAGCGCCACCACGCTGTGCGGCGACCGGTCGACGACGACGCCCACCCGCGACTCGGGTCCGGCGCCCCGGGCGACCAGTTCGGCGGCCAGCGCGTCCGCGCGGCCGTCGAGGGAGGCGTAGCTGATCTCGACGCCGCCGCCGGAGACCGCCGTACGCTCCGGGTGCGCCTGGGCCGCCCGCTCGACGAGCGCGTGCAGGGTGAGCGACCGGTCGCGCTCGGTCCGCGTGTCGTTCCACCCGGCCACGATCCGCTCGTGCTCCTCGGGGGTGAGCAGCGGGATGTCGGCGAGCGGGTGGTCGGGGCGGGCCAGCCCCTCGGTCAGCACCACCAGGACGTGGCCGAGGAACCGCTCGACCGTGCCCCGGTCGAACAGGTCGGTGTTGTACTGCGCGCGCAGGTGCAGGCCGTCGCTCCGCCGCACCGCGAACAGGTCGATGTCGTGCGGGGTCCAGGTCACCGGCAGGTCGAGGGGCCGCGCCACCGCGCCGGGCAGGACGCGGTCCTCGGTGTCCTCCTCGAAGGCGAAGGTGGTCTGGAACAGCGGCGTGCGGCTCAGGTCGCGCTGGGGCTGCGCCGCGTCCACGATCCGGTCGAACGGGAGCCGCGCGTGCGCCAGGGCCTGCGCGCGGGCGGCGGTGACGCGCCCGGTCAGCGCGCCGAGGCCGTCACCGGCCCGCAGCTCGACCCGCAGCGGCACGATGTTCTCCAGCGGGCCGACCGTGCTGTCCTGCGCGGCGCTTCCGGTGGCGGTCCACGATCCCGCCGCCGGGACGCCGATCGCCAGGTCGTGCTGCTGCGAGTAGCGCGAGAGCACGGCGGCGTACGCGGCCAGCAGCGTCGGCCCCGGGTCCTCGCGCCAGGCGGTCAGCGCGGCGGCCAGGGAGGCGGGCACCGGGACCGTGACCGCGTCGCCGTGGATGGTCTTCAGCGGCGGGCGCGGGCGGTCGGTCGGCAGCTCCAGCGGGCTGAGGGCGGCCAGCCCGCCGCGCCAGTAGTCGACGGCCTCGCCCGCGTCGTCGCTCTCGCTCCAGGCGCGCTGGGCGTCCACGAGGGAACGGAAGTCGGCGGGCGTGCCGGCGGGCGCGGCCTCGGCGCCGCCGGACAGGGCCGCGTAGCGCGACAGCACCTCGTCGACGATCAGCCTGACCGAGCGCCGGTCGGCGACCATCTGGTGCGCGGTGAGCAGGAAGACGTGGTCGTCCGGGGCGGCGCGCAGCAGCGACGCGCGGACCAGCGGCCCCCTGCCGAGGTCGAAACGGGTCCCGGTCTCGGCCGCCGCCACCCGGGCCAGCTCACCGTCGAGGTCACCGGGGTCGATGTCCTGGACGGGCAGCCGCAGCGTCACCGCCGCCGCGGTGGTGGCGATGGCCTGGCCGTTGACCTCGCGGAACGTGGCCCGCAGCACCTCGTGCCGCTGCACGACGGCGACGAGCGCCTGCTGCATCGCCGCCGGGTCGATCGGGCCGGACAGCCGCACAGCGGCGCTGACCTGCCAGGGTTTGGCGGAGTCCAATTGGTGCAGCAGCCACAGGCGGCGCTGCTCGAGGAGAAGGGTGCTGGGTGTCGTCTCGACCGATCCGTCCAGGAGCTTGGCGAGCAGCGCACGCTTCTCCTCCGGGGTCATCGACTCCAATTCCGGCCGCTGGCTCATGTGTCGCACTCCTGTCGGTGGATGTGAATCGGGGGGTCAGGCGGCGTGCTCGCGCAGCGACCGGGGGCGCATGTCGACCCAGACTTTCTCGATGTGGTCCAGGCACTCCTGCTTGCGGCCCGTGACGCCGACGCCGGCCCAGCCGGGCGGTACGGGCCGGTCGGCGAACCAGATGGAGTACTGCTCCTCGTCGTTGAGGACGACCTGGAAGACGGTCTCGGGGTCATCGATGCCCATGAGGGACTCCTTGAGTTGGGTGGTTGTTCGGTGGCGGCCCGGGTCATCCGAGCCGGCGGAGCAGCTGGTCGATCTCGGCGTCGGACAGTTCGGCGAGCCCGCCGTACGCGGCGGACGAGGCGTCGGCGGCCGCGCGGGCACGCTCCTCCTCCACCGCCGCGACGGCCTCCGCGAGACCGGCCACGGTCGCCCTGCGGAAGAAGTCGCGCACCGGGACGAGCACGCCGAGCTGGTCCCGTACGCGGCCGATGACCTTGGCGGCGAGCACGGAGTGCCCGCCCAGGGCGAAGAAGTCGGCGTGGACGCCGAACTCCGGCACCGGCAGCACGTCCCGGAAGATGGAGATGATCGCGCGCTCCAGGCGGTTGCGCGGCGGGGTCTCGTCGATGCCCTCCCGCAGCGCCTCCCCGCACATCGCGGTGAGCGCCGCCCGGTCGACCCCGCCGTCCGGCAGCCGGGGCAGTTCGCGCAGCACGCCGAACGCGGCGGGCGTCCCGGGCTCCTCGGATCCCGTACGGACCCGGTCGCGCGCGTTCGCCAGGGCCTCCCGCACAGTGGCCACGAGGGCCTCGCGCGACCGGGGTGAGGCGGCCGCCTGCGGGTCGGCGGGCACCAGCCAGCCGACGAGCCGCGGCCCGGCTCCGGTCTCCCCGGGCACGACGGCGGCCTCGCGCACCCCCTCGACCTCGGTCAGCCGCCGTTCGATCCGGTCCGGCCGCACGACGTGGTCGCCCAGGGTCAGGCGGCCGTCGGCGTAGCCCGCGAAGCGCAGCTCACCGGAGGGGGTGCACCGGTAGCGCTCGCCGGTCGCCACCGCGCCCGAACCCATCGCGCCCGAACCCATCGCGCCCGAACCCATCGCGCCCGAACCCATCGCGCCCGAACCCGTCGTGGTCGGGCCCACGACGGCGGGACCCGACAGCCACAGCTCGCCGACGACGCCCGGGGGCACCGGCTCGCCCGTCTCGTCGAGCAGCCGCCGGATGGTCCCGGCGAGCGGCGGGCCGGACCCCTCTCCCAGGCGGGACAGGCTCACCGGAGCCGCCGACAGCGGCGTCCGCCTGCCCAGGAAGACGGTGTTCCCGGTGCGTCCGAGCGCCTCGGCCAGGTCGTCGGCGACGAACGGGCCCACGCAGACCAGCCGGGCGTCCGGCGACGGCGCGTACCCCTCGGTCAGCAGCCGGCGCCAGACCTGCGGCGCGGCGACCACCACGGTCCCGCCTCCGGGTGTGTCCGTGAGGACCACGCGGGCTCCGGCGCTCAGCGGTGCGAGCAGGGCGGCCAGGTCCACCGGCCCTCCGTCGTGCACGAGGACGACCTCGTCGTCCGGGCCGAGCCCCAGCCTCGCGGCCACCGCCGTCGCCGCGGCGGCCAGCGCGCGGTGGGAGAAGACGACCGGGTGGCCGTCGCGATCGCCGTCGTCCACCTGCCAGGCGGGCGATCCGGCCCGTGCCGAGCCGGAGGGCACCGGGTCGAAGCGGGGGCCGGTGGTCACCAGCCAGTCGTCCGCCGTGAACGTGACGAACGCCCCGGCGCGCGGGTGGCGCGAGCCGTACGTGAGGACCGCGCCCGTCTCGAAGACGGCCAGCGCCGCGACGAGGAGCGCCGCCGACGGCAGCGGCGGCGTCGCGACGACGACGCCCGGCCCGACGCCCTCGGCCCGCAGCCGTGCCGCCAGTCCGGCGGCGGCCGTACGCAGGTCGGCGTGGCTCATCTCGGCGTCGGCGGCGCGGACCGCGTGACTCTGGCTGGAGGAGCGGCCGGCGAGCACGTCGAGGATGGTGCCGTCAGGCGGCGCGGGGGCCTCCTCGCGCGACCGGCGTTCGGCGAGCGCGCGCTCCCCGGCGTCCGCGCGCGGCAGCGCGCCCCAGCGCACGCCGGGGTCGCGGCGGATCTCGGCCAGCACCGCGCGGTAGACGTCCAGCAGCAGCCGCGCCGTGCCCGGGTCGTACAGGTCGCGGTCGTAGTCGAGCCGCAGCCGCAGTCCGTCGCCGTCCGGCAGGACCGTCAGCCACAGGTCGAACTTGGCCGACGTGACGGCGAGGTCGACCGGGACCATGGTCAGCTCGGGCAGCCGCGCGAGGACACCGGGCGTGTTCTGCATGGAGAACATCACGTCGAACAGCGGGTTGCGGTCCACCACCCGCGGCAGGCGCAGCTCCTCCACCAGCCGGTCGAACGGCATCTCCTGGTGGGAGAAGGCCTCCAGGCAGGTGTTCCGTACGGCCCGCACGGCGTCGGCGAAGCCGGCGCCCTCCGGCAGGCGGGTGCGCAGCACGAGCGGGTTGGCGAAGAACCCGATGACGTCCTCGGCGTCGGGGTGGTGCCGCCCGGCCACCGGGGTGCCGACCGCGACGTCCGGCTGCCCGGTGACGCGGGCGAGGGTCACCTTGAACGCGGCGAGCAGGAGCATGAACGGGGTCGCCTCCCAGCCTCTGCCGAGGGCGTCGAGCGCCGCCGCCTCGTCGGCGGGCAGCGTCTCCTCCAGCCGGGCCGCGGCCATGCGCCGCTGCGCCTGGCGGGAGTGGTCGACGGGCAGCGGAAGCGGCTGGACGCCCGACAGCGTTCCGCACCAGTGCGCAACCAGGTCGCGCAGCGGCTCGCCGGCGAGGGACTCCTCCCGCCAGGCGACGTAGTCGGCGTACTGGATGGGCAGCTCGGGAGCCGGGCCCTCGCCGTCGAGCAGGCGGCGGTAGCTCTCGGCCAGGTCGCGGTAGAAGACCTCGATCGACCAGCCGTCGCAGCAGATGTGGTGGATGACCACGATCAGGGTGTGCCGGTCGGCGGCCTCCCGCACCAGGAGCACCCGCAGCAGCGGCGGCTCGTCCAGGACGAACGGCAGGCTCGCCTGCTCCTCGGCCGCGCGCTGCACGTACTCCTCGGCGGCCTCGGGAGACAGGTGCGAGCAGTCGACCGTGGGCAGCGCCACCAGCGTCTCGACCGCGACGACCTGTCGGGGGTCGCCGTCGACCACCCCGACCCCCGCGCGGAGGCTCTCGTGCCGGGCGACCACCTGGTTCAGCGCGCGCTGGAGCAGCACCGGGTCGAGCCGCCCGGTGAGCCGCACCGCGCTGGTGACGTTGTACGCGGCGTTGGCGGCGGGGTCCCACTGGCACAGGAACCACAGCTGCCGCTGGGACGGTGCGGCGGGCAGAATGATCATGTTGCCGTAGTCGCGTTCGGGGCCGCTGCCGACCGCGCCGACGTAGGACGAGCTGGTCATCGTTCGATTCCCCCGATGTCACCGGTTTCCCTGGCAGGCGTCGTCGTGGTCAGGGCCGCCTCGATGAGGCGGACGATCCGGCCCTCGTGCTCCCTGACGAAGAAGTGGCCGCCGTCGAACGTCGTCACGCGGCACTCCTCGGATGTCAGCTCCGCCCACGCGCCGCTCGCGGCGACGTCCACTTCGTCGTCGCGGCCGTGCAGGACGTGGACCGGCACCGGCAGCGGCGCGAGCGGCTGGAAGCGGTAGTTCTCGACCACCGCCAGGTCGGCACGGATCGTCGGCAGCATCAGGTCGATCAGCTCCGGATAGGCCAGCACCTCGGCGTCGAGGCCCTGGCCCTGGTAGAGCCACGCCACGAGCTCGTCGCGCGGCAGGTCGTGCGCGGGGTCGAACCGCACCAGGTGGGGCGCCTCCAGGCCCGCGACGAACAGCCCGGCGGGCAGCGGCAGGCCGGCGTCGCGGATCCGCCGGGTCAGCTCGAAGGCCACCAGCGCGCCCATGCTGTGGCCGAAGAACGCGTAGCGCCGATCGGTCAGCGGGGTGACCGCGGTGAGCAGGGCGTCGGTCAGCCGGTCGATGTCCGGGATCGCCGGTTCGCTGAGGCGCACCTCCCGGCCCGGCAGGCACGCGGCGGTGACGCGCAGGCTCCTGGTGTGGCGCTGCCACCCCCGGAACACCGACCCGCTGCCGCCGGCGTACGGAAAGCACACGAGCTCGCACGCCGGATCCGGCACATCGGCGAACGAGGCCAACCAGCATGATCTCATGCGGGCCATGCACACCTCCGTGGGAATATCGGAACCCGCCGCGGGTAATTCGCGAATTCATGGCACAGCTTTGCCGTGGGGTCCGTCAAGAATTCGTTCGGAAACTGAGAGAACGCCGGTAGACGCCTGAGAACCGGGCGAGAGCGGGCCTTCTTACATTCTGATCGCCGCCTCGTCGGTAATGCCGCGCCGGGCTTCGCCCGCCGTAGTCACCACGCGAAGGAGCCCCAGCGATGCCAACTCCGGCCGATCGCACGCTCGCCCACGTCCTGGCCGACCACGTCGCGGCACGCCCCGCCCAGGTGGCGTACGAGTACCTGCACGAGGACGGCCGCATCGACTCGATCACCTACGGCGAGCTGTGGCGGCGGGCCTGCGGCCTGGCCGGGCAGCTGCCCAAGGAGGGGCCGGCGCTGCTGCTGTACCCGCCCGGCCTGGACCTCGTGGCCGCCGTCTGGGCCTGCTTCCTGGCCGGGGTGCCCGCGGTGCCGACGTACCCGCCGCTGATGGGCGCCGCCGACCGGATCGCGCAGCGCTTCGCCCGGATCCTCGCCGACTCCGGCGCGACGTCGCTGCTGGCCGACCCGGCGATCCTGGCGCTCATCCCCGTGGGCGACGTGCCGCTGCCGCCGGTGATCTCCGAGGCGGGCGAGCCGGTGGAGCCGAAGGTCCTGCCGCGGCCGCACGACGTGGCGCTGGTGCAGTACACCTCCGGCAGCACCGGGCAGCCGAAGGGCGTCGTCCTCGACCACGCCAATCTCGTCGCGAATATCCGGGCGATCAGCGACGTATTTCGCGTCGATCGGGACATCCGGGTTATCTCATGGCTTCCGCCGTACCACGACATGGGTCTGATCGGTTGCATTCTGACGCCCGGGTACGGCGGATTTCCGGTCCGGCTGATGTCGCCCGTGCATTTCCTCCGGCAACCGCTCGACTGGTTGCGGCAGATCTCGGAAATGGGTGTCACGCACACCGGCGGGCCGAATTTCGCCTACGACCTGTGCGTGCGCCGTGCCCGCGGCGCGGACCTGTCCGGGCTGGACCTCAGCCAGTGGCGGCTGGCGTTCAACGGCGCGGAGCCGATCCGCCCGGGCACGCTCCGGGCCTTCGCCGAGCGCTTCGCCGGCAACGGGTTCCGGCCGGAGGCGTTCCTGCCCTGCTACGGCCTGGCGGAGGCCACCCTGATCGTCACCGGGCGGCACTTCTCGCCGGAGGACGGCGTCGCCGAGGACGGACGGGTGGACTGCGGCCCGGCCGTCGACGGACACTCCGTGGTGGTCGTGGACGACGGAACCCCGGCGGCGGACGGGGAGAACGGCGAGATCTGGGTCCGGGGGCCGAGCGTCTGCCGCGGCTACTGGAACGACTCCGACGACCGTTCGTTCGGCGAACTCGACGGCGAGCGCTACCTGCGCACCGGCGACCTGGGCTACCTGCGCGACGGGCACCTGTTCGTCACCGGCCGGTCCAAGGACGTGCTCATCCAGAGCGGCGTGAACTTCCACGCCCACGACCTGGAGTCAGCGGCGGTCGACGGGCATCCCGCGTTGCGGCCGACGGCGGCGGCGTTCATGGTGGAGCGCGCCGGGGGCGAGGAGATCGTGCTGGCCGTCGAGCTCGCCAGGGCCGGCGCGGACGTCGACCGGGCCGAGATCGCCGCTGACCTCAAAACCAGGGTGCTGGCCGCCACCGGTGCCCGGGTGGACATCGTCGTGGTCTGCCCGCCCGGCGCCATCCCCCGTACGACCAGCGGCAAGGTCCAGCGCTCGCTGGCCCGCACCCGCTATGCGGCCGGTGAGCTCAGGGGAGAGGTGATCGGCGACCGCGCGGTGCCCGTGGAGCGGTTCCTCGCCGGCGTGTTCGCGGCGGTGTGCGAGGTGGGCGAGTGCGCGCCGACGCAGAACCTGAGCAGCATCGGCGGCGACTCCGTCCGCGTCGCCGAGATCGCGGCGATCCTGGAGGACGCGCTCGCGCTGCCCGTGCCGATCGAGGTCGTGCTGGCGGCCCAGTCGCCCCGCGAGGTCACGGCCCGGCTCATGGCCGACTGGAGCGAGCGGGGCGTCTCCGGCGCCCAGGTCGCGGCCCGCATCGCGGCGCTGACCGCGGAGGCCGGTGAGTCGCGGTGAGCGAACACGCGGGCCGGGACCTGGTCAGGCGTTGGCGGGACCGGGCGTCCGCGGCCCCGTCCGCCGCTGCCGCCGACGCCGGGGAACCGGCCGTCAGCCCCGCGCAGACGGGGCTGCTGCTCTTCGAGCAGCTTCACCCGGGCACCGCGGTGAACATCCTGTCGTTCGTGGCGTCCGTGGCCGGGCCGGTGGACCGCGGCCGCCTGCGGTCGGCGCTCGCCCGGATGGCCGAGCGCCACCCGCTGCTGCGTGCCCGGTTCCCGCGCGAGGAGCCGCCGAGGTGCGTCGTCGAGCCCGTCGAGCCCGCCGTCGGGTCTGCCGTCGACCCTGCCGCCGATCCGGCCGTCGATTCCGTCACCGGGCCGTACGCCGTGCCGGAGCCCGAGTTCGCCGACCTCGCACACCTGCCGGAAGGCGATCGGCGCGAGGCGGCGCTGGCCCGGGCCGAGGACTTCGCCGCCCGGCCCATGGACCCGGCCACCGGCCCGCTGTGGCGGGTCGCCGTCTGGTCGCTCGGTCCCGATGAGACGCTCCTGCAGGTCGTGGCCCACCATCTCATCTGCGACGGCTGGTCGCTGGGCGTCTTCCTCGCCGAACTGACCACCCTCTACTCCGGTAGAGCCCTGCCCGGCGCGGCCTCCCCGCCCACCGGGGGCACGCCGGTCACCGAGGCCGACCTCGCCTACTGGCGTGAGCGGCTGTGCGACGCGCCTCCGCTCGACCTCCCGGCCGACCTGCCGCGACCCGTCAGGCCGCGCTTCCGCTCGGCCGCGGTCCCGGTGTCGCTGGACGCGGCCGCCGTACGGCACGCCCTGGAGGTCGCCGAACGCGAGCGGGTCACCCCGTTCATGATGCTGCTCGCCGCCCTGCACCTGACGCTGGCGAGGACGACCGGGGAGCCCGACGTGACGATCGGGGCGCCGATCGCGACCGTCGAGCGGCACCGCGCACCGGGAGCCATCGCCCCGCTGGTCAACATGCTCGCGCTGCGCACCGACAGCGCCGCCGCCGCGACCGGCCGCGATCTCCTTGATGCCGTACGCGACACCTGCCTCGGCGCGTACGCGCACGCGCACGTCCCCCTGGAGACGGTCGCCGCGGCGGCGGGGACCGGCGGCGACCGGCTGTTCCGGGTGATGTGCGTCCTCCAGGACGGCCTGCCCGAGTTCCACCTGGACGGACGGCCCGTACGGCCGCTGACGATGGCGCCCGCCGCGATCCAGTACGACGTCGAGGTGTACCTGTGGCTGACGGGCGACCGAGTCACCGGGTTCCTCGGCTACGACGCCGACCTGTTCGACGCCGAGACCGCCCGGCTGCTCGCCGGTCGCTTCGGCGTGGCGCTGCGCGTGCTCACCGAAGGCCTGGACGGGCCTCTCGCGGAGCTCGACGTGCTGGACGAGGCCGAGAAGTCGGTCCTTGGTGCGTTGGGTGACGGTGGCTTGCTGACCGGTCCATCCGTCGGGGCTGGGTGGCCTATCTGCTGGCCGACAGCGAGGCGGCCGTGCTGGTGACCACACCCGACCACAACCCCCTGGCCGGTTCCGCGGGCACGGCCGGTTCGGCCGGGGTACAGGTCGTCGACGTCGGTGCCGTGCTCGGTACGGCCGGTGACGGGTTCCATGGCCGGTTGGGCGTGGAAGTGCAGCCTTCGGATGCGGCGTATGTGATTTATACGTCGGGGTCGACGGGGCGGCCGAAGGGTGTGGTGATCGAGCATCGGCAGACGGTGGCGA
>QFZU02000088.1 GCA_003260025.2 Microbispora triticiradicis | reverse complement strand
CCCGGCGCCGTCGCCGTCGCCGCGGGGCGCGGTGCCGGCGCCGTCGCGATCGCCGCTGCGGTCGGCGGCGCGGGGGGCGGCACGGGTGACGTTGCGGGCGAAGAGCACCACGCCGCCGAGCCCGTCCGCGAGTGCGCGGAGCAGCCAGTCGGGCGGTGCGGTGCCGTCGAACCCAGGCTGGAGCACGGCCATCGCCAGCCGGTCCAGGCCGTCGCCGCTCGCCCGGCCCGCGGTCACCGGACGGCCTGCCCGATCAGTGCGCGGTGCGCCGCGGCGGCCCGGGGATCGTCTCCGAGGGCGGCCCGCAGCGCGAGGGCCGCGGCGCCCGCCGCGGCGTCCCGCGCGGGCACCAGTTCGGCCCACCTGCCGAGCTCCGCCCAGACCAGGTGGGCGAGCTCGGTCGGCTCGGTCAGCAGCGAACCCGCCAGCACCAGCGGACCTCCGCCTCCCCTCGCCCACGCCCCGCCCCACGTGACGCCCTCTCCGCACACCACCCGTGCCGTACGGCACAGCCTGCGCGCCGCCTCCCGGACGACGCCGCGCGCCACCTCGTCGCCCTCGCGGGCGGCGGCGTCCACGACCGGCGCCAGCGTGCCGAGCCAGGCGGGCCCCTGCTCGGCGACCCGCGCGTACACGGCCGCCACCAGTTCCCCGGCGAGCGCGGGCCCGTCGTCCTCCCCGGCCGAGCCCGGCCCGAGAACGGTCTCGGCCACCCGGGCGACCAGGAGGGTCGGGGCGCCCCGGCCGTCGATCGCGTTCAGCGCCGCGGCGGCGCCCCTACGGCCCAGCCACACGCCCGATCCCTCGTCGCCCAGCAGCCAGCCGAGCCCGTCGGCCCGCCGTACGACGCGGCGGGCGCGGACGCGGGCGCCGATCGCGCCGGTGCCGGCCACCAGCACCGCGCCGTCCGGCTCGGCGGTCGCTCCCGTGAAGGCCACGAGCACGTCGGAGACCACCACCGGGCGTCCCGCGAGCCCCGCCTCCCGCCAGGCCCGCTCGGCCGGCTCGGCCGCGCCGGCGACTCCGGCGAGGCCGAACACGCCTCCGGCGACCCGGGCCGGGTCGACGCCCGTCAGCGCTCCGGCCAGCGCGGCGCGCAGATTGGCCGCCGGGTCGGGAACCGAGATCGCGTTGGCGCCGCCGGCCCGTCCCCGTCCGGCGATCTCGCCCGACTCCCCGGCCACGACGCAGCGCGTGCTGGTGCCTCCCCCGTCCACGCCGATGAACAGAGCCCCCACGACCGCTCCCTATGGAGATGCCTTCCATCAACCTATAAGTCGGTGGAAATCTTCTACAACGGTGGCCGGAGCGGCCGGGGGGCCGGACTACTTCTGGCTGTCGGTGAGGTCCACCATCGCGGTGGCCGCCCGGAAGAACTTGTTGCGGCCGAGGTCACCGATGGTCTTGATGTGGAACGCCTTCTTCAGCATCTCCGCGTCCTCCGCGGTCACACCCGAGAGCGCCTCCACCGGCGCCTTGACGATCTCCTCCAGGCTCTTGTCCTCGTACTCGCGATCGAGCAGCTTGGCAAGGTCCGCTGTCACAGCCATGACTCCCCCAATCACCAGGCCCCGATACCTGGTGAAATGCCCCAAGCACCCATTTCCTATGCGGGTGCGGGCGGTGCGGGGCCGCGAGGTCGTTCTTCCCCGGGGCCTGGGGATCGCCGCACTCGCCGCCGCCCTGGTCATGGGCGGCCTCGTAACCGCACGCCTCGGACTCGGCGACGTCCGCCTCACCCTGGCCGAGGGACACGCCACGCTGAACGGACCAGGTGTCTCCGGCACCTTCCAGGCCGACGACGGCCTGACGGCCCTCGTCCCGGGTGAGATCCCCTGGACCGACGGATCAGGCACAGTTCACCAGGGGGGACGGCCCGCGTGCCTGTGGGACCGGGACCCGTCGGACGGCATGAACCGCAGCACGGGAGCCCGCGTGCAGGCGGGATACCGGTGGGTGGAGACCCCCGCCGGGACCTCCTATCCCCTGGTCATGTGGCTCCGCTGTCCTTGACGCGCTCCCCGGGCCGGTCCGTTTCGTGGTCAGCCGGCCAGGTTGCGCAGGGAGCGCACCGACCAGACCAGGGTGAGCGCGGTGAGCGCGGCGAAGAGGGCGAAGGCGACCGGGATGGTCTCGGCGCTCAGGTCGCCGCGGAACAGCGACCGGCCCGCCTCGACGGCGTAGTAGAGCGGGTTGAACTTCGCCAGCGTCTGCAGCCACTGGGGCCCGAGCGAGACCGGCAGGAACAGCCCGGCGATCAGGGTCAGCGGCATGGCGAAGAACTGCACCAGCTGCGACATGCCGTTCTCGTCCCGCAGCGTCAGCGCCAGGCCGTAGGACAGGCTGGCCGCGAACAGGCCGGTCGCGGCCATGAGCAGCAGCACGAGGAGCATCTCGGGCAGCCCGATCCGCAGGCCCATCAGTGCGGCGATGCCGATCACCAGGATCGCCTGCAGGACCAGGACGATCACGTCCTTGACGAGCCGGCCCAGGATGATCGCGGGGCGCCACGCCTGGCTGACCGCGAGCCGCTCCAGCATGCCGTTGCGGGTCTCGTTGATCATTCCGAAGCCCGCGAACATGGAGCCGAACAAGGCGATCATCATCATGGAGCCCGGCGTGAACATCGCGAGCACGTCCGTCATCTTCCCACCGGGGACCGTGCTCCTCAGCAGCGGCGCGAAGAACACCAGGTAGAGCACCGGCTGCATGATCCCGAACAACGGCCAGACCGGGTTGGCGAAGAGTTTCCTGAGCTCGTAGCCGAGGAAGAGCATCGTGTGTCGAGTCATCGTGGAGTCCCGGGAGGTCAGGCGGCGTCGCGCAGCGAGCGGCCGGTGTGCTTGAGGAACACGTCGTCGAGGGTGGCGCGTTCGAGGGAGACCGACCGGATGCCCAGGCCGTTCTCCTCCAGGGTGCGCAGCATGTGCATCAGGCCGTGCTCCCCGTCGTCGAGGTACGCGCGGACCACGCCGGGCTCGGCGCGGACCTCCTTGACGTACGGCTGCGCGTCGAGGAGTTGCCGGGCGCCGTCCGTGTCCTCCAGCCGGAGCGTCACGACGTCGCCCGCGACCTCCTTCTTGAGCTCCTCCGGCGTTCCCCTGGCGACGATCCTGCCGTGGTCGACGATGACCAGCCGGTCGCAGAGCGCGTCGGCCTCGTCGAGGTAGTGCGTGGTGAGCAGCACGCTGGTGCCCTGCTCACGCAGCTTGCGGACCTCGTCCCAGAGGTTGGCCCGGTTCTGGGGGTCGAGGCCGGTGGTCGGCTCGTCCAGGAAGATCAGCGGCGGCGCGTTCACCAGTCCGACGGCGATCGCGAAGCGCCGCTTCTGACCCCCCGAGAGGGTCTTCGCCGGGCGGTTGGCGATCTCGGTGAGGCTGAACGCGGCGAGCAGCTCGTCCGCCCTGGCCTGGGCCTGCCGGCGGGACATCCCGCTGATCCGGGCCGCGAGAAGCAGGCTCTCGATGCCGGGGGCGGTGTCGTCGACGCCGCCCGCCTGGCTGACGTAGCCGATGTTCTCCCGGACCTTGGCGGCCTCCCTGGCGACGTCGAAACCCGCCACCCGGGCGCTGCCCGAGGTGGGCAGGGTGAAGGTGGCGAGCATCCGGACGGTGGTGGTCTTGCCCGCGCCGTTCGGGCCGAGGACCGCGAAGACCTCGCCCCGCTCGACCTGGAGGTCGATGCCGCGTACGGCCTCGACCTCCTCCTTCTTGCCTCGTCCTCGTTTCGCGTGGAAGGTCTTGCGCAGGTCGTGCGCTTCGATGATCATTTGCTCTCCGGTGATCAGGGGGACACCAGCCTGACGGCTCCCCTGGGGCGAGAGTCAACACCTTTTCACGGCGCCCCGCCGCCCCCGCCGCGAGATCGTGACGGGGGGTCGTGGAAGGCGCGAGCCCCCTTCCCGGAGGTGTCGGAAAGAGGGCTCGTTCGAATCGGACGGAAGGACCGCTCAGCCGCGGGAACGGCGCAGCGCCGTGATGCCCGCGCCGGCCCCGACCAGGCCGGCCAGCAGACCGAGACCGCCGAGCACCAGGGCCGCGGTGCCGCTGCCGCCTTCGTCGTCGTCCTCCGCCACCGCGGCCACGGACGGCGCCACGTCAGGGCCGGCGGCCGCGGCGGCGGACGGAGAGGCCGGGGCGGCCTCGCCGCCACCCTCTTCCGCCTTCGGCGCGACGAGCTTGAGCGTGGGCGCCGGGTGCTCGGCCTCGGACCCGTCGGCCTTCGGCGGGTCCGCCCACTTGACCACCTCGCCGTTCGAGTACGTCTGCTCGGTGGGGAACTCCAGCGCGTCCACGTTCTTGGGCAGCGGGCCGACCGAGGCCTCGAACTCCTGGAACTGGCCGGACTCGATCTTCCCACCGGTCCAGGTGATCTTCAGCACCGATTCGGTGATCTTGTCGCCGTCGTCGGACACGACGGGCTGGGGCAGCTTGCCCTGGGTGACCTTGACCTTCCACCCGGACACCGGGCGGACCGAGACGAACGGCAGCGGATGGTCGGTGGGGAACGCCACCTCCACCTTGGTGGTGGAGGCGTTGTCGCGCTCGTTGGGCACCCGGAACGCGATCTTGGTCCAGCCGCCCTGCTCGGCGGTGCCGGGGTTGACGGTGACGTGGGCGAGGGCGGGCATGGCGAGACCGAGGGTGACGGCGAGGGCACCCGCGGCGACCGCCGACACACGGCGGACGGTTGAAGTCATGGGGGTTCTCCAGTCTCTGTACTGAAATGCCGGGAACGCGCGAGCAGGGGGTGCCGCCAGAGGACGGCCGGAAGGCAGCGCCGGCGGGCGGCACGAGGCCTCCTGGCGCCGCTGTTCTCCGCAGGGCACGCCTCCGCAGGGCACGTCTCTCCGTGCCGGGGGACGACGGAGGAGAGGCCTCCGCCGGGAGATACGCGCCGCTCGCGCGGGAAGCTCAGAAGACGGGAGAAACGGGTGGCCCGCGACGGACGACCGCGTGCCGCAGCACCCATGCCGGGCGCGGCGCGCGAGGCCGTCCCGGCGTGGCGCGCACGCGCGGACGGATGATCCCCGCGAGACCGGCCCGCAGCAGCGCCACCAGCGTGGCGAGCATCGTGAGCCAGTGGGCCGCCCCGGCGCCGATCCGGCGCAGGACCGACCACAGCGCCTCCTCGCCGCGCGACAGCCACAATCCGGTGAGCAGCGCGGCGGTGAGGTG
Organism: Microbispora triticiradicis; assembly: GCA_003260025.2. Lineage (GTDB taxonomy): Bacteria > Actinomycetota > Actinomycetes > Streptosporangiales > Streptosporangiaceae > Microbispora > Microbispora triticiradicis. The sequence goes on along the minus strand of QFZU02000088.1, from coordinate 18,899 downwards.
GGCGGTGAGCATGCCGGTCTGCGTGGTGAGGCCGCCGTGCCACGTGAGGTGGCTGGGCTCACCCGCGGAGGCCGTGATGTCGAACAGCAGGTGCAGGAACGCCTGCGCGCCGACCAGCAGCCCGACGATCACCTGGGGAGACCGTTCCCGGCCCGCCGCGACGGCCGCGCCCGCCGTGACGGCGAGCACGCCGGTGAGCAGCGCCCCGGTCGTGGGCCCGCCTCCCCCGGCGAACCAGTGCGCGCCCATGGCGAGGAGCACGCTGACGGCCGCGAAGGCGGCCGACCGCGCGAGCCGGAAGGAGAGCGTGGCGCGCATGACGCGGGGATTATCGCATATCGCCGTGATCTCGGCCCTGAGTCGTGTGCAGCGATTCCATGCCTACTCCGCGTGCCCCGGCCTCGGCCTCGCCGCGCCGGTCACGAAGATTCCTCCCGGGCACCGCGATCTCCGCGCCCGGAAGCCGCCGCCCCACAGCTCACGCCTGCGGCGCGCGCCCGGGACAGACCGCATCCTCCCGGTCGCCCGCGCTCGGGCACCGAACTGCGCCGGCGGCGTTGAAGTTTTCACCGGGACGCCGAGACGGCGGCCGGCGAGTGCGGCAGGACTCCCCTAACGGCCACATACCGGTCATACTCATGACCGATCAACGGTGCCGAACCGAGGGACCCCCCGATGACCTCTCCCCCGCGCCGTGGCGGCTTCATCACCGCCGGGCCGGTCACCGCCGTCGTGGCGACGGCGGCGGCCGTGCTGGTGCTCGCCCTGTGGTTCGGCGGCGCCGGGCCACGCCCGGCAATCGAAGGGCTGCCCTCACCCGGAGCGCTGACCACCTGGGGCCTGCCCGTCGCCCGCCTCGTGCTCGACGTGTGCGCCGCCGCGACGGTCGGCGTGCTGCTCGCGTCCGTCGTCCTGGTCCCCGCCGGCTCCTCGGGCACCGGCCGTGCGGACGCCGGGGCCACAGACGCCGGGACCACCCGGTCACTCGCCCGGGCCGCCGCCGCGTGGGCGGCCGGGTGGGCGCTGAGCGCGATGGTCACCGAGGTCCTGACCCTGTCGGACTTCCTGGGGCTGCCCGCGGGCCAGGCGATGCGCTCCGGCGCGCTCACCGTCTTCCTGCTGAACATCCCGCAGGGCCAGGCCTTCGCGGTGGTGGCGGCGGCGGCCGTGGCCCTCGCCGCCGGGTCCCTCCTGCCGTGGGGACGCGCCTGGCGGGCGGTGCTGCTGGCGGTGGCGATCCTCGCGGTGCTGCCCCCGGCGTACGTGGGGCACTCGGCCTCGGCGGCCGACCACAACCTCGCCGTCCTCAGCCTGATGGCGCACGTCGCGGCCGTCGTGCTGTGGACCGGCGGCCTCTACGCCCTCGTCGCGCACCTGCGCGCCGCGCCCGGCCTGGCCGTCGCGGTGGGCCGGTTCAGCACGCTCGCCCTGGGCTGCTTCGCCGCCGCCGCGGCGTCCGGCGCGCTCAACGCCTGGGTCCGGCTCGGCGCGCTCCCCCCACTGTGGCAGTCCAGGTACGGCCTGCTCGTGCTGGCCAAGATCGCCGCGCTCGCCGCGCTGGGCTGGTTCGGGTGGCGGCACCGGCGCGCCACGATCGAGGCGCTGCGGACCGGCGTGTCCCGCGCGCCGTTCGTCCGGCTGGCCGCCGGGGAGATCACGGTCATGGCCGGCACGCTGGCGCTGGCCGTGGCGCTGGGGCGCAGCGCGCCGCCCGCCGGCGAGGCCGAGCACCAGCACGACGCCCTGGGATACGCCCTCCCGCCGTTCACCCCCGGCGCGCTCGCCACGGACGTGCGGCCCGACCCGATCGCGCTGCTCCTGCTCGCAGCGGCCGCGGCGGCCTACCTGGCCGGCGTGCGACGGCTGCGGGCGGACGGCGCGGGGTGGCCGGCCGGGCGGACCGTCTCCTGGCTGGCGGGCCTGCTGGTCCTCGCCTACGCCACGTCGGGAGGGGTCGCGGCGTACGCGCCGGCGCTGTTCTCCGCCCACGCGGCGCAGTACGCGCTGCTCGGCGCGGTGGGGCCCGTCCTGCTCGCCGCCGGCGCCCCGCTCACGCTGTGGCGGCGCGGCCACCCCGGCCCGGACGCGCTCGATGGCCCGGCGGCCCGCACGCTGTCCCATCCGATGGTGGCACTGGCCCTGTACGCGCTGCCGTACCCGGCGCTGTATCTGACCGGGCTGTTCGCGTTCGCCCAGCCGAGCCTCGCCCTGCGGCTGGCCGCGCAGACCGTCGTGATCGTCACCGGAGTGCTCTTCTTCGTCGTCGCGGCCGGCGTCGACCCGCTCCCGTGGTCGATCCGGCCGCAGGTCCGCGCGTGGATGCTCGCCGCGGCGATCTCCGTACGGATCTGGACGGGCCTGGCGGTGCTCACCGGACCGGGACAGGCGCCGCAGTGGTACGCGGCGCTCGGGCTGTCCTGGGCCCCGGATCCGGCGGCGGACCAGCGGACCGGGGCGCTGCTCGGCACCGGGCTGAGCGTCGCCGTCCTGGCGGCCCTCCTCGTGCTGCTGCTCGGCCGGTGGCGGGCGGCCCTGCGCAGGACGGCGGCGCGAGACGCCACGGGAGAACGCGGAGAACGCGCCGCCAGCCCCACGGGCGGGTGACCACGGGCAAGCGATTACGGGCGGGTGACCACGGGCGGGTGACCACGGGCGGGTGATCGGAGCCGGCGGCCGTGCCGGGACCGTCAGCGGCGGCCGCGGGGGGCGCCGTCGCGGTCCCTGCGCACGGTGGGCCGCTTGCCCTTGATGGTGGTGTGGCGCAGCGCTTCGACCACCTCGTCCACGGCGGCGTCGGGGATCTCGACCAGCGTGAACCGGTCGGCGATCTCGATGGCGCCGATCTCCCGCCCGGTGACCCGGGTCTCTCCCGTGATCGCGCCGACGATGTCCTGGGGGCGCACCCCGGCGCTACGGCCTGCTCCCACGAACACCCGGCTCATCGGGCCGCCGCCGCGCCGCCCGCGCCGGTCGTCGCGTCCGTACCGGTCGTCACGGCCCTCGCGCGGCCCGCGCTCGGGGCGCGGCGCGCGCGGCGTCACCTCGGGGATCTCCTCCTCGTCGGCGGCGGCTCCGGTGGACTCGTGGGCGAGCTTGACCGCGGCGAGCGCGATGTCCACCAGGTCGAATTCGTCGGCGAGCGTCTCGACGACGACCCTGAAGCGGTCGAGGTCGCCGTCCTCCATCAGGCTCTCCTGCAGCGCGGCCCGGGTGAGCTCCAGGCGGCGGGCGCGCAGGTCGGCGACCGTCGGCACCTTCTCGACCGTGATCCTGCTGCGGGTGACCCGCTCGATGGTCTTCAGCATCCGGTGCTCACGGGGCTCGGCGAGCGTGATCGCGACGCCCTCGCGGCCGGCCCGGCCGACCCGGCCGATGCGGTGCACGTACGACTCCGGCGCGGACGGCACGTCGTAGTTGATGACGTGCGTGAGCTGCTCGATGTCGAGGCCGCGCGCGGCCACGTCGGTCGCCATCAGGAGGTCGGCGGTGCCGCTGCGCAGCCTGCCCATCACCCGGTCGCGCTGCTCCTGGCCCATGCCGCCGTGCAGGGCCTCGGCGCGGTAGCCGCGGCCGTTCATCGTCTCGGTGAGCTGGTCGACCTCCTCGCGGGTGCGGCAGAACACGATCGCCGCGGTCGGCGCCTCCACGTCGAGCACCCTGCCCAGCGCGGCCGGCTTGTACGCCCTGCTCACGATGTAGGCGCTCTGCCGGATGAGCGGCGCCTCCCCGGCGGCGGGCGCCTCCCGCTCGATCCTGATGCGGACGGGTTCACGCAGGTGGCGACGGGCGATCCCGTCGATGCGCGGCGGCATCGTCGCGGAGAACAGCACGGTCTGCCGTTCCTCGGGGATGTCCTGGAGGATGGCCTCGATGTCCTCGGCGAAGCCCATGTCGAGCATCTCGTCGGCCTCGTCGAGGACGACCATGCGCAGCCCCTTCAGCGGCAGCGTCCCCCGGCCGATGTGGTCGAGGGCGCGGCCCGGCGTGGCGACGACGACGTCCACCCCGCGCTCCAGCGCCCGCAGCTGCCGGCCGATCGGCTGGCCACCGTAGATGGGCAGCACCCGCGTGCCGAGGTCGCGGCCGTAGCGGTGCATCGCCTCCGACACCTGGACGGCGAGCTCGCGCGTGGGCACCAGCACCAGCCCGCCGGGCTCGCCGCCTTCCTCCCCGCCCGCCGCGCGGAGGACGCCGTGCAGCCGCTGCAGCATGGGCAGCGCGAACGCGGCCGTCTTGCCCGTCCCGGTGGCGGCCTGCCCGAGCAGGTCGCGGCCTTCCAGCAACGGCGGGATGGCCTCCCGCTGGATGGGGGTGGGCTCCTCGTAACCGAGGCCGGACAGCGCCTTGAGGAGCTCCGGGCCAAGCGCCAGGTCGGCGAAGCCGGGTCCGTCTTCGATCTCGTTCACGGACATGTCAAGCTCCTCATGGGGCGGATGTGCACGGGAAGACCCTAACGGTCTTTCCGCCCGTACCCCGAACGGCACCCCCCGCACGCGGCGGCGCACCCGGGGTGACCGCACGTGCCCGCGGCGACCGCACGGCCGGGCACGCAATAGCGTACGACCGTGGATCTTCGGGAACTGAGACGCGCCAGGTTCGCGGTGTCGGTCGTCTTCGCCCTGCACGGGGCGGTCACCGGTGGTTTCGCCTCCCGCATCCCCTGGATCCAGGATCACGTTGGTGTGGGGCCCGGCGGCCTCGGCCTGGCCCTGCTCGCGCCGGCCATGGGCTCGATCCTGGCGATGCCGACCGCGGGCCGGATCACGCACCGGTTCGGCGGGCGGGCCGTCACCCGGGTCTCGATCGGCCTGTGGTGCCTGGCCCTCGTCCTGCCCCCTCTGGCGCCCAACCTGCCGCTGCTGTGCGCGGCGCTCCTGCTGTACGGCGCGGTGGCCGGCGTCGGCGACGTCGCGATGAACGCCCAGGGGGTGGTGGCCGAGCAGCGGCTCGGCCGTCCGATCATGTCCGGCCTGCACGGGATGTGGAGCGTGGGCACGCTCGCGGGCGGCGCCGTCGGGACGCTGGCGGCCAACGCGGGGCTCGACGCCCGCGCGCATCTGGGCGGGGCCGCGGTCGTGCTGTTCCTCGTGGCCCTGGCGGTGGGGCCGCTGCTGCTCGACGTGCGGGCGGGCGAGGAGGAGGCGGCCCCGCCGCACTTCGTGCTGCCGTCGCGCGGCGTCGTGGTCATCGGGCTGGTCGGCTTCTGCGCGGTGTTCGGCGAGGCCGCGGCCCAGGACTGGTGCGCGGTCTACCTCGGGCAGGTGGCCGGCGCGTCCCAGGCCGTGGGCGCCGCCGCGTACACGGCCTTCGCCTGCACGATGGCGGCGGGCCGGCTGTGCGGCGACGCGGTGGTCCGCAGGCTGGGCCCGGTCGCGACCGTCAGGGGCGGCGGCGCGCTGGCGGCGCTCGGCGCGCTGCTCGTGGTGGCCGCGCGCTCCCCGGTCCCGGCCGCCACCGGGTTCATGCTGATCGGCCTGGGGATCGCGGTGGTCGTCCCGCTGGTGTTCGCGGCGGCGGGCCACGCCGGGCGCACGCCGAGCGAGGGCGTCGCGGGAGCGGCCACGGTCAGCTACGCGTCGGGCTTCGTCGCACCGAGCGCGATCGGCGGGATCGCCTCCCTGACCGGGCTGCCCGCCTCGTTCGGGCTGGTCGCCGTGCTGCTGCTGGCGGTCGCGCTCGGCGCGGGCAGGCTCGCGCCCTCCGCGCGGGAGGCACCTCAGCGGACGGCGCCGACCCCGCACAGGAAGTAGCTCTCGACGCCCAGCAGGCGCGGATCGAACGCGTCGTGCTCGGGCCGCCACTGGTGCAGGTTGACGATGCCGGGTTCGACCAGGTCGAGCCCTTCGAAGAAGGGCGTGATCTCGCTCGACCGGCGGGCGACGAACTGCGCGGAGGCGCCCTGGTAGACCCGCTCCACGTCCGGCGCGCTTTCCGGGCGCTCGTCGACCGCGACATGCGACATCGCCAGGTAGCTGCCGGGGGCGAGCGCGTCGCGGATCCGGCCGATCACGCGGCGGGGCTCGTCGGAGTCGGGCAGGAAGTGGACGATGGCGAGCAGCAGGACGGCGACCGGCCGCGTGAGGTCCAGGTGGTCGCGCAGGTCCGGATGGGCCAGGATCTCCTCCGGCCGGCGCAGGTCGCCCTGCACGACCCGCACCTCCGGGCTGTCCTGGAGCAGCGCGCGGGCGTGTGCGAGCACCTGCGGGTCGTTGTCGACGTACACCGTCCGCGCGCCGGGCGCGTGCTCGGCCGCCACCTGGTGGACGTTGCGCTGGGTGGGCAGGCCCGCGCCGATGTCGAGGAACTGCCGGATGCCCCGGCCGGCGAGGAACCGCACGGCGCGGACGAGGAAGTCCCGGTTCTCCCTGATGCCGAGGGGGATCTCCGGCACATGCTTCAGCACCTGCTCGGCCGCCGCGCGGTCGGCGGGGAAGTTGTCCTTACCGCCCAGGAAATAGTCGTACATCCGGGCCGCGTTGGGCACGTTCGGATCGAAACCAGCCCCGGCGCCCGATGCCACGACGGGCTCGCCACCGGTCCCGCTTTCCCCCGGATCCATGGAGATCTCCCCCCTCGCCAGTGGCGATCATCGTAGCCGGAGGCGGGAAAGTGAAGCCATCTCATCCGATCGCAATGAAGAACGCGATATTTCCCGAATAGTCGCATCGTCCGGTGTCATGATCGCCTCATGCCCGCACCCCCCGAGACCGCCCCAGGGGCCGGCCCCGCGCCTGGCCGCGAGCCCGGCGCCGAGTCCTCCCGGGCACGCCGCGTGCTGGGCGCGTGGCTCGCCGACGGCGTCACCAAGGGCAACATGTGGGCCCTGCTGGCGCTCGCCACGGCGGGGACGGCGGTGATCTCCTTCCTACCGTCGGCCCAGCCGCACGTCCTCAGCGTGATCCTGGGTCTGCCCGAGTCCCGGCAGGGCACCGTCGTCGGCCTCCTCAACACGGCGGCCGAGATCGCGATGGTCGTGAGCCTCGCGTGGTACGGCGCGCTGGCCGACCGGTTCGGGCGGCGGGTGATCGTGGTCGCCGGGCTGGCCCTGTGCGCCGCCGGCACCGCGCTGTTCCCGTTCGCCGGGAACACGGCCGCGCTGGCCGGGCTGCGGGTGGTGTTCGGCCTGGGCGTCGCGGCGATCAACGCGATGCTGTCAACGATCGCGATCGACTATGTGCGCAGCAGGTCACGAGGCGCGTCGTACGGGCTGGTCGGCTTCTTCGGCGGGCTGGGCGCGCTGGTCGCCGTGCTGGTCCTGGTGCGGCTGCCGCAGACGCTGGAGTCGGGCGGCATGGAGCCGGTGCGGGCGGCCCGCACGGCGTTCCTGCTGATCGCCACGGGCATCGTGGCCGCGGCGGGCCTGCTGTGGCTGACGCTGTCCGGGCGGCGGCCCGTCGCGGCGGCGCGGGTGCCGCTGGTCCGCCTGGTGCGCGAGGGCGTGGCCCTCGTCCGCGACCCGGGGGTGGCCCTGTCGTACGCGGCGTCGTTCGTGGCCCGCGCCGACCTCGCGATCGTGGTCGCCTTCATGTCCCTGTGGATCAAGAACTACGGCACGGAGCACGGCGGCCTCACCGGTGCGGCGGCGCTGGCCAAGGCGGGCGCGGTGGTGGGCGTGTCGCAGATGGTCGCGCTGCTGTGCGCGCCGCTGTTCGGGTGGCTGGGCGACCGCATGCGGCGTCAGGACCTGGTCGTCCTGGCGCAGGCCGTCGCCGCCGTCGCCTACCTGTCGACGCTGCTCGTCACCGATCCCCTCGGCCCGGGCATGATGCTGGTCGCCGTGCTGATCGGGGTCGGTGAGATCGCCGCCATCACCACGGCGGGCCCGCTGCTCGCGCAGCAGGCGCCCGCGGAGGTGCGGGGGTCGGCGTTCGGCGTCCACACGCTCTGCGGCGCGGCCGGCGTGATGATCGTCTCGGCGCTCGGCGGGGCGCTGTTCGACGCGTGGCGCCCCGCCGGGCCGTTCGTCGTGGCCGGAGCGTTCAGCCTGGCCGTCACGTGCTTCGGCCTGGCCGTACGGCGGCGGGTGACGCCCAGGACCGACGCCGACGTCGCCGGTGAGGCCGTCCCCGGCCCGCAGGCCCGGAACCACTGAGAACTCCGCAGCAGACCCGCCGGGACCCGGATCCGGGAGCCGCTGGGTCGAGGCCAGGAGCTACTCAGAGCGCCCCGTGTCCAGGCCGGGAGGCCGCTGAGCCGCGGGGTGGGCAAGGCGCGGGGCGTCAGAGCGGGATGTTGTTGTGCGCGCCGCGCGAGGCGGGCGCCGCGGCGAGTGCCTCGGCCACCCGCCGCCGGGTGGTCCTCGGGTCGATCACCTCGTCGACGACCCCGAGTTCGAGCGCCCGGCCGACCCCGCCCGAACGCTCCTCGTGCTCGCGGACCAGCTCGGCGAGCAGCCGTTCCCGCTCCTCCTCGGACCCGGCCGCGGCGAGGCGGCGCCGGTGCAGAACGCCCACGGCCGCCTCGGCGCCCATGACCGCCACCTCCGCCCCGGGCCAGGCGAAGACCGCGGTCGCGCCGAGGGAGCGGGAGTTCATGGCGATGTACGCCCCTCCGTAGGACTTGCGGACGATCACCGTGACCCTGGGCACGGTGGCCTCGGCGAAGGCGTGCAGCAGCTTCGCCCCCCGGCGGACCACGCCGCCCCATTCCTGGTCGACGCCGGGGAGATAGCCCGGCACGTCCGCCAGCACGACGAGTGGGACGCCGTTGGCATCGCACATGCGGACGAACCGGGCCGCCTTCTCCGCCGACGCCGAGTCGAGGCAGCCGCCCATGCGCAGCGGGTTGTTGGCCACGACGCCCACCGGGTGCCCGGCCAGGCGGCCGAGGCCGACGACGACGTTCGGCGCCCAGCGAGGCTGGATCTCCACGAACGCGGGACCGTCCGCGCCCTCGTCGAGCAGCGCCCGGATCACCGGGCGGATGTCGTAGGCGCGGCGGGCCGACTCGGGCAGCAGGGCGGCAGGATCCCGGTCGTCGGTCAGGCGCTCCAGGTCGAACCGCCCGGTCCCGGTCAGCAGGCCGGCGATCACGCGGGTGCGCCGGAAGGCGTCCTGCTCGTCACCGGCGACCACGTGCACCACGCCGGAGCGGCGGCCGTGCGCGTCCGCGCCGCCGAGGCGTTCCATGTCGATGTCCTCGCCCGTCACGCGGCGGACCACGTCGGGACCGGTGACGAACACACGACCCTCACCGGACATCACGATCAGGTCGGTCAGGGCCGGGCCGTAGGCCGCCGCGCCCGCCGCGGGACCCACGATGACCGAGATCTGCGGCACGCGCCCGGAGGCGCGGGTGTTGGCCGCGAAGACCAGGCCCGCTCCGTGGAGCGACTCGACCCCGTCCGCGAGGCGGGCCCCGCCGCAGTGCCACACCCCGATGACCGGCACCCGCCGCCGCAGCGCCTCGTCCACGGCGGCGGCGATGTGCCGGGCCCCGGCCAGGCCCAGCGCCCCGCCCATGACGGTCGCGTCGGTGCAGAAGGCGACCACCGGTGACCCGCCGATCCGGCCCGTGACCGCCAGCACGCCGCTCGTGTCCCCAGGATGCAGCGGCGCCGCCGAGTCCGCGTCCAGCAGACGGGCGAGCCGGGCGGCGGGATCGCGATCGTCCCGATCCTCCCGGTCCTCCCCCACGGTTTCCGTCTGGGCAGTCTCCGTCTGCGCAGCGGTCATCGGCGCACCCCCTGCTCGCGTTTCCGCTCGGTCGTCCGGCCCGGCCTTTCCTCTCCGGAACGGTAGCCGCGAGCCATTCTCACGGTCTAATCAGAATATCTGATGAAATATCAAAAGAAATCCTTATGGATAGCCCGGAAGAAGCGTGTTCGCCATCACAGTTGACTATTTCACGAAATTCGTGCAAATGTCGATTGTGCCGGTCCCGGCCGGAGGGCGTCGCTCCGGCGAGAAAGTCCGCGGGCCGCTCACCTCCCTTTTCCGGCGCGTTCCGCCACGTGGGCGCGACCGGGCGGGCGGATTTCTCCTTTCCTGGCGAAAGCGGCGTGAGCGGCCGGGCCGAGTGGCCGGGCGGCGCGGCCGGACGGTGACGGCCGGCCTTTTCGGGGCCGGCAACGCCGGCCGGCCATGGAGAACGCGGCGGGAAACGACGCAAGGCTCGACGAGGGGCGGATGCTCAGCATGGACGAAGCGGTCACCTATGGTGCGGGCGCGGTCGCGGTGGTCGGCCTCGCCTGCCGGCTGCCGGGCGCGGCGCACCCGCGCGCCCTGTGGGAGCTGCTGCGCACCGGGCGCGACGCGATCGGCGCGCCCCCGCGGAGCCGGCTGACGAGCGAGCCCCGGCTCGCCGGCCTGCGGGGCGGGTTCCTGGACCAGGTCGACGGGTTCGACGCGGGCTTCTTCGGCGTCTCGCCCAAGGAGGCGGCGGCGATGGACCCCCAGCAGCGACTGGTGCTCGAGCTGGCCTGGGAGGCGCTGGAGGACGCGGGCATCCCGCCCGCCGGTCTCGCCGGCACGCCCACGGGCGTGGTCATCGGGGCGATGGCCGCCGACTACGCCGCGCTCGTCTACGGGCGCGGAGACGCGGCGATCACCCGGCACACGCTCGCCGGGCTCACCCGCGGCATCCTGGCCAACCGGATCTCGTACGCGCTGGACCTGCGGGGGCCGAGCCTCACCGTGGACACCGCGCAGTCGTCCGCGCTGGTCGCGGTGCACCTGGCGTGCGAGAGCCTGCGCTCGGGCGAGTCGGAGGTCGCCCTGGCGGGCGGGGTGAACCTGAACCTCGTCCCGGAGAGCACCGCGACCGCCGAGCGGTTCGGGGGTCTGTCCCCCGACGGCCGGTGCTTCACCTTCGACGCCCGGGCCAACGGCTACGCGCGCGGGGAAGGCGGCGGGATCGTCGTGCTGAAGCCGCTGCGGCGCGCTCTGGCCGACGGAGACCACGTCTACGCCGTCATCCTGGGCAGCGCGGTCAACAACGACGGCGCGACCCCCGGCCTCACCGTTCCCGACGCCGCCGCGCAGCAGCGGGTCGTACGGCTCGCGGTGGAGAGGGCCGGTGTCGACCCCGGGGCCGTACAGGTCGTCGAGCTGCACGGCACGGGCACGAGGGTCGGCGACCCGATCGAGGCGGCCGCGCTCGGCGCGGCGCTCGGGGCGGCACGGCCCGCGACGCAGCCGCTCCTGGTGGGTTCGGTCAAGACGAACATCGGCCATCTCGAAGGCGCGGCCGGCATCGCCGGGCTCCTCAAGGCCGTGCTCGGCATCCACCACCGCGAGGTCCCGCCGAGCCTGAACTACGAGACGCCGAACCCCGCCATCGACCTGGACGCGCTCAACCTGCGGGTGGTCACCGAGCCGTCCCCCTGGCCTCGGCCCGGCCTGCCACTCGTCGCGGGGGTCAGCTCGTTCGGCGTGGGCGGGGTGAACTGCCACGTCGTCCTCGCCGAGCCTCCGCAGGAACACACGTCCCCCGCCACCGGCCGTGGGGGGATCAGGGGCGGCGGCGAAGCCGCGCACCGAAGCGAAGCCCCGGACGGGAACGAAGCTCCGGCTGAGAGCGAGACCGAGAGCCCGGCCCAGAGCCAGGCCCAGAGCCGGGGCGAAAGCCGGGCCGAGAGCTGGAGTGCGGTGGAGGGCCGGGACGAGACCGGCGGGCCGGTGGCCGTGCCGCTCGTCCTCTCCGCCCGCGACCCGGACGCGCTTCGCGAACAGGCGGCCCGGCTGTCCGGCTCGCCCGCGCTCGACGGCGACCTGTCCGACGTCGCGCTCTCGCTCGCCACCGGCCGCACCTCCTTCGAGCACCGGGCGGTGGTGGTTGGCGTGGACCGCCACGAGCTGCGGGAACGCCTACGGGTGTTCGGCGTGGGCGACGTGGCGCCGGGAGTCGTACACGGCAGGGCACGTGCGCTCGGCGGCACCGTACTCATCTTCCCGGGGCAGGGCGGGCAGTGGGCGGGCATGGGCCGGGCCCTGGCCGACGCCTCCCCCGTCTTCGCCGAGCATCTGGCCGAGGCTGCCGAGGCGCTCCGCCCATACGTCGACTGGTCGCCCCGCGACGTGCTGTGGAACCTCCCAGGTGCGGCTCCGATCGATCGGGTGGACGTCGCGCAGCCCACGTTGTTCGCCGTCACGGTGGCGCTGGCCCGGCTCTGGGAACACTTCGGCGTCCGGCCGGACGCCGTCGTCGGCCACTCCCAGGGGGAGATCGCCGCAGCGCACGTCGCGGGCGCCCTGTCGTTGGACGACGCCGCCGCGATCGCGGTCCTGTGCGGTCAGGCGCTCGCCGGGATCTCCGGCCGGGACGGCATCGAGACCGTGCGAGACCGCCTGGTGAGCTCCCTGGCCGGACGGCCCGCCCGGCGCGGCGAGGTGGCGTTCTACTCAGGGGTTACCGGCGGACGGTTCGACCCGGCGGAGCTGGACGCCGGGTACTGGTACCGCAATCTTCGGGACACCGTGCGGTTCCAGGAGGCCGTCGAGGCGGCGCTGGGCGACGGCCACACCGTGTTCGTGGAGGCCGGACCACACCCGGTCCTGACGCCGGACATCCGGAAGATCCTGGACGCCACCGGCCGCGACGGTCTGGTCACCGGCACGTTGCACCGCGACAGAGGGGATCTGGACGAGTTCCTCCGGGCGCTCGGCGTGCTCCACGTCAACGGCGGCGACGTCGACTGGAGCGGCACCGTTCGGCCCGGTGCGAGGCGGGTGCCCCTGCCCACCTACCCCTTCCGGCGACGCCGGTACTGGCTCGACGCGGTTCCCGCCGAGGAGGAGAGCGCCGCACCGGCCGGTGCGGCACCGTACGCGGGCGAACCCGCTCCATCCGTCGCCCCGGTGGCGCCCGGACAGAAGGCTGAGCGGGCGGCAACGCTGGAGGCCGAGCAGGAGGCCGCAGGGTCGGCGGCGCGGCACGAAGGGGCGGCACAGACCGAGCAGGAGCCACACGTCAAGCCGGAGGCCCAGCACGAGCCGGAAACACAGCACGAGCCGGAGGCGCAGAGCGGCCAGGAGGCGCCCGTCAAGCCGGAGGCCCAGCGCAAGCCGGAAACACAGCACGAACCGGAGGCGCAGAGCGGCCAGGAGGCGCCCGTCAAGCCGGAGGCCCAGCACGAGCGGGGAGCCCGACATGAGGGAGGGCCGGTGGAGGACGGCCGGTCATCGCTCGATGTAGTCCTGTCAGCCACGGCGGCCGTCCTGGGTCACGCCGACGCGGCGGGCGTCGAAGCCGAGCTCACGTTCAAGGAGCTGGGGCTCGACTCGCTGGGGGCGGTGGAACTGCGGGACGCTCTGGCCGCCGCCACCGGTCTGCCGCTTCCGGCGACCGTCACGTTCGACCACCCGTCACCGCTCTCGCTCTCCCGCCACCTGCGCGCTCTGTCCGAGGCCCGCACCCCGGGGAGCGGCACGAGCAACGGCACCACGGGCGGCACCACGGGTGGCGTGGCGACGGGCGGCACGTCGGCTCATGCAGTGGTGCCGTCCTTCACACCGCCGGCGGCCGGAGATCCGGCGTCGGACGAGCCGATCGCGCTGGTCGCGATGGCCGGGCGGTGGCCCGGAGGTGCCGACACCCCGGAAAAGCTCTGGGACCTGGTGCTCGACGGCACCGACGCCGTCACCACCTTCCCCGTCAACCGTGGCTGGGATGCGGAGGCGCTGCACGACCCGGCGGAGTCACATCGGGGCACGTCGGTCACCGGTGAGGGCGGCTTCCTCCACGACGCCGACCGTTTCGACGCGGAGTTCTTCGGCATCAGCCCCCGCGAGGCGGCGGCCATGGATCCGCAACAGCGGCTTCTGCTGGAAGTGGCGTGGGAGACCTTCGAGCGGGCCGGTCTGGTGCCGCGGTCGCTGGCCGGCAGCCGGACGGGCGTGTTCGTCGGCATGATGCCCCAGGACTACGGCCCCCGGCTGCACGAAACGGCCGAGGGCTCCGAGGGGTACGCCCTGACCGGCACCGCGGCCAGTGTCGCCTCCGGGCGGATCTCCTACACCTTCGGCTTCGAGGGCCCGGCGGTGACCGTCGACACGGCCTGCTCGTCGTCGCTGGTCGCGCTGCATCTCGCCGTACGGTCGCTGCGATCGGGCGAGTCGGACCTCGCGCTCGCGGGCGGAGTGACGGTGATGTCGTCGCCGGGGATGTTCACCGAGTTCTCGCGGCAGGGCGGGCTCGCGCCGGACGGACGCTGCAAGGCGTTCTCCGCGACCGCGGACGGCACCGGCTGGGCCGAGGGCGTCGGACTGCTGCTGGTGGAGCGTCTGTCGGACGCGCGGAGGAACGGGCATCCCGTGCTGGCCGTCGTCCGCGGCACCGCCGTCAACCAGGACGGCGCCTCCAACGGCCTGACCGCGCCCAACGGCCTGGCGCAGCAACGGGTGATCCTCCGGGCCCTTGAGGACGCCGGGCTGACGGGCGGCGAGGTGGACGCGGTCGAGGCCCACGGCACGGGCACGACGCTCGGCGATCCCATCGAGGCCCAGGCGTTGCTGGCCACCTACGGCCAGGACCGCGAACGCCCGCTGCTGCTCGGCTCCCTCAAGTCGAACATCGGGCACACCCAGGCGGCGGCGGGCGTGGCCGGTGTCATGAAGATGGTGCTCGCGATGCGGCACGGGGTGCTGCCCAGGACCCTGCACGCCGAGGAGGCCTCCCCGTACGTCGACTGGTCGTCGGGGCTCGCCCTGCTGACCGAGCCCGTGCCCTGGCCGGAGACCGGGCGGCCGAAGCGGGCCGGAGTGTCGTCCTTCGGGATCAGCGGCACCAACGCCCACGTCATCATCGAACAGGCACCAGAGCCGACTGGCAGGTTGGCTTCGGACGACGAGCCCGCACTCCCGTCTCCGGCGCGGACGCGGCCGACGGCCGCAGGCGGCGGGGAGCATGCGGCGCCGGCGAACAGCGCCCTCGCCCTGCCGCAAGGAGCGGATGCCCGCCAGGACGCCCCGCGTTCACCGGCCAAGGCAGCCAACGCCCCGGCATGGGACGCGGCCTGTACGCCGCCTACCCCACCTTCGCCACCGCATTCGACCACGTCATCCAGGCACTGGATGAGCACCTGGCCGGACACACACCCGTGCCACTACGCGAGATCCTGCTCGGGGACGCCGACCAGACGCTGCTGGACCAGACCTCACCGACGCCGCCGCCCTCGTCACCACCCGCGCCCGCCTCATGCACACCCTGCCCCCCGGCGGCGCCATGACCGCCATCAACGCCACAGAAGCACAGGTCACCCCGGAGCTTGCCTCCTATGAGGGCAGGGTCACCATCGCCGCCGCCAACACCCCCACCTCCACCGTCATCAGCGGCGACCACGACGCCGTCACCCACCTCACCCAACGCTTCCGGCAGCAGGGACACAAGGTCCGGGCCCTGACCGTCAGCCACGCCTTCCACTCCCCCCACATGGACCCGATCCTCGACGACTTCCACAAAGCCATCGACGGCCTGACCCACACACCCCCCTCCCTCACCTTCGTCTCCGACCTCACCGGCACCCTCACCCCACCCGACGGCCCCGACTACTGGACCGCCCACCTGCGCAACCCCGTCCGCTTCGCCGACGCCACCCGCACCCTGCACGACCACGGCGCCACCACCTACCTCGAAATCGGCCCCGACGGCATCCTCACCGGCCTCATCCGCGACACCCTCGACGGCACACCCGGCCTGGTCGCCGTCCCCGTGCTGCGCCGCGACCGGCCCGAACCCCACACCGCCGTCACCGCCGCCGCCCACACCCACACCCACGCCCACGCCACCCCCGTCGACTGGACCGCCATCCACGGCCCCGCCACCCCCGTCGACCTGCCCACCTACGCCTTCCAACGGCGCAGGCACTGGGTCAGCCCTCCAAAGCCCGGCCAGGCCGGGCCGTACGACGACGGGAAGGCGCGTTTCTGGGACATCGTCAGCCGCGGCGACCTCGACGCGCTCGTCGGAACGCTGGGCCCCGAGGCCGGGAACGTACGGCGATCCCTCGGGGAAGCCCTGCCGGTCCTCGCGTCCTGGCACGCGGCGGGGGACACCCGGGCCACTCTCGACTCGTGGCGGTATCGCGTCGCCTGGCGGCCCGTGGAGGACGCCGCGCCTCGGCCCGGTGGCCGCTGGCTGCTGGTTCGCACCGCGCAGCAGACGCCCACGGTATGGGCGGAGGCCCTACGGCGTGCGCTGGAGGAACGCGGCGCCGGGGTGACGGAGGCCGTCCTCGACGGGACGACCGGCCCCGGCTCGCCGGCGGCGTCGCTGCGCCCCCTGCGCACCGACACGCCGTACACCGGTGTCGTGTCCCTGCTCGGCCTGGACGACACCCCGTACGAGGGGCAGGACGTCGCGCTGTTGCAGGCGCTCGACATGGCGGAGATCGGCGGCCCGCTCTGGCTCACGACGAGCGGTGCGGTCGCGGCGGCGCCGTCCGACCGGGTGCCGGACCCGGCCGGGGCGAGGGCATGGGGTCTCGGCGGCGTGATCGCAGCCGAACGGCCGGAGCGGTGGGGTGGGGTCGTGGACCTTCCGCCGACGCCCGACACGCGGCGCGCCGCGTACGCCGTGACCGCGCTGACCGGACGGCACGGCGAGTCCGAACTCGCAGTGCGCTCCTCGGGTCTCCTCGCGCGCAGGCTGGTCCACGCTCCGAGCCGGAACGCGACGCTCGCGGAGTGGGCGCCGGCGGGGACCGTACTCGTGACGGGCGGCACGGGCGCGCTCGGTGCCCACGTGGCCCGGCGGCTGGCCCGGCGCGGCGTTCCGCACCTGCTGCTGGTCAGCCGCCGGGGACTCGGCGCCCCCGGCGCGGAGGACCTGCGTGCCGAGCTCACCGAGCTCGGGGCCCGGGTGACGGTCGCCGCCTGCGACGTGGCCGACCGGGACGCCCTGGCCGCCGTGCTCGCCGCCGTACCGCCGGAGCATCCGCTGACCGCCGTGGTCCACACGGCCGCCGTACTGGACGACGGCCTGCTCGGCTCGCTCACCCCGGAACGGCAGGCCGCCGTACGGCGGGTGAAGGCGGACGGCGCGCTGGCCCTGCACGAGCTGACCCGGGAGCTTCCACTGACGGCGTTCGTGCTGTTCTCGTCGGTCACCGGGCTGATCGGGAACCCGGGCCAGGGCAACTACGCCCCGGACAACGCCTATCTGGACGCCCTCGCCGAGCACCGGCGTTCACTCGGCCTGGCGGCCACCTCGATCGCCTGGGGTCACTGGGGCGGCGAGGGCATCGCCGGCGCGGAGGCCCGGGAGGGCCTGCGGCGGGGCGGCTTCCCGCCGATGACGCCCGACCTCGCGGTGTCGGCGCTGGAGGAGGCAGTGGTCCACGGCGAGACGCGGCTCGTCGTCGCCCACGCGGACTGGGCCACGGTGGGCGCCGTACGGCCTCATCCGCTGCTCGCCGAGCTACCGGAGGCCCAGGCGGCTGAGCGGCCCCGCGCGGACGAGGAGCCGGACCTCCTGGAACGGCTGGCGGCGCTCCCGGAGTCCGAACGGCGGCTGAAGCTGCGCTCTCTGGTTCGGGCGGAGATCGCCGACGTGCTCGGGTACGCCTCGGCGGACGCGGTGGACGACGACCGCGGCTTCCGCGACCAGGGCTTCACCTCGCTGTCGGCCGTCGAGCTACGCAACCGCCTCACCCGGCTGACCGGGACGCCGCTGCCGAGCACGCTCGTGTTCGACTATCCCACGCCCACCGGTCTCGTGGATCACCTGCTGCGGGTGCTGCTGCCCGATCCCGAGCCGCCGCTCACCGCCGTGCTGGCGCTGCTCGACGAGCTGGAGACGCTGCTCGGCGAGCTGAGGGAGCCGCCCGGCGCGGCCGGTGAGCCGAACGCGCCGGCCGCACCGGCCGGTGGTCCGCCGATCGCCCAGCCGGGCGGGGAGGCGGTGGTGACCCGCCTGCGGCGTCTGGTGGATGCCGTCGAGTCCGTGGACTCCGCGGCACCCGGCGAGCACGCGGCGGCGACCGCCGACCTGTCCTCCGCCTCCGACGACGAGCTCATCAGCTTCATCAGCAACGAGCTCGGCATCTCCTGACCTCTCCCTTCTGCCCCACCTCGTGCCCATGGAAGGCGTACCTGTGAGCGACGACCAGATCCGGCATCTCCTCCGCCGTGTGACGGAGGAACTGCACAAGACACGTGAAGAACTGCGGGACGTCCGGGACGAGCAGCGGGAGGGGCGGATCGCCTACACCTTCGGCTTCGAGGGCCCGGCGGTGACCGTCGACACGGCCTGCTCGTCGTCACTGGTCGCGCTGCATCTCGCCGTACGGTCGCTGCGATCGGGCGAGTCGGACCTGGCCCTCGCCGGTGGGGTCACGCTCATGACGTCGCCGGGCACGTTCGTGGAGTTCTCGCGGCAGCGGGGGCTCGCGCCGGACGGGCGGTGCAAGGCGTTCTCCTCCTCCGCCGACGGCACCGGCTGGGCCGAAGGAGTCGGCCTCCTCCTGGTGGAGCGCCTGTCGGACGCGCGGAGGAACGGACACCCCGTGCTGGCCGTCGTCCGCGGCACCGCCATCAACCAAGACGGCGCCTCCAACGGCCTGACCGCACCCAACGGCCCCGCCCAGCAACGCGTCATCACCCACGCCCTCGACAACGCCGGACTCACCCCCGCATGGCCCGACCACGGCCACCCCCGCCGCGCCGCCGTCTCCGCCTTCGGCGTCAGCGGCACCAACGCCCACGTCATCATCGAACAGGCACCAGAGCCGACTGGCACCATCGCTTCGGACGACGAGCCCGCACTCCCGTCCCCGGCGCGGACGCGGCCGACGGCCGCACATGGCGGAGAGCATGCGGCGCCGGCGAACAGCGCCCTCGCCCTGCCGCAAGGAGCGGATGTCCGCCAGGACGCCCCGAAACCGCTGCTCTCGGACGACCCTCAGGGCAGCGGGCGTGCGCTGCCGGTGGAGGTTTCCCAGGGGCGTGGGGTGCCGGTGGTGG
>QFZU02000087.1 GCA_003260025.2 Microbispora triticiradicis | reverse complement strand
CGCGCGGACCGCCACGGCGGCCGCCGGCCCGCGGCCCGCCGTGCACGACGCGGCCGACACGGCGGCGGAGCAGCGGACGGTCCGGAAGTTCTGGACCACCGCCCGGATGGAGGCCGCCGAACCGCTGGAGGCACCCGGCACGGGCTCGCGGCACTTCGCCGCCGCGGCCTCCGCCCTTCTCGACTCGTCCGGGGCGAGCCCCGCCGCCGTCGCCCCCACGAGCGCCCCCTCGAGCACCGCCACGAGCGCGTCCACGCAGGCCGCCGCCTCGGGGGCCGCTGCCTCGGGGGCCGCCGGGGCGGGGTCCTCGGCGTACGTCTCGTCCCGGACCTCCGGGTCGTCCTGGACGGCGGGCGGGACGATCGCGAGGACCACGGGACGGGTGTTCTTCACGGTGACGACCGGATCGGACGCCGGCCGGAACGCCTCCTGCACCGGCACCGCCGTCACCAGCGCCAACAAGAGCGTCGTGATCACGGCGGGGCACTGCGTGAAGCTGAACGGCGCGTTCCACGCCAACTGGGTGTTCGTGCCGGGCTACGACCAGGGCGACCGGCCCGACGGCACCTGGCCCGCGACCACCCTGCTCACCACCTCCCAGTGGAACTCCGGCGAGAACATGAACTTCGACATCGCCGCCGCCGTCGTGGCGCCCCAGGGCGGCAGGAGCCTCACCGAGGTCGTCGGCGGCCAGGGCGTGGCGTTCAACCAGCCGCGCGGACGCCAGACGTACGCCTTCGGGTACCCGGCCGGCGCGCCGTACGACGGGTCGAGGCTGGTCTACTGCAGCGGGCGCACGTTCGACGACTACCTGTCCTCGGAGGACCAGGGGCTGAGCTGCGGCATGACCGGAGGCTCCAGCGGCGGCCCGTGGCTGCTCAACTTCAACCAGAGCAGCGGCGGCGGCATGGTCAACTCGGTGAACAGCTTCAAGTACAACTTCGCGCCGTCCTGGATGTTCGGGCCGTACTTCGGCGCCGAGGCCGAGGCGGTCTACAACACGGCCCAGAACACGGGGCTGTCCTGATTCACGGAAAGTAGCCACGCGGACACCGATGGTGGTCCACACTCTGGAGCCATGACTCCGAGCCTCCCCTTGCTTGCCGTCACCCTCCTCGCCGCAGGACTCGTCCGCGGCCCCGGACCGGCGGTCCCGCCCGGAAACGATCCCGCGAGCCACCCCGTGCCGGACCCCGTGACGGACGTCGTGGAACATGTGGCGGACCACGCCGCCGAGACGTACTGGACGCCGCAGCGGATGGCGCGGGCGGCCCCGATAGGGCTGCTGGCGGGCCTGCAGAAGATCACCGCCCTGCCGCCGCCGGTCCTCGCGCCCGGGCCGGCGCCGCGGTCCGCCGCGCGGACCGGCGTGCCGGCGACCGGCGGGACGGGCGGGACGACCAGGACGCGGCAGGCGGCGGCGATGCCCCCGGTGACCACGAGCGGCACGCACTGGGCGGCGGGCGGTTCGGTGACGAGGACCACTGGAAGGGTCTTCCTGACCATGAACGGCGTGGACTTCGTCTGCTCGGCCAGTGCCGTGCGCAGCGCGAACAGGGACGTGGTCGTCACCGCCGGGCACTGCGTCAAGGACGGCGCCGGAGCCTGGGCCGAGAACTGGACCTTCGTCCCCGGATACGACCAGGGACGTCAGCCGTACGGCGCGTTCCCGGCCCGGCGCATGTTCGTCGCCGGGCCCTGGTCACGCGCGGGAAACGACGACTACGACGTGGGGATGGTGGCCGTGGACGACCAGGACGGCCGGCACCTCACCGACGTGGTGGGCGGCCAGCCCCTGGGCTTCGACGCGCCGCAGGGCCGGCGGACCTACGGGTTCGGTTTTCCCGCCGACCCCCCGTACGACGGGGAGCGCCTGCTCTACTGCGCCGGGGTGCCGCACGGCGACCCGCAGGGGCAGACCCGCGACCAGGGCCTGCGGTGCGACCTCACGGCGGGGGCCAGCGGCGGGCCCTGGCTGAGCGGCTTCGACCCCGGCTCCGGCCGCGGCACGCTGACGTCGGTGAGCAGCTTCAAGTACAGCAACGACCAGCGCACGATGTACGGCCCCTACTTCGGCTCGGCCGTACGCGACCTGTTCCGCGGCGCGGAACGGGCCTGACCGTGCGGGACGCGTGAGGACCGGTCAGAAGGGCGACAGGGGCTCGGCGTTGTCCTCGTCCACGATGTCGGCGGCGGACCGGACGATCAGGGGGTCGGGCTCGCCCACCACCGAGACGTCCTTGTCGTCGTAGTCGTAGAGGGACAGGACGTAGCGCATCGCCTCCAGGCGCCCGCGCTTCTTGTCGTTGCTCTTGATGATCGTCCAGGGGGCGTCCTCGGTGTCGGTGTTGAGGAACATGTCCTCCTTGGCCCGGGTGTACTCGTCCCACAGGTCCAGCGAGGCGATGTCCATCGGCGACAGCTTCCACTGCCGTACGGGGTCGACCTGGCGGATGATGAACCGGGTGCGCTGCTCGGCCCTGGAGACGGAGAACCACAGCTTGACCAGGCGGATTCCGTCGCGCACGAGCATCCGCTCGAACAGCGGCGTCTGGTACATGAACTCCATGTACTCCTCGGGGGAGCAGAAGCCCATGACCCGCTCGACCCCGGCCCGGTTGTACCAGGACCGGTCGAACAGCACCATCTCCCCCGCGGCCGGGAGGTGGGAGACGTACCGCTGGAAGTACCACTGGCCGCGCTCGCGCTCGCTGGGCTTCTCCAGCGCCACCACGGTCGCGCCCCTGGGGTTGAGGTGCTCCATGAACCGCTTGATCGTGCCACCCTTGCCGGCGGCGTCCCGTCCCTCGAAGAGGATGACCAGGCGCCCGCCGGTGTCCTTCAGCCAGTACTGCAGCTTCAGCAGCTCGATCTGCAGCAGCCGCTTCTGCCGGTCGTAGTCCTGCCGGGAGATGCGGTGGTCGTACGGGTAGTGCTCGCGCCAGGTGTCCACCGGCCCGCCGTCGGCGCGGACGAGGACGGGATCGTCGTCATCGTCGTCCAGCACCTTCAGTCCCGGCGTGCGCCGCAGCAACTCGACGCCGTCCGGGTGATCCTTCGCGACCTGCGACGCTTCCGGCATCTCCGACCCCGCTCACTTGGTCAGCATTACGTAAAGGCCGAGCAACGCCCCGGCCAGGACGAGGCCGAAGCAGGCGACGGCAACGACCGTTCCGGCCGCTCGCGCCGCGGACGTCCCGCTGCCCCGATCAGGGGTGTCGTACACCCGGCCGGCGGCGAGAGCCGCGAGACCGAGGGCGTAGACGGCGACCAGCCCGGCGCCGCCCAGCAGCCCGGCGAGCAGCACCTTCCACAGCACGGCGAAGTCGATGTACTGGCTCATCCGACCGGCTCCTTGACGGGGACGAGACGCCCGGTCCACTCGGCGTTGACGTTGGCGTGGGTCACCGGCTCGCGCCGGGCGGCGAGGTAGAGACCGCCGGCCAGCAGCAGCATCACGGCGAACACGACGGCCGCGCCGCCGGTTCCGCCGATGGCGTCGGCGCCCTTCCACGCCGCCGCGCCCACGAGCGCGGCGGCCGGGAGCGTGACCAGCCAGGCCACGACCATGCGGCCGGCGAGGCCCCACCGCACCTCGCTGCGCTCCCCGGCGAGCCGCCTGCCGAGCCCCGCGCCGACCACCGAGCCGCCGGTCACGTGGGTCGTCGAGAGCGGAAGCCCGAAGTGGGTCGCGGCGAAGATGATCGCCGCCGAGGAGCCCTCCGCCGCGAATCCCTGCGGCGGCCCGATCTCGGTGAGGCCCTTGCCCAGCGTACGGATCACTCTCCAGCCGCCGGTGTAGGTGCCCAAGGCGATCGTCACCGCGCACGCGAGGATGACCCAGAACGGCGTGCCCGCGTCCGGCGCGATCGCGTGGTCGGCGACGAGGGCCAGTGTGATGACCCCCATCGTCTTCTGGGCGTCGTTGGTGCCGTGGGCGAGCGACACCAGGGACGCCGAGCAGAGCTGGCCGACGCGGAAGCCGCGCTCCCGGACGGCCCCGGGCGTCCCCCGGGTGATCCGATGGACGAGGAAGGCGCCGGCCGTCGCCACGAGGGCCGCGAAGACCGGTGCGAGGACGGCGGGGATCAGCACCTTCGACACGATCGCGGCGCCCTTGACGGCGGAGGCGCCCACCGCGATGAGCGTCGCCCCCGCCACGCCGCCGATCAGCGCGTGCGACGAACTGGAGGGGATGCCGAAGTACCAGGTCACGAGGTTCCAGGCCAGGCCGCCCACGAGACCGGCGAAGACGACGGTCAGCGTGATCGCGCCGCTGTCGACGATGCCGGTCGCGATCGTGGCGGCCACCTTGAGCGACAGGAACGCGCCGGCGAAGTTGAGCACGGCGGACAGTGCGACGGCCGCGCGCGGCGGCAGCGCACCGGTGGCGATGGACGTCGCCATGGCGTTGGCGGTGTCGTGGAAGCCGTTCGTGAAGTCGAACGCGAGCGCCGTGACGACGACGACGGCGAGAAGCGCTGTGTTGGCGTCCATGGCCCTCTACTGCACCCGTGGAGCCGCGCCAATCCCTTCGCCGCCGATGTTTTCGCGACGTTCACTCCCCGGCCCGCGTCCCGTCGACGGGTGCGGTGCGGGCGGGCCGGGAGACCTCGTCGAGGCGGGCGGCGACCTCCGGCGGCAGGTCGAGGTCGAGCCCGGCGAGGTTGTCGCGCAGCTGGTCCAGGGTGCGGGGCCCGACGACGACCGAGGTGACCCCCGGCCGCCGGCGCACCCAGGCCAGCGCCACCGCCGCCGGTGTGGCGCCCAGTCCGGCGGCCGCCTCGGCGACGTGCTCGGCGACCACGAGGTTGGGCTCGTTGAGCAGGCCGTCCGCCCAGGCGCGGGCCATGGGCATCGGCGACGCCCTGAGCCGGGCCATCCGGGTGCCGGGTCCGGGGGCCTCGCCCCGCCGGTAGCGGCCCGCCAGCACGCCGCCGCCGAGAGGCGACCAGACCAGCGTGCCGAGGCCGTGCCGCCGGCAGACGGGCAGGATCTCCGCCTCGATGCTCCGGGCCAGCAGGGAGTACTGCGGCTGGAGGGACACGAACGGCGTGCCGCCTGCCCGCTCCGCGGCCCACTGCGACTCCACGATCTGCGCCGCCGTGAAGTTGGAGCAGCCGATGTAACGCACCTTGCCCGAACGCACGAACCCGTCCAGGGTCGCCATGGTCTCCTCGATCGGAGTGGAGTCGTCCCACTGGTGGCACTGGTAGAGGTCCACGTGGTCGGTGCCGAGGCGGCGCAGGCTGCCCTCCAGCGCCCGGGTCAGGTGGGCCCGGGACAGCCCGCGGTCGTTGGGCCCGGGTCCCTGCGGCAGGAACGCCTTGGTGGCCAGCACGACGGAGTCGCGCCTGCCCCGGACGGCCCGTCCGACGACGCGCTCGGACTCGCCGCCGTTGTAGGCGTCGGCGGTGTCGATGACGTTCCCGCCCGC
Organism: Microbispora triticiradicis; assembly: GCA_003260025.2. GTDB lineage: Bacteria > Actinomycetota > Actinomycetes > Streptosporangiales > Streptosporangiaceae > Microbispora > Microbispora triticiradicis. The sequence goes on along the minus strand of QFZU02000087.1, from coordinate 6,809 downwards.
CTCCAGGAAGGCGTCGACGATCCGGGCGGCCTCCGTCTCGTCGAAGCCGCCGGACGAGCTGGGGCCCATGCCGGGTCGCATGCCGAAGTTCATGGTGCCGAGGCACGCCGTGGAGACCTTGAGCCCCGAACGACCGAGTTGTGTGTGCCGCACTGCGCTCCCCCTTGTTCCCGAGAACCGGAACCGGCGTTCCGATTATGTCGCGGCAACATACGGAACTAATGTTCCGGTTGTCAACGCGGCATCGGGCCGCACAGGCGAGGAGGACGATGACCGGCGACGCCAGACCGCTGCGCGCCGACGCGCGGCGCAACCGGGCCCGGATCCTGGAGGCGGCCGAGACCGTCCTGGCCCGCGACGGGACGTCCGCGTCCATGCGCGCGGTCGCCCATGAGGCGCGGGTGGGGCTCGGCACGATCTACCGGCACTTCCCCGACCAGGAGGCCCTCTACCACGCGGTGATCGTCGAGGGCGTGCTGCGGCTCCTGGCGGAGGCGGAGACGCTGCCGGCCGACGCGGGCGAGGCCTTCTTCGGGTTCCTCGGGCGCGTCGTCGCCGGCGCGCGGCGGAGGAGGACCCCGGCCGACCTGCTGACCGCGGCCGGGGCCGATCCGAAGGCGGGGACGGCGGAGGCCGCCCGCGGCATGCGGAACGTGATCGAGCGGCTGCTGCTGGCCGCGCAGGAGTCGGGCGCGGTGCGGTCCGACGTCCGCATGCCCGAGCTCCTGGTCCTGCTGTCCGCGGCGTGCCTGGCGGCCGAGCGCGACCAGTGGAGCGACGACCTGCGCGGCCGGGCTCTCGGCCTCCTCTTCGACGGCCTGCGCCCCCGCCGCTAGGTCCCTGCGCGGGGGTCCCGCGCGAACGCCACCGTGACCTCCAGGCCCCCTGCGGGGCCCGGTCGCGCGCGTACGGCGGCTCCGTGCGCGCGGGCGATGGACGCGACGATCGACAGCCCCAGCCCCGCGCCCTGCTCCCGGGTGGTGTGCAGCCGGCGGAACGGCTCGAAGAGATCGTGGAACCGCTCCTCCGGCACCTCCGGGCCCGTGTTGCGGACCGTCAGCACGCCGTCGGCGAGGGTCACGTCCACGACCCCGCCGGAATGGTTGTAGCGCAGCGCGTTGTCGACGAGGTTGGTCACGAGCCGGTTGAGCAGGACCGGATCCCCCCGCAGGACGAAGGGGGCGATCCGCGAGGTCACCGTCACGCCCGCCGGCCCCCGCCCGTTCTCGCCCGCGTCGGCCAGGGCGAACCGTACGATCTCGCCGAGCGCCACCGGGCTCCGCTCGCGCAGGCCGTGCCCGGCCTGCGCGAGGGCGAGGAGCGCGTCGATGAGGTTCTCCATGCGATGGTTGTGGAGCAGCAGCTTGGCGCGGATCTCCCCGACGTCCTCGGGCAGGCCGACCTCGATCGCCGTCCGCTGCACGGCCAGCGGGGTGCGCAGTTCGTGGGACGCGTTCGCGATGAACCGGCGCTGCCCCTCGACGGAGCGCTCCAGCCGGTCGAGCATGGCGTCGAACGTGTCGGCCAGTTCCTTCAGCTCGTCCTTCGGCCCGGTGAGGGCGATCCGCTCGTGGAGGGTGGACAGCGACAGCCGCTGCGCGGTGGCGGTGATCCGGTGGAGGGGCCGCAGGACGCGCCCCGCGACCACCCATCCCACCACCACGGACACCAGGGTCAGGACCCCGATCGTCAGCGCGCTCACGTCCCACTGGTAGTGGATGACGTCCCGCACCAGCTCGGACAGCGGCGGCGGCGGTTCCGGCTCGCCCAGGCGCGGGGCCGGAGCCGGACGCGGCCGCTCGGGCGGCAGCGGGAACCGCGCGATCCGCGTGTCCAGCGCCTGCCGCATCAGCGTGTTGACGATGATCAGCAGCACGACGGAGGTGAACAGGAACAGCCCGGAGTAGATCAGCGTGAGCCGTACCCGGACCGTCGTCACAAGACGTAGCCGGCGCCGGGGATGGTCTGGATGCAGGGCGGGTCGCCCAGCTTCGCCCGCAGACGGCTGACCACGACCCTGACCACGGTCGTGAACGGATCGACGTTCTCGTCCCACGCCTCCTCCAGCAGCCGTTCGGCGCTCACCACCGCGCCCTCCGCCCGCAGCAGGGTCTCCAAGACGGCGAACTCCTTGAGCGACAGATGCAGGTGCCGCCCGTCCCGGGACGCCTGGATGCGGTGCGTGTCGAGCGTGATCCCGTGCCGCGTCAGCACCGGCGGCACCTGCGACCTGCTGCGCCGCCCCAGCGCCCGCACCCGCGCGACCAGCTCGGCGAAGTCGAACGGCTTGGGCAGGTAGTCGTCGGCGCCCATGCCGAGGCCCGCGACCCGGTCCGGCACCGACGCCGCCGCCGTCACCATGAGGATCCGGGTACGGCTCCCGCGTGCCACCAGTTCCCGGCACACGAGGTCGCCGTGCAGTTCGGGCAGGTCGCGGTCCAGCACGAGGACGTCGTAGTCGCTCACCGCCAGCCGCTCGGCGGCGCCCGCCCCGTCGTAGACCACGTCGACCGCCATGGCGTGGCGGCGCAGCCCCGTCGCCACGAGATCGGCGAGGTCGCGTTCGTCCTCCGCCACCAGAACCCGCATGGGACCTTCGTACCGCAGGAGGGGTAACAGCGGCGTTAACGATCTCGTTCACGGTCCTGAAACCCACTCCCGGCCACGCTGACGACATGATCAGAACGTTCTGCTCCGCCGTCCTGCTGGCGGCCTGTGCCCTGGCTCCGGGGTCGTCCCCCGCGACCGCCGCCGACGGCGGACCCTGCGCCACACCGTCCGGACCCCCGCCCGCGTCCTCCTCGCCGACGACGGTGAACACGCTCCGGCAGGCGTACGAGTGCGTGCTGGACAACTACTACAGCGGGCCCGTGCTGGATCCGAAGGTCCTGCTGCGGGACGCCCTCGCCGCGTACACCCAGGACCTGGTCCGGCGGGGGGCGGACGCGCCGGGCCTCCGCCTGCCCGCCCTGACCGGGGACCGCGACGCCGACTGGGCCGCCGTCGCGGAGGTGCTCGGCACCGGGGACACACGAGCCCTGCCGGCCGCGATCACCGGCATGGTCGCCGGGCTGCACGACAACCACGCCCGGGTGGAGAGGATCACTCCCCCGTCGGAGGACGGACCGGTGGGGACCGGCATCGCCGGCCTGTCGGCCGCGCAGGGCGGGCGGCTGGACCCGGCCGCCCGGCCGCCGCTGTTCGTCACCCGCGTCCTGCCCGGCAGCCCGGCGGAGAGGGCCGGCATCCGGCCCGGCGACATCGTCGAGAAGGTGAACGGCATACCGGCGTTCATCGGGGAGAAGGTGAACCAGAGCCTCGTCGACACGTTCGCCTCCGGCACCGTGCGGCTCACGCTGAAGCGGCCCACGACGGGACGCGTCCGGACCGTGAAGCTCACGGAGGGTCCCGTCGAGGAGCAGAAGCGGGCGGTGACGTCGAAGACGCTCCCCGGCGGCGTCATCTACGTCAAGGTGCCCGGGTTCTTCCAGGGCGTGGCCGACCAGGTCATCGCCGCGTTGAAGAACACGCCGAAGGCGGCGGTCCTCGACCTACGCGGCAACGGCGGCGGGTCGCCGCGCGAGGTGACGCGGCTGCTCGGCGCGTTCGCCCACGGCAAGGTGACCAGTTACTTCTGCCCGCTGAAGGGTGACTGCACGGCCAACCGCACCGACGACTCCGTCCCGCTGCTCGGGTTGCGCCTGGTCGTGCTCACCGACCGCGCGTGCGCCTCGGCCTGCGAGGACTTCAGCGGGGCCGTGAAGGACAACGGCCTGGGCATCCTCGTCGGGACCCGCACCGCGGGGGTCGTCTCCGGCCCGTCCGAGGCGTACCTCCTCGACGACGGCAGTGTGCTGCTGCTGCCCAAGGTCCGGCACCTCGGGCCGGCCCGGGAGATCATCGACACCGTCGGGGTCCCCGCCGACCACTACGCCCCCATGACGGCCCTCGACCTGGCCAAGGGCCGCGACCCCGGCCTCGCCAAGGCGCTGAGTCTTCTCTGAGGCCGCCGGGGCTCCCACGACGAGGGGCCCGGGGGACGGTGGTCCCCCGGGCCCTCGGACGCGTGGTTCTACAGGGTGAGACCGGTAAGCACCATGACCTTCTCGTAGGTGAGGTCCTCCATGGCCGAGCGCAGCCCCTCGCGGCCCACGCCCGACTCCTTCACCCCGCCGTACGGCATCTGGTCGGCCCGGTACGACGGCACGTCGCCGATGACGACGCCGCCGACCTCGAGCTCCCGGTTGGCCCGGAAGGCGACGTCGAGGCTGCGGGTGAAGACCCCCGCCTGCAGGCCGTACCGGGAGTCGTTGACCAGGGCGAACGCCTCGTCCACGGAGGCCACCCGCTGCACGGTCATGACCGGCCCGAAGACCTCCTCGCAGGTGACCTTCGCGCCGGCGGGGACGTCGGCCAGCACGGTGGGGGCGATGGTCGCGCCGTCGCGGGTGCCGCCCGCCAGCAGGCGCGCCCCGGCCGCCACGGCCTCGTCGACCCACTTCTCGACGCGGATCGCGGCGTCCTCGCTGACGAGCGGACCGACCTGCGTCTTCTCGTCGGCCGGGTCGCCGGTCACGAGGCCGCCGACGGCGCCGACCAGCTTCTCGGTGAAGGCGTCGGCGACCGAGTCCTCCACGATCACACGCTGCACCGCGATGCAGCTCTGGCCCGCCTGGTAGTTGGAGAACAGCGCCACCCGGCTCGCCGCCCAGTCGAGGTCGGCGTCGGCGAGCACGACCGCGGCGGCGTTGCCGCCGAGTTCGAGCGTGACGTGCTTGCGCGGCACGCTGTCCAGGATGGAGTAGCCGACCGGCCCCGAGCCGGTGAAGGAGACGACCGGCAGGCGGGGGTCCTCCACCAGCGAGGCGGCCCGGTCGTTGGGCACCGGCAGCACGGAGAACACGCCCTCCGGCAGGTCGGTCTCGGCGAGGATCTCACCGAGCACGAGCGCCGACAGCGGGGTCGCGGGGGCGGGCTTGACCACGATCGGCGCGCCCACGGCGATGGCCGGGGCGACCTTGTGCGCCACCAGGTTGAGCGGGAAGTTGAAGGGCGTGATCGCCAGCACCGGTCCGTACGGCACCCGGGAGACGTAGGCGAGCCGTCCCTGCGCCGCGGGCTCGGTGTCGAGCCGCTGCACGTCGCCGCTGAACCGGCGGGCCTCCTCGGCGCCGAAGCGGAAGGTGGAGACGGCCCGGCCGACCTCGCCCCGGGCCCAGAAGATCGGCTTGCCGTTCTCGGCGCTGATCAGCTGGGCGATCTCCTCGGCGCGCTCGCTCAGCCGCCGGGCCACGTGGGCCAGCGCCTCGGCGCGTACGTGGATGGGCAGCGCGGCGGCCTGTCCACGCACCGCGTGCGCGGCGGCGACGGCCTGCTCGACCTGGTCGGGCGTCGGGACCGAATGGACGCCGACGACCCTTCCGTCGTGCGGGTTGGTCACGGTCTGCTCGGCGTCTCCCGTGGCGGGACGACCGGCGAGCCAGAAGGGGCGGGGATCGGAAGCGCGGCTCACGTCCATGTCTTCACGCTATGACCGCTGACGGAACCCGGCTCTACTCCGGACAGGCCAATCGCCGTTCTCCGGCGCGCCATCGTGGACAACTCCGGCGGGATGTCACAGATGCGCGGCGATTTCATGATGTTTTCTGTTTCTCGGCGGTTTGAAAGCCGAGCGGCATGGTTAAGTCATCTTCCGGGTCTGTCGCGGGACCCCCACAATCAGAAGGGCTCGTCGCTGATGGGTACGCCGGCGCCGCTCGGTCTTCAGGGTGCCTACGCACGCGGCCATCGGAGCAATTACGACGAGTTGCGCACCCGCCTTCTCGATGTCGCCAACGACCTGCTCGCCTCCGCGGGCCCGGAGAGCCTCACCGTACGCAGGATCGCGTCCGAGGCCGGCTGCTCCACCCAGCTGATCTACACGATGTTCGGCAGCAAGGAAGGCCTGGCCGAGGCGCTCTACCTGGAGGGCTTCGAACGGTTCCGCCGCAGGCTGGAGGCCGTGCCGCACCGCGCCGACCCGATGGAGCACCTCAGCCTGCTGGGTCCCGCCTACCGCGAGGCCGCGCTGTCCGAACCCGGCTACTACAGCCTGATGTTCGAGCGGGCCATCCCCGGGTTCGTGCCGAGCGAGCGCGCCCGCACCCTGGCGAGGGCCGCGCTCAACATCGTCGACCGGGTGATCGCCGACTGCATCTCCGCCGGCCGCCTCGTGCCGACCCAGCCCCGGAAGGTCGCCGACACGCTGTGGGCGGCGGCGCAGGGCGCGCTCAGTCTGGAACGTGCCGGACACCTGCCGGACGGCAAGACCTACGAGATCGTGACGACCGCGGCCATCCGCGCGTTCATCGCCCGCCCCCAGGCCTGACCCGCCACGGTCGGACACGCGCCGTCACAGGCTCAGCGCGATCCAGAGTTCGGCGCGCACGGCGGGGTCGTCGAGGTCGCGCCCGAGCAACTCGCTCACCCGCTTCATGCGGTATCGCAGCGTGTGCCGGTGCACGCCGAGACGCTGCGCGGCTGCGTCCCAGTGCCCGTTGCTCGCCAGATAGGCACGCAGCGACTCGACGAGGTCGGCCCGGGAGCCGTACTCGCGCAGCGGCGCGAGGATCGCGGCGGCGAACGACGCCGCGGCGTCCGGATCCAGCAGCGACAGCAGCCCCTGACCGGCGAGTTCGGTGAACCGTGCCACCGGCGAGGCCGAGGCGAGCGCCCGGCGGGCCTGGTCCAGCCCGACGGCCAGGTCCACGGCCAGGCCCAGCCGGGGCCCGCCTCCGGCCGCGGGTGCGGCGCCGCCCACGGCCTCCGCC
>QFZU02000086.1 GCA_003260025.2 Microbispora triticiradicis | reverse complement strand
CCCCGCAGATACCGCAGAAGAATCTGCTCGCAATCCGCATCGCACAGGGCAAGGTCACCGTGATCCGCCGCAACGGCAGGACGACCACCGTGCATGTCATGCGTGCTGGTGTGGTCACTGTGCCCGTCGTGGGCTCGCTCGTCGCCCTGCGCATGGTTGCCGTGGTCGCGGGTGGGAGTGTTCTTGCTGGCGATGTGGGCGATCAGGTGGTCGCCGTGGACGGTGACGACCGCCTCCGACACGGCCGGGTGCTGGAGCAGGGCGTGTTCCACCTCGCCCGGCTCGATCCGGAAGCCCCGGAGCTTCACCTGGTGATCCACCCGGCCGTGGTAGTCCAGGAAGAACTCCACCCCGCCGTCTGCAGTGGTGCTGGGGCGCCAGCGGGCCAGATCCCCTGTTCGATACAGCCGCCCACCCTCATCGTCGGGGAGGGGCAGGTAGCGTTCGGCCGTCAGCCCTGGCCGCTGGTGGTACCCCCGCGTCACCCCGCTCCCGGACAGGTACACCTCGCCGATCGCGCCGGCCCGTGGCGGGATCGCGCCGGCCGCCAGCAACTCCGCCGCCGCCGACGGCACCGTGTTCACCAACGTCACATGCCCGAACCCCGCCCGATCCTCGATCAGATCCAGCGCGTTACCCGCCGCCAAGGTGACGGTGGCCCCCACCGACAACGGCGCGAAAATCTCAAACACCGACAAGTCGAAACACACACTCGTCGACGCCAGCGTCTCGGCCAGCGCCCCCACCCCGAACGCCTGCCCCGCCCAGGTGAGCATCGCCACCGTCTGCCGATGCTCGATCACCACACCCTTCGGCCGCCCCGTCGACCCCGACGTATAAATCACATACGCCGTATCCCCCGCGCCGACGGAGACACCCAACCGACCAGGACGGCCGGAACCGGGGCTTCCCCCGACCGGGCCGAGCACCGCGCGAACATCGACGACCTGCACCCCAGCCGACCAGCCCCCGCACCCAACCCCACCAGATGACGAGCCAACCACTCAGCCCGCTCATCCAACTCCCGATACCGCACCACCCCGTCAACCGCCCGCACCGCCACCGCATCCGGACACCGATCCACCACCGCCTCGACCAACCCATGCACACACCCACCAGCCCCGACAGATGGACCGGTCAGCGCCAGCAGACACGCCGACCGCGCATCGAACAGATCCGTGTTGTAGGTCAGGAACCCGCCCAACCCCTCCACCGACTGCTCCAAATGCACCGACAACTCGAACTGCGTACCGGCGGGTGCCATGTCGACTCGGGTGAAGCGGAGGCCGGGCAGTTCCAGCGTCCGCTGGGGTGCGCTGTCCAGCGCGAGCATGACCTGGAAGAACGGGCTGCGGCTGAAGTCACGCTCCGGCCGCACGTGCTGGACGATCCGCTCGAACGGGGTGTCGCTGTGAAGCTGGACCTCCAGAAGGTTCGCGTGCGTCGCGCTCAGGGCCTCCGCGAGCGTCATGCCGGGCCGGGTCACGGAGCGCAGGGGAAGGGAGTTCGCCAGGAAGCCGATCATCTCGGCGGTGCCGGGGTGCGTACGGCCGGAGGACGGGATGCCGATGGTGACGTCGTCCTGACCGGCGAGTTTGGCGAGCAGCAGCGTCAACGCCGTGGTGATCACCGTGAAGGTCGTCGTACCGCTCTCCCGTGCGAGGCGCTCGACGGTCTGCGCGGGCAGGGAGAGCGGAACGGCGTCCCCACGGTGCGTCTCGTACGGCGGGCGTGGCTTGTCCGTGGGCAGGTCGAGCGTCTGCGCGCCGGCGAGGTACTCACGCCAGAACTCGAGTTCGGAGTCATCGGCCGGAGTGTCGAGCTTCCACTGGGCGTAGTCGCCGTACTGAAGAGGGGCGCCCTGCGCGCGCGGTTCACCCGTGCGGGCGGCCTGATAATGATCGGCGATCTCGCGGAACAGCACGGTGAGGGACCAGCCGTCCGCGATGACATGGTGGAGCGACAGCAGCAGCACGTGTTCGTCGTCCGAGACACGCACCACCCGCGCGCGGAACAGCGGGCCCTGTTCGAGGTCGACCGTCGAGGTCCGCCACTGCTCCAGGGTTTCCGCCAGGTCGGGTACGGCGGTGAGCGGCGGCTCCCAATCCCACTCCTCGTGTACGACCTGTACGAGTTCCCCCTCCACCATCCGGAGGGTGGTGCGCAGGCTTTCGTGGCGCCGGGCGGTGTGGGCGAGGGCGGTGCGCAGCACATCCCGGTCGAGCGGCCCGCGCACGGTCGCCGCGCCTGTGATGTGGTACGCCAGATTCGTGT
>QFZU02000085.1 GCA_003260025.2 Microbispora triticiradicis | reverse complement strand
GGCGACCCGCAACGCGCGGCCCAGCGCCCGGGGCGCGCCCCAGCGGCGGGCCAGGGCCACCTCGGCCAGCGCGAGCTCCGCCGCCCGGTCGCCGTGACCCAGCCGGTGCAGGGTGCGGGCCGCCTCGGTGCGCCAGGGCATGAACGCGGGGTTGTCGCCGCCGAAGCGGGCGAAGAGGCGGCCGGCGTCCAGCGCCGCGGCCACCGCCCGCTCACCGCCTGCCGTACGGCGCAGCAGCCGCGCCCGCGTGTCGGCGTAGAAGTACATGGGACCGGCAGGCGGCGGCTCCTCCGGCAGACCGGCCCAGGCCAGCGCGGACCGCGCGCCGGCCAGGTCGCCGCGCTCGGCCAGAATGTCGGCCAGGAACGGGGCGACGAACGGCCGGCCGAGCCGTACTCCGGAACGCTCGACGGCCTCCACCGCCGTACGCGCCTCCCGCTCCGCCTCGGCGAGATTGCCGCGCCACAGTTCGTGGAGCGCCGCCAAGGCGTGCACCGGCCCGTACGCCCGGACGCTGCCGCGGCGGTACGCCTCCCGCCGGGCGTGGTCGATGCTCGTGCCGACCAGGTCGTCCTCGGCGGCCAGGAGCGCCAGCCAGCCGCACACGAGTGGGCTGTCCCCGGTGCCGAGGCGCACCAGCAGCCCGTCGGAAAGGCCGCGGCGGGCGGCCGGCGCCGCCTGTGGACGGGCCTCGAACGCGGCCCGCAGGGCGAGCACGCAGTCCAGCGCCCGCCCGCCGGCGCTCGGCGGCTCGTCGTCGCCCGCGGCCTGCCCCACCTCGTCGATCAGGTGCAGCTGACCGGGTTCCAGCACCGTCACATTGACCAGGTACGCGTCCAGATGCCGGCGCAGCCCGGCGTCGTGGGGAGGGGACGCCTCGCCCAGCGCCTGCCGCGCGTCACGCCAGGCCCGTATCGCCGCCTCCGTGTCGCCGCCGAGCAGCAACGCCTCCCCGAGCCGTAGACCGGCCACCGCCCGGGCGGCGGGCTCGACGGCCGACGCCAGGGCCTGTTCGCCGTAGCGCGCGGCGGCCTCGACGTCGCTGTGCAGCGCGACATCGGCGAGCTGGTCGACCAGGACCTGACGGTCCTCGTCGCCGGTCGCCTCGGGCAGCGCCCGCCGCAGATAGGTGTACGCGCTGTCGGGGGAGCCGCGGAACAGCGCCGTCTCCGCGGCCCGCCGCAGATATCCGGCCGCGCCCGGCACCACGCCCGGAGGCACCTGCAGGATCTGGGCGGCGATCCGCTCCGGCTCCGCGCCCGTGGCGGCCAGGTGCAGCGCCGCCGCCCGGTGTCCCCGTATCCGGCGAGGGGTGTCCAGGTACTCGTAGGCCGACCGCTGCAACAGCTGGTGCGGGTAGCCGAACCGGCCGGCGGGCGCGCGGACCAGTACGTGGCTCCGGATCAGCCGATCGACGGCGGTCGCGGTGGCCTCGACGCCGAGGCCGGAGACGGCCGAGATCGCGGGCAGATCCGCTTCGTTGCCCAGAAGCGCGACGGCATGCGCCACATCGACGACGTCCTGCGGCATGTTTCCCAGGTGGGGCCGTATCCGGCACGGCAGGAGCACCGTGTCCAGCAGGGCGGCGTTGCCGCTCGTGGGTGCGATGCCCTGTTCGACGCAGCCTCGGGCCAGCTCGGTCAGCAGGAGCGGGTTGCCGCCGCTGGAGTCGTGACAGGCGGCGACGAAGGCGTCGTCGGGCCGGGTGCCGAACATCGTCGCGAGCACGGCGGCGGTGCCGGTCGGTCCGAGCGGGCGCAGCCGCACGAACTCGGTGCTGGGCGTGCGCAGGATCTCGGCCAGCAGGTCGGGGACCGGCGCGCCGGACGTCAGCGCCAGCATCACGGTCAGCGGCAGGCCGTCCAGCCGGGGCAGCAGGTAGGCCAGCAGCCGCAGAGAGGGCGAGTCGGCGTACTGGACGTCGTCGACGACGAGAGTCAGCGGTTCCGCCGTGCACGCGTTCACGACCAGCCAGTACAACCCGTGCAGGACCGCGAGGTCGCCGACCGGCCGGATCGCCTCGACGGTGAACACCGACGCGGCCTGCGCGGCGGCGCCGGCGAACAGCGGACCCCGCCCGAGTTCGGCCTCCGCGGTCAGCATCGGCTCGAACAACTGCCGCGCGACGCCGTAGGCGAACTCGCGTTCCAGCGGCGAACCCGCGGCCCGTGCGACTGGTCGGCCGTCCTGACGCAGCCGCTCGCGCACCTCGGCCAGCAACCGCGTCTTGCCGATCCCGGGAGGACCCTCGACGACGAATATCCGCCCGCCCGTATCAGGAGTAACGGCACGTGCCGCGTCGACCAGGATGGAGACGCCCTCGTCCCGCTCCTGTAGGGGCGGGTGCGCTGATCTCGGGACCATCCTGCGTTCGTGGTAAGGCGGTGGACTGGCCGGCGAGTGCGACGCCGCCGGTTTCACCGCGGTGGCGGACCGCGATTAACTTCTCACAGCATAACAAAATGGGTGGTTATTGCGCACCAAATTACCGGATGCGGCGATTACTGGTCCATGGAATGCGACGGCGAAGTGGTCCATTACGGACACCGCACGGCGGCGATCCTGACATGGAACGCGAAGGGTGCACATCAGGCACCCAGAAGCACGCACGCAACACAAAAGGGGCATAATGTCGACGATTTTCCGTCCCGTCCGTTTCCGTCCCACGTCGCGGAGCCTCGTGCCCGTCGGCGCGACGCTGGTCGCGGCGGTGACCGGCGCCCTGCTCGCCGCCTCGCCGGCCCAGGCCGCCGATGGAGCCGGCATGTCGGCCTCGTGGAACTACTACCGGTCGGACGCGTTCCAGGTCGCCGCGACGCTGCCGGGCGTCAAGCTGACGGCATTCGGCAGCGACCAGAGCGGCTCCCGCAACCTCCACGGAACGATCGAGCACGTCGCCGACGACGGCCGGTGCTCCCGGGTGGTGATCCGGGCGATCAATGTGAGTTCCGATCTCGTCAACGAGACGACCTGCGGGAACGGCACCTACAAGACATTCAGCACCGGATCCGGCAGCTTCGACGATGGCCTTCTGGTGCTGGTCTACCGGACCATTCCCGGCACCACGAACGCCGACAAGTCGCTTTTCGTCGCCATTCCGAGTTCGGCGACCGATGCCGGGGTGCGCACCACGGGCACCGGAGCGAGCTGGTCCTATTACACGGCGACGGACTACACGTACTCGCTCGTGCGTCCCGGTGTGCGGCTCACCGGCTACGGCTCCGACGACGGCGGCCGGTCGACGCTGAACACCCTGGAGAAGACCGCGACCGGTTCCGGTTGCGCCTCTGCCAACGTCAAGGTGGGAGACGTGAACACGAGCGGGTCGACCTGCACCGGCACTGCGGCCTATTTCTCCCGCTGGAATCTCGATGGCGGCCTCACCGCGAAGGCCTGCTACAAGCCGACGAGCGCGGCCGAAGCGTGCCTGTCGACCTACCTGCCGAAGCCCGTGTGATTCCCGGCCTGGTCGCGGTCGCGGTCGGGGGTTGGGATCACAGCCAGCCCGCGTCTTCGGCGATGCGGACGGCGTCGATCTTGTTGCGGGCGCCGGTCTTGGTGATCGCGCCGGTGAGGTAGTTGCGTACGGTGCCCGCCGACAGGTGCAGGCGGGCGGCGATCTCCTCGGCGGAGGCCCCTCGGGCGGCTTCGCGGAGGACCGTGGCCTCGCGTGGGGTGAGAGGGCTCTCTCCGTACTCCATCGCCGAGGCCACCAGCTCCGCGTCCAGCACCCGCAGCCCGGCCGCCGTACGCCTGATCGCGTCGGCCAGGCGGTCGCCGGGGGCGTCCTTGACCAGGAACGCCTCGATACCCGCCGACAACGCCCGCCGTACCTGACCCGGCCGGCCCATCGCGGTCAGCACCAGGATGCGGCAGGAGGGGAGCACCTCCCGCAGCCGGGCGGCGGCGGTGATGCCGTCCAGCACGGGCAGGTCGATGTCGACGATCGCCACGTCCGGTCGCACCCGCAGCGCGGCGGGGACGATCTCGTCCCCGCGCGTCACCTCGGCCACCACCTCCAGGTCGGACTCCAGGCGCAGCAGGGCGGTGAGCGCGGCCCGGATCATGTGCATGTCCTCGGCCAGGAGGACGCGGATCACGCGGGCACCTCCATCGTCAACCGGAAGCCGCCCTCGGGCGTGTGCCCGGCCTCGACCGTGCCCCCTGTCTGCGCGGCCCGCTCCGCCAGCCCGGTCAGTCCGCCACCGAAAGGCCTGACGGTTCGCGCGTCATCAGGTGCGAGGCCGTTGTTGACGATCTCCAGGCGGGTGCGTCCCGCACGGTTCGACGTGGTGATCGAACAGGTGGTGGCGCGGCTGTGCCGCAGGATGTTCGTGACACCCTCGCGCACGGCCCAGGCGAGCGCCTCGTCCTGCTCGCGGGACGGGGTCATCTCGGCGAGGTTGACCTGGCAGCCGATTCCGGACGACTCCAGCAGCGCCGTGGCCCGGTGCACCTCGTCGGCGAGCGTCATCCGCCGGTAGCCGCGAGCCACCTGACGCACCTCTAGCGCGGTCTCCCTCGCCACCTGCACCAGCGCGCCGACCTCGGTCCTCGCGGCGGGGAGATCGCGGTCCATGAGCCGGGCGGCCAGGTCGCCCTTCAACACGATCGCGGTGAGGCTGTGGCCCAGCCCGTCGTGCAGGTCACGGGAGATCCGCAACCGCTCCTTCAGCACCGCCGCCTCCGCCAGGTCGGCTCGCGCCTGCTCCAGTTCGGCGGTGACCCGGACCAGCCGTACGACGACGTAGATCATGGCGCCGGTGATGACGATGGTGAGGGCGTAGAAGTACGAGCCGGTCACGTTGTGGAAGATCCCCTGGAGCCACCAGAACTCCGCCGCCGCCATCGTCGTCACCAGGACGCCGCCCCAGCGCAGCGGGAGCAGCAGGAGCACCGGCCCGGCCAGGAGCGGCGCGGTCCCGGCCGACCAGCCGGTGAACCCGAGGACCTCCGGCAGGTAGGCGGCGACCGCCTGCACCGCCAGTGTGGCGGGGAGCCATCGGGATCGGGCGCCCGTGAACGCCTGCCGTACGTGCAGGAAGTGCGGCCAGTAGAAAGCGGCCAGCAGCACGAGCAGCCGGGCGTTGACCGGCGCGGAGGCCGTCGCGAGGGAGGCCACCAGGGGGATGATCGTGTAACCGACGGAGACCAGGACGATCAGCGCGATTCCGAGCCGTCGCGCGGAGGTGGAGTTCATGACCGGCCCATTATGACTTTCTGGACTCCCAGCGGAACCATCTCCTGATCGAGAGCAGCGCGACCCCCGCCCACGCCGCCAGGACCAGAGCCGGTACGGCCGCCGCCGCCAGGTCGGAGCCGAACGTGCCCGGCCCGTAGGAGGCGCGGACCGCGTCCACCACCGCGCTGGTGGGCAGGGCGGCGAGGAACGGGTGCAGCCAGGGGGGCAGCAGGTCCACGATCGAGCCCATCGCCCCGGACGCGAGGCCGGCCAGGAAGAAGAACGGCAGCGTCATGGGCGCCGCGAGCTCCCCGCGCGGGATCGCCGCCGTCCACGCCACCCCCAGCGTCGCCATCACCGCCGAACCGGCGACCGCGAACACCGCGAAGAGCACCGGATTCCTCGGCAGCGGCACATCGGCCAGGAGGTGTACGGCCACGGCTGAGACGATCATGAGGATGACCGTCTGCGTGACGGTGTTCGCGACCTCGCCAAGGAGGATCTGCCGGTTGGTGAGCCGGGTGGCGCGCAGCCGTTTGAGCAGGAGCTGGTCTCGGCGCATGGTCAGGGCGACGGTGATGTTCAGGAACGCGGTCCCCGACAGGATGAGCGCGAGCGTCCCCACGAACATCTGCGCCGCGGCCGTGACGCCCCCGGCCGTGACGTTGCGCATCAGCGTCGGCATCCCGATCGCCAGCCCCAGCGGGGTGATCACGGAGGCGGGCAGCGTGCCCTTGTCGCGCCAGAACAGCCGGGCGCTCAGCTTGTAGGTGGCCGTGAGGCTCATCGGCGTGGATCCCATCGGAAGAGGAAGCGGACGGCGACCAGGGCGAGGAGGGCCCAGACGGTCAGGTTCAGGACGGGCCCGGTCAGCGTCGCGAGCTCGCCGCCCCTGTAGGCGAGCCCGGCGATCTTGACCATCGCTCCGGTCGGCAGGAGGTTGAGTGCCGACCGGACCCAGCCGGGGAGGAGGCCGGTGACGAACGGCCCGTACGCTCCGGCCCCGAGCGCACTGGCCAGCAGGAACGGGATCGTGGCGGGGGCGTTCAGGTCGGGGCGGCGGGTCACGATCGAGAAGACGACGCCGATCAGCGCCAGCACCCCGGCCACCACGACGACGCACGCCGCGAACAGCAGCGGAAGCTCGGGTGGCGGCAGGTAGGTGAAGGTGTAGAGGATCACCGAGACGAGGGCCGACAGGAGAGCGGCCTGCGTCACCATGTTGACCAGTTCGCCGCCGACGATGGCCCGCCCGCGCAGGCCCGAGGCGTGTAGCCGCTTGAGAACCAGCGACTCCCGCCTGGCCGACAGCGTCACGGCCGTCTGGGTGGTCGCGACGATGGTCAGGAGCGTGGCGAGCAGGCCGAGATGCATGCCGAGCACCACCTCCACGTCGCGGTTCCTGAGCGCGGCGGCGATCAGCAACGGCAGGCCCGCGCCCAGGCAGACGCCGAGCACCGCGACGCCGCCGACGGCCCGTCCGTCGCGCCAGAAGAGCCGCCCACCCAGCCGCGCCACGGCCAGCACGTCACGCACGGGCGTCACGGGTGGTCGCCTCGGTCAGTCGTGCCGTTCTGGGCCATTTCGCCGTTCTGGGCCAGTTCCAGGAACAGATCTTCTAGGGAGGCCGTACGGACCTCCAGGCCGCGCAGGCGCAGGCCGCGTTCGCTGGCCCAGCCCAGCAGCGTCTGGGCGGCCAGGTCGGGATCGGCGGCCTGGACCATGGCGAGTCTGCCCCGCATAGTCGCGGGCAGCGGCAGCTCCCCGGGCTGAATCACGGAAGGCAGCTCGAACGAGACCCTCCCCACCCGCGCGGCCAGCGTCTCGGCCATGTCGCCGCCGACGACGATCTGACCCCTGTCCATGATGGCCAGGTTCGTCGCGAGTTGCTGGGCCTCCTCCAGGTAGTGAGTGGTCAGCAGCACGGTCGTACTCCGGGCGGCGAGGTCGCGGACGACCTCCCAGATGTTGCGGCGGGCCTCGGGATCCATGCCGGTCGTCGGCTCGTCCAGGAACAGCACATCGGGCCGGCCCAGCAGGGCCAGCGCCAGGTCCAGGCGGCGTTTCTCACCGCCGGACAGCTGCCGCACCTTCGTCTTCGCCTTCGCCGTCAGGCCCGCCAGCTCCAGCGCCTCGCTCGCGGGGCGCGCGGCGGGGGTGAAGTCACGCCAGATCTCGACCGTCTGCCCGGCCGTCAGGTCGGGGAAGAACCCGGCCTCCTGCAGCATGATGCCGACGTTGCCGCGCACCTGGGCGCGGTCCCTGATCGGGTCGAGGCCCAGCACCCTGACCGAACCACTGTCCGGCTTCTGGAAGCCGGTGAGCAGCTCGATCGTCGTGGTCTTGCCCGCGCCGTTGCGGCCGAGCAGGGCGAAGACCGTGCCCGCCTCGACCTCGAACGAGATATCGTCGACCGCCTGGAAACTGCCGTAGCTCTTGCTGAGGTGGTTCACCTGAATCGCTGCCACGCCTCGATCCTTTGCCAGGCGCGGTGGCGGAAACAGTGAGCAATTCACAACTTCGCGACCTTGCCGAGTGTGCCGTCCGGAAGGCCGCCGTCGTCATTCCCGGTTGTCCGAGCCCTGCCATTCCCCGATGATCCGTACATCGGGTGAGGCGCGCCGAAGGGCAACGATGAAGGCATTGCTGATTTTCCTGTGCGTCGCCGCGGTGAGCGCGTTCGCCGCGGTCCTCCTGTTGTTGCGAAGCTCGGAGGACAGCGGCCGGGAGCCCGTCGCCTCAGACTCCGGCGTCACGGCGGCGGCCTCACCCGTGACCCGGAAGAGCGTGCTCCTCGATGCCGAGGGCGCCGTCATCGAGGAGTTCTCCGGCGACTGCGCGGGCAGCGCGTACCCCTACCTCTGCCGGTACGTCGGCGAGCGGCTTCTCGCCGAGGACCCGCGGCTGCTCACTCACGACGGCCTGACGATCCGTACGACGATCGACCAGCGGCTCCAGCGGGCGGCCCAGCAGGCCGTCGACACGTACGTCGACCGCGACGACCCACAGCTCGCCACGCAGGTGATGATCGTGCCGGGCGAAGGCGCCATCAGGGCCATGGCCGCCAGCCATGACTACGGCGACGGGCCTGCCTTCCAGCAGGGCACAACTTCGATGCCCTACACCCTGGCCGCGGCGCTCGCCGCCGGCATGCGGTACGGCGACGGCTTCGCCGTCTCCGACGAGTACCAGGCCCAGGGCTACGCGACGGTCAAGAACTGCGCGGGCCAGGGTGCCGCCGAACCGACTGTCGTCATCCACAATCGGGAGAAGGGCGGGAAGCGGTTCGTCACCCTGCGGTCGGGCACACGAGGCGCGGTCAACACCTTCTACATGCGCGTGCAGGAGAAGGTCGGCCTGTGCGAGACCGTCAGGATGGCCGAAGGGCTCGGGCTCAGGAGCGCCGACGGAAAACCGCTCCGGGAGATAGAGACGTTCACGCTGGGTCCCACCGAGGCCGACCCCGTCTCGGTGGCCAACTCCTACGCCAGCCTCGCCGCCCGTGGCCGCTTCTGCGAGCCTATGGTGATCACGGAGATCCGTGACGGCTTGGGCACCACGCGCTCCTTCCCGCCGCAGTGCCGGCAGGTCCTGGACCCGGCCGTCGCCGACGCGGTCACCGGGGTGCTGTCGGATGTCCTGGCGAAGAGCAGGCTCAAGGGCATCGGCCGCGAGGCGGCGGGCATGCCCGGCGAGGGCGACGCGCACCGCTCCGCCTGGTATGCCGGTTACACCCCTGATCTGGCCGCGGCCGTCAGCCTCGGCGACCCTCGCGGTGCTTACCGGTACCCCCTGGTCGACGTCACCATGGGCGGCCACCACTATCGACAGGTGGACGGTACGTCCGTTCCCGGCCTGATCTGGAAGCAGGCGATGACCGAGGCGACGCGGGGGACGCGGGAGACCCGCTTCACCCGCCCGGACATCGGGCGCTTCGGCGGCTGCCACGACGCCTGCCCGAACTGACCGCCACCCGGGGCATGCTGCGGAACAGCGACAAACCGGGAGAAGTTTGTGTCGCCCAGGCACTCGCGGTCACGGGCGAGTCGGCACATGATGGCGCCTACGACGTCGTGGGAAACCGGAAACACAACTCCAGAGACGAAGAGTGACGGCACGGATACGATCCGACCGTGACCGGCTACGTCCGCACCATTCGTCAGGCCATACGCGAGAACCCGGACCCGACCTGGATGGATCTGCCGCTGGCAGGAGAACGCCTTTCGGAGATCATTCTATTCGGTCATGGGAAGGACGCCGATGTGATGGTCGAACTGCTCGATGGCCGGCGGTTCGTCCTGGGGCTCGGCGGCATGCTGCGAGTGCGCGGGTGCCCTGCTATGCGATCGGAGGTGATCCGGTGGGATGACCGTTCTCTCGTCATCAGGTATCGCGGAGAGAATCTGAAGATCGCCGCCTTCCGGATCGAAATCCCGAGTTGGAACGACGACCTGGAGACGTTCCAGGCCATGGTCCGCAAGTGGCTGGCCAAAGGCGGTACTGAGGACCTCACCTGGTGCCTGTCAATGGATATCGAGGTCACAGCATGAACAGGGTCGCGAGGAAGCCGGTCAGTTCTTACGGATGAGCCGGCAAGGGGAGCTGCCCGGCCAACCCTCGCCAGGCGGGGGCGCTACTCGCCGCGGTTACCTACGTTGGCCGCTCACGGGGCCGCGCATGATGGCCCTGGGCGCCTGCACGTACTACGCCGTGCTTTGCCCTGAGGAGGCCGCGGGCCTTTGGCGGGAGAACTGCCAGTTGCCCGAGAGGGCTGGTGGGGCATGCTGACGCTGGAGAAGGCTCGGCCACAGGCGAACGAGCGCTATACCAACTGGGGGAGGTGCACGACGAGCGCGGCCTGAAGCACCGCGCCGAGCGCGAGACGCGGCCGATCCCCATTCCGCCGGTCCTGCAGGCGATCCTGAGAGAGCACATCAAGCGGTACGGCCTTGCCGACGATGGCCGACTGTTCCGCACCGCCAAGGGCGGCCCCTACACCGCCTCGGCCAACTCCCACATCTGGCAGAAGGCGAGAGCGATCGCATTCCGGCCGGAGCAGGCGACGTCCCCTCTAGCCGCGCGGCCATATGGACCTGCGGGACGCCGCCGTCTCGCTCTGCCCCAGGTGGGAGCCTGTTAGGCCTGATCGAAGAGTGCCCCCGGCAGGATTCGAACCTGCGGCACCCGCTTTAGGAGAGCGGTGCTCTATCCCCTGAGCTACGGAGGCAAGTGTGCGGTAGTAAGCCTAGCGAAAGGTTGGGGCGCTCGCGCCTCCACCCGGGGGTGCGGTGGAGAAGTCGGTGGTCATCGGTCGGCCGGCCTGCGGTAAAGGCATGGCAACTCGCCGTCGCTCGCACCAGGGGGGCCCCTTACCGTCGCTGACTGTGACCGTAACGCGACGCGGATCCCTGCGGCGGCGATCGATGACGCTCGTCGCGGCGATGATCGCGCCGGGGATCCTGGCTTCGGGCTTGCTCGTGGCCGATCTAGCGGGCTACGGGGAGCATACGAGGAGCGGCCTGGCGGATGAGGCCCGGCGTGTGCTCGCCGAGCCTGTCGGCGGCGTACGGAGTGCCGGGCCGGGGTTGTCCGCCGATACGCCGTCAGGAGCGCTGCCGTCTCCTGATGCCGGCCAAGCCGTGACGATGACGCTGGATCCGACGCCGGTGCCGGAGCCGTACGGGCCGGCGCGCCGCTATGAGGGGCTGGTGCGGCTTCCCGCTGTTCCCGCGCCGGTTGTGGGGCGGGTCTGGAAGGCCGTCCCCCGGAGCGCCCCGGAGAAGGAGAAGAGACGGCCCAACAAGGAACCCCGGGAGGAGCGCCCGGCGTGTGCTCCGGAGTGGGAGGGCACCTGGCTCTGGGACGCCTGCCGGGAGGGCGGCGGGCAGTAGGCGCATGAGCTGGAAAGGCGCAAACGCGACGTGATTGGTCGATAGCGCTTGGGCGAACCAGGGCACCGGCCCACCGGACGCTGTAGTAACGTGCGTCCCTGACCCAGGTCACGAGTTCGCAAACGGGGGAGTCGAGCGTGTCATCTCCTCGGTCGGCCGGGCTGATCGCGGTCGTCACGGTGATGACCTCGCTCACCGGTGCCTCCACGGCCGCGGCGGCATCGGCGCGTACAACGGCCGGTGCGAGCGCCCGTACGGACGCCGCTGTGCGGACGAGCGGCAAGGAGCCCACGTCCCTGACCGAGCTGCGGCGTGAGGCCCAGAAGGCCTACAAGTCGATCGAGGACGCTAACCGGGCGCTGGTGGCGCGGCAGAAGAAGTTCGCGGGTGTGGAGAAGGAGCTCGCGGGCAAGCTCACCAGTCTCCAGGCGGCCACGGCCGAGCTCAACAGGCTGCGCAAGCCGTTGTCCGACCTGGCGGCGTCGCTCTACCAGGACCCCTCGGTCGGGGGCCTCAGCCCGTTCATCGCCGGCGGGGACGGCACGGCCATCCTGCGCAGGATGAGCGACATGCAGCACCTGGTCGCCGGGCACAACACCGTCCTCAGCGAGGCGTCGAAGCTGCTCGAAGGTCAGCAGCGGCTCGCGCAGGAGGCGCAGGAATTGCGGGCGGCCAGCCTTCTCCAGGAGGCGCAGCTCAGCGCGCAGGTCACCCTCATGCGCAAGCGCTCCACGACTCTGGTCAGGTCGCTGACCCGGGCACTGGTCAAACTGGGCGTGAAGATCGGCCAGAGGACGGAGGGCGCGGGCGGCTGCGATCCCACCCGGATCGCCCAGGCGGAGCAGTATCCGAACGGACTTCTCCCCAAGAACATCCTGTGCCCGCTCCCGCAGCGCGGGGAGACCCTGCGCGCGGACGCGGCGATCGCCTTCGCCGACCTCAACATCGCCTACAAGAAGCGGTTCGGCGCGCCGATGTGCATCTCCGACAGCTACCGCAGCCTCGGCGAGCAGCAGGCCGTCTACTACCGGCGGCCCGGGTTCGCGGCCACGCCGGGCAAGAGCAACCACGGGCTCGGCCTCGCCGTCGACCTCTGCGGCGGCGTGCAGAGCTTCCGCTCCGCCCAGTTCAACTGGCTTGAGGCCAACGGCAAGAAGTACGGCTGGTTCCACCCCGACTGGGCCTACCACAGCCCCTTCGAGCCGTGGCACTGGGAGTACGACCCCAAGCTCGGCTCGCTGCTGCCTTAGCGACGCGGTGAACCTAGCGGGGGTGGATGGTCACCGAGAGCCTGCCCTGTGCCTGGGCCTGGGCGAGCCCGGCGGCCTGGGCGGGAGTCGTGGCCAGCACCAGCAGTCCGCCGCCGTCCGTGGAGCCCGGCGGCCGGGCGATCACCCGCACTTCCTGGGCGACCGTCCGGGCCTCGAAAGGGCCGTCCTCGTACGCCGCCAGGACGTCGATCACATCCCCTGGCGACAGCAGGCGGGCGGCGCCCGGGTCCGCGATCCGGACCGGCGTCGCGACCGACTCCGGCGACCCGGAGAACCGGAACAGGCCCGGGCCGAGGAGGCGCGCGTCGGTGAGCGGCTCACCCCGGCGCAGCGGGCCCGCAACCACCCTGCCGGTCACCGGGGAGCCGGCCGCGTACGCCCCGGCGGGCACGGCGTCGGGCGGCAGCCGTACGACCATGACGTCGGAGGCGGCGAGCCTGCCTCCGGCGAGGTCGCGGGCGGCGGCGAGGACCTCCACGCCCCGCGGCGCCCGTACGGCCGACAGCGCGCACGCCGCCGCGACCCCGGCGAGGATCGCGGCGACCGCACGGCGCCGGCGCACCGAGAGCCGTTTCAGGGCGCGCATGACGACCCGACCATCAAGGAAGCTCGATCGGGAGCTTGATGCCGTCGAGGGCGTTGCCGCAGGGGCAGGTCCGATCCTCCGGCAGGGCCTCGACCACCTGGGAGACCAGCGTGCGCATCCGCTCCACGTTGGCCGCGAAGAAGGCCAGCACCTCGTCGTGGGTGACCCCCTCGCCCGCCTCGACACCGGCGTCGTGGTCGGTGACGAGGGAGAGCGTCGTGTAGCAGAGGGCCAGCTCACGGGCGAGGACGGCCTCGGGGTGCCCGGTCATGCCTATGATCGACCAGCCCGCGCCCGCGTACCACTGCGACTCGGCGCGGGTGGAGAAGCGGGGGCCCTGGATCACGACCAGCGTGCCGCCGTCGACCGTGTCCCAGCCTGCCTCGCGTGCCGTGGCTGTCGCGGCGGCCCGGCCGGAGGGGCAGTAGGGGTCGGCGAACGACACGTGGACGGCACCCGCGTCGAAGAAGGTCTGCTCGCGTCCCTGGGTGCGGTCCACGATCTGGTCGGGGATCACGAGGGCGCCCGGGCCGATCTCGGGGCGCAGGGACCCGACCGCGCTGGGCGCGAGGATCTGCCGGACGCCGAGTGACCGCAGGGCCCACATGTTCGCCCGGAAGGGGATGCGGTGCGGAGGATACGTGTGGCCGCGGCCGTGCCGCGGGATGAACGCGACGGATCTGCCGCCGATGCGGCCCACGGAGATCGAGTCACTGGGCGGGCCGTACGGCGTCGTCACGTCGACCTCGTGGGCGTCCTCCAGCAGGGAGTAGAGCCCGGATCCGCCGATGACCCCGATGTCTGCGCGATTGACCATGGGGCCGACCCTAGCGAACGGCGCCGTGCCTCCGGCGCGGCCCGGCGGCCCCTGTGGACAACCTCGGAACCTCAGGCGGCGGCGGTCGATCCCGACGAGGAGGTGCTCGTCGACGTGCTGGTCGAGGCGGTCTCCTTCTTCCCGGAATCGCCGGAGCCGTTGGAGCTCCCCGAGCCGGCGGAGTCGGCGGACTTCGACGGCGTCGACGTGGTCGACGTGGTCGTCGACGAGCTCGACGAACGGCTGTCGGTCCGGTAGAAGCCGGAGCCCTTGAACACGATGCCGACGGCGGAGAACACCTTGCGCAGCTTGCCCTGGCAGGCCGGGCACTCCGTGAGCGGGTCGTCAGAGAACTTCTGAACGGCCTCCAGCTGCTCCCCGCAAGCGGTACAGGCGTACTGGTAGGTGGGCACTCGCTCCTCCTGAGACTGGCACTCGACCGGGTCGACTGCTAATGGTAGTCAGTCAAGAAGCGCAAACGCCACTCCAGCCCGGTTTATTGCCCCCCGGTGTCCCGTTCGCCCGCAACCCCTACAGCAGGTCAGCCGCCGCGTTCGCCGTACCAGCCGGCCAGCTTGCCCTTGCGGCTGACCGCGCGCAGGCGGCGTTCGACCGTCTCCCGCTGCGCGGCCGTGGTGACGACGAGAAGCTGATCGCCCACCAGAAGCTGGGTCGTCGGCCCGGGCACGAACGACCGCCCGTTCCGTACGACGAGGGTGACCATGGTGTCGGTCGGCAGCCGCAGCTCGAAGATCTCCACGCCGTGCATGAGGGACCCGCGCGGGATGCGGACCTGCAGCAGGTCGGCCTTCAGCTCCTCCAGCGGCGCGGCCTCCACGTCGAGGTCGCGCGCCTCGCCCTCGGCGGCCAGGCCGAGCACCCGCGCGAGGTACGGCAGCGTCGGCCCCTGCAGGAGCGTGAACACGATGACGATGACGAAGACGTCGTTGAACAGGCCCTTCGCCCCCGGCACCCCCGCGCTCCAGGGGATCGTGGCGAGCACGATCGGGACCGCGCCGCGCAGCCCGGCCCACGACAGGAAGATCTGTTCGCGCCACGGCATCGAGCCGAGGCGCAGCAGCCACACGACCGCGCTGGACACCAGGACCGACGCCGGCCGGGCGACCAGGACCAGCAGCACCCCCGACACCAGGGCGGGCACGATCACGACGGGCAGTTCCGCGGGGTCGGCCAGGATGCCGAGCATCACGAACAGCCCGATCTGGGCGAGCCACGCCGCGCCCTCCGCGAAGCCGCGGGTCGCGGCGCGGTGGGGAAGGCGGGCGTTGCCGAGGATCAGCGTCGCGACGTACACCGCGAGGAAGCCGCTGCCGTGCAGGAGCGCCGCCCCGCTGTAGGCGACGAACGCCAGCGCCAGCACCGCGATCGGATAGAGGCCGGAGGCGGGCAGGGCCACCCGGCGCAGCGCGTACGCCCCGGCGGGGCCGACCGCGAGGCCCACGATCGCGCCGATGGCGAGTTCGGCGGCGGTGTCCAGCAGGGTGGCCGGCAGCGAGAGCGTCAGCGTCGAACCCACGCTCAGTGTCATCACGAGGATGACGGTGGGCGCGTCGTTGAAGCCCGACTCGGCCTCCAGGATCCCGGCGAGCCGGGGTGGCAGGGGCAGCCGCCGCAGCACCGAGAACACGGCCGCCGCGTCGGTGGAGGCCAGCACGGCGCCGAGCAGGAACGCCGACCGCCAGTCCAGGCCGAGCAGGGGTGCGACGGTCGCGGCGAGCACAGCGACGCTGACCGCGATGCCCACCGTGGCGAGCACGAGCGCGCTCGGCACGGCGTCGCGTACGTGACTCCAGTTGGTGGTCAGGCCGCCTTCGGCGAGGATCACCGCGAGTGCGATCAGGCCGAGTTCCTGGGCGAGGTGCGCGTTGTCGAAGTGGATGCCGCCGAGGCCGCGCTCGCCGAGCAGCAGGCCGAGGCAGAGGTAGATGAGCAGGGTGGGCAGGCCGGTGCGGTGCGCGATCCGTACGGACGCGATGGCCGCGATGACGACGGCGGCGGACAGCAGCAGCCAGACGTTCAGACCCACCGCTCCCTTCGCCGCGACTGCGCCAATCTTGTCACATCTGCACCAACCGGACGATTCCGCTCGGGAGGGCAGCGAACCGTACATGCTGATCATGCGGCTCCGCGGGAACGCCCTCGATCAGCTCTCCCTCGTGCAGCAGCGCCACCGTCGGCACGTTCGGCCCGACGCGGGTCAGCGCCCGGTCGTAGAAGCCGCCGCCCCGGCCGAGCCGTACGCCCGTCACCCGATCGACGGCGAGGGCGGGGACGAGGACCAGCGCGGCCGTCCTGATCGCGTCCACCCCGCGCCGGACGTCGACCGGCTCCATCACCCCGTACGGCCCCGGGGCGAGCGAGTCCGGGCCGTCGTACACCGCCCAGTCGAGCTCGCCGTCGGGCCGCTGCACCGGCAGGATCACGGTCGCGCCGTGCTTCCACATGGCCAGGATCAGCCCGTGCGTGGACGGCTCGGCCCCGATCGACCAGTAGCAGGCGACGAGCCCGGCCATCTGCACCCACGGCTGGTCGAGGAGCGTCTCACGGACCGCGGCCGAGGACGCGCGCAGCGTGCGTTCGTCGAGCTCCGACCGGTCGCGGAGGATACGGCGACGCAGGTTCAGCTTGTCCACAGCCCGCTCCGTTAGTGTTCAACCATGGCTGACTTCGATCCCGTGACCAAAGCCGTTGTGCCCGCCGCGGGTCTGGGCACCCGCTTCCTTCCCGCGACGAAGGCGACCCCCAAGGAGATGCTGCCCATCGTCGACAAACCGGCCATCCAGTATGTGGTGGAGGAGGCCGTCTCCGCCGGGCTGCTCGATGTCCTGATGGTGACCGGCCGCAACAAGCGTTCGATCGAGGATCACTTCGACGTAGCGTACGAGCTTGAGGACGCGCTGCGCGCCAAGGGCGACGAGGAGCGGCTCAACCAGGTGAAGGAGCCGGTGGACCTCGCCACCATGCACTACGTGCGGCAGGGCGAGCCGAAGGGCCTCGGCCACGCCGTCCTGTGCGCCAAGCAGCACGTCGGCGACGAGCCGTTCGCCTGCCTGCTCGGCGACGACCTCATCGACCCCCGCGACCCGCTGCTCAGGCGCATGATCGAGGTGCGCGCGACGTACGGAGGCAGCGTCGTCGCGCTGATGGAGGTGCCGCGCGAGCACGTCTCCCTGTACGGCGCCGCCGCCATCGAGCCGACCGACGAGGACGACGTCGTCCGCGTCACCGACCTCGTGGAGAAGCCCCCGGCCGACGAGGCCCCCTCGAACTGGGCGATCATCGGCCGGTACGTGATCGACCCGGCCGTGTTCGAGGTGCTGGAGCGGACCCCGCCGGGACGCGGCGGCGAGATCCAGCTCACCGACGCGCTGCGCACGCTGGCCGCGACGGCCCCCGGCGAGGGCGGGCCGGTGCACGGCGTGCTGTTCCGGGGCCGCCGTTACGACACCGGCAACAAGCTGGAATATCTCCAGACCGTGGTGCAGTTCGCCGCGAACCGGGGCGATCTCGCGCCCGAGTTCCTGCCCTGGCTCCGGCAGTTCCTCGACACGATCGAGTCCTGAGCGACATGAAGCCCGTCGACCGCCATCTCGCCGACATCCTCGCGGTGGTGCGCCCGCTCGCCCCGCTGGAGGTCGAGATCGACGCCGCCCTCGGCGCCGTGCTGGCCGAGGACGTCGCCTCGCCCGTGCCGCTGCCGCCGTTCGACAACTCGGCGATGGACGGCTACGCCGTACGGGCCGAGGACGTCGCGGGGGCGCCCGTCACACTGCCCGTGATCGGGGACGTGGCGGCGGGCGACGGCGGGCTGAACGCCGTCGGGCCCGGCCTGGTCGCCCGCGTCATGACCGGCGCGCCGATGCCGGCCGGGGCCGACGCCGTCGTCCCGGTCGAGTGGACGGACGGCGGCACCGCCCGCGTACGGATCGACAGGCCGGCCCCGCCGGGCAACGCGATCCGGCGGGCGGGAGAGGACGTCCTCGCGGGGGAGACGGTGCTCCGCGAGGGCGCCCGGATCGGCGCCGCCCAGGTCGGGATCCTCGCCGGAGCCGGCCGGCGGCGGGTGCGGGTGCGGCCCCGGCCGCGGGTCGTCGTGCTGTCCACGGGTGCCGAGCTCGCCGAGCCCGGCACCCCGCTGGGCGCGGGCCAGATCTGGGAGTCCAACAGTTTCATGCTGACGGCCGCCGTACGGGAGGCCGGAGCGGAGGCGTTCCGGGCCGGTTCGGTCTCCGACGACCCCAAGGAGTTCCTGGACGTCCTGGACGCCCAGCTCCTGCGGGCCGACGCCGTGATCACCAGCGGCGGCGTCTCGATGGGGGCGTACGAGCCGGTCAAGGAGGCCCTCTCGCCGCTGGGCACGGTGGCCTTCGAGAAGGTCGCGATGCAGCCGGGGATGCCGCAGGGCTTCGGCGTCGTCGGGCCCGACCGTGTGCCGATCTTCACGCTGCCCGGCAACCCGGTGTCGTCGTTCGTGTCGTTCGTGCTCTTCGTGAGGCCGGCCCTGCGGGCCATGCAGGGCCTCCCGGTGGAGCCGCCGGAGGCCGTGCGGGTCACCGTGACGGCGCCGCTGCGGTCGCCCGCCGGGAAGCGGTCCTATCTGCGGGCCGTGCTGACCGGGCGGACCGTCGCGCCGGTCACCGGCCAGGGCTCGCATCAACTGGCCGCGCTGGCCGCGGCGAACGCGCTGATCGTGGTTCCGGAGGACGTGACCTCGCTGCCCGAGGGCGCCGAGGTGGAGGTGATCCCGCTGTGAAGCTGACCCACGTCGACGAGACCGGCGCCGCCCGGATGGTCGACGTCTCCGAGAAGGACGTGACCGCCCGTACGGCCGTCGCGACCGGCCGCGTCCTGCTGTCGCCGGAGGCGGTGGCGGTGCTGCGTGCGGGAGACGTGCCCAAGGGCGACGCGCTGGGGGTGGCGCGCATCGCCGGGATCATGGGGGCCAAGCGCACCCCCGACCTGGTGCCGCTCTGCCACCCGATCGCCCTGACCGGCGTCAAGGTCGACCTGTCCGTCGTGGACGAGGGCGTGGAGATCACCGCCCGGGTCCGTACGGCCGACCGCACGGGCGTCGAGATGGAGGCCCTCACGGCCGTCACCGTCGCGGCGCTCGCCCTGGTCGACATGATCAAGGCGGTGGACCCGGCGGCGGTCATCACCGGCGTCCGGGTGGAGGAGAAGATCGGCGGCAAGACGGGCCACTGGGACCGCGACGCCGGCGACGCCCGTGACCGTCTCGACCGGAAGTGAGGGCGGCGTGCGCGCGCTGGTGGTGACCGTCTCCAACCGGGCGTCCGCGGGCGTGTACGAGGACCGTTCCGGGCCGCTGCTGGCCTCCCTCCTCAAGGAGGCGGGCTGCGACCCGGTGGACGGCCCGCGGGTGGTCCCGGACGGCGAGCCCGTCGAGGCGGCGCTGCGCGAGGGAGTCGGCGAGGGGTACGACGTGATCGTGACCACCGGCGGCACCGGCGTCACACCCCTCGACCTCACGCCCGAGATGACCCGCCGCGTCCTGGACCGGGAGATCCCCGGCATCGCCGAGGCCGTACGACAGGTGAACCGCGAGAAGGTGCCGACGTCGATCCTGTCCCGCGGCCTCGCCGGGCAGGCGGGCCGGACGCTGGTGGTCAACCTCCCGGGGTCGTCCGGCGGCGTACGGGACGGCATGGCCGTGCTGGCCCCGATCCTGGCCCATGTGGTGGACCAGATCCGCGGCGGCGACCATGTTCGCTGACCGCTCGATGCCGGGCGCCCCCACGTGGCGCGTTGACCGTTCTCCGGTGGATGATTGACGGATGGATCGACTTCGCGGCTGGCCGGTGTCCCTGACCGAGGGACCCGTGGGGCTGCGGCCGCTGCGCCTGCGTGACGTCCGTGACTGGCGCGACACCCGGCTGCGCAACGCCGAGTGGCTCCGCCCGTGGGAGCCGAGCAACCCGGAGACCCCGCTGTTCCGCACCGGTCTCGGGCCGTACGTCTCGATGGTCGGCACGCTGCGCCGCGAGGCCCGCCAGGGGATGGCCATGCCCTGGGTCGTCACGTACGAAGGGCGGTTCGCCGGGCAGCTCACCGTGGGGGCGATCGTGTGGGGATCGGCCCGTTCCGCCCAGGTGGGCTACTGGGTGGACGGCCGGCTGGCCGGGCGGGGCATCATCCCGACCGCGCTCGCCATGGCCGTGGACCACTGCTTCTTCACCACCGGTTTACACCGTCTGGAGGCCAACATCCGGCCGGAGAACCAGGCCAGCCGCCGGGTCGTGGAGAAGCTCGGCTTCCGCGAGGAGGGCATCCGCCGGCGTCAGCTGCACATCGACGGCGCCTGGCGCGACCACATCTGCTACGCGCTGACCGTGGAGGACGTGCCCCGCGGGCTGCTCGTGCAGTGGCGCCGCACGATGAACTCGGCCGCCCGCCGCAGCGAGCCCAGCCCCGGTTAGGCGCCGGCGGCTGTGCCTCGCCGCCATCGCAACCGAGACACAAGTGGATCACCAGTGGACCCCGTGATGCTTCGTGGCCGTAAGCGAAACCGCATCACGGGGAGACATCCGTATGAGGAAAAAGGCGTTATCCACCGCGGCGGCCGCTCTGACCGCCATGGCGGCCATGAGCGCGGCGGCTCCCGCACCCGCGTCCGCCGCGGCGGTGAGGATCGAGGTCGTGCCCGCCTACAGCGAGACCGTGCTGGAGCCGTGGGACCCGGTCACCTGCCCGACGAACATGGTGCTCACCGGCCGCTCTCACCATGGCGACGAGGAAGCCCTCACCACCTACACCTGCAGCTTCGTCCTCATCAACGGCGAGCAGGCCCGGGTGTACCTCAGCGAATGGAGCGCCCGCCAGAAGGAGAGCAGGGCCGACTTCAGCGCGCCCGACCACCGGGCCGTCGCCGCCAGGTGGCACGAAGGCGACGAGAACGGCTACACGCGATACCGCACCGCCACGATGTACTGGCGAGGCCAGCAGGTGCTTCTGGCCAACGGCGAAGTCAGCGATCCGTACAGGGAGAGCAACCACGACTGGCAGGCTCCGGCCAACACGGTCATGACCGGCCGTAAGCACACCGGGGACGAGAACGGCACCAGCTACTACCGGTTCGCCACCGTGACCGTCGCGGGCTGACAGGAAAGGCACCGAAGACTGTGAGAACGTCCAGCAAGGCTCTGTCCGTCGTCGCCGTGGCCGCCGCTCTGTCGGCCACCACCATGGCATCTCCCGCTTCGGCGGCCGTGACGATCAAAGTGGAGAGCGTTTACACCCGGACCGTGTGGGAGGGGGCCGGCACCCAGTTCACCTGCCCGACGAACCAGGTGATCACCGGCCGCTCCCACTTCGGCGACGAGGGAGATCAGACCACCTACTACTGCAGCCGGATCCTGATCAACGACGAGGTGGTCGAGGTACACGCCGGAGACTGGACCGCTGCGCAGAGGGAGAGCAGGTCCGACTACAGCGCCCCGGACCACCAGGTGGTCGTCGGCAGGTGGCACAAAGGCGACGAGAACGGCGAGACCCGGTACCGCAGCGCCGCGCTGTACTGGCAGGGGCGGCAGGTATGGCTGGCCAACGGGGACGTGACCGGTCAGTACACGGAGAGCAACCACAAGTGGCAGGCGAAGACCGGCACGGTCATGACCGGTCGCACGCATTACGGGGACGAGAACGGCAAGACCACTTACCGGTTCGCCACCGTGTACTTCGAGGGCTGATCTCCTCCGGCGCATAGGCCCGCGTACCGTCAGTGCCCTGGTGCGGCTGAGGCACTGATCGTCCGGGCCGGGACGGCCGGCCGGGAACGCCGCGAAACCATCGCGACCCGGTCGGCGGGCCAGGAATCCGCGTGGTCCGTCGGGACCACGCGGCTTCCGCGGGATCGAATTACATGAACAGCTTTGACGATCTCGCGACACACCGGACCGAATGCTCGTCATTCATCGACACGCGGTCCTACGGTGCGTGACGTGAACACCTCTCAGACGACACGAGCGCAGGGACGTGTTCACCATGCCCCCAAACCCGCCCGTACGGCGTTCCGGAGGCTGATCCGGAGGTGGGCGCGTGGGTAGCGCCGTGCTCTACCTCGCCATCGTCGTCATGTGGCTCAGCGTCCTACTGCCCATGTGGCTGCGCCGCGACCGGCACACCGACGACGACCTTTTCGAGGACCCGGCGGCGGAGGCGACCACGCTGTCCGAGCGGCCCGCCGCCTCGGCCGGCCCAGAATCCGGCCCAGAATCCGACCTCGAAGCCGACCCCGAAGACGGTTCCGCTCCGGGCGCCGAGGACGGCGTCGAGGAGAACGACGCCGACACGGTCGTCACCCCGCCTGTAAGGGCCACCTCGTCCCCGGACTCCGCCGCCTCGGCGTCCGCGGCTCCGGCCGGCTCCGCGGACCAGGCCACCGCGGACCAGGTGGCGGCCGAAAGGCACGCGCGGGCCCGCAGGATGGCCGCCTATCGCCGCGCCCGGATCCTCGCCCGGCGCCGCAGGCGCCTTTTGTGGAGCGTTCTGCTCGTCCTGGCCTCCGTGGTCACCGCGGCCGTCCGCGTGATGCCCTGGTGGGCGGTCGCGCCCTCAGGCGTGCTCCTCGTCGGCTACCTCGCCATGCTGCGCGTGGCCGTACGCGCCGACCGGGAGCAGCGGGAGAAGGCCGCGCGGGCGCGGGCGGCGTACCTGCGCAGGCAGCGGGAGCGCCGCCGCGCCCTGGCCGCCCTGACCCGGGAGGCGGAGATCATCAAATTCGAGGCGCGCAAGCGTTCGCAGGTCTTCGACCAGTACGCCGACGGGCGGCGCGCGGCCGGAGACTGATCCGGTGGCGCGAACACCCCACGGAGTTTGCTAATCTAGTCGAGGTCGTTGGGGCTATAGCGCAGTCCGGTAGCGCACTTCGTTCGCATCGAAGGGGTCTGGGGTTCAAATCCCCATAGCTCCACCACGACGAAGGCCCGTCAGGTGATCCACCTGGCGGGCCTTTTCGCTGCTCAAAACCGTGCCGCTACGTACCGGGCCGTTCGACGTCGAGGCCGGCCGGTACGGCTACCGCCTCGTTCCCGCTGCTGGCAGTCAGCGAAAAGTCGGCGAAGACCGCCCGAGCCCGGCTGTTCCGCTCCCGCGAGGGGTGTGTGTAGTGGTTGAGCGTGGTCGAGGTCTGGCCGTGCTCGAGGAGGCCGGCCACGTCGTTCACCGGTACGCCATCAGAGATCAGCCAGGTGGCGTAGCAGCGTCGGAGATCGTGGAACCTCAGTCCTTCCCCCGCGTGCTTGACCATGTGCGCGATCGTTTCCTGTCGGCCACGGAACACCTCGCTCTGCTCATTGCCCTTGCGGTCCGTTCAGCTGCCGAGGAAGCGCTCGGAGCCGAGGGGCGTGACGGAGCCGAGGAGCCCGGACCGGACGAGGGAGGGGCGCCAGACCCGAGCCCGGAAGACGTGACGGCTGAGCGCGCCCCCGGCCGAGTTCGTGAAGACCTCCCCGAGCGGCCCCGGCCCGTAGCGGTCACGGTGAGCGGTGAGCAGCTGGCAAGAGCAACCTCCCTGAAAGCCGATTGCAAGAGGCTCGTCCCAGACTGCCCTCGCAGGTGAACGCGGCGAGCGCGGGTTTCTCAGGAGAGGTGTATCCCATGGCCATCAAGTCTTCCAGTGGACGCACGATCGCTGCTTTGACTGTCGGTGTGCTCGCCGGGTCCCTCTTCGCGGCGGGCGGCATCGCCGCCGCGTCCTCGGACTCCGATGTCATCCACGCTTGCGTCAAGAACAGGTCGGGCGACGTACGCATCGTCGCCGAGACGACCACGTGCAGGGCCGGCGAACGCCAGCTTTCGTGGAACGAGAACCCCTCGCAGGGACCGGCCGACTCGGTCAAGGCGAGCGTCAAGACTGCGGACTTCAACTTCCCCGGCTCGGGGAACAAGTTCGTCTACTGCCCCGACGGGAAGACCGCGACGGGTGGAGGATTCTTCTTCGACGAGCTTGGGGAGAACGGCCGCGAGATCATCGCGAGTGTTCCTTTCGTGGCCAAGGAGGGCACGCCGACGGGCTGGCTGGTCGTCGCCAGGAAGGCCAGGGGCAAGGTCTACGTGATCTGTGTCTGATGTCCGCTCGGCAGGGCTCGGGAGTCCTGTTGGCCGGCGTCAGGCGACCGGGAGCTCGTCGTGACCGCCGCCGATGGTCGTTGCGCTCAGTCTGACCGCAGGAGCCCAGGGCGCAGGCCGCACGCAACGGCGATCGCCGCTGCGTACAGCACCGGACGGTAGGAGGTCAGGGCGAGGAGCCCGGCGCAGAACGCCATCCCCACAGCGGTCGGGACGAACAGCACGGTGTTGGCGGTCGCGGACACCGTGGACAGCAGGTCGCGGGGGCGATCTGCTGTACGGCGGTGAGGGCGGCGACCAGCACCCAGGGGGGCCGAGGACGTCGGCCATCGCGCTGAGCACCGGCCCGGCCGCCGGCGGCGCCCTCGGTGTTGCGGCGAGTCGAGCGGTCGCCGCGCGCGGAGGGAAGGCCGGGCCGGTGGCGCAGGAGTCAGCGAAAATCCAGCGAACAGTGATCGCGGACCGTCTCATGGCGCACAGTAGAGACCGCATGCGAAATGAACGACACGGAACGGCAGCCGCAGAATCGCAGGCGGAAGCACAACCCGCGTTCGCATCGAAGGGGTCTGGGGTTCAAATCCCCATAGCTCCACAACGATTTTGCAGGTGAGAAGGGATCTCGGAGGTTCCTCCGGGGCCCTTTTCCGATCTCGGGGTCGTCCGTCGGTCATGATCGACACGAATGATGACCGGCTCGGCGACTTTCCTCAGCACCATGTCGCGCGCGCTTGTGCCTGCCGAAGGGCTCGCTACAGGATCGAGTGAACCGTTTGCAGGCTACCTTCGTGGTCGCCCCCCAGATCGATGGGATCAGACTCCGGGATCGCTGTCGGCACGATGATGCGACTGCGGTCGCGCGAAAGCAGGGACTCCAGGGGGACGCGTGAGCGGCCTGCGTGATCAACGATTGGTCGCGTGATCGAAACCGTCGCGGGGATCGGCGCGTCACCCCTGGAGATCCTGCTTGTGCTGGGCGTTGTCGGCCTGCTGTCGTCGCGGTGGTGCTTGCCCTCAGCCCGGCGGCCGGTCGCGCTCGCCGCGGCGGCGGTCGTCGCCCTGTCCGGGATCGTGCTGACCGTGCGCGGGTTGCGCTGGCAGATGGCGCCCGCGCTCGCCGGTGCCCTGGTCGCGCTCGCGTTCGCCGTGCCCGTACTCGCCGGACGCCCGGCGCGGCGGGTGAGACGGTGGCTCGCCCTGCCGGGAGTCGTGGTCTGCCTCGGCCTGGTTTGTGCGAGCGCGGCCGCCGCCTGGGCGGTGCCCGTGCCCGTGTTCCCCGGGCCGTCCGGTCCGTACGCGGTGGGCACAGCGGTGATGCAGTGGACCGACGCCTCTCGCCCGGAGCCCGCGACCGATGAGCCCGGCGACCACCGCACGGTCGTGGTCCAGTTGTGGTATCCCGCGCCCAAGGACACGGCCGGTCCCCGTGCCCGGTATCTCGGCCGCACCGAGCGGGAGGCGCGTACGGTCGCCGACGGCCTGACCGGCTACCTCGGCGTGCCCGCCTTCCTGCTCGATGACGCGGTCCGTGCCCGCACCGGCGCCGTGTACGACGCGCCTGCGGCGGCCGGGCGGTTCCCGATCGTGCTGTTCTCTCCCGGCCTGGGAGGCGTGCGCACCCAGAACACCGCGTGGGCGGAGGAACTGGCCGGACGCGGCTACGTCGTCGCGGCCCTCGACCACCCCTACGACTCCGCCGCCGTCGTGCTCGACGATGGACGGACCATCCGCACGCGGGTCGTGGCCACCGGCGACGACGAGGAGGACAGACGGCTCGCGACCGGCTGGACGGCGGTCAGGGCCGCCGATCTCAGCTTCGTCCTCACCCAGCTCGGCCGCCTCGGCAGGGGCGAGATCCGCGGCCCGCTGACCGGACGGCTCGACACCACGCGGGCGGCGGCGACCGGGCACTCCATCGGCGGAGGCGCCGCTCTGCGGGCCGCCCGCCAGGACTCCCGGTTCGCGGCGGTGATCGACCTGGACGGCTACCCGTACGACCCCGCCCCCCGGCCCTACCATCAGCCGGTGCTCGCGCTCACCCATCCCGTCGACCCGGCCGGCAACCCGACGTACATCCCTCGTCTCACCAGGATCCTCGCGCTGAGCACGTCGGAGAGCTACCGGATCACGGTCCCCGGCGCGGCGCACCTCACCTTCGCCGACGCGCCGCTCTACCTGCCGCCGGTGCCGTCCGTTGTCGGCTCCCTGGGCCGCACCGAAGGCCTGTCCGTCACCACGGCGGCGACCAAGGCCTTCCTCGACGCCACCCTGTGTGACAAACCCGGCGACCTGGCCACGCTCCTGCGCCCGTACGGCGACCTCACCGTCCACCGACCCGCGCGGAAGGACGACAGGCCCCGCTCGTGATGCTCGATCAGGCCGAGGCGGCGGAGGAGATCGGATCGCGTCCGTGCGACCGCGATCCGACTCCCGCGACGGGTGCAGTGCCGGCGTCATGAGGTCACGCCGTTGGTTCGGTCCTCTCGGAAGCGATGGACAGACGGGAGAGGAAGGGGGAGCGTCCGCGGAAGCCGGGGCGGAAGCGCGCAGGCGGTCCTGTGCTGAGGAACTCTTCCAGCCACGCCATGTGTTCGACCTTCTCGTTGCGGATCGCCTGGGCCAGCACGAAGGTGCGTCGATCTCTGCCTTCGGTGAGGTCGCACAGGCCGCCGTAGGGGTGAACGGCGCGTCGTACGTCTTCGATGAGTGTCGTGACCGGATCCTGCGCGTCGCCGGGGATTCCCCACGGCGACGCATGCCCGCTTCCCAGGAACTGCCGGATGTCCTCGGGAAGCGTTCCGTCCAGTTCGTAGATGCGGTTGACGAGTGCGTCGAAGTGGTGGCGATCCTCGTCGCGGATGTCCTTGAGAATCTGGCGTAGTTCCTCATCGGCGAAACCGAGCGGATAAGCGGTCAGGATTGTGTAGCGGTAGACGGCGCTCAGCTCCGCTGTGGCGGCGGAGGTGAGCCGGTCGATCAGTCCATTGACATCGACGCCTGCTTGCTCGACGACTTCGCGCGCGCTGATCATGTCGGCTCCAGGCGGTCAGGTTGCGGAGAGTTCCAGCGGGGCGCGTTCCTTCGGGTTGAGCGCGAGGAAGGCGACCCCGGCCAGGGCGCCGCCGACCAGGTCGGCCAGGAGCCAGATCCAGATCTTGGACCAGGCGAGAAGCCCCATGGAGGCGGCACCGACGGCGACAGCCGGGTTGAAGGCGCCCCCGGAAATGCCGCCGACCGCGAATGCGCCGGCCGTCACGGTGAATCCGATGGCCAGGCCGTAGAAGCTGTTGCCAGGGTGGTCCCTGCTGGTGGCCGCGTTCAGCACCACGTACGCGAGCGCGAACGTGAACAGCGCCTCGGCCAGCAGCGCGACCCCCAGCTCACGCCCAGAGGGCGACAGCGTCGGCACGCTGCGGGGATTGACGATGTAGGTAGCGGTAAGCGCGGCGAGAACACCGCCGGCCAGCTGGGTGATCCAGTAGGGAACGGCGTCCGCCAGATTGATCCGGCCGCGGAGGAGCACGGCCAAGGTCACCGCGGGGTTGTAGTGGGCGCCGGAGACATGTCCTCCGGCGTACACCATGACCGTCAGGATCGCGCCGATGGCCACGGGCGCCAAGGGCGTCTTCGTCAAGACCGTGGCACCCACCGTGAGAACCAGGAAATACGTTCCGATGAATTCCGTGATGTAGCTGCGCATGGACTGTCCTCTCTACGTGTGAACCGAGACCGGTCACGCAACCGCGGCAGCGCATGCAGATAGTTCCATGATCCGCGGCCCAGGAGATTGCGGGCTTCTTACGGGCCCTTACGGCCCCTTACGGCTCGCCCAACCAGAAATGAGGACTCTTGTCAGGTGCTCGGCATACGCACAGTCGGGAACTTCACCGCGCAGAGTAGGACCGACCCACCAGTAAGCAACACACGGCAACCGCTCATGACACGGAACGCGATCAACTTCACGGACGACCAGAGGATTCACGGCCGCGTCAGGGCGGCCAGAGCGGTCAGGAGTAGGCGGCCGCCAGGCCGACCACGATCAGGACCAGGGACAGGGCGGCGACCACCGATCCCGCGATCACGGCGGTCCTGCGGCCCCGCCTGACCTTGAAGACGTACAGCAGGACGTAGGGCAGGAAGGCCAGCGCCGCGAGGCCGGTGGCGGGAAGCGCCATGGCCCGCAGGACGCCCTTCGTGCCGGACGGCAGCGCCCGGTCGCCCTCGGGGGTCAGCTGGGCCCGCGTCACGTCCCCCGCCTCAGAGTCGGGCGAGGCGGCCACCGCGACCGCGTCTCCGCCGCCGTCGGGGACGAACCTGCCCTTGCAGTCGTACCGTCCCTGGCCGAGGGAGACGCAGGAGACGACGGTGAGGGTGCCGGGGGTGCCGATCTTCCCGGTCGCCAGCCGGAAGTCCGGCACCGCGGCCACGAACGGCAGCACGCCGAGCGCGAGCCAGCAGATCAGGAGGATGCCCATCCCGATCTTGCCCGGCATGCGGCGCCCCGGGGTCACGGTCGTGGTGAGTCCCTCGAAAGCCTCGGTCAGGTCCATGACGCCAGCATGGCGTCGCGCACTTGGGACTGACCTGGAACAGGCTTGCCAGGGCGTCCTGTGACCAGCCCGCCCTGGCCGTGCGACGCGACCTGAGCGCGCTCACAGCCGAGTCGCGGCGGCAGGCACGGGTGCTACCGAGACAGGCGGCGGACCCTCGGCGACGACGACCGTATGCGGGTTGGGAACATCGGCGTAATTCCCTTGACGGAGTGAGTACTCACTCCGCACTATGGATCACATGACAGAGACGACGACACCACGCCGGCGAGCCCCGGCGATGAGCACCGGGCAACGCAGAGAGATGATCGTGGCCGCGGCGCTTCCCCTGGTCGCCGACCACGGCGCCGCGGTCACCACCAGCCAGATCGCCCGCGCGGCCGGCATCGGGGAGGGCACGATCTTCCGGGTGTTCACCGACAAGGACGAACTCCTCGACGCGTGTCTCGTCGAGGCGATGAACCCGGGTCACGTGCTGCGCGAACTGGCCTCGATCTCCCTCGACGAACCGCTGGCCGATCGGCTGACTCAGGCGGCGGAGGCGCTGCGCGCCCACCTGGGCCGCATGGGGACCGTGATCGGCGCCCTGCACGGCACCGGACACCGCCGCGAGCGAGGTTCCGGAGAGCGGCAGGCGCCCGGCGGCAGGGAGGCGTCGATGAAGGCGACCCACGAGGCGATCGTCGAGTTGATCGAGCCCGACCGGGCGGCGCTGCGCCTGGAGCCCGGAAAGGTGGCATCGGTCTTCCTGGGGATGCTCTTCACCCGGCCCCTTCCCGCGTCCGGCGACCTGGGCTCGTCTCCCGGGGAGCTCGTCGACATCCTGCTGCACGGCATTCTCGGGGCCCCTGGGAGCGCGGCATGACCATCACGTTGAACCACACCATCGTGCCCGCCGTGGACAACCGCGAGGCGGCCCGCTTCTTCGCCTCGATCATGGGCCTGGAGGAGATGCCGCCCGCCGGCCGCGACGGCCACTTCGCGCCCGTACGGGTGAACGACACGCTGACCCTGGACTTCATGACCGTGGACGACCCCGTCGGCGTGCATCTGGCCTTCGACGTGGACCCGGCCACGTTCGACCGGATCCTGGCCCGGCTGCGGGAGGCCCGGGTGCCCTACGGCAGCGATCCGGCCCATCCCGACAACGGCCGGATCGACCACCCGCTGTGCCCGCGCGGGCTGTTCTTCGTCGATTCGGCGCGCAACCTCTACGAGGTCATGTCCCCCGCCTGACCGCGGCCGGTGATCCGGACGGGGGACTCCGGATGAAAGTTGCAGGGCCGTGCGGCGTTCGTCCCGCGCGTACGGCCCCACGCGCCCGCGTTTCATTGACCACGAGTCCACATTCACGGACGATCCGGGGCAAGGGGGCCGGCCGACACAAGGAGTGGGGATGACACGGAGCAGAACGGGGACGGGCGCCTGGATCACGGCGGCCCTGCTGGCGGGGGCCGCGATCGTCGCGCCCGCGGCGGCCCGCGCGACCGCCGGGACCACGGTGGCCTACACGACGTTTCCGCCGAGCCCGTCGCCGACGGCGAGTCCCACTCCCTGCCCGGCGATCCAGCCTCCGTCGGAGCAGAACACGCCGCCGACCGCCCCGGGAACGCCGACGGACGTCCAGGTCTTCATGACGCAGGTCATCCTGCGCTGGGCGCCGGCCACCGACGCTGACGGCATCGCCTGCTACCAGGTGCGCGAGGTGTGGAACGGCGCCGAAAGGGTCGTGGGGACCTTCGCGGGCACGGTCGCCGGGGGCTCCCTCTACCTGCCGTGGCCGCCCGGCACGACCCCCTCCCAGGTCCACCAGCTGTACGTCGTGGCGGTGGACACGAAGGGGGCGGTCAGCCCGCCGTCCGGCTCGGTCTCCGTGACGATCTACAACGACATCGTCACCCCGCCCTCGCCCTCGGTCTCACCGGCCGTGGTCACCTGCCGGGTGACGGTCAGCTCCTCCGACTGGTGGAGCGGGATGAGCACGAGCCTCACGATCACCAACACGACCGAGACGCCCGTGAGCGGATGGCGCCTCAAGTTCATCTTCCCCGACCCCGGGCAGAAGCTGACCACGGGCTGGTCGGCCACCTGGTCGCAGGCCGGCTCCGAGGTGACGGCGGCGAACCTCGACTGGAACAAGACCATCGCGCCGGGCAAGTCCGTGACCATCGGCTTCCTCGGCAGCCACACCGGCTCGAACCCGGCGCCGGCGAGGTACTCCCTCAACGGCGCCTCCTGCGCCTCCTGACCGGCTTCGGGTTCCCGCCGTCCCTCGCCCGAAGGGACGGCGGGAACCCGGGCGAGGCTCAGCCGAGGCCGGCGTACTGGCGGGGGCGCAGCGCCTGCGCGCGCAGCGCGGCCAGCGCGGCGCGGCGGCCCGTGCCGGTGAGCCGCCAGACGTACGCGTCCCGGGCGGCCGGCCCCGAGCCGCCCGAAGCGCCGCCCGAGAGGCCGAGGGCGTCGAGACGGTGCCGGAGCCGGGCCAGCGGATGGGAGAGGTCAACGCCGGTGACACGTCCGCCGTCGGCCGAACGCCAGCCCTCGCCGTTGACCACCTCGGCGACCCGGTCGCCCAGGTCGCCGTCCGGTACGGCGTCGCCGTCCACCAGGATCATCAACGCGGACTCGCGGATGGAGATCTCGAAGTCGTGTTCGCCGGGGGCGGGGACGAGCAGGGTGGCCGCGGCGGCCTCCCACAGGGCGGCGGGATCGTCCAGGAGGTTCCGGCCGGTGGTCGTGAGCACCAGCCTCCTCCCACTGCGCCGCAGCGCCCCGAGGTCGTGGACGGCGATCCGCCTGAGCTCGGTCATGGCGGGCACGTCGGCCTCGCCGCGCACCGCCCGCGACTCCGCGCCCGGCCTCGTAGGGGAGGCCCAGCCGAAGCGGTCCGCCGCCTCCGCCGCCACGGCCCGCCCGACGTTGAGCCGTTCGGTCAGGCGGACGCCGGTGCGGGCCAGGTCGAGCAGCCAGCGCAGCGGCTCCAGGTGAGGCTCGGCCGGCGCCTCGATGGGCGCGTGCAGCCGTACCTCGAAGGGCTGGGCGAGCTCGCGGCGGGCGGTGCCGCGCCCGAGCACCCAGCGGTTCAGCCGCTCGCCGTGCACCCGGTGCAGCCAGCAGTCGCCGCCCAGCTCGGCCCGGGGGGCGGTGAGCCAGCGGCGGGTCAGCTCCTCGCGGTCCACCGGATCGCCGGCGACGATGGCCAGCTCCAGCGCGGCGGCGCAGGCGACGTGCGCCCCGAGCTCCTCCGGGCCCATGATCGAGCTCCAGGACAGCTCGGGGACGTCCGGGGGCAGCACCCCCGTCGACTCCAGCTCACGGTGGTAGGCCGAGGTCCCGGCCTCCTCGCCCTCCCTGGCGTACGTGAGCAGGATCCGGGCGGTGGCGGGGGAGTCGCACAGGGCGGCGTACCGCTCCATCCCGGCGAGCCGGAGCAGCTTGCCGAGCGCGCGTGCGATGGTCGCCTGGTCGCCCGGGACCTTGATCGGCAACGTGTACCAGAGGAACTCGCACACGTCGAACTGGCTGATCGTCTCCAGCGCCTCGCCGCCGGCGAGCCATTCCACCGCGACGCGGGCGGGCTCGGCGATGTCCGGTTCGGAGCGCTCCAGTTGGGCCAGGAGCGCGGCGACGTCAGGTGCGGGCATGACCCGCAGTCTGCCGTATCGACCCCATCGTTGACGACGACCCGGTATCACTGACGACCACCCCCTCTGGGCGCAACGGTACGGCCCAACCATACGGGGGTGTCAGATCCAGGAGTCGAACAGCATCCTCGCGTGCCAGGAGTCGTACGGGATGACCTCGGCCGCGACCACCGGATAGAGCCAGCCGAAGTTCACCAATGCGAGGAGGACGAACGCGCCGACGACGGCGGTGCCGACCACGCGGCGGTTCGGCCGGGCCGGGTCGGCCCGCCCCATGATGAGCCCGCAGCCCAGCACGATCGCCAGGATCATGAACGGCACCATCGGCATCGCGTAGAACGCGAACATCGTCCGGTTGTCGGAGATGGAGAAGTAGAACCACGGCAGCCATCCGGCGGCGTAGCCGAGCAGCACCGAGCCCGCGCGCCAGTCCCGGGTCGCGACGTACCAGGCGATCATGCCGATCAGCGCGAGAAGTCCGGCGAACCAGATGATCGGCGTACCGGTGCCGAGGATCGAGTAGGAGCAGCTGGGGGCGCCGCACGTGGTGGGCGACTCGTAGAAGAACGCCACCGGGCGCAGCAGCAGCGGCCACTGCCAGGGTCTCGACTGGTACGGGTGGGTCTGGGCGAGGCCCGTATGGAAGCTGAGCACCTGGTGCTGGTAGTCGAACCACGACCGGAGCGAGTCGATGACGAAGTAGGCGGGGCCGTTCGCGGTGGCCTGATCCCAGTTGCGCCCGTAGCCCTTGTCGGTGACGAACCACCCCGTGAACGAGACGAGGTAGGTGAGGGCCGGGACGACGGCCATCCAGGCCGCCGCGAGCGGCAGATCGCGCACGACGACGCCGCGGAAGGGGCGAGGCACCCCGGCGGTCCGCCGCGCGCCCAGGTCCCACAGCAGCACCATGACCGCGAACGCGGCGATGTAGAAGGCCGCGGTCCACTTGGTGGCGAGGGCCGCGCCCAGGCAGAGCCCGGCGCCGAGGAGCCAGGGCCGCAGGCCCGTCCGCGGGCCGTCGTCCGGCGACCCCGCCTCGTGCCAGGAGACCAGCCGGGAGCGGAACCAGTCGCGGTCGGCGACCAGGCAGGCGAACCCGGCGACCACCCAGAACATCAGGAAGATGTCCAGCAGGGCC
Organism: Microbispora triticiradicis; assembly: GCA_003260025.2. Lineage (GTDB taxonomy): Bacteria > Actinomycetota > Actinomycetes > Streptosporangiales > Streptosporangiaceae > Microbispora > Microbispora triticiradicis. The sequence goes on along the minus strand of QFZU02000085.1, from coordinate 45,929 downwards.
GTACGGGACAGCACGAAGTGGAGCGCGTCGAGGGAGAGCAGCAGGCCGGCCACGCAGCCGAGCAGCGTCGAACGGGTCATCCTGCGGGCCGTGCGGGCGAGGATCAGGATCGACAGCGAGCCGAGCAGCGCGGCGGCGAACCGCCAGCCGTACGGGTTCGGGCCGAAGAAGACCTCGCCGAGGCCGATCATCCACTTGCCGAGGGGCGGATGCACCACGTACGAGGCGCACTCGCCGACCGTCGGGCACTGCTTGAAGATGTGGTCGTTTCCGGCGAGCAGGAGCTTGTCCGCGCCGTCCACGAACTGCCGCTCGGCGCCGTACCTGACCGTCGCCCAGGAGTCCTTGGCGTAGTAGGTCTCGTCGAAGACGACCGCGTGGGGCGTGCCCAGCCGGAAGAAGCGCAGGAACGCGCCGAACAGGGCGATCACGATGGGGCCGACCCAGCCCCACATGACGCTGCCGGGCATGGGCGGCACCAGCCGGTCGCGAAGGGACACCGCGGGAGCTTCGCCCTCAGGTTCCTCTTCCGGCTGCTCGAACGCCTTGTGGGAATAGTCGGTCACGGCCACCCCGACAGATTACTGGTGAGTCCCCGCGGAGGACACGATTCGCGCTGGGATCGGGGCCTGCGAGCCTCTCACCGTGAATGTTTCACACCCTGGGCGGACGAGGGACGTCGCGGGGCCGCCGCGCGCCGGTCATAGGGTGGACGGGTGCTCGTTCTCGCCGCGGCGCCCATCGGCCAGCCCAAAGACGCATCCCCCCGGCTCCGCGAGGTGCTCGCGACGGCCGACGTGATCGCGGCGGAGGACACCCGCCGGCTGCGGCGGCTCACGGCCGACCTGGAGGTGACCCCGGCGGGCCGGGTGGTGTCCTACTACGACGCGAACGAGAGCGCGCGGGCCGCCGAACTGCTGGAGGCGCTGCGCGAGGGGCGCACCGTCGTCGTGATCACCGACGCGGGCATGCCCGGGGTGTCCGACCCCGGCTACCGGCTGACCCGCCTCGCGGTCGAGGCCGGCCTGCCGGTGACGGCGCTGCCCGGCCCGTCGGCGGTGACGACGGCACTCGCCGTGTCCGGGCTGCCGAGCGACCGGTTCTGCTTCGAGGGCTTCCCGCCGCGCAAGCCGGGGGAGCGGGCCCGGCGGCTCGCCTCGCTGGCCGCCGAGGAGCGCACGATGGTCTTCTTCGAGGCGCCGCACCGCCTGCGGGCGACCCTGGAGGCGATGGCCGAGGCCTTCGGCCCCGGACGGCCCGCCGCCGTCTGCCGCGAGCTGACCAAGACGTACGAGGAGGTGCGGCGCGGCGGCCTGGGCGAGCTGGCCGGATGGGCGGCCGGCGAGGTCAGGGGAGAGATCACGCTCGTCGTGGCCGGACGGACGGCCGAGGAGGCCGCGCCCGGCATCGACGAGCTGGTCGAGGAGGTGGCCCGGCGCGAGACCGCGGGAGTCCCCCGCAAGCAGGCCATCGTCGAGGTGGCCAAGGCCGCGGGCGTCTCCAGGCGCGACCTCTACAACGCCGTCCACACCTCCTCCCCCTGACCGCTCTCCCCCTGGTCGCTCCGCCGCTCCGCCCGCGCTCCGGCCCGGCGCCGTACGAGGTCACGCGCGGTTATGGCGGCGGCGAGGCAGGCGAGCGGGACGGCGGGCAGCAGGTAGCGGTAGTCGAACTCGGCGGTCGCCGCCGGCGCCAGGATCAGGCCGGCCGACGCCAGCCAGGGCAGCAGCACGGGCCCGCCGAGCTCGCGCCAGCGCCGCACCACGCCGTACAGGCCGAACAGCAGCAGCAGCCCCAGCACGAGGCCCGGCAGCCGGACGACCTTCTGGTAGGCGATCATGAAGTTCGACCAGGGCGAGACGATCCGCGTCGCGGCCGGCCCGTTCTCGTACGCCTCGGCGTCCTTGTCGGTGGTGCTGTGGAAGGAGCTCCACTTGGGCAGCTTGCGCGTGTACTCGTTGGAGAACTCGTACTGCTTGTAGGTCTTGGCATCCGGGAAGCGCGGGCGGCCCCAGTGGAAGGCGCGGAAGAAGTCCTTGGCCACCGCCGCGAGGTAGTCGCCGGGCTGCGACAGGATCGCCTTCTTGGCGAACGCGCTCGCGTTCGCGTTGATCTCCGGGGTGAACTTCATGCCCGAGCCGAACACGTGGAGCTGGTTCTGGTCGTCCCACCACAGGTACGCCTGGGAGTAAGGACCGCGTTTGTCCGGCGGCGTGTTGATGCACAGCAAGGCCAGTTCCAGCTCACGCCGCTCGTCGATGTCCATCTTGTGGCAGTCGGCGAACAGCGACGTCCGCATGTAGAGGATGACCCCGTCGCTGTTGGTCATCGCGAACTGCCCGTTAACCGCCTTGAACCAGCCCATGTACGCCAGGACGGGCAGCGCGCAGGCGACGACCATGGCGGCGATCGGCCGCCACCCGGCCCGCTTGATCACCAGGTACGCGACGACGAGCGCGAGGATCGGCAGGCCGATGCTCCGGGTCAGCGCCGTCACCGCGAGCAGCAGCCCGACGGCGGTCCCGCCGCGCCAGGTCATCCTCTCCCGCCACAGCACGAGCGTCACCACGCCCACCACGAGCAGGATGAACATGCCGTCCGACATGACCAGCTGTTCGAGCTGGATCTGGTAGGCGTCGAACAGCACCGGGGCCGCCGCGAGCGTGGCGCCCCAGCCCGGCATCCCGAATCTCCTGGTCAGCAGCGCGTAGATCAGGACCGCCGCGGCCAGTCCCATCAGGTGCTGGGTCAGGATGACGAGCGAGAAGCTGTGGAACGGCCTGAGCAGGAGCAGCCAGAAGCTGTATCCGTCCGGGCGGATCGGGTGCGGCCGGGGGCGCAGCGCCACCGACACGTAGTCGTAGGAGTCGTTGAACCACATCGCCGGGCCGAAGCCGAGCATCGTGACGATCCGCAGCACGAAGCCCACACCGAGGGTGACCGCGAAGACCCGGTGCCGGCGCAGCAGGGCGGCCGCGCGGCCCCATCGGCCGAGCGGGACCGCGTCCACCGAGGGAGGATCCGCGATCGCGACCATCAACGTCGCGCGGGGACGACCGGCTGCCTGAGCAGGCGGGCGGGTCCCCGCTTCCTCCCCTCGGATCTCGTCGGTGATGTCTTCCGATTTCCGGTGCCGGGCCCGTCCTCTGCGTCGCCGTCGGGGCGGTGACGCGGGCCGCCCGCCGCTCCGGCGGTGGGTGGAGTCACGGTTACAGAATGCCAGCCGTTTCGCCGACTTGACTCGGACGCTACCGGGAAGCAGGCATCATTGGTGTCCTGCCGTCATATGCAAGGAGTTGCGACGTGGAACTTACCGTTGTCATGCCATGCCTCAATGAGGCCGAGACCGTTGAGATCTGTGTCCGCAAGGCTCTCACCTGCATGCGGGAGAACGGTGTCGACGGCGAGGTGGTCATCGCCGACAACGGCAGTACGGACGGCTCGCAACAGCTTGCCCGCGACGCGGGCGCCCGGGTGGTCCACGTCGACGCGAAGGGCTACGGCAACGCCCTGATCGGCGGCATCCGCGCCGCCCGCGGCAGGTACGTCATCATGGGCGACGCCGACGACTCCTACGACTTCACCAACCTGATGCCCTTCGTGGAGCAGCTCCGGGACGGCGCCGAGCTGGTCATGGGCAACCGGTTCCGCGGCGGCATCGCGCCGGGCGCCATGCCCCCGCTCCACCGCTACCTGGGCAACCCGGTCCTGTCCTTCATCGGCCGGCTGTTCTTCCCCAGCGAGATCGGTGACTTCCACTGCGGCCTGCGGGGCTTCCGCCGCGACTCGATCCTGCGGCTCGGGCTGCAGACCGGCGGCATGGAGTTCGCCTCCGAGATGGTCGTCAAGGCGACCCTGCAGGGGCTCGACGTCCGCGAGGTGCCGACGACCCTGTCGCCCGACGGCCGCTCCCGCCCGCCGCACCTGCGCTCCTGGCGGGACGGCTGGCGCCACCTGCGCTTCCTGATGCTCTACAGCCCGCGCTGGCTGTTCTTCATCCCCGGCCTGGTGCTGATGACCCTCGGCCTCGTGGCCGGCGCCGCGCTCACGTTCGGCCAGGTGCGGATCGGCAAGCTCGCCTTCGACGTCGACACGCTGGTCGGCGCGTCCGCGATGGTGGTGATCGGCTTCCAGGCCGTGCTGTTCGCGCTGTTCACCAAGGTGTACGCGGCCGAGGAGGGCTTCCTCCCCGAGGACCGGCGGGTCAGGAAACTGGTCGACATCGTCACGCTGGAGCGGGGCCTGCTGGCCGGTGGCGCGCTCGCGGTGGCCGGTCTCGCCGGCCTGGTGGCCTCGCTGTCCCACTGGGGCGGCCGCGGCTTCGGCGAGCTGATCCCGGCCGAGTCGCTGCGTCTCGTCGTGCCGTCGGCGACCGCGTTCGTCATGAGCTTCCAGACGATCTTCGCGTCGCTGTTCATCAGCATCCTCGGCATCCGCCGCTCGCGGGAGACCCCGGCCGACATCGCCGCGTCCGCCGCGGAGGAGGCCGCCGAGGCCGTCAACCAGGACGTCAACCGCGAGTCCGTGGCCTGATCCCGGCCTTGGCCCCGGCCTGATCCCGGGCCTGATCCCGGCCTGATCGGGAGCTCGCGCGGACCCGTGTGCCGCCCCCGTTATCCAGGGGAGGCACCGGTCGCGGACCGATAGGATTTGCGCATGGCGGCTACAGGAACGACAGCATCCGGGGAGTCGGCGTACTACGTGACGACGCCGATCTACTACGTCAACGACGCCCCGCACCTGGGCCACGCCTACACGACCGTCGCGGGCGACGTGCTCACCCGCTGGCACCGCCAGCGCGGCGAGAAGGTGTGGTACCTCACCGGCACGGACGAGCACGGTCAGAAGGTCATGCGCACGGCCGAGGCGAACGGCGTCACACCCCAGGAGTGGTGCGACAAGCTCGTCGAGGACGCCTGGAAGCCGCTCTGGGAGCACCTCCAGATCGCCAACGACGACTTCATCCGTACGACCGAGCCGCGCCACACCGACCGCGTGCAGGAGTTCGTGCAGGACCTGTACGAGAAGGGCGAGATCTACAAGGGCGGCTACGAAGGGCCGTACTGCGTCGCGTGCGAGGAGTACAAGTCGCCCGGCGACCTGCTGGAGGGCGACCTGTGCCCGATCCACAAGCGCCCGGTGGAGTGGCTGAAGGAGGAGAACTACTTCTTCCGGCTCTCCGCGTACGGCGAGCGGCTGCTGGAGTTCTACGAGCGCAACCCCGACTTCATCCGGCCCGCCTCGGCGCGCAACGAGGTCGTGTCGTTCGTGAAGCAGGGCCTGCAGGACCTGTCGATCTCGCGGTCCACCTTCGACTGGGGCGTCCCGATCCCCTGGGACACCAAGCACGTCATCTACGTGTGGATCGACGCCCTGCTCAACTACGCCACGGCCGTCGGGTACGGCTCGGACCAGGAGAAGTTCGACGCCACCTGGCCGGCGAACATCCACCTGGTCGGCAAGGACATCCTCCGCTTCCACGCGGTGATCTGGCCCGCCATGCTGATGGCGAACGGCCTGTCGCTGCCGCGCGGGGTCTTCGCCAACGGCTGGCTGATGGTCGGCGGCGAGAAGATGAGCAAGTCCAACCTGACCGGCATCTCGCCGCGTGAGCTGACCGAGCACTTCGGCGTGGACGCCTACCGCTACTACTTCCTGCGGGCGATCCCGTTCGGCCAGGACGGCTCGTTCTCCTGGGAGGACTTCTCCGCCCGCTACACCTCCGAACTCGCCAACGACTTCGGCAACCTGGCGTCCCGGGTGGCCGCGATGGTCGGCAAGTACTTCGAAGGCACGCTTCCCGAGGCGACGGACGCCGGTCCCGCCGAGCAGGCGATCGCGGACGGCCTGGCCGCCGCGGCGGCCCAGGCGGACACCCTGATCGGCGACAACCTGGACTTCTCCGCCGGCATCGGCGCGATCTTCGAGTTCGTGAAGCAGGTCAACGGCTACCTCAGCGACCAGGCGCCCTGGAAGGTCGCCAAGGACGAGTCGCCCGAGGGGCAGGCGCGGCTCGCCACGATCCTCTACACGGCGGCCGAGTCGCTGCGCGCGATCGCGGTGCTGCTGCACCCGGTCATGCCGGGCACGAGCGCCAAGCTGTGGGCGTCCCTCGGGGCGGAACCCCACCTCGGCGCGCTCGCGGACCAGCGGATCGCCGACGTCGCCACCTGGGGCGGGCTTCCCGCCGGGGCGCAGGTCGTCAAGGGAGAGATCCTCTTCCCGAGGCTGGAGAACGCCTGACCATGTCGCGAGAGCGTCCGGCGCCGCCCGAGGCGCTGCCCGCAGAGGTGTTCGACAGCCACTGCCACCTCGACATCATGGTCGGCAACCGGCAGGCGTCCTCGGGCGACCCGGTCGCGCTGGCGGCCCAGGCGGCCGGGGCGAACGTCGAGTCGATCGTGGCCGAGGCGCGAGCGGTCGGCGTGACCCGCCTGGTGACCGTCGGGTACGACCTGCCGTCCTCGCGCTGGAACGCCGCGGTGGCCGCCGGGCACCGCGACGTGTACGCCGCCGTGGCCATCCACCCCAACGAGGCGCACGCGTCCACGCCCGAGGTCCTCGCCGAGATCGAGGACCTCGCCCGGCGGCCGGACGTGCGGGCGGTGGGGGAGACCGGGCTCGACTACTACCGCGACTGGGCCTCGAAGGAGGACCAGCACGCGAGCTTCCGCGCGCACATCGAGATCGCCAAGCGGACCGGGAAGGCCCTGGTGATCCACGACCGGGACGCGCACGACGACGTGCTCGCCGTGCTCGCCGACCAGGGCGCCCCGGACGTGGTCGTCTTCCACAGCTTCTCCGGGGACGCCGAGATGGCCAAGCGGTGCGTGGACGCCGGCTACTACATGTCGTTCTCCGGCCCGGTGACGTACAAGAACGCCGGGTATCTCCGCGAGGCGGCGGCGGTGGCCCCGCCCGAGCTCGTGCTGGTCGAGACCGACGCGCCCTACCTGCCGCCGACGCCGCACCGGGGCAAGCCCAACGCGCCCTACCTGATCCCGCTCACGCTCCGCTGCCTCGCCGAGGTCAAGGGCATGGACGTCGCCGATCTCGCGGCCCGGGTCTCCGCCAACGGAGAGGCGGCGTTCGGCGCCTGGTGAAGGCCCCGGTGACCGGTCCCGGTCATCGGCGCCGGTCTTGAGTGCCGGTCGTCGCTGCCGCTGGTCGGTCCCGGGCGGCGGCACAGGTGGGAGGCACAGGCCGGCGGCGCCCGTCGGTGGTCCGGGCCGGCGCGGGGATGCCCGACACTGGAGGCATGAGTCTGCTCGGGCCGGTCGAAGTGCGTGTGCTGGCGGAGAAGCTGAACCTCCGCCCGACGAAGAAGCTGGGGCAGAACTTCGTGATCGACGGCGGCACGGTCCGCCGGATCGTCCGGGTCGCCGAGGTCGCCCCGCAGGACGTGGCGATCGAGATCGGCCCCGGGCTCGGCTCGCTCACCCTGGCGCTGCTGCCGGAGGTCGCCCAGGTCGTCGCCGTGGAGATCGACCCGGTGCTGGCCGGGCAGTTGCCGCTGACGGTCGCGCAGCGGGCCCCCGAGGTGGCGGACCGGCTGACCGTGGTGCACGCCGACGCGCTCAAGGTCGGCCCCGCCGACCTCCCGGCCGAGCCGACCGTGCTGGTGGCCAACCTGCCGTACAACGTGTCGGTGCCGGTCGTGCTGCACCTGCTGCGGGTGCTGCCGTCGCTGCGGCGCGGGCTGGTGATGGTGCAGGCGGAGGTCGCCGACCGCCTGGCCGCCGCTCCGGGCTCGCGCGTCTACGGAGTGCCCTCGGTGAAGGCCGCCTGGTACGCCGACGTGCGCCGGGCCGGCCCGGTGGGCCGCAACGTCTTCTGGCCCGCGCCGAACGTCGACTCCGGCCTGGTCTCCCTCGTACGGCGCGAGCCGCCGGCGACGACGGCGACCCGCGAGGAGGTCTTCGCCGCTATCGACGCGGCCTTCGCCCAGCGCCGCAAGACGCTGCGCGCCGCGCTCGCCTCCTGGGCCGGCACGCCCGCCGCCGCCGAGGAGGCGCTCGTCGGGGCCGGAGTCGACCCCTCGGCCCGTGGCGAGCAACTGCGCGTCGAGGACTTCGCCCGCATCGCCGAGCAGCGCGCCGCCAGATCCTCCCGCCCCGCGACCACCCCCTGACCCGCCGGGCAGCCTCTCGGCGACAGGGGCGTACGCCCCGGCCGGCCCTGATCTCGCTTCCGCCGCCCGGCGCCGGACTCCCGAACAGCGGGCCGATTTGGATGAACCCGACCGAATTGGATCATTACGGGCAGGCATCGGCTCTTGTGATCACGAGGGGATGTGGCGACGATTCCTCGTATCCGTGTGCCGATTACGGAGGATTCATGCCCCCCAAGCGCTTCCCCGCTCTGGTCGCCGGCCTCGCCGGTGCTCTCGCCGCCGCCGTGGCCGGTGCGGCTCTCACGCCCGGCGCCGCGCATGCCGGCGCCGGCACCGCCACGGCGACCGTCTTCGCGCCCAACCCCGTGCAGCAGCTCGGCCTGCAGGATCTGACCGACGCCAAGGACGCGGACCTGCCCGAGTTCGGACCGGCGTACACGCAGGTCACGCTCACCGACCTCGACGGCTCCGGCACGCTCACCGGCCGCTACGTGCGGGTGAAGAGCACGACCGGCCCCGCCGCGAAGGTGTCCGGCGGCGCCTTCCCGGCCTACCACCGCGACGCGGACCAGTTCGAGCAGATCATGGGCTACCACTGGGTGACCACCGCCCAGCACTACATCCAGTCGCTCGGCTTCGGCGGCACGCTGCGGCCGGTGAATCAGCGGCAGATCGAGCTGCGCATCGGCCAGTACGGCGGCGACAACTCCTTCTTCCGCGACGACAAGGCCAACATCACGCTCGGCAAGGGCGGAGTCGACGACGGCGAGGACGCAGAGGTGATCGTCCACGAGTACGGCCACAGCGTCCAGGACGGCCAGGTGCCCGGGTTCGGCACCACCCTGGAGTCCGGCGCGATCGGCGAGGCGTTCGGCGACTACCTCGCCGTGGCCGTGAGCAGCTGGGCGACCGGCACACCCACCAGGACGGACGAGGCGTGCGTGGCCGACTGGGACTCGGTGAGCTACACCTCGGCGCCGCACTGCCTGCGCCGCCTGGACGGGACCAAGCACTATCCCGAGGACGTCAGGGGCGAGGTGCACGCCGACGGCGAGATCTGGTCCCGCGCGCTGTGGGACATCCGCCGCGCCCTCGGCGACCGCAAGGCGAGCACGCTGATCATCGAGGCGCAGTTCGCCTTCGCCCCCGACACCACGTTCAAGGCCGCCGCGGAGGCGACCGTCACCGCGGCACGCCGCCTGTACGGCGCGAGCGCGGCGAGCGCGGTGACCAAGGCCTTCGGCGACCGCGGCATCCTCTGAGGCCGCGGAGGCGGCGTTCAGCCCGCGACGGCGGCGCCGAAGTCGAGAGTGTCCGCGCCGTCCGGCCCGGGGAGCACCGTCCGCCCTCCAGATCCGGGAGAGGTTTCGAAGCCGGGTGACGCCCCGGCGCGGGAGACCGTCGTATAGATCACCGCGCCCGTCACGCCGCCGTCCGGGGCCCCGGCCAGCACGCGGCCGTCCGCCGTGCCGCTCACGCTCCACCCCAGATGGTCGTACGGCGCGGGACTGTCCTCCCGGAGCACGGCGCGGCCGGGCGGGCCGGTGAGCCCGATCACGTGGACCGCCCCCGCCTCCGGCACGCCCGGCAGCGCCTGCCCGGGGGCCCCGGCGAGCAGGGACGGCCCGGCCAGCGCCAGGGAGAAGCCGAACCGCCCCCGTTCGCCCGCCTCAGCCTGCGCGCCCAGCAGCCGGACGAATCGCGGCCCGGGACCGGCGGCCTGGAGGAGCAGCACGGCCCCGGCGTCACGGGTGTCGTAGGGATCGGCCCCGGGGGCGCCCACCGCCAGGTACCCCGCGCCGTACGCCAGGGAGTAGCCGAGGCGGTCGCCGGGATGGGACGGCAGGTCGGTGGTGAGGCCGGAGACGCTCCACCCGGCGCCCTGGTAGGCCCACGGCCGGGTCGCCACGTCGTAGATCACCGTGACGGCGCCGGTGTCCGCCTGGCCGTTCTCCTCCTGGTCCTCGAACGGCGCGCCCACGGCGAGGTCGAGCGGCCCGGCTGCGCCGCCCAGCCGCCCGAGGGCGAGCGACCAGCCGAACATGTCGCCCGGCTGGGACCCTCCCGGCACGCCGGGCGAGTCCTGCGTGACGCGCTGGGGCGTGCCGGGGCTGCGGCCGGTGAACCGATATACGTAGACGGCTCCGGAGTCGACCTCGCCGTCGGCGTCCTCGTGCGGCGCGCCGACCACGACCACCCCCTGCGCGGCCGTCCCGGTGCCGCCATCGGTCGTGCCCGTGCCCGTGCCGGTGTTCGCGGGGGCCGGGGTGGTGAGACCGTCGGAGTGCCCGCTGCCGGGAGACGTGTCGCTCACGGCGAGCGACCAGCCGAAATGGGCGTCGGTCCTGGCCTCGGGGGCGCGCAGCTCGGTCCGGGGCGCGCCGGGCGTGCCGAAGCCGCGCCCGCCCCAGTAGACGTACGCCACCCCCGCCCCGTGTGCCTGCACCTGCCCCGCGCCCCCGTACGCGTACGGGGTCGAGACCACGAGATCCAGGCACCGGTCGCCGTCGATGTGCGCGGCGCGGGCCGTCCAGCCGGGGGCGGCGGCGTCGAACGCGGTGACCACGGGCGCCGGCTTCGACGGAGGCCCGCCGCGAAGGAGGAACACGCGGCCGGATCCCACCGCCGTGCTGTCCGGGCTCGGGGCCAGCGGGTCGGTGACCACCGCGTCGTCGAAGCCGTCCCCGTCGAAGTCGGCCGCGCCGGCCCCCGCGCAGTCGCCGCCTCCGGCGTCGCCCGGGGGCGTCACCGTCGCCGCGCCGCTCGCCTCCCGGGCGGCGTCCGGCGTCCCTCCGGGGGCAGGACTCCCGGTAGTAGGACTTCCGGGGGCAGGACTCCCGGCGGTGGGACTCCCGGGGGACGGGCTCGCGGGGGCCGGTTCCGGCGCGGCGCGCCGGGGCGCCTCCCCGGGCACCTTCCCGTACGCGTCCCCGGGCGGGGGAAGACGCACGTGGACGGCCGGCGCGTGGGCCACGAACGAGCCGTCGAGGCGGGCGGCCGTACGGCCGGAAGGCAGGGCGTACTCGGCGCTGAGCGTGACCATCGCCCCCGGTGCGAGCCTGCCGGGCGCGGGGTGGGAGGCACGGGGGTGGTGCGGCACGTTCCGGTCGTCGAGAAGGTCGGGCGGGCCGGCCGGTTCGGCGTCAGCGCCGCCCATGTTGAGCATGATCCAGTCGATTCTGCACACCAGGCCGTCCCTGACCACGTCACCGCCGGCCACGCTCGCTCTGACCACGTCGGCTCGCGCCGCGCCACCGTCGACCGCGCCGGAGCCCGTCGGGGCGTGGCAGGCCGGGGGTTCGACGACGACCTGGACGTCCCCGATCTCGATGCGGCGGCCCACGTCGCTCGCCCGGGCGGCGGGCGGAGCGCCGCCGGAGCGGGAGGTGAGCAGCCCCACCGCGAGTCCCGCGACGATGGCGAGAGCCACGGCGGAGGCGACCAGCGCGAGCAGTCTCCCGGTCCTCCGCCGCGGGCGCGGCCCGGACGGATGGGGTGACGGCGCGTCCCACGGGCCCTCGATCACCTGGGTCGTCGGGTCGGGCCGGCTGCCGACGAGGTCCAGCAGCAGTTCCTGAGACGTGGGCCGGTTACGCGGCTCCCGGTCGAGCGCCCGGCGGACCAGGCGGTCCAGCGGCGCGGGCAGCGTACCGAGATCGGGCGCGCTCTCCAGCAGGCGGTGGGCGAGGACCATCGGGTCGCCCTCCCCGAAGGGGTGGCGCCCGCCCGCGGCGTACGCCACCAGGCAGCCCCAGGTGAAGACGTCGGCGGCGGGGGTGACCGGGAGGCCCCGGAGCTGCTCGGGCGCCCACCAGCCGGGGGTGCCGACCAGTTCGTCGGTCCCCGTGTGGCCGTGGGTGGCGTCCACGGCCCGCGAGATCCCGAAGTCGATCACACGGGGCCCGGACATCGACAGGATCACGTTCGAGGGCTTGAGGTCCCGGTGGACCAGCCCGGCCGCGTGGATCGCGGTCAGCGCCGCCGCCACGCCGAACGCGACGCCGTGCAGCGTCCCCGGTTCCAGCGGGCCGTCCGTCGCGATGTGCCGGTCGAGCGGCGTGCCGGGAATGTACTCGGTGACCATGTACGGCCGTCCGTCCGGCGTCTCGCCGTGACCGAGGACCTGGGCGGTGCAGAACGACGCGACGGCGCGGGCGTGCTCGACCTCGGAGGCGAACCGCGCCGTGAAGCCGGGGTCGCCCGAGCGGCCGGCCCGGATCACCTTGACCGCGACGTGCCGCCCCTCCGGGGAGACGCCCATGTAGACCGTGCCCATGCCGCCCGAGCCGATCCGGCCCACCAGCCGGTAGTCGCCGATCGCGCTCGGGTCGCTCGGTGAAAGGGGGGTGACGGCGTCGGAATCGATCAGGGCTCCCAGGGGGCGGTGCCGGGGACGGGCATGACGGGAGGGCGTCACGGGAGGCCGGCACGGGGGCGGATCTGAGGTCACCGTACCGGGACGTGTACGGCTTTCGCCCTCGTTTATGAGCTTCTCTTGGCTGGACGGAGAACGGGACCACGTTAGGCTCGGGTCCCATGTCTGGAGCGAACCCGCAGGCCGCCCGCAGGGCCGGCCGCCAGGACGTCCCGCGGGCGGCGGCCCGATGAGCGCGATCACCGTACGCGTGCCCGCGAAGGTCAACCTGCAACTCGCGGTCGGGCCGCTGCGCGAGGACGGTTACCACGACCTGGTGAACGTCTTCCACGCCGTGTCGATCTTCGACGAGGTCACGGCCGCCGAGCCCGGCGACGTGTCGGCGGCCGTGCCGCCGCTGACCGTGCGGATCGAGGGGGAGTCGGCGGGCGAGGTCCCCGCGAACGACGACAACCTGGCCGTACGGGCGGCCCGCGCGCTGGCCGGCCACGCCGGTCGCTCCTACCGGGCCGATCTGCTGATCCGCAAGTCGATCCCGGTCGCGGGCGGCATGGCGGGAGGCAGCGCCGACGCGGCCGCCGCCCTGGTGGCCTGCAACGAGCTGTGGGGCCTCGGCCTGCCGGTTGAGGACCTCATGGAGATCGCCGCCGACGTCGGCAGCGACGTGCCGTTCGCCCTGCTCGGCGGCACGGCCGTGGGCACCGGCCGGGGCGAGCGGCTGTCGCGCCTGGAGACGTCGGGCGCCTTCCACTGGGTCTTCACGCTCGCCGACGGCGGCCTGTCCACCCCCCGGGTCTACGGCGAGTGCGACCGCCTGCGCGAGGAGGCCGGGACGGACCCCGGCCTTCCGGTGGCGAGCGAACCCCTGCTGGCCGCGCTGCGGGAGGGGGACGCCGCGGCCCTCGGCCGGGCGCTGACCAACGACCTGCAGCCGGCGGCGCTGTCCCTGCGGCCGTCGCTCGCGCACACGCTGCACGCCGGCGCCGAGTTGGGCGCCCTGGGCTCGCTCGTCTCGGGGTCGGGCCCGACCTGCGCGTTCCTCGCCGCGTCGGAGACGCACGCCGCGGAGATCGCCGCCGGGCTCAAGAACGCCGAGGGCTGCCGGGCCGCCGTCACGGCCACCGGCCCGGTCCCCGGAGCCGTGGTCGTGGGCTGAGGCCCGCATGCTCGCCGAATAGGTTCGAGGGTCGCGGGGCGGATAGGCTTGTCGGACGATGAACCTGGTCAATCTGGAGTCGGTCTCCCACGCCTTCGGTCTCAAGCCCCTGCTGGCCGATGTCTCCCTCGGCATCGAGCAGGGCGACCGGATCGGCGTCGTGGGCCGCAACGGCGGTGGCAAGACCACGCTCATCTCCATCATCTCCGGCACGCTGCGGCCCGACAGCGGGCGCGTGACGCACACGCGCAACCTGCGGGTGGGCATGCTCTCCCAGCGCGACGAGTTCGACCCGGACATGCCGGTGAAGGACATCGTCCTGGCCGGGCGGGCCGAGCACGAATGGGCCGGCGACGCGGCGATTCGGGAGATCCTCGCCCGGCTGCTCGGTGACGTCGACCTGGCGTCCCCGGCCGGCGCCCTGTCCGGTGGCGAGCGCCGCCGTACCGCACTGGCCAGGCTGCTGATCGGCGAGCACGACCTGATCGTCCTCGACGAGCCGACGAACCACCTGGACATCGAGGCCATCGCCTGGCTGGCCGGGCACCTGTCCCGGCGCAGGTCGGCGTTGCTGGTCGTCACGCACGACCGGTGGTTCCTCGACGCGGTGGCCACCCGGACCTGGGAGGTCGTGGACGGCACGGTCGAGCGGTACGAGGGCGGCTACGCCGCCTACGTCCTCGCCAAGGCCGAGCGCGCCCGGCTCGCCCAGGCGGCCGAGGAGCGCAGGCAGAACCTCATGCGCAAGGAGATCGCCTGGCTGCGGCGCGGCCCGCCGGCGCGCACGTCCAAGCCGAAGTTCCGGATCAACGCCGCCGAGGCGCTGATCGCGAACGAGCCGCCGCCGCGTGAGACGGTCGAGCTGCTCAACTTCGCCTCGGCGCGGCTGGGCAAGACGGTCTTCGACCTGGAGGACGTGACGCTCCACGCCGGCGGCCCCGGCGCCGGGCCGCTCGTGCTCGACCACAGCACGTACCAGTTCGGTCCGGGCGACCGTATCGGGCTGATCGGGGTCAACGGCTCGGGCAAGTCGTCGGTGCTGCGCCTGTTGTCGGGCACGGTCACCGAGGACAGCGGCCGGGTCGTGCGGGGCAGGACCGTACGGCTCGCGCATCTGTCGCAGGAGCTGCACGACCTCGATCCGTCGCGGCGGGTGCTGGAGACGGTCGAGGAGGTGCGCAAGTACGTCCAGGTAGGCAAGAAGGAATGGTCGGCCTCCCAGCTGCTCGAACGCCTCGGCTTCCGGGGCGAGGCGCAGTGGAAGGTCGTCGGCGACCTGTCCGGCGGTGAGCGGCGGCGGCTCCAGCTCCTTCGGCTGATCATGGACGAGCCGAACGTGCTCCTGCTCGACGAGCCGACCAACGACCTCGACATCGAGACCCTCACCGAGCTGGAGGACCTGCTCGACGGCTGGGCCGGCACGCTGGTCGTGGTCAGCCACGACCGCTACTTCCTGGAGCGGGTGGCCGACCGCTGTGTGGCCCTGCTCGGGGACGGCAGGCTCTCCATGCTCCCCGGTGGCGTGGACGAATACCTGGAGCGCCGGGCCTCGGGGACCGCGCTGTCCGCCCGCGCCGCGGCGTCGTCGGCCGCTCCGGCCGCCGTACCGGCGGAGCAGAGGCAGGTCGGGGACGGGCAGGGCGCGGACCAGGCGGCCACGGCCGGGCTTTCGGCCAAGGAACTGCGGGAGCTGCGCAAGGAGCTCAACCGGCTGGAGCGGCAGCTCGACAAGCTCGGCGAGCGGGAGGCGGCGCTGCACGCCGACATGGCCGGGGCCGCCGGCGACTTCACCCGCCTGGCCGCTCTCGACGCGGACCTTCGCGAGGTCGGCGCGCAGAAGGAGACGGTCGAGCTCGAATGGATGGAGCTCGCCGAACGCCTCGAAGGCCAGTGACCCCCGTCTCGGCGGCTGCGCGCCCAGGGCACGGAGACCGGCCACAGGGCTCACATCACACCAGGACGCGGGACAAGGCGGCGCGTGGCCCGGGAGGGCCGCGCGCCGCTGCCTTGTGACGGTCACCGCCGCGCCGTGTACGGTCCGCGGGGCCACTCGGACGTATTCACGACGGGTATGGGTTCCATCCCTTGGATGTGACCTTCGTCACATCGTCTCCTGACCCACTGGCTGACAACCATCCCGTCAGGTCCCACATGATCAGCGCAAACACGGCTGACATTCAGGAACCGCGCTGACACGGCGCCACGTTTGTCGCGCTTGCCGGCTAATTGCGCTGCAGGATTACCACTTTTTCCCTCCTTTCTTCGTATAACTTTCTCCTCGTTCCTTCACTGACGCATGGGGCGCAAGTGACGCCTCACGACAGACCAGGGAGATTTTCCATGAAGCGCACGCTTGCTCTGGGTGGCATGGCGGCCGGTCTGCTGGCCACCGCCGTTGTCGCCTCCCCGGCCGCTCACGCCGGGAACGATGTCGCCGCCGACTCGCTGGCCAAGACCAACCTTGCCGCCCAGCAGGTCGCGGCGTTCTGGTACGGCGAGAACGCGGCCAACCTGATCAACGCCACGCCGTACGGCGTGGAGACCAAGGTCGTCGCCAAGCACGTGTCCAAGGGCGGGCCGGCGGCCGACAGCAAGCCCGGCGTGGTGCCGGCGATCGGCGACGAGAAGAAGTCGGCCGCGAAGTCGAAGAACGTGAACCTGCCCAAGACCACGGGCAAGGTGTTCTTCATCGGCGGCGACGGCAAGCCGCACTGGTGCACCGCGACCTCGGTGCAGTCGGCCTACCACAACCTGGTCGGGACCGCGGGTCACTGCGTCTACGACACCGAGTCGAACAAGGCCACCCTCGACAAGTGGGTGTTCGTCCCGGGTTACTACCAGGGCAAGACCCCGTGGGGCATCTACGTCGGTAAGACCGCCTACACCCACTACGACTACGACGTGTACGAGGACGGCGACCGCGACTACGCGTTCGTCACCGTGTACAACGGCGTCAAGGTCGACCGTGCTCACCTGTCCGGCGCGCACAGCGACGCGGGCAAGGACTGGGGCACCTTCGAGACCCCCATGGACGCGCAGAAGAAGGTCAAGGACCTCCAGGACGCCAAGGCGTCCGGTGCGTCCGACCTGAAGATCACCCCGGTCGTGGACTGGGCCCACAAGGTGGCCCTGGGCACCCCGGGCTCGCAGAAGGTCGCGGCCAGCGTCGCCCAGCTCGCGGTCAACCCGGCCACGATCAACACGGCTCGGACCACCCTGGAGAACTGGGCCAAGGGTCACCTCGGCACGTCCACCTACACGGACAACACGTGGGGCTCCGTGGTCACCCAGACCTTCGGGTGGGCCAACACCGGCTGGAACTCGAACGACGCCACGAAGCAGACGACCTACGTCTTCGAGAAGGACCGCAAGAAGTACAAGGCCACCTTCTGGGGCAACTTCGACACCGACTACAAGGTCACCGGCAAGGTGCTGTGGATCGGCCTGTCGGACGTCGGCCGCCTCGGCGACAACGTCGGTGGTCAGGGTCTGGCCTACAACCAGAAGATCGGCCAGCCGGTCTTCGTGTTCGGCTACCCGAGCGGGTCGCACCCGGACGGCAACTACGCCTTCTCCGGCCACACGCTCAAGTGGACGTACGGCAAGACCTTCGCCGCGACCGCTTCGGCGATCAAGGCCGAGGAGTTGCAGGGCGTCAAGTCCTCCTTCACCGGTGAGGGCTCGCTCGGCTCGGCGTGGCTGCTCAAGTACAACAACAGCCGTCGCCTCGGCTACCTGAACGGCGTGACCATCGGTGTCTCCGACACCGACAGCAACGACCGCTACGACACCTCCGTCTCCCCGTACTTCGACGGCGAGACCTACGGCGTCTACAAGGCCGCTGCCAGCAAGTGGTCCGGCAAGATCGTCTGATCTGCCCAAGACTGATCGAGAAGGGGCCCGGCATCCAGCCGGGCCCTTTTTCCGTTCTCACAGCGCCGTGCTCACCGGCCCATGCTCACGGGGCCGGCCCGCCGCTCATGGCCGGGACGTGGTTCCGCTCACGAACGCATGAGGCAGAACTCGTTGCCGTCGGGATCCTGCATCGTGATCCAGTCCTCACGCTCGGCCTGAACCGTCGCCCCCAGCGCGCAGAGCCGCTCGACCTCTGCGACCGCGTCGGTGGTGCCCAGGTCGAGATGAACCCGGTTCTTGACCCGCTTGCTCTCCGGCACGAGCTGGAAGAAGATGCGGGGCAGTCTGCCGGCGGTGTGGACGAGCAGGACCGTGGGGTCGTCCTCCGGGTCGTTGATGCCCATGGAGCGCAGCCGGGCCAGCTCCTCCTCGTCGTACGGCGCGATCTCGTAGCCGTCCAGGACCTGCGCCCAGAATCGGGCGGTCGAAGCCGGATGAGGGCTGTCGAAGACGATGTCCTTGATGGATGCCACGGGACTCCCTTCAGAAGACGGATGACGTCGGAGACGGTGAGCCGAGCCGCCCGGGAGGGGCTGTCCGGGTGACCGGGACGACGGAAAAGGGCCCGGCATGAAGCCGGGCCCTTCTCGTCAGGCGTACGGAGATTAGACGATCTTGCCGGACCACACGTTGGCGGCCGCCTTGTAGACGCCGTAGGTCTCGCCGTCGAAGTACGGGGAGACGGAGGTGTCGTAGCGGTCGTTGCCGTCGGTGTCGGAGACACCGATGGTCACGCCGTTCAGGTAGCCGAGGCGACGGCTGTTGTTGTACTTGAGCAGCCAGGACGAGCCGAGTGCGCCCTCACCGGTGAAGGAGGACTTGACGCCCTGCAGCTCCTCGGCCTTGATCGCCGGAGCGGTCGCGGCGAAGGTCTTGCCGTAGCTCCACTTGAGGGTCTTGCCGGAGAAGGCGTTGTTGCCGTCCGGGTGCGACCCGCTCGGGTAGCCGAACACGAAGACCGGCTGGCCGATCTTCTGGTTGTAGGCGAGGCCCTGGCCACCGACGTTGTCGCCGAGGCGGCCGACGTCCTTGAGGCCGACCGACGCCGTCTTGCCGGTGACCTTGTAGTCGACGTCGAAGTTGCCCCAGAAGGTGGCCTGGTACTTCTTGCCGTCCTTCTCGAAGGTGTAGACGGTCTGCTTCGTGGCGTCGCTGGAGTTCCAGCCGAGGCGGTAGTAGTGGTGCCTCCGGGCCTCCTTGACCACGGCGCCCCACGTCTTGTCGTCGTAGGTGGACTCGCCGATGTGGCCCTTGGCCCAGTTCTCCAGGGTCGCGCGAGCCGAGTCGTTGGTCTTCGGGTCCACCGCGATCTGGGCGACGCTGGCCGCGACCTTCTTCGAGCCCGAGGTGCCCAGGGCCACCTTGTGGGCGTAGTCCACGACGGACTCGACCTTGAGGCCGGAGTAGCCCGAGTGCGCCTTCAGCTTGCGCAGGGCCCAGGCAGCCTGGCCGTAGGTCTCGTACGCGGCCGACTCGTACTTCTTGCCGTCGGAGGTGACCGTCGGGAGCACGCCGTTGTACACGGTGACGAACGCGTAGTCGCGGTCGCCGTCCTCGTACACGTCGTAGTCGTAGTGCGTGTAGGCGGTCTTGCCGACGTAGATGCCCCACGGGGTCTTGCCCTGGTAGTAACCCGGGACGAACACCCAGCGGTCGAGCGTGGCCTTGTTCGACTGCGTGTCGTACACGCAGTGCCCGGCCGTGGCGACCAGGTTGTGGTACTTCGACTGGACCGAGGTGGCCGAGCACCAGTGCGGCTTGTGGTCGGCGCCGATGAAGAACACCTTGCCCGTGGTCTTGGGCAGGTTCACGTTCTTCGACTTCGAGGACGACTTCTTCTCGTCGCCGATCGCCGGCACGACGCCGGGCTTGCTGTCCGCGGACGGCCCGCCCTTGGACACGTGCTTCGCGGAGACCTTGGTCTCCACGCCGTACGGCTTGGCGTTGACGAGGTTGGCCTTGTTCTCGCCGTACCAGAACGCCGCGATCTGCTTGGCTGCCAGGTTGCTGCTGGCCAGCGTGTCGTGGGAGACGTCGTTCCCGGCGTGGGCGGCCGGGGAGGCGACAACGGCGGAGGCCAGCAGGCCGGCCGCCATGCCACCGAGGGTGAGGGTGCGCTTCAAGAGGGGTTCTCCCTTGGTCTGTCGTGGGGCGCCACCTGCGCCCCATGCGTCAGTAAAGGACTGATAAGCAAAGTTATAAGAGAAATGAGGAGGATCAACGGCCTTTGGGTGAGCGCACGGTCGCACTCCGTGATGTTGAGCCTCGGAGTGCCGTCGGGCCGTTTCTGAGAATTTGCTGTGTTTCTCCTGTTGGGGGCGTGAATCTTCGGCCGCGCCCGGCGTTGCTCGCAAGATCCATTATGCGCTCTGAATGTGACCTAAATCACACCAAAGAGACGAAACCAGAAAGCATGGTGATCACGTCTGAGTTTCCCGTCGCGGTGATGCCGGGGTCCGGACGAGGCTCGGACCGTCCCGGAGGGGATGGGCGGCGCCGCTGAGTGGAGACGAGCCCCGAGGGGGTGTTCACACGGGGGGAAGGGCGCGTACGGCCGCCAGGGGCGAGCACAGAGCAGCGGCGAGCAGCCGGAAACACGAAAAGGGCCCGGCTGGATGCCGGGCCCTTTCGGGATCAGTCTGGGACAGATCAGACGATCTTGCCGGACCAGTTGCCGGCCGCGGCCTTGTAGACGCCGTAGGTCTCACCGTCGAAGTACGGGGAGACGCTGGTGTCGATCCGGTCGTTCTTGTCGGTGTCGGCGAGGCCGATGGTCACACCGTTCAGGTAACCGAGGCGACGGGCGCTCTTGTACTGCAGCAGCCAGGACGAACCGATGGCGCCCTCACCCGTGAAGGAGGACTTGACGCCGACCAGCTCCTCGCCCTTGACCGCGGCGGCCGAGGCGGCGAAGGTCTTGCCGTAGCTCCACTTGAGGGTCGCACCCGAGAAGGCGTTGTTGCCGTCGGGGTGGTATCCGCTCGGGTAGCCGAAGACGAAGACCGAGCTGCCGATCTTCTGGTTGTAGGCCAGGCCCTGACCACCGACGTTGTCGCCGAGGCGGCCGACGTCCTTCAGAACGATCAGCGGGCCGTGACCGCCGCCCCGCAGGCTCTTCACGTAGAAGGTCCGCTTGAAGTAGCGGTACTCCCGGTGCCCGGGCCAGCTGGGGGTGGGCGTCGGGGACGGGGAGGCCGAAGGCGTCGCGCTGGGCGAGGTGCTCGGCGAGGCGCTCGGCGACGGGCTCGGCGAGGGGGACTGGTGGTGGCCCTGGCCGAAGCCGGCCACGTCACGGTCGCCGTACTGGCCGTGCCCGTGGTGGTCGTCACCGTGGTGGTCGTCACGACCGCGCACCTCCTTGCGGAAGTACAGGGTCTTGCCGTCCTCGCTGATGTACCAGTCGCGCCGGCTGTCGTACTCGCGGCCGCTGATGTCCTTGGTCACGACACTCGTGCCCTGGGCCCAGGGGCCGTTGCCCGTGAGGTCCTTGCCCTTGTTCTTGGCCTGGAACTCGCGGACGCTGATCTGGCGGACCAGGGTGCGGTCGTCGTGCCCGCGCCCACGGTGGTCGTCGCGCCCGTGGTGGTCGTCACGGCCGTGGTGGTCGTCGCGCCCGTGGTGGCCGTAGCCGTCCTCGACCACGGTGGGCAGCACGCCGTTGTACACGGTGACGAACGCGTAGTCGCGGTCGCCGTCCTCGTACACGTCGTAGTCGTAGTGGGTGTAGGCCGTCTTGCCGACGTAGATGCCCCACGGGGTCTTGCCCTGGTAGTAACCCGGGACGAACACCCAGCGGTCCAGCGTGGCCCGGTTCGACTCGGTGTCGTACACGCAGTGCCCGGCCGTGGCGACCAGGTTGTGGTACGACGACTGCACCGAGGTCGCGGTGCACCAGTGCGGCCTGTGGTCGGCGCCGATGAAGAACACCTTGCCCGTGGTCTTGGGCAGGTTCACGTTCTTCGACTTCGACGTCGACTTCTTCTCGTCGCCGATCGCCGGCACGACGCCGGGCTTGCTGTCCGCGGACGGCCCGCCCTTGGACACGTGCTTGGCGACGACCTTGGTCTCCACGCCGTACGGCGTGGCGTTGATCAGGTTCGCCTTGTTCTCGCCGTACCAGAACGCCGCGACTTCCTTGGCGGCAAGGTTGGTCCCGGCGAGGGTGGCGGCGCGATGGTCGGAGCCGGCATGAGCGGCGGGGGCGGCGACGGCGGCGGAGGCCAACAGGCCTGCCGCGACGCCACCGAGAGCGAGCGTGCGCTTCAAGAGAAACTCCCTGGTCTGTCGTGAGGCGTCACCTGCGCCCCAAGCGTCAGTAAAGGAACGAAATTGAAAGGTATCTGAGAGAATGCTGGGAAAGGGGGTATTTCAGGTGACCAGATTGCGGGCGCCCCGGCGTCGCGCCGGTGTCCGAAGGGCTCTGGCGTGGTCGTTTCCGCTGATCATGACGGGTGGATCCGCTCGCTGATCACGCTCGGTGATGGACCGGTCCAGTAATTGATGTGACGAACATCACACTGGGTGACGAAACCGGTGATCGCTGAAGACCCGTCCGAGATTGCCGTGTCGGCACCGAGAGGAACGGTGCCGCCTACCGGAGCCCGTTGTCGAGCGCGTCGGAGGGGGCGTCGAAGGGCACGAGGAGCGTGCGCAGCAGCCGGGCGAGGGCCTGCTGCTCGTGCTGGTCGAGGCCGGCCAGCAGTTCGCGTTCCCGCCGCAGCAGGTCGGCGAAGGCGGCGTCCACCCGGTCCATGCCGGCGCGGGTGAGCCGCACCAGCACGCCGCGCCGGTCCTCGGGATCGGGGCGCCGGGTGACCAGCCCGGCGGCGGCGAGCCGGTCGATGCGGTTCGTCATGGTGCCCGACGTCACCAGGGTGGCGCGCAGCAGCGCGCCCGGGCTCAGCTCGTACGGCTCGCCGGAGCGGCGCAGCGCCGTCAGCACGTCGAACTCCCACGACTCGATGTCGTGGGAGGCGAAGGCGGCCCGGCGCTCACGCTCAAGATGCCGGCTCAGGCGGGAGACCCGGCTGAGCACCTCAAGCGGTGCCACGTCCAGGTCCGGGCGCTCCTGCTTCCAGGCCGCGACCAGCCGGTCCACCTCGTCCTCGGCGGGCCTCGAGAAGGTCATGGGCCGAGTCTAGCTTTTCTTGACATCGAGATATCTCACGCGATATCGAGTTATCTTGACATCAAGATATTGGGAGGTGGGCATGCCTGCGGACATCTGGGACCCGGAGGTCTACGAGCGTTACGCGGCCGAACGCGGAAGGCCCTTTCACGAGCTCGTCGGCCGGGTGGGCGCCCGGTCGCCCGAGTACGTCGTCGACCTCGGCTGCGGCACCGGGGAGCTCACCGCGACGCTCCTCGCTCGCTGGCCCGGCGCCCGGGTCCACGGCGTGGACGCCTCACCCGCCATGATCGCCAAAGCGCCGCCGGGCCCCGACTTCGAGGTGGCCGACGTACGGGACTGGCGTCCGTCGCGGCCGGTCGACGTGATCGTCTCGAACGCGCTCCTGCAGTGGCTCCCCGAGCGCCGCGACCTGCTGGCCCGGTGGAGGGGCTGGCTCGCCGAGGAAGGGTGGCTCGCCTTCCAGATGCCCGGCAACTTCGACGCGCCGAGCCACGCCGTCGTGCGCGAGCTGTGCCGTACGACCTGGCGGGCGGAGCTGGGCGACGTGCCGCGTGGCGCGACGGTGGGGGATCCCGAGGAGTACGTCGACCTGCTCGCCGGTCTCGGCCTCACGGTGGACGCCTGGGAGACCACCTATGTCCACGTCCTGCCGGGGGAGGACCCGGTGCTGAACTGGATCAAGGGCACGGCGCTGCGGCCGATGCTCGACCGGCTGCCGCCCGAGCGGCACGCCGCCTTCCTCGCCGACTGCGCGCGCGCCCTGCGGGAGGCCTACCCGCCCCGTCCGTACGGCACCCCCTTCCCCTTCCGCCGCATCTTCGCCGTCGCCCACTCGTGAGGCCACACCCGAGCGATCCGGAGGGGCGCCCCGACGAGCGAAGCGGGTAAAGCTGTTCATTTTGGCGTGGCACTATGACGGCCCGACCGGGAGGAACTTGGGGGAACGGTGGCGCTTGAGATCGAGGACAAGTTCGACGTCCAGGACGACTTCACCCTGCCCGACCTGGGCGGAGTGCCGGGGTGCGCGCGGGTGGCGGAGCCGCTGTCACACCGCCTGACCGCGGTCTACTTCGACACCGCCGACCTGCGCCTGGCCGCCCGGGGCGTCACGCTGCGGCGCCGGCGCGGCGGGGACGACGAGGGCTGGCACCTCAAGCTGCCCAAGGCCGCGGGCGCCCGCGAGGAGATCACCCGGCCGCTCACGCGCAGCGCGAAGACCGTCCCCGCCGAGCTGGCGAGCCTCGTCCTCGCGTACACGCGGGGCGCCCCGCTGGCGCCGGTGGCCCAGTTGGAGACCCGCCGTTCCATCGCGCTGCTGCTCGGACCCGAGGACACTCCGCTCGTGGAGGTCGCCGACGACCAGGTCAAGGGCACCGTCCTCGGCGACGAGCCGGTGGTGCGGCGCTGGCGGGAGGTCGAGGCCGAGATCAAGGAGGGCGACTCCGAGATCCTCAAGAAGGTGGGCAAGCGGCTGCGCAAGGCGGGCGCCGTCCCCGCCGCCAGCGGGAGCAAGCTCGCCCGGGTCCTCGGCGACCGCCTGCCCGCGCCGCGCCCGGCCACCCGGCCCGAGCCGGGCTCCGTCGGCGAGGTCGTCGTCGGATACCTCCGCGCCCAGGTCGCCGCGCTCGCCGCCCAGGACCCGCGCGTACGGCTCGCCGGGGAGGACGCCGTGCACCAGGCCCGGGTGGCCTGCCGCCGGCTGCGCAGCGCGCTCAAGGCGTTCAAGCGGATCGTCGTGGAGACCGAATCCGTGCAGGAGGAGCTGAAGTGGCTCGGCGAGGTGCTGGGCGAGGCCCGCGACCTGGAGGTCATCCGGGCGCGCTTCGCCGCCCGACTCGACGCGCTCGATCCCCGGCTCGTCACCGGCGAGGCGCGCCGCAGGCTGGGCGACGACCTGCTCGCCAGGGAACACGATGCGTACGACCGCATCCGGGCCGCGCTCGGCGGCGAGCGTTACTTCGCGCTGCTCGACGCCCTCGACGCGCTGGCGGCCGACCCGCCGCTGACGGCGGCGGCGGGCAAGGACGCGGGCAAGGCGCTGCCGAAGATCGTGGACCGGAACTGGCGGCGGGTGGCCGACGCCTACGACGCGGCCCGCCGGGCGGAGGAGGGCGAGGAGCGCGAGACGGCCATGCACGAGGTGCGCAAGGCCGCCAAGCGCGCCCGCTACACCGCGGAGGCGGCCGGCCTGTCCGGGCCGGCCAAACGGGCCAAGGAGGTGCAGAAGGTGCTCGGCCGCCACCAGGACGGCGTGGTCGCCCAGGACACGCTCCTGGAGGAGGCCGGCCGGGCGAGGGAGGCCGGGGAGGACACCTTCACCTACGGCGTGCTCGCGGGCGTCGAGAGCGCCGAGGCGGCCCGCGCCCACGAGGAGTTCCCCGCCGTCTGGGCCTCCGTCACCGGGTGATCCGCCGGCCGGTCAGGTGACGTAGCGCTCCAGCGTGACCGCCCGGCCGGCCGTGTGGTGGAGGACGGCGAAGCCCCCCTTGGCGAGGGCGAGGTCGGCGGACCGCGTGCGGTGCAGCGCCTCGCCCGCCGTGCCCAGCAGTGCGGGCAGCACCTTGCCGTGGCTGCACAGCACCGCCGCCTCCGCCGCGGCGAGCGAATCGCGCACCAGCCGTTCCGCCTCCCGGGGGTCGTAGCCGCTCTCCGACAGCGCCTTCTCCCCGCGCACCTCCAGGCCGTGCCGTTCCGCGTACGGCCCGATCGTCTGCGTGCAGCGCCTGCTGTGCGAGCTCACGAGCCGCTCCGGCCGGTACGCCCCGAGCACCGTGGCCAGGACCTCGGCCTGGGCGAGACCCCGCTCGTCCAGCGGGCGATGGTCGTCGTCGCCCTGCCACTCCTGCCGCGAGCCCGCCAGAGCGTGCCGCAGGAAGATCAACGGGGTGGTCGTGAGGGGCGCGGCGCCGACGGCCCGCAGCAGGCGCCTGTCCCAGTCGTAGGTGAGGCGCCGCGCCGCCTCCTCGATCGGCAGCCAGACGACCTCGTCGACCTCCTCGCCGTCGCCGCCCGCCGCCCGCCCGTCGCCGGGATCGCGGGCGAGCCAGTAGTCCACCCGCTTGAGCCGGCCGTCCTTCAGGTAGTGCACGGGCGGGAGCGCGCGGCCGAGCACGACCCGGAGGCCGGTCTCCTCCCGCACCTCGCGCAGCGCCGCGGCGATCACGTGCTCGCCGTGCCTGAGCTTGCCCTTGGGCAGGCTCCAGTCGTCGTACGCCGGCCGGTGGACGAGCGCGATCTCCGGATCGGTCTCCTCGCCCCGCCACACGACCGCGCCGGCCGCTCTGATCACGCGGGCCTCCCTGAGCACACCGGTCGTCGTCGTCACTCGGCACCGTCGTCCACGGTCCGCCAGCGGCGACTCGCGATCAGGTGGTGCTGGAGGTCGGTCTCGCCCCGGTGGCGCAGCCACTTGCCGTCGGAGTGCAGCGTCCAGGCGGTGGTGGTGTCCTCGAACGCCAGGTCGAGCAGGTGGGCGAGGTACCTCCGGTGCTCCGGGCTGCTGACCTTGACCAGCGCCTCCACCCGCCGGTCCAGGTTGCGGCGCATCAGGTCGGCGCTGCCGATCCAGATCTCCGGCCGCCGTCCTCCGCCGAACTCGAACACACGGGAGTGTTCGAGGAACCGGCCGAGCACGCTGCGTACGCGGATGGTCTCCGACAACCCCGGCACACCCGGCCGGAGCGTGCAGATGCCGCGGACCCACAGGTCCACCGGCACGCCCGCCTGCGAGGCGCGGTACAACGCGTCGATGACCGGCTCGTCCACCATCGAGTTCGTCTTGATCCGGATGCGGGCCGTGCGGCCGGCCGCGCGATGGGCGATCTCCTGCTCGATCCGGTCGAGCAGGCCTTGGCGCAGCGAGTCCGGCGCGACCAGCAGCCTGCGGTAGTCGGACTGGTGGGAGTAGCCGGTCAGGTGGATGAACAGGTCGGTCACGTCCTCGCCGACCTGCGGGTCGGCGGTGAGCAGGCCGAAGTCCTCGTACTGCCGGGCCGTCTTCGGGTTGTAGTTCCCCGTGCCGATGTGGCAGTAGCGCCGCAGTTCGCCGCCCGCCTCCTGGCGGACCACCATGGCGAGCTTGCAGTGCGTCTTGAGGCCGAGCACGCCGTAGACCACGTGGCACCCGGCCGTCTCCAGCTTGCGGGCCCAGGAGATGTTCGCGTGCTCGTCGAACCGCGCCTTGATCTCCACCACGACCACGACCTGCTTGCCCGCCTCTGCCGCGTCGATCAGCGCGTCGACGATGGGCGAGTCGCCGCTGGTGCGGTAGAGCGTCTGCTTGATGGCCAGCACGTCCGGGTCGGCCGCGGCGTCCTCCACGAACCGCTGCACGCTCGTCGCGAACGAGTCGTACGGGTGATGGACGAGGATGTCGCGCTCGCGCAGGGTGACGAACAGGTCGTCCTCGGCGCTGATCGCCTCCGCCGGGACGAACGGCCGGTAGTGGAGCTCCGGGCGGTCGAGGTCGGCGATGGCGTGCAGCCCGGTCAGATCGAGCGGTCCGGGCAGGCGGTAGATCTCGTTGTCGGCCACGCCCAGCTCGTCCACGAGCAGTTCCAGCACCTGGGGGGTGATCGTGTCCTCGACCTCCAGCCGCACCGGCGGCCCGAACCGGCGGCGCAGCAGCTCGCGCTCCAGCGCCTTCATCAGGTTCTCGGTGACGTCCTCGTCGACCTCCAGGTCCTCGTTCCTGGTGACCCGGAAGACGTGGTGCTGCACGATCTGCATGCCCTTGAACAGCTCGCCCAGGTGCGCCGCGATCACGTCCTCCAGCGGGACGAACCGGTTCGGCGAGGCGGTCACGAACCGGGGGAGCTGCGAGGGCACCTTCACCCGTGCGAACACCGTGTGGCCCGTCACCGGGTTGCGCACGGTGACCGCCAGGTTCAGCGAGAGCCCCGAGATGTACGGGAAGGGGTGGGCGGGGTCGACGGCCAGCGGTGTCAGGACCGGCCGGATCCGCTCGCGGAAGAGCTTGCGCAGCGCCGTCCGCTCCTCCCTCGCGAGGTCGTCCCAGCGGACGATCGCGATGCCCTGCTCGGCCAGCTCCGGGCAGATCCGGTCGTGGAAGACCGCCGCGTGCCTGCGGGCGAGGTCGTCGGCGACCGACGCGATCCGGGTCAGTGCCTCGCTCGGCTTGAGCCCGCCCGGCGTCCGCAGCAGCAGCCCGGTCGCCATCCGCCGTTTCAGCCCGGCCACCCGTACGCGGAAGAACTCGTCCAGGTTGCTCGCGAAGATGGCGAGGAACCGCACCCGTTCGAGCAGCGGCACCGCGGGGTCCTCCGCGAGCTCCAGGACCCGTTCGTTGAACTGGAGCCAGCTCTCCTCACGATTGAGGAACCGGTCGTTCGGCAGCGGGGCGGGCACGGGGAGGTCGGCCTCCTCCGGCTCAGGCGAGGGGGAGCTTTGGGCGGACATATAACGAAATATGCCCCATAACGTTGAACAGAACGTTAACTTCGCAGCAACGAAACCGTCAGCCCGGTTCACCCCCGCCGGCCGTGTCACCGGCCGTCCCGCCGGTCGTCTCGCGGGGGCGCCCCTCAGATCTCCCCGGGCTGCTGCCGTTCGAGCTCCCTGGACCGCTCGCGCTGCTCGCGTTCCTTGGCCTTCTCCAGCTCGCGCTGGCGGCGTTCGAGCTCCTTGGCGCGTTCGCGCTGCTCGCGTTCGCGGGCCTTCTCCTGCTCGCGGCGGAGCTTCTCCTGCTCCTTGAGCTGCCGTTCGAGCTCCCTGGACCGCTCGCGCTGCTCGCGCTCCTTGGCCTTCTCCAGTTCGCGCTGGCGGCGTTCGAGTTGCCTGGCGCGTTCGCGCTGCTCGCGTTCGCGGGCCTTCTCCTGCTCGCGGCGGAGCTTCTCCTGCTCCTTCGCCTCGCGCTCGGTGGGCCGCGGCGTACGGGTCTCGGCGGCGGGGGTCAGGATCATCCCGCGGGTCGCGCCGGTGAGCCCGGGGTTGGCGTCGAGGCCCTTCAGGCCGTTCCAGGACAGGTTCACCAGGTGGGCGGCGACCTCCTCGCGGGCGGGCCTGCGCACCTCGAGCCACCACTGGCCGGTGAGGGCGGTCATCCCCACGAGCATCTGCGCGTACATCGGCGCGAGCTTGGGGTCGTAGCCGCGTTCCCTGAACTCGTCCGCGAGCACGTCCTCGACCTGGCTCGCGATGTCGCTGATCAGGCTGGCGAAGGTGCCCGTCCCCGACGCGGCGTGGGAGTCGCGGACCAGGATGCGGAAGCCTTCGCTGCTCTCCTCGATGTACTGCAGGAGGGCGAGCGCGGCGCGCTCCAGCTTGACGCGGGCGTGCGAGGCGGAGAGCGCCTGGGTGACCAGGCTCAGCAGGCGCTGCATCTCCCGGTCGATCACGACGGCGTAGATGCCTTCCTTGCCGCCGAAGTGCTCGTACACCACAGGCTTGGAGACCTTGGCGCTGGCCGCGATCTCCTCGACCGACGTGCCGTCGAAGCCCTTGTCCGCGAACAGGGCCCGGCCGACCTGGATCAGCTGCTCGCGCCGCTCCGCGCCGGTCATGCGTCTTCGCGTTCGGGAGGACTCGGTCACAGGTTCCATGATGGCGGTTGCCCCGGCCGGAACCCGGCCCGGGACGGATAAGGGGAGCGGCGCCGGTGCGGACGTCACCGCGGCGGACGTCACCGCGGCGGACGTCATGGGAGAGATGGTGGGAGACAGGGCCGCCGCCTGTGCGAAAGCGGCCCCGCCATCCGCGCCGACGGGAACGTCAGGCAATGCGCTTCGCCGCCAGCCGCTCCGGTGTCGGCCAGCGCACGTCGCGGGCCCAGCCGGCCTTCTCGAACCAGCGGATGAGGCCGGCGCTCAGGTCGATCTGGCCCTTCAGCGCGCCGTGCCGGGCGCAGGTGGGGTCCGAGTGGTGCAGGTTGTGCCACGACTCGCCGAACGAGGGAATCGCCAGCCACCACACGTTGCGGGACTTGTCACGCGACTCGAAGACCTCCTCGCCGAAGACGTGGCAGATGGAGTTGATCGACCAGGTGACGTGGTGCAGCAGGCCGATCCGGATGACCGTGCCCCAGAAGAACGCGGTCACCGCGCCCTGCCAGGACCACGTGATCAGGCCGCCCAGGATCGCCGGGAGCAGCAGGGAGGTGATCGCCAGGGCCGGGAAGGCCCGGTGCAGCTTCATCACGTCCGGGTCCTTCATCAGGTCCGGGGCGTACTTGGCGCGGTTGACCCGCTCGGACTCGAACAGCCAGCCGATGTGGGCGTACAGCAGGCCCTTGCACATGGACTTGAAGCCGGGGCCGAAGCGCCACGGCGAGTGCGGGTCGCCCTCCTTGTCGGAGAACTTGTGGTGCTTGCGGTGGGCGGCCACCCAGTCGAGCACGGACATCTCCAGCGAGAGGCTGCCGGCGATGCCGAGGGCGATCTTCAGCGGCCGGTTCGGCTTGAACGATCCGTGCGTGAAGTAGCGGTGGTATCCGACGGTGACGCCCAGGCCGGACACGATGTAGAACACCGCGGCGATCGCGACGTCCGTCCAGCCCAGGCCCCAGCCCCAGGCGAATGGCACCGCGGCGAAGAGCGCCAGGATCGGCGCGCCGACGACGATCGCGAAGACAACCAAGTCGGCCTTGCTCTTGTCCTGCGGTTCGAAGTCCGGCTTCGGCTGTGGTGCGGCGCGGTCGGTGACGACGGTCATGGGCTACCTCACGGGTGTTGGGAAGATTGTCTGGCTACGCGACCGTAACTTACGCCATCGTAAGTTAGGAACCCCTAAGAGCGAATGTGTGGAAGGTGACGCGCGGGGCCACATCTGGTGGCGAATCCACGTCTTGCACCAACTCTCGGCAATCTGGTAAAGCCCGATGCCCCACCTCAGAGGCTCGTCGCCGGCCGCGCGAGGTCTACGGCGCCCTGCCCGAAATGTGGCTTAGATAACATCCGAGGCCCGCTGTCGGGTGGTCCGGCTCCGGTCGCGGACCACGGCTCCGGTGCAAGGGGGTCGGGTGGAGCGAGGCCGGGCCGATGGGCGTCGTTTTTTGGGGGCGCGCGCGAGGGGTCGGCTCTGTATCCTGAGGTCGGATTCCGGCGCCTGTTGGAATCGGACAAACGGGGCTTTGGCCCATTCCCGGGTCGTCTAGGGGCAAGACTACAGATTTTGGTTCTGTCAACGGAGGTTCGAATCCTCCCCCGGGAGCCAGCCCGTCCGTCCGTCGTGCGCCCCCGGGGGGCCTGGTTCCCACTCGGGAGACGGCAGGTAAGCTCACCTTGTCGAGCGGGTGACCATGCGGTTCCGGGGTAGTGGACGCGTGGAAGCCGCGCCACGTTTCGTGTAGTAAGCCGCGACGCCGAGGGAGCCTCAGTCCGTGAGTGTGCCGCGCCCGGCAGCCGTGATCGTCCTCGCCGCCGGCGAGGGCACCCGGATGAAGTCGAAAACCCCCAAGGTCCTCCACGAGGTCTGCGGCCGTGCGCTCGTGGACCACATGCTCGCCGCCGCCCGCGGCCTCACCCCCGAACGGCTGGTCGTCGTCATCGGCCACGCGCGCGAACAGGTCGGTCCCCACCTGGCGGAGACCGCGCCGGACGCCCGCACGGTCGTGCAGGAGAAGCGGAACGGCACCGGCCACGCCGTGCGCACCGCGCTGGAGGCCGAGGGCCCGATCGAGGGCACCATCCTGGTGACGTACGGCGACACGCCGCTGCTGCGCGCCGAGACCCTGGCGGCGCTGCTGGAGCGGCACGCCGCCGACGGCAACGCCGTCACCGTGCTGACCGCCGTGGTCCCCGACCCCACCGGCTACGGCCGCATCGTCCGCGACGGGAGCGGCGCGGTGCTGGAGATCGTCGAGGAGAAGGACGCGTCCCCCGAGCAGCGCGCGATCAGCGAGATGAACTCGGGCGTGTACGCCTTCGACGGCGCGCTGCTGGCCGACGGCCTGCGGCGGATCGGCGCCGCCAACGCCCAGGGCGAGGAGTATCTGACCGACGTGCTGGCCATCCTCCGCGAGGACGGCCACCGGGTCGGCGCCCACGTCGCCGCCGACCACGCGGAGGTGGAGGGCGTCAACGACCGCGTCCAGCTCGCCTTCGTGCGGCGGGTGCTCAACGACCGCATCCTGGAGGCGCACATGCGCGCCGGGGTCACCGTCGTCGACCCGGCCGGCACGTGGGTGGACGCCGGCGTCGTCATGGAGCCCGACGTCGTGATCCATCCCGGCACCCAGCTCAGGGGCGCCACGAGGATCGGGGCGGGGGCCGAGGTGGGGCCGGGCAGCACGCTGACCGACACCGTCGTCGGCGAGGAGGCCGTCGTACGCAACACCGTGGCCGACGGCGCGGAGATCGGCGCCGGCGCCACCGTGGGCCCGTTCGCCTACCTGCGCCCGGGCACCGTGCTCGGCCGGGGCGGCAAGATCGGCGCGTACGTCGAGACCAAGAACGCGCGGATCGGCGAGGGATCCAAGGTCCCGCACCTCACGTACGTCGGCGACGCGACGATCGGCACCGGCTCGAACATCGGCGCCGCCTGCGTCTTCGTCAACTACGACGGCGTGGGCAAGCACCACACCGTGGTGGGCGACCACGTCCGCGTGGGCAGCGACAACATGCTCGTCGCACCGGTCACGATCGGCGACGGCGCCTACACCGCCGCCGGCTCGGTGATCACGTCCGACGTGCCGCCCGGGGCCATGGCGGTCGCCCGCGGCAGGCAGCGCAACATCGAGGGCTGGGTGGCGCGCCGCAGGGCCGGCACCCCGTCCGACGAGGCGGCCCGGCGGGCGCTGGCCGCCCCGGAGAGCGGCGCGCCCGAGCAGGGCGGCGG
The DNA here is from genome assembly GCA_003260025.2 of Microbispora triticiradicis. GTDB lineage: Bacteria > Actinomycetota > Actinomycetes > Streptosporangiales > Streptosporangiaceae > Microbispora > Microbispora triticiradicis. The sequence goes on along the minus strand of QFZU02000085.1, from coordinate 13,447 downwards.
GGACGTCGCCGCGCGGTAAGGACCACCCACGGCACGCGCCCCAGCGTGCCGCGCGGGGACAGGGAAGAGTACGAGGCGCGGTTGCCCGACCGCGTAGCGCCGAAGGGCCAGGCCAGGAGGACACCGTGACCGACCACATCGACGGGGCGAAGGGGTTCGCGGACCCCGGGCGAGGCGAGGGCACCGCGGACCGGCCGGCCCGGCCACAGCAGGCCCGGCACGGCCGACAGGCTCGACACGCGAGGAGCGCGGCATGAGCGGCAAGAAGACGACCGGCGAGCGGAACCTCATGTTCTTCTCCGGCCGGGCCCACCCCGAGCTCGCCGAGGAGGTCGCGAAGGCCCTCGGTGTCGAGATCACGCCGACCGCGCTGCGCGACTTCGCGAGCGGTGAGATCTACGTGCGCTACCTGGAGTCGGTGCGCGGCTGCGACGCCTTCGTGATGCAGAGCCACACCGCGCCGATCAACCAGTGGATCATGGAACAGCTGATCATGGTGGACGCGCTCAAGCGGGCCTCGGCCAAGCGGATCACCGTGATCATGCCGTTCTACGGCTACGCCCGCCAGGACAAGAAGGGGCGCGGCCGCGAGCCGATCACCGCCCGGCTGGTGGCCGACCTGTTCAAGCAGGCGGGCGCCGACCGGATGATGTCCATCGACCTGCACACCTCGCAGATCCAGGGCTTCTTCGACGGCCCGGTGGACCACCTGTTCGCGATGCCCGTGCTGATCAACTACCTGCGCGGCAAGCTCGACCCGGCGACGACCACGATCGTCTCGCCCGACACCGGCCGCGTACGGCTCGCCGAGCGCTGGTCCGACAGCCTGGGCACCCCGGTGGCGTTCATCCACAAGCGGCGCGACCTCGACGTGGCGAACCAGGTGAAGGTGCACGAGGTGGTCGGCAAGGTCCACGGCCGGACCTGCGTGCTGATCGACGACATGATCGACACCGGTGGCTCGATCTGCAAGGCGGCCGACGCCCTGTACGAGCACGGCGCGACCGACGTCATCGTGGCCGCCACCCACGCGGTGTTCTCCGGGCCCGCCGTGGACCGTCTGAAGAACTCCCGGATCTCCGAGGTGGTCGTGACCAACACGCTGCCCATCGAGGAGGAGAAGAGGTTCGACAGCCTCACGGTGATGTCGATCGCCCCGCTGATCGCCCGGGCCATCACCGAGGTCTTCACCGACGGCTCCGTCACCAGCCTCTTCGAGGGCGACGCCTGACCCGCTCAGGGCCCCCGGACGTACCCGGGGGCCCGCGCGGGTCGCCTGGGAGCGGTGGTCAGTAGAGGACGCCCATCGCCGTACGCACCTCCGCGAGGGTCGCGGCGGCGACGGCGGCGGCGCGTGCGTTGCCGTCCCGGAGCACCCGGCGGACGTGGCCGCGATCCCCGGCGAGCTCGGCCCGCCGCGCTCGCAGCGGCGCGAAGTGGTCGTTGATCGCATCGGTGACCAGCGCCTTCAGCGCGGCGGCCCCCCGGCCGCCGATCCCGGCGGCGACCTCGTGCGGGTCCCGGCCGAGGCACAGCGCGGCCAGGAGGACGAGGCTGGACACCTCGGGCCGGGCGATCGGGTCGTAGGTGATGTGGCGCTCGGCGTCGGTCTTCGCGCCGCGGATCAGCCGGGCGGTCTCGTCGGCGGTCGCGGCCAGGGCGACGGCGTTGCCCCGGCTCTTGCTCATCTTGGCGCCGTCGGTCCCGAGCAGCAGGGGCGCCGCGGACAGCAGCGCCTCGGGCTCGGGGAACACCGGGTTCGAGGGGGTGCCGTAGCGGTTGTTGAAGCGGCGCGCGATGACGCGGGCGACCTCCAGGTGGGGCAGCTGGTCCTGTCCGACCGGGACGATCCCGGCCTTGCAGAACAGGATGTCGGCCGCCTGGTGCACGGGATAGGTGAACATCAGCCCGCTGACCGCCGACTGCCGCGAGTGGGCGATCTCGTCCTTGACCGTGGGGTTGCGGCCCAGCTCCGCGACCGAGACCAGGCTGAGGAACGGCAGGAGCAGCTGGTTGAGCGCGGGCACGGCGCTGTGCGTGAAGATCGTGGCCCGGCCGGGGTCGAGGCCCGCGGCCAGGTAGTCGAGCACCAGGTCCTCCACGCGCTCGGTGAGCCGGTCGGCGACGTCCCGGTCGGTCAGGACCTGGTAGTCCGCGACGAGCACCATCATCTCCACGCCCATGTTCTGCAGGCGGACGCGGTTCTGCAGGGTGCCGAAGTAGTGCCCCAGATGCAGCCGGCCGGTCGGCCGGTCCCCGGTCAGCGCCCGGAACGTCCCGGGCCGCTCCCGTATCGATCTCTCCAGCTCGGCGCCGCGCCGTCGCGCGCCCGCCACGCCGAGGTCGTCGGACGGGCCGCTGTCCAGAGTGGTCGTCATGTGATCTCTCCCTTGGCAGGTGGTCCGCCGCCGGTGGCGACCCCTCGTCCAGGGAGCACGAAAAAGGGCCGTCCATCCGAACGGCCCGGTCGTACGCGTGAGATGGCCGCTCCTACCCGGAGCGCCACCAGCCCTGACACGACGTACGTTGCATCCCGCCACTCTAACGGCCACCTGGCCACTGCGGGAGACACTGAGCAAGCCGGAGGGGCGCGCCGCCGGTCTGGACTGAGGAGCGAGGAACGAGCGACGAGGGCTGTGTTGCTGGCGCGCCTCCGGCACGACCAGGCGGACGTGAGCGCCCCGACGAGCGACGCGGGGAACAGTGCGGGAGACGCGATAAGGTGAGGGGGTTGCGCTCGTAACGCCTTCCGCTAGGGCGGGTGAGGGGGAGCGCGTCATCCGTCGAACATCCCTAGGAGATGTGCCGTGTCCGAAGTACGCATCGCCGCCGAGCTCCGCGACGAGTTCGGCAAGGGCGCCGCCCGCAAGATCCGCCGGGCGAACAAGGTTCCCGCCGTCCTCTACGGCCACGGCACCGAGACCAAGCACCTGACCCTCCCCGGCCACGAGCTGCTGCTCGCGCTGCGCACGCCCAACGTGCTCATCCGCCTGCACGGCGAGGGTGTGGACGAGATCGCGCTGCCCAAGGGCGTCCAGCGCGACCCGATCAAGGGCTTCCTGGAGCACGTCGACCTGCTCCTGGTCAAGCGGGGCGAGAAGGTCACCGTCGAGATCCCGGTCACCGTCGTCGGCGAGACGGTCGGCAGCGCCATCGTCGACCAGCCGCTGAACACGCTCTCGGTCGAGGCCGAGGCGACCCACATCCCGACCGGCGTCGAGATCGACGTGGACGGCAAGGAAGAGGGCTACACGGTGCTCGCGGGCGACCTGAAGCTGCCGGAGGGCACGACGCTGGCCGGCGACCCCGAGGCCCTGGTGCTGCACGTGATCGGCGCTCCGTCGGCCGGGCTGCCCGAGGAGGGCGAGGCCGCCGCCGAGGGCGAGACCGCCGAGGCCGCCGAGTAGGACCGATTCGTGAGAGAGTCCTCCGCGGGGTGTCCCGCGGAGGACTCTTCCATATGTGGAGACAGTGGAGGAGACAGCGATGTCCGACACGGCCGCGGAGCGGTGGCTGGTCGTGGGCCTGGGCAACCCCGGGCCGGAGTACGCCGGGAACCGCCACAACGCGGGCTTCATGGTGCTCGACGAGCTGGCGGCCCGGGTGGGCGGGCGGTTCAAGGCGCACCGGTCGCGGGCCGAGGTGGTCGAGGGTCGTCTGGCCGCGCTGCCCGTGGTGCTGGCCAAGCCGTTGTCCTTCATGAACCTGTCCGGCGGGCCGGTCAAGGCGCTGGCCGACTTCTACAAGATCACACCTGACCGGGTCGCCGTGGTCCACGACGAGCTGGACATCCCGTACGGCGCGCTGCGGGCGAAGCTCGGCGGCGGCGACAACGGGCACAACGGCCTGAAGTCGATCACCAAGTCGCTCGGCACGCGCGACTACCCGCGCATCCGGTTCGGCATCGGCCGCCCGCCGGGCCGGATGGACCCGGCGGCGTTCGTGCTGCGCGACTTCGCCACGGCCGAGCGCAAGGACCTGCCGTTCCTGGTGGACCGGGCCGCCGACATGGTGGAGTCGCTGATGACGGCGGGCCTGGAGGCGACGCAGAACCGGTTCCACGCCGGCGACCTCAACCCGGCCAAGCCGCCCCGCTGAGGGTCCCGCCGCCGGGAGCCCGAGGCTCCCGGCGGGGGTGAGCCGCGGTGTTTCAGGGGCGGCCGAGGGCGCGGTACTCCCAGCCCGCCGCCCGCCAGGTGTCCCGGTCGAGGGCGTGCCGGCCGTCCACGATCCGCCGGTGCGCGACGACCTCCGCCAGCGCCTCGGGCTGGATCTCGCGGAACTCGGCCCACTCGGTGAGCAGGACCACCACGTCCGCGTCCCTGGCCACGTCCATCGCGCTGGTGCCGTACCTGAGCTCCGGGTAGGTGCGACGGGCGTTGTCCAGCGCCGCCGGGTCGTAGACCCGTACGTTGGCGCCCAGGCCGTGCATCGTCCGGGCCACGTCGAGCGCCGGGGCGTCCCTGATGTCGTCGGAGTTGGGCTTGAAGGCGGCGCCGAGGCAGGCCACCCGCTGGCCGTTGAGGTGGCCGCCGAGCAGCTCCCTGACCAGGTCGATCGTGCGGGAGCGCCGGCGCCGGTTGATGGCGTCGACCTCCCGCAGGAAGGACACGGCCTGGCCGACGCCGATCTCCTCGGCCCGGTGGGCGAAGGCCCGGATGTCCTTGGGAAGGCAGCCGCCGCCGAACCCGAGACCGGGCTGGAGGAAGCGGCCGCCGATCCGGTCGTCGTAGGCGAGGGCCTGCGCCAGGTCGTGTACGTCGGCTCCGGTGGCCTCGCAGATCTCGGCCATCGCGTTGATGTAGGAGATCTTGGTGGCCAGGAAGGAGTTGGCGGCGACCTTGACCAGTTCGGCGGTGGCGAGGTCGGTGACCACGGTCGGGGTGCCGAGGTCGAGGATCGGCGCGAACGCCGCGGCCAGCCGCTCCCGCGCCCACTCCGTGGCGACGCCGAAGACGAGCCGGTCGGGCCGCAGCGTGTCGTCGACGGCGAAGCCCTCACGCAGGAACTCGGGGTTCCAGGCCAGCTCCACCTCCTCGCCGGCCGGGGCCAGTTCGGTCAGCAGGCCGCTCAGCCGGGCCGCGGTGCCGACCGGCACGGTCGACTTGCCGACGACCAGGCAGCGCCGGGTCAGGTGCTGGGCCAGGCCCCGGACGGCGGCGTCGACGTAGCTGAGGTCGCAGGCGTCCAGGCCGGGCTGCTGGGGGGTGCCCACGCAGATGAAGTGGACGTCGCCGTGCTCGGCGGCCTCGGCGTAGGAGGTGGTGAACCGGAGCCGTCCCGACTCCAGGGTCTTGGCCAGCAGTTCGGGCAGGCCCGGCTCGAAGAACGGCACCTCCCCGGACTGCAGTTTGCGGATCTTCCCGGGGTCCACGTCGAGCCCGACCACGTCGTAGCCCAGCGAGGCCATGCAGATGGCGTGTGTCGCCCCGAGGTAACCGGTCCCGATCACCGTCAGCCGGGGGAGTTCGGCGTCGCTCATGTCAGTATCCCAATGAGTGTCGGCGAGTCGCCGTCCGGCGGACTCGGTGCCTGGTGACCGCCGGCGGGGTGTGCCGGACGGCCGGAGAGTCGGTCTCCGGCGGGGGTCCCGCCGGGCCGTGGTCAGGAACAGCCGCCCTTCTTGGTCAGCGCTCCGCCGGTGACCTTGTTGTCGCAGGAGATCGTGTTGCCGCCGGCGGTGTCGTTGACGCCGTAGCCGCCCGAGCCGCCGAGGTCGATGACGTTGGCCCGGAACACGTTTCCGGTGCCCCAGCCGTCCACGATCCGGTGGGTCTGGAAGCCGTCCTCGCTGGTGCCGCTGCCGGTGTTGCGCTCGATGACGTAGCCGTTGCCCTTGACGTCCACCCAGGAGTCGTTGTGCTTGGACCCGCCCAGGGTGGAGCCGTCGAAGACGTTGCCGACGATCCGGCCGTCGGAGGTGCCCTCCTTGACGTCCACGGCCTCGGCGGTGGCGCGGATGACGTTGCCACGCACGACGTTGCGGTCGCTGCGGTCCATCTTCCCGCCGGAGAAGGACGCCCAGTTGCTCTCGGCGGTGCCGAGGTAGACGCCCTCGCCGTACCTCTCGCGGCGCAGGCCGGTCGCGTAGACCGTGTTGTACTGCACGGTGTTGTCGCTGCTGAAGTTGCGCAGGTGGATGGCCTCGTCCCCGATGTCGTGGACGGTCAGGCCCTGGACGATCGTGTGTGAGGTCTGGTCGGCCATCACGCCCTTCTGGCCGTTGCGGACGTCGAAGCCGATCAACCGCCAGTGGCTCACCTGGTTGAGGTGGAAGGCGTAGCCCTTCTTCACCCCGCCGCCGTCGAGGACCGCGTCGGCCGGGCCGCAGACGAAGATCGGCTCGGAGGCGGTGCCGGAGACCGTCGCCACGAACCTGCCGACGTACACGCCGGGCTCCAGCGTGATCACCGCGCCCGGCTCGGCGGTCTTCAGCGCCTCGGTCAGCCCGGCAGCGTCGCCGACCGTCACCGTGGCCTCGGGGCAGTCGATCCTGCCCGGTCCCTCGGGGACCGGGACGGCGGGCGGGTCCTGCGTCGGGACGAACGGCACCGCCTCGTCCCCGTCCAGCGGCGCGTCCTGGTCCTCGACCTTCCCGCCGTCGTCGGGCCGGGAGTTCTGGAGGTCCTGGGAGCCGTCGTCCATCGCCCCCGGGGGCTGGGTGTTCCCGCCCACCGGGCGGATGTCCTCGACGGGGGGCTCCGAGCCCCCGCCGAACAGCCCGCGCAGCAGCACCACGACGACTATGGTGAGGGCCGCCCCGACGAGCATCCCCACCAGGGTCCTGCGGTCGATGTAGCGGTCCACCGCTCAGTCCCCCTTCCCGGCGGCCGCGACGGCGGCGGCCCGCAGTTCCCTGGCCGGCCGTTCCTCCAGCACCGCCTGCTTCTCGTACGGGTCGACGAAGCGGCGGCCGGCCCGGGGGCCGTCACCGTTCAGCGCCCGGATCGCGGCGATCACGATGAGGAGGATCACGCCGAACCAGATCAGGTTCATCGGCTTGGCGATCCGCTTGACCATGGTCCAGAAGCCGGCCGTGTCCTGCCAGCCGCCGGTGTTGTTCCGCGCGACGGTCAGCGACCCGGTGGCCCGGGCGGTGTCCAGCGCGCTGCGGCCGGCGCCGCCCAGGGTGTTGCCGGTGATCTCGCTGCCCCCGGCCGCGCCGAGCACGGAGATCGCGTGCAGCGAGGCCGACTGCACGGTGTTGGCAGTGACCGTGACCCGGGCGTTCCTGACGTAGATCGCGGTCGGGACCTCCCTGACGATGTTGCCGCTGACGCGGGCCGACACGACCCCGTCGCGCAGCACGATGCCCTGGCTGCTCTGGCCCCTGACCCGGTTGCCGGAGACCTGCGCGCCGGTGGCGTCCTTGCTCACGACGATGCCCATCTCCCCGCCGACGACCTCGGTGGTCTGCACGACCGGCCGGATGCCGCCCTGCACCTCCACGCCGTACCGGCCGTTGTCGCGGGCGGCGCTGCTGAGCAGCGAGTCGCCGCCGAAGCTGCGCAGGGACTCGCCGGACGCGGAGGGGCCCTGGGCCAGCGGGAGGCCGCTGATCGTGAAGCCGTTGCCCGCGTTGCGTTCGGCCGTCGAGCCCGTGATCGTGACGTTCTGCGTCCCCCGGGACAGCACGAAGCCGTCGCCCCGGCTGCCGGTCACGGTGGTGTTCTCGATGGAGGCGTTGCGCGCGAACCGGTGCAGCAGCACGCCGTGGATCAGGCTGTCGCCGATCGTGACGTTGGTGATGCGGGTCTGGTCCGACGCGCTGATGAAGATTCCGTACGCGTTGCCGACGACCGAGGTGTCACTGATCTCACCGGTGACCAGGTTGGCCTGGGGCATCTGGTAGGCGACCTTGCTGCCGCCCGCGCTGTCGGTGATCTCGACCTCGTCGTCGCCGCCCCGGCTCGGCACGAGCAGGCCGTTGGGCAGGAGCGTCTTCCGCTCGTCGTCCTCCCTGTCGGCCGGCTTCCTGCCGGACCCCGAGGTGCCGGGAGCGGCGGTGGCCGCCACGCCCGGGCGTACGGGGACCCGCTCGGCGGTCTCGGCGGGCCGGTCGGTGCCCGTCAGCGCCAGGCCGCCGGTCGGGCCGCTCCAGAAGCCGAGGTACTCGACCCGGGCGTGGCTCATCCTGAGCTCTCCGCCGATGGCCCGCAGGTACGCGCGGCCGTCGGAGACCTGCGTGTCCGCCGTCCTGGTGTGGGGGTTCCAGCTGGTGATCCGCACCGGGTTCTGGGCCGAGCCGTTGACCCGGATGCTCGCGTCGAAGCCCACGATCGAGACGAAGGCGCCGGGTTCGCTGCGCATCCGGATCACGAGCGGGCCCTGCGCGTTCTGCAGCACCAGCTTGGCCCCCGGACCGAGGAACACGTTGATGCCGAGCACGAAGGAGCCGTCCGACTGCTTCTGGAACTGCTCCAGGCCGAGGCGCTCCAGGTCGGCGATGCGGTACGGGTCGCGCCGCTGGGGCAGCACCAGCGTCTGCCCGTTGGCCGAGCTGGAGATGTGCGGCACCCGGGCCTGCGCCGCGGCCGGCCCGCCCCGCGCGAGCGCCGAGGACAGCGTCGCCCGGGTCTGCATGACCCGCAGCGACTCCTGGTCGACCAGCGTCGACTGCTGCTGGGCCTCCGCCTGGGGCACGTCGTTGATCGCGGGTGGGGGCTCGGCTCCGTCGGTGTAGGCGAGGTACGCCCAGGTGCAGGCGGCGACCAGGCCCAGCACCAGGATCATGAGCAGGGCGCGGCTGCGGGGCCGGGGGGTGTCGCTCATGACGTCAGGCCTCCCGTCGCGGGCGCGGCCGGGGCCGGGGCCGGATGGTGGATCGGCAGCGACGGCTCGCGGTGCCATGGACGGTCCCCGCCGTACGCGGAGCGGGCCGGCGCGGCCCCTGCGGGACGCAGCGCGAGGACGGGCCGCTCCTCCAGCACCCGCTGACGCGAGTAGGGGTCGCCGATCGCGGTACGGCGCCGCCGGCGATCGGCTCCCGCCTGGCGCGACCGCAGCGCCGACACGATGACCAGGAGGATGACCGCGGCCCAGATCAGGTTCATCGGCTTGACGTAACGCTTGGCCTTGACCCAGAACGTCGAGGTGTCGTGCCAGGCGTCCTCGACGTTGTCGTGCTCGTTCACCCGGTGGGCGGACCGCGAGACGCTGATCGCGCTGGTGCCCGAGCCGATGACGGTGTTGCGGGTGATCTCGGTGGCGCCGACGTCGCCGACCATGGTGATCCCGTGGGCCCGGGGCTTCACCAGGGTCGTGATCTTGTTTCCCACCACCTTGGCGTTGGAGTCGCGCAGGTAGATCCCGGTCAGGGTGTCCGTGATCGTGTTCCCGGCCACGTGGCCGGCGGTCGCGCCGTCGCGCAGCGCGATGCCCTGCCGGGCCTGGCCGGACAGCTTGTTGCCGGAGATCTGCACCTCGCTGGCGCCCTCGCGGACCACGATCCCCATGTCGCCACCGGTGATCTCGCTGGTGTAGACGGACAGGCGGCTGCCGCCGAGCACCTCGACGCCGTACCTCCCGTTGTCGCGGGCGACGCTGTCGTTGACCGAGTTGTCGCCGTAGACGGCCAGCGACTCGCCGCTCGCGGACGGGCCCTGCGCGAGGGCCTGCCCGTTGAGCGTGAAGCCGTTGCGGCCGTTGCGCTCCGCGAGGCAGTCGGTGATCTGCACCTTCTCGGTCGCCCGCGACAGCACGAAGCCGTCGCCGCCGCTGCCGATCACCTTGGTCGACTGGACGGTCGCGCTGTTCACGAAACGGTGCAGGAAGACACCGTGCGCCAGGCTGTCCCTGATCTCGTCGTCGACGATCTGCGTCTGGTTCGACCCCGAGACGAACAGCCCGTACGCGTTGCCGGTGATGACGCTGTGCCTGATCGACCCGGACACCAGGTCGTCGGCGAGCACGTGCGTCGCCGTGCCGGGGCCGATCGGGATGGTCTCCACGTCGCCGAAGCTGCTCCCGCCCCGCTGGCTGCCGGCCTTGGACAGGCGCTCCGCCTTGTCCTGGTGCCGCTGCGTCTTGGTGCGGTGCCGGTAGACGCTCGCCGGCCGCTCGGTGCCGGTGAGCGCGATGCCCCCGGTGCGGCCGCTCCAGAACCCGAGGTCGGAGACCTCGGCGTATGACATCTCGAACTTGCCGCCGACCGCCCTGATGTAGGCGCGGCCGTCGGTGGTGGTCAGGTCGGGCTTGCGCGTGCGCACGTCCCAGCTGGTGATCCGGACCGGCTTGGCGGCGGTGCCCTTGATGTCGATGTCGCCGCCGAACGAGATGATCGAGCTGAACGACCCCGGCAGGCTGCCCATCCGCAGCGTCAGCGGCCCGCGCAACTGCAGGCTCGCCCCGTCGGCCACGAAGACCTGCACGCCGAGCAGGTAGGAGCCGTCCTTCATCCGCCGCAGGTAACGGCCCTTCTCGACCGCCGCGATGTCACGCAGCGTGTAGGGGGCCGTGGTGTCGTTGCGCGCGGGCAGCACCAGGGTCCTGCCGTACGCCGAGACGAAGACCTGGGGCCGCTTGCGCTGGGCCGCGGCGATGCCGCCGGCCTGCAGCAGAGCCGTGAGCGCGGCCCGGGTCTGGATGATGCGCTGGTCCTCGACGTCCACCAGCCGCGCCTGCGCCTCGGCGTCGGCGGAGATCAGGCCGGCCTTCAGCGTCTCGTCGTCGGCCATGACCGCCTTCTCCAGCGGCGGCGGCTCCTCTTCCTCCTTCGGCTCCTCCCGCGTGGGAGTCGGCAGGCTCTGGCCACCCGAAGGAGTCGGCCGCGCCGTCCCGGCCGTGCCGGTCCCCGGCGTACGGGTGGCCTCAGGAGACCGGGCGGACGAGCGGGTGGGGCGGGACGACGGGCTCCGCTTGGGGGTGGGGGACGGCCGGGAGGTCTCGGTCGGCGTCGGATCGGGCGAGGGAGTCGGGCTGTTCTCCCGGTCGGACGGGGGCGCCGCCGGGTCCACGAGATCCACCGGCGTCGGTTCCGCGGCCGCCGCGAGCCCGCCGCGTACGGGGACGGCCGCGGCCGCCGCGCCGCCCATGCCGAGCGTGAGGGCCGCCGCCGTCAGAAGAGCGGGCAGCGACCGCCTCACTCAGGCCACCCCCTTGAGGGTGGCCGCGGTCTGGCCCGCCCCGCCCATCTGGTTGGACGAGCGGGTCAGCCATCCCTGCTTGTTCATGGTGACGAACGCGTACAGCTTGATCGGCAGCGCGATCATGATGACCACCAGGCAGATCAGCGGCAGGAGCCAGATCTCCCCGGGGTGGCGGCGCAGGTGCGACCAGCCGCGGACGCCCCGGCTGAGGAGCACCCAGCCGACGGCGAGCGCGATGCTCGGCAGGGTGGGCTGGAGCCTGCTGAAGAACAGGTAGGCCAGCGTGATGCCCATGGTCACCGGGGTGAGCAGGATCTGCAGCACGGTCACCTTGGTCACCAGCGGCGTCTTCCACAGCCACCCCTTCCACAGGGCGGTGAGGTAGCAACGGTAGGAGTTGCGGCTCCACCGGACGCGCTGCTTGACGAAGGCGCGGAAGGAGGAGGGGAACATCGATATGGCCCGCGCGGTCGACTGGTGCACCGTCTTGTAGCCGGAGGCGAGGACCAGCCAGGTGAGCCGGCCGTCGTCACCGGCGATGCAGCGGCGGCCGAGGAAGAACTCGTTCTCCAGGTGCTGGACCACCGGGAGGATGGCCGCGCGGCGGTAGGCCGCCGTACGGCCGGACAGGCAGGCCACGCCGCCCCTGCTGCCCATCGCCGGCACGTAGTCGTAGTAGCGGAGGTTGACCAGCCAGTCCGCGACGCGCCGCCAGACGCTGGTGGTCCGCTGGTAGACGTTCTGCTGGGTGCCCACGCCGCCGACGGCCGGGTCCTCGAAGGGCATCTGCACCGCGTCGAGCAGGCCGGGCTGCCACCACGTGTCGGAGTCGGCGAAGACCACGACCTCGCCCTGCGCGGCCCGGATGCCGACCCCGAGCGCCGAGCGCTTGCCCGCGTGCTCGTAGATGAGGACGTGCAGCCGGGGGTCCTCCACCTTCGCGAGCCTGGCGTGGCACTCGGTGTCGGCGACGTCGACGACGATGATCACTTCGAGCGGATCCTGGGCCAGCCAGCTCTCCAGGCAGCGCACCAGGATCTCGGGATCCTCGCGATAGGACGGGACCACCACGGAGACCGTCGTCCGGTAGCCGTTCACGATCGGCCTGGCCAGCCGGGACAGCACCACCCGGTAGATCCACAGTCCCCACACGAGCAGTCCGGCCAGGCCCAGCGGGATCAGATTGCGCCAGGAACCATCCGTTCCGGTGCGCACCAGCCATTCATAGGCGGTATCGAGCCAATTCGAATCTGACCCCACGGATCCTCCCCGACATTTATCCGCCTGCCCACGTGCGTGGGGCGACGTGCTCGCTTGGCGACAGGTAGAGAAGATACGTGGCGATATGCCTGGCTTGCCTGGAACGATCCATCTGTTATCAGAGTGAAATATGTTTCATCTAGGGCAGATGGAGTGTTTGAGGTGACGCGAAGTAAACTTGTAGGTAACTAAATATGTCCGCACGAAAAAGTAGAAATGACTTAGTACGGTCATTTCTCGCCTTTAAAGGATACCCGAAACCCCCAAAGCGGACAAACGGCGTGTCGGATAGTGAGATGACTCGGAAATTGACTGAATTGTCAGAGTCAGCTTTCCTTGCGCTTTCTGTCGGAGGATCGCCACTCCATCAGGTTCTGCAGCAGCTCGGCCTGCTCGATCGCGTCGTCGAGCGCGTTATGGGTGTGCCGCCGGCTCGACCGCACCTCGCGCGGCATCTGCCGCTTGGTGGCCCAGGCCACCGGCACGGCGGCCTTCGCCGCGTACAGCGTCTTGATGTCGATGCACCGGGAGTGGCCGAACGGCGACTCGCCCGTGAAGCGCAGGAAGTACCAGTACATCCACATCCAGTCGTACGACAGCGGGAAGGCCGCGAGCACCGGGAGGTCCGCCCCGCAGACCTCCCGGACCCAGGCGGCCGCGGCCGTCATCGCCTCCGCCGGATCGCGCCCCTCGCGCAGCAGCGTGCCGCGGTCGAGGCCGCTCACCGCCAGCGCCTCCGGCACGAAGTCGTCGCTGATCGGCCGCAGTTCGGCGTAGAAGGTCCGGGTCTCCGGATCGGTCCGCTCGAAGCGCCGTCCGATCATCCGGCCCGCCACGGTCATGCCGAAGCTGACCATCGAGTACGGGCCCGGGATCGGGCCGTCCGCCTCGATGTCAACCGATATGTACGTCTCGGCTTTCACCAAATCTCCCTGAGGGCCGGGGCGCGGCGGCTAGCATTCCATCACGTTCAGTAGCAAGACGATCACGGGGGGTGGGAGTGCTGGACGGCGACATGTCCCGGGTCGCCGCCGGCGCGTCGCGGGGCGCACCCGGCCGTCCGGCCGCGCGGCCGGCGAGGTGGGCCGTGCGACACCGGC
>QFZU02000084.1 GCA_003260025.2 Microbispora triticiradicis | reverse complement strand
CAGCGGCCGTCGCCGCCCGCGACCCGGCCCACGGCCGCCGCCGCGGTCTCGTAGCCCGGGGCTCCGGCGACCCGGCCCAGCTGCCAGTGCGCGCCGCCGTCGGCGGAGACGAGGAACAGCGGCCGGGCGAGCGCCCCGGTCGTGTCGCTGCCCGCCGCCACGACGGTCGAGCCCGCCGAGGCGAACGCGTTGAGCACCTGGCTGGAGCCGTTGCCCGGCAGGCCAGGCGCGGCGAAGGCGGTGTCGCCCGACTGGCCGTCGCCCGCGGCGAGCCGCAGCCCGGTCGTGGCCGGGCCCCTGGACCACTTCACCACCGCCACGCCCAGCACCGCCGCCACGACGAGGACCGCCGCGACGACCAGCGGCGTGACGAGCCGGGGCAGCCCCCGGACCGGCGAGCCACGGCCCGGCAGCACCCGCCTGTGGTGGCGCCCTCCGCCCGGTCTCGGCGGCCCCACGGCCACGAGCACGTCGTGCCGGGCCGGGCGGCCTCCCGGCGGGCGGCCGATGCGCTCGACCGGCCCGGCCTCGGGTCCGGGCCGTGGCCCGGGCTCCGGCCCGAACTCAGGACCGGACTCAGGGCCGAACTCCGGACCGGGCTCCGGCTCGACGGGGATCTCCGGGCGCATCCGGATGCCCTGCTCGCCTGTCTCCGGCTCACCCGGCTCCCGGTCGTCTGTGTCCGGGTCGTAGCGGGAGGCGGGCTCGGGGGGCGTGTGCGCCCACACGTGCTCCTGTCCCGTCGCCTCGTGTCCCGCCGTCTCCTGTCCAGCCGGGGGACGCAGCGGGCCGGACGGCGGAGTGTCGATCTCGGGGGCCCCGGGGCCGTCGGGGTTCTCACGCGGGATCTGCGCCCGGCGCTGCCGGGGCGGGCCCGAGGCGACCAGCTTGTCCGGCCGGTCCACGACGCGCCGCCGCCGGCCCGCTTCCTCCGACGGTCCGGCCTCCGACGGTCCGGTCGACCTGGCACCCTCGCCGTGCCAGGTGGTGGAGTCCTGAGGGGAGCCGGGTGGGCCGGTGGCTCCCGTGTCCGCGGCTCCTGCGTCTGTGGCGCCGTACGGGGCCGAGTAGGGCCTGCGGCCGGTCCGGTGCGGGTGGCCGCCGGATAAGTGGGGCGGGTCCTCCGCCTCCGGCCGCGGCGCCCAGTCGTGCGCCTCGCCCTGAGACCCCGCCTGCGATCCTGCCTGAGGCCCTGCCGGGGGTTCGGGGCGTGGTTCCGGGTCGCCGAATCTGCGGTAGGGCCGGGTGTCCTCGTCGTCCCCGGACAGGACGTCCCCGGATAAGGGCTCCTCGGGTAAGGCGTCCTCGGGTACGGGGGCGGCGAAGGGGGGCAGTGCCCACGGGGAGGGACCCGGCGGCCGGTGATGCAGCTCCGGAGGGGGCGCGGGCGTCTCCTGCTCACCGGGCGTACGCCGGCGGTCACGTTCGTCGGGGCCCGAGGCCACGCTCAGTACCTCCTCCCCGGAGAGGTCAATCCGGACCGTTCCACCTCTATTACGGCAAAGCGATCACAGTGATACCCCATCACGAATCCAGAGCAACACGGGAAAGCCCCGGGGACCATACCTCTCTAGTGAGATTTATCGGGAGAGAGTCTGAATTGCCCACTTTCGGGCGATTATTAGGACACCAAACCCGAAAACCGCGAACTGGACGGCCGATCCGATCAGAGCCTGCCACGGGACCGCACCCTGCTCCAGGGCGCCGTTCATGTCGCCGGAGGCGGCCACGAGCCCGAACGCCACGACGTTGTTCGAGGCGTGCAGGGCGATCGGCGCCTCCAGCCCGCCGGTGCGGACCGCGAGCCACCCCATGAGCACGCCGAACACGAAGACGTAGACGATCCCCCAGCCCGTGTAGCCGTGCGAGGCGGCGAAGGCCACCGCGCCCAGCAGGATCGCCGGCCACGGACTGCGGAAGTACGCCCCCAGCCCCTGGATGATCCAGCCCCGGTAGGCGTACTCCTCGGCCGCCGCCTGGAACGGCACGAGCAGCAGGATGACGATCAGGGCCGGGAGGAACGCCCCCCAGCCCGCCCAGCCGTACCCCGGACCCACTCCGGCCGACAGCAGCATCCCGGCCTCGGCGGCCTGCCCGAGCACGACCGACACCACAGCGACCAGCAGGCAGGCCGCCAGCCACCTCCACCGCAGGCGCAGGGCCACCGAGGAGAGCGACCCGGGCGGCCTCCGCTGGAACACCCACGCCGCGCCGAGCACCAGGGGGAGCAGCAACGCGATGACGCCCAGCTGGAACCCGAGGTCGAGCACGGGATCGGCGAACAGCCGGGGTCCCGACCCCGTCATCGGCACCCGGGTCACCAGGGAGACGAGGTAGGCCACCAGCCCCGCCCCGATGGAGATCACCACGAAGGTCGCCACGATCGCCAGGGTGCCCACGATGGGCCGCCACCAGCGGTTCAGGACCGTGCGCGCCATCTGGTCGTACGGCGTGCCGGGCGGCGGCGGGACGTCCCAGCGCGTCCGCGCGGGCGGCCCCCAGGCAGCGCCTCCCCAGACAGGACCTCCCCATGCGGCAGGGAGGCCTCCCCACGGAGAGCTTCCCCAGGCCGCGTCCCCCCACTGGGGCCCGCGCGGGTACCGGCCGGGGTGCCATCCCGGCGGCGGGCCGGCCGGCCACGCGGTCCCGCCCGCGTAGGGCCCGGGAGCCAGGTAGACCGCGGGAAGCCGGTGCGGATCCGGCTGTGTCTCGCTCATGTGTCCATTCTTCGCGGCCCTCGTACGCCCGCTTCAGGCGGGCCTTCGGGAGGGCTTCAGGAGGGCGGGGTGAAGGCGCTCGTGCGGGCGAGCCCGGCGGCGCGGCCCCGGGCCGCGACCACCAGCGCCATCTTCCGCGACGCCTCGTCGATCATCTCGTCGCCCAGCATCACCGCGCCCCGCTTCTCGACCGTCGTGTAGTACTCGTACGCGTCGAGGATCAGTTCGGCGTGGTCGTAGTCCTCCTGGGACGGGGAGAAGACCTCGTTGGCCGCCTCGACCTGCGAGGGGTGCAGCACCCACTTGCCGTCGAAGCCCAGCGCCGCCGACCGCCTCGCCGACCGCCGGAAGCCGTCCAGGTCGCGGATCTGGAGGTACGGCCCGTCCACGGCCTGCAGGCCGTACGCGCGGGCGGCCATCAGGATGCGCATGAGGATGTAGTGGTAGGCGTCCCCCTCGTCGTATCCGGGGGGCTGCTCCCCGACCACCAGCGTCCGCATGCCGATGGAGGCCATGAAATCGGCCGGGCCGAAGACCAGGGTCTCCAGCCGGGGCGAGGACCGGGCGATGTCGTCGATCTCGACGAGCCCCCGGGCGTCCTCGATCTGGGCCTCGACGCCGATGCGGCCCTCGGGCAGCCCGACGGCCCGCTCGATCTGGCCGAGCAGGGTGTCGAGCCAGGCCACGTGCGAGGCGTCCCGGACCTTCGGCAGCATCAGGCAGTCGAGCCTGTCACCGGCGCCCTCGACCACCTCGACGACGTCCCGGTAGGTCCACTGGGTGGTGAGGTCGTTGACCCGGACGACGACCGTCTTGCCCGTCCAGTCGCCCTGCCGCAGGGCGGTGACCACGTTGCGGCGCGCCTCCTCCTTCGCGCCGTGGGCGACGGAGTCCTCCAGGTCGAGGAAGACCTCGTCGGCGCCCAGGCCCTGGGCCTTCTCCAGGAATCGAGGGTTGCTGCCGGGCACCGCCAGGCAGGAACGTCGCGCGCGCATGGCCCTACCGTAGCGAGATCCGGTGGATGGCAGGCCGCCGCGGCACGGCCCGCGCCCCCTGAACCCGCACCCCCTTACCCGCCCCCCTTACACGCGTACGGCCTGCGGCGTCTCGGGGGCGTGGTGCGCGGCGGCGATCCGCGTGGTCGCCGACTGGGCGAACAACGCGCCGGCGAGCACGATCGCGCCCCCGGTGATCTGGGCCGCGCCGAGGTGCTCGCCGAGCAGCACCCAGGCGATCAGCGCGCCGGCGAGGACCTCCACCGACGCGACCGTCGCGCCGACCGCCGCCGACAGGCGCCGTACGGCGGTGACCCCCGTCGTGTACGCCACCACGGTGGCCACCACGATCATCCAGAAGCCGGCCGCGGCGACCGGCACGGTGTGCCCGGAGACCTCGGCCGTGCGGGTGAACGCCGCCCAGTCGATCTGCCACGGCCGCGAGACGGGCAGCAGCACCACCGCGGAGCCGAGCATGCCCCAGCCGATCAGGCCCAGCGTGTCCACGTCGTCGCCGAACGAATCGCTCATCAGGAAATATCCGGCGCAGCAGGCCGCGGCCAGCAGGCCCAGCAGCAGCCCGAGCGCGTCCAGGCGCAGACCCTCCCAGACCTGGACGACGATCGCCAGGCCGGCGACCGCGACCAGGGCTCCCAGGTAGGCCGAGCGCGGCAGCCGGACCCTCCGTACGAACCGCACCCACAGGACCACCAGCACCGGAGAGGTGTACTCCAGCAGCAGCGCGACACCGACCGGCAGGCGCGTGATGGCGACGAAGAACAGGCCCTGCACGGCGGCGACCGCGATCACCGAGTACGCCGCGAAGAAGGGCAGGCGGTCGCGGGGGATGCGCAGCGCCCGCGGCCTGAAGACGGCCAGCACCAGCAGCAGGAGCACCCCCGCCCCCGCCATGCGGACCCACACGGCCTCCAGCGGAGTGAGCCCCGCCATACCGAGGATCTTCGCCATCGGGCCGGAGAACCCGAAGCAGAAGGCCGATACGCCCGCGATCGCCAGGCTGACCGCCCTCATCGCCACCTGCCCATGTAATCACCAATAAAAGGCTTTGATCCTGTCACAACACGGACCGGCCCGCATCCTTGCGTAACCTGGCAGGGTGGATCGGATCTTCGTGGCCCGCCTGGCGGGGGTGGCGGTCTTCGACCCGGCCGGCGACCAGATCGGCCGGATCCGGGACGTCGTCGTCTCGCTGCGGGGGCCGCTGCTCCCCCGGGTCCACGGCTTCGTCGTCGAGGTGCAGCCGCGCCGCCGGGTCTTCCTGCCTGTCACCAGGATCACCTCCATCGAGGCCCGCGCCGTCATCTTCACCGGCAAGCTCAACATGCGCAGGTTCGAGTGCCGGGACACCGAGACGCTGGCCATCGGCGAGATGCTCGACCGCAGCGTCGAGTACCGCGGCGAGCGGGTCACCGTGCAGGACCTCGCGATGGAGCGGACCCGCCCCTCCGACTGGCTGATCGCGAAGGTCGCCGTACGGCGGGGGTCGCGGCGCAGGGGCGAGACGCTCATCGTCGACTGGGAGGACGTCTCCGGCTTCGCCGGGGTCCAGAAGGACCAGGGCGCGGCCAACCTGCTCGCCGTGTTCGAGGCGCTGCGCCCGGCCGACCTGGCGAACATGCTGCACGAACTGCCCAGCGAGCGGATGGCGGAGGTGGCCGCCGCGCTGGACGACGACCGCCTCGCCGACGTCCTGGAGGAGCTGCCCGAGCGCGACCAGGTGCTCGTGCTGAGCCGGCTGCACCGGGACCGGGCCGCCGACGTGCTGGAGGAGATGGGCCCGGACGACGCGGCCGACCTGCTCCAGGAACTACCCGCCGAGCAGGCCGAGGGCCTGCTGCGCCTCATGATGCCCGAGGAGGCCGCCCCGGTCCGGCGGCTGCTGAGCTACCGCGAGGACACGGCCGGAGGCATGATGACGACCGAGCCGGTCGTCCTGCCCCCGACCGCGACGGTGGCCGAGGCCCTCGCGCACATCCGGCAGCAGGAGCAGACGCCGGCCATCGCCGCCCAGGTGTACGTCGCCCGGCCGCCGAGCGAGACGCCCACCGGGCGCTTCCTGGGCGTGGCGCACTTCCAGCGCCTGCTGCGGGAGCCGCCGTCGACGCTGCTCGGCAGCGTGATAGACATCACCGTGGACCCGATCAGGCCGGAGTTCACGGTGTCCGAGGTGGCGGCGTACCTCGCGACGTACAACCTGGTCGCGGTCCCCGTCGTGGACGAGCTGGGGCGCCTGCTCGGCGCCGTGACCGTCGACGACGTGCTGGACCACATGCTGCCGGACGACTGGCGGGAACGACCATGACAGAACGCCTCGACCAGCCGCGCGAGATCGGCTACCGCGTGCGGCTCTACTACGACCCCGAGGCGTTCGGCAGGTTCTCCGAACGGTTCGCGCGGTTCCTCGGCACCGCCCGCTTCATCGTCTACATGACCGTGTTCGTCGCGGTCTGGCTGCTGTGGAACCTGTTCGCGCCGGTCACGTTCGACCCGTACCCGTTCATCTTCCTCACGCTCATGCTCTCCCTCCAGGCGTCGTACGCCGCGCCGCTGATCCTGCTGGCCCAGAACCGGCAGGCCGACCGCGACCGCGTCCAGTACGAGCAGGACAAGACGGCGGCCGAGCGGAACCAGGCCGAGATCGAGTACCTCACCCGGGAGATCGCCGCCCTGCGCATGGCGATCGGCGAGGTGGCCACGCGCGACTACATCCGGTCGGAGCTCCAGCGCCTCCAGGAGGAACTGGGCGGCGAACCGGCGAGATCGCGCGGGGCGGGTTCGGAGGATCCCCGCTGAGTCCATAGCATGGATTCATGGCACCATCCCCTGAACAGGTCACGGCCGCGCTCGCCACGGTGAACGACCCGGAGATCCGCCGGCCGATCACCGAGCTCGGCATGGTCAAGAGCGTCGACATCTCCCCCGACGGGGTGGTGCGCGTCGGCGTGTACCTGACCGTCGCCGGCTGTCCGCTGAAGGACACCATCACCCGCGACATCACCGGCGCCGTGTCCCGGCTCGACGGCGTGTCGCGCGTCCACGTCGACATGGACGTGATGAGCGCCGAGCAGCGCAAGGAGCTGCAGACGAAGCTGCGCGGCGACCGCGGGCCGGAGAAGGAGATCCCCTTCTCCAAGCCCGGTTCGCTGACCCGCGTCTTCGCCGTCGCCAGCGGCAAGGGCGGCGTCGGCAAGTCGTCGGTCACGGTGAACCTCGCCGCCGCGATGGCCTCCCAGGGCCTGAAGGTCGGCGTCGTCGACGCCGACATCTACGGCCACTCGGTGCCGCGCATGCTCGGTGTGAGCGAGCGGCCCACCAAGGTCGAAGACATGATCATGCCGCCGGTGGCGCATGACATCAAGGTCATCTCGGTCGGCATGTTCAAGCCGGAGGGCAACACCCCGGTGGTCTGGCGCGGCCCGATGCTCGACCGCGCGCTGTACCAGTTCCTGACCGACGTCTTCTGGGGCGACCTCGACGTCCTGCTGATGGACCTGCCGCCCGGCACCGGCGACATCGCGATCTCGGTCGCCCAGCGCGTGCCCACGGCGGAGATCCTGGTCGTGACGACCCCCCAGCAGGCCGCCGCCGAGGTGGCCGAGCGCGCCGGATCGATCGCCGCCCAGACCCACCAGCAGATCGCCGGGGTCATCGAGAACATGGCGTGGCTGCCCTGCCCGCACTGCGACGAGCGCATCTCCGTGTTCGGCGAGGGCGGCGGCCAGTCCGTGGCCGACGCGCTGACCCGCACGCTGGGCTCGCGGGTGCCGCTGCTCGGTCAGGTGCCGATCGACATGCGGCTGCGGGAGGGCGGCGACGAGGGCAAGCCGCTCGTGCTGACCGACCCCGACGCCCCGGCGGCCGCCGAGCTGCGCCGGATCGCGGCCGGGCTCGGCCGCAAGCCGACCGGCCTCAAGGGCCTGAAGCTCGACATCTCACCGGTCAAGCACTAGGTCGCCTCGTTGTCGTAAGGCGGGATCTCCCCCACGCCCAGCTCGGGCAGCTCGGGCGTCGGGGAGTCCGGCCCGTGGTCCGTGTGCGCGGGGTCGTTCCAGTCCTTCTCGAGGTCGTCGAGCAGGTGCTTGCGCACGAAGTTCTTGGGGTTGAGGTCGGCCGGGTCGAAGTTGGCGAACTCGGGACCCATGTTGGCCTGCAGGTCCGACTTGGCGTTGTTGGCCATCTGACGGAGCTGCCGCAGCGTGCGGCCCGCCTGCTGGGCGGCCTGGGGCAGCTTGTCCGGGCCGAAGACGAGCAAGGCGATCACCACGAGCGCCAGGGCCTCCGCCCAGCCGAGTCCGAACATGGCGATCTCCTCCAGCAAGTACGACTGGTTTCAGACTAATGCCCACGCCCCCACGCTGGGGACCGGGGCGTCCCGGCAGGATCAGGACGGGGCGGTCAGGACGGGGCGGCGCTGGGGGCGGGGGCCGCGCCGACCGTGACGGTGGCGGTCCGCACCTCGCCGTCGTGCCGGAACCGCAGGCGGACCTGGTCGCCGGGTGCCTTGCTGCGGATGGTGACGACCAGTTCGCGGCTGTCGCTCACCGGCCGGCCGTCGACCTCCAGGATGACGTCGCCGGCCCGCAGGCCCGCCTTCGCCGCGGGCCCGCCGGGGGTGACCGGCACGGCGCCGCCCTCGGTCTCCGTGGCGATCCGCACCCCCTCGCCCTGATAGTTCTGGTCGATGGTGATGCCGATCCGGGAGGTGCGGGCGGCCCCGGTGGTGATCAGTTCCTGGGCGATCCGGCGCACCTGGTTGACCGGGATCGCGAAGCCGAGGCCGATGCTGCCGGCCTGCTGGCCGAGCAGCGAGCCGCCGCCGACCGTGGCGATCGCCGAGTTCACGCCGATCACCTCCCCCGCCGTGTTCACCAGCGGGCCGCCGGAGTTGCCCGGGTTGATCGCGGCGTCGGTCTGGATCGCGTTGATCAGCGCGTAGTCGGACCCGGTGCTGCCGCCGGCCTCGACGGGACGGTTGAGCGAGCTGATGATCCCCGTGGTGACGGTGCCGGTCAGGCCGAGGGGCGAGCCGACGGCGATGACCGGGTCGCCGACGACCGCCCCGTCGGAGTTGCCGAGAGCGAGCTCCGGCGCCCTGACGGTCCCGTCGGGCTTGACCACCGCGATGTCGGAGTTCGGGTCGCGGCCCACGACCCGCGCCGCGGCGGAGGTGCCGTCGTTGTAGCGCACGCGGATGTTGCCCACCTGGCCCGATACGGCCACGACGTGGTTGTTGGTGACGACGTAACCGCCCTTGATGACGAAGCCCGACCCGGTGCCGGCCTCGCTGTTGCCCTTCACCTCCAGCGAGACCACGCTGGGCAGGACCTTGGCGGCCACCCCCGCGACCGACCCGGGCGGCCGTGCCGTGGGGAGGGACGACGGCCCGCTCAGCGTGTAGCCGGGGTCGATTCCGGAGGTGGGGCGGGTCAGCAGGAACGTCCCCCAGCTCGCCACCCCGCCCGCCACGAGCGCGATCACCACGGCCAGGGCCGTGAACAGCGCGAGGTTGGGCCCGCGGGGCTCCGGCGCCGCCTCCGTGAAGGCCGTCTCCGTGAAGTACGGCTGCCGGGGAACCCCCGGCGGGGGCGCCCACCGGGCGCCCCAGGAGTCGTGGGACGGCTCCTGCGGCGCCTCATGTCCGGCGGGCAGGAACTCGGGCCGGTCCGACGCGCCGTGGGAACGCGTGTTGTCGGTCATCGCGACAGTGACTCCTCGCACACGAGCGCACTTCTCGCACCCAAACGGCTGCGGTGTCCGATCGTATGCCGTCTCCCCCTGTCAGCGCGAAAGACCCCTGGTCACGCTCTGCGACGGACTGGGCGACACGCTCACCACCGGCGCCTTGTTCGGGACGGGATGAACGAACATCTGCCCAGGGGTCTGGCTGGGAGTGGCGCTCGATCCGCCGGCCATGAGCATGGTGCCGAGGGCGACGGCCGCGGAGGCCATTCCCACGGCCACGTATCCCGCGCGTCTGGCCCTGCCGGGCCTTCCCGGCCCCGATCGTCCGTCGTCCCGGCGCCGGGGCCGGTTGTCCATCGGTCCGGCGGCGTGCATGCCGGGAAGCCGGCCGAAGGCCGGGTGGTCGGGAAAGGGCCGCATCCGCGGCGGCAACGGCCCTCCCGGCTCCGCCATGCGCAGGAGCGACATCGTGAGGTCCGCCGGCATGGCGGGCGGATCCATGGATCGCAGGCGGGTCTTCAGCGCCCGCAGCGCGTCGACCTCCGCGCGGCAGTCCGCGCAGAAGGTCAGGTGCGCCAGCGCGCGTTCCCGCTCGTTGTGACTTAGTTCGCCGTCGATGAGCGCGGAGACGCGCTCGCCAAGATGACTCACAGTCCCTCCCTGCTGAATGAAGGGGGGGTTTGGTCGCCGTTCCGGTTCGCCGAGGGCGCCCGGTGGTCGAGTGCCTCCCGCAGTTGCGCGCGGCCGCGGTGGATGCGGCTGCGCACCGTGCCGAGTTTCACGTCGAGAGTCCTCGCGATCTCCTCGTAGGACAGGCCCTCGATGTCGCACAGCACCACGGCCGCCCGGAACTCCGGCGCCAGGGCGTCGAGCGCGGCCTGGATGTCGGGCTCCATGTGCGCGTCGTCGTACGCCTGCGCCGGGGACGGCTCGCGGCCGTGCAGCCGCTCGGCGGCGTCGTCCGCCAGCCCCTCGAAACGGATGCGCTGCCTGCGCCGCGCCATGTCGAGGAAGAGGTTCGTGGTGATCCGGTGCAGCCACCCCTCGAACGTGCCGGGGGTGTAGCTCGACAGGGATCGGAACACCCGGACGAAGACCTCCTGCGTGAGGTCCTCGGCGTCGTGGACGTTGCCCGTCAGCCGATAGGCCAGCCGGTAGACGCGCGCGGAATGCGTTCTGACGACCTCCTCCCATGTGGGAGGCGTCCAGTCGGACACCGAAGTCTCCGCCTGGTGGTCGTGCTCGTCCACCGGCATTCCTCTCTGCAGGATCGTCGCTACAGCCATAGTGCCTGGTTTCGCCCCTTCCTGCGTACCGTGGGCCGAGCGGCCTTGAACAAAGACCGTTCAAAGCGTGCAACGTCCCCGTTGTGGCGTGAGTTCCCGTTCCGGGCCGACTCCCCTAGGCTGCGTGCAAGATGAAGCAGGGGAGGGAGAGGCCGATGGCGACACCGGCCAGCCTGGAGTACGCGGAGGAGTTCGTCCCGGAGGACGACATCCTGCGGACCGCGCGCCGGCGTGGCATCGAGGTCGGAGCGCGCCCGATCCTGCCCGGGTGCGGAGCGGCGCTCTGCTTCCTCGCCACGGTGGTGAACGCCCGCTCGGTGGTGGAGGTCGGCACCGGCTGCGGGGTCTCCGGCCTGTGGCTGCTGCGCGGGATGCGCCCGGACGGCACGCTCACGAGCGTCGACGTGGAGCCGGAGCACCAGCGCATGGCCCGCCAGACGTTCGCCGAGGCGGGCTTCTCCGGCAGCCGGATCCGGCTGATCGGCGGCCGCGCGCTCGACGTGCTCCCCCGCCTCGCCGACGGCGGCTACGACCTGGTCTTCTGCGACGCGGCCAAGCAGGAGTACATCGACTACCTCACCGAGTCGGTACGGCTGCTGCGCCAGGGCGGCGTCGTGGTGTTCGGCGACGCCTTCTGCGGCGACCAGGTCGCCGACCCCACCCAGCGGGACCCCGACACGGTCGCGATCCGGGAGCTGGGCAAGCTCGTCCGGAACGACGAGCGGCTGCGCCCGCTGATGCTGCCGCTCGGCTCCGGCCTGCTGGCCGCCGTCAGGCTCGCCTGAACCGGCGTCAGGCGGTCAGGTAGCGCAGGAGCAGGCGGACGCCGAAGCCGGTGCCGCCCTTGGTGATCTCCCCCTCGTCGGAGCCCGCCCGGGCGGGACCCGCGATGTCCAGGTGCGCCCAGGGCCGCCCGCCGGCGAACTCGCGCAGGAACAGCGCCGCGAGGATCGACCCCGCCGACCCCGACATCGCCCGGTCGACGTTCGCCAGGTCGGCCACGTCGGAGTCGAGCATCGCGCGGTAGTCGTCGACCAGCGGCATCCGCCACAGGCGCTCCCCGGTGGCCTCCCCCGCGCCGGCCAGGCCCGCGGCCAGCTCCTCGTCGGTCGAGTAGAGGGCCGCGATCGCCGGGCCGAGGGCGATCTTGGCCGCGCCGGTCAGGGTGGCGACGTCGATCACGACGTCGGGGTCGAGCTCGGCGTCCGCGTACGCCAGCGCGTCGGCCAGCACCAGGCGGCCCTCCGCGTCGGTGTTCAGCACCTCGACCGTCCGCCCGCCGTACTGCCTGATGACGTCGCCGGGGCGCTGCGCGGAGCCGGAGATGGAGTTCTCGGCGCAGGCCACGAGCCCGGTCACCCGCACCGGCACCTCGAAGTCCGCCAGCGCGCTCATCGCGGCGATGACGGCGGCGCCGCCGGCCATGTCGGTCTTCATCGTCTTCATGCCCTCGGTGGGCTTCAGGGACAGGCCGCCGGAGTCGAACGTGATGCCCTTCCCGGCGAGCACCACGTGGGCGCGGGGGTTCTCCGGCGTGTAGGAGAGCCGGACGAGGCGCGGCGGGTTCACCGACCCCTGGCCCACGGCCCGGATGCCGCCGAACTCGTCGAGCTCGGGCCCCGCCCAGACGCGCACGTCCAGGCCGGCGCCGGCCGCCACCTCCACCGCCCGGTCCGCGAGCCAGGCGGGGGTCTTCACGCTGGCGGGGGTGTTGACGAGGTCGCGGGCGAGCGCGGTGGCCCGCGCGAGGGCCTCGCCCCGCCGCAGCTCCCGCTCGTCGCCGCCGACGAAGACGATCTCCCGCACCGGCTTCCCCGCGCGGCCGTCGCCGATGGTGAACGAGTACGACGCCAGCAGCGCCCCCTCGACCAGAGGCGCCGTGGCCCCCTCGACGGTGGGGACCACGACCGACAGCGACGCGCGGCGCCTGGCCCGTCTCGCGACGGCCGCCCCGGCCCTGCGCAGCGCGCCGGGCGAGCCGTCGCCGACGCCGTACAACAGGACGCGCCGCAGCCCGCCGTCCCGCGGGGCGGTCGTCTCGACGACCTCGCCGGGCTCGCCCTTCGCCTCGTACTGCGCGAGCAGCGCGTCCGCCGGCACCGGCAGCTCCGCCCAGGGCACAGCCGGCAGGGTGGGGCCGGGGCCGAAGGGCACGGCCACGAGATCCGCCTCCGGCGCGGGCCCGGCGGTGCGGGGGCCGGAGAGGACCGGCGTGGTCTCGATGGGCACGTCCACCTCCAACAGGGCGGCCCCGGCGCGGAGGGACCCGCCGCCAGGGCCGTGGATCAACAAGCCGGCCGGATGATCAGCCGACGACCTTCTTCAGCGCGTCGCCGAGGGCGCTGGCCTCGTCCGCCGAGAGCTCCACGACGAGTCGGCCGCCACCCTCCAGAGGGACCCGCATGACGATGCCCCGCCCTTCCTTGGTGACCTCCAGCGGACCGTCACCGGTCCGCGGCTTCATCGCCGCCATGCGTGTATCCCTTCCCGCCTTGTCGGCCGCCCCTGGGGGTAACCGGCGTATTCACGTTTCTGTGATGTTCTATTATCCCGCCTCGGAGCTCAAAAAGGTAACGGCCCGGCCCCGGTAGGTGGATCAATGCACGCACCGCGCGCGTTGTCGGAGGGCGGGACGTGACCCCACACTGGGTGGCGTGAACGCCCGAGCCGCGCTTTTCGATCTCTATGGGGACCACCTCCGCACCCGTGGCGGCCGCGCCTCCGTGGCCGCGCTCGTACGGCTGCTCGCGCCGCTCGGCATCGCGGCGCCGGCCGTGCGGACCGCGATCTCCCGCATGGTCCGGCAGGGTTGGCTCGATCCCGTACGGCTCCCGCAGGGACCGGGGTACGCCGTCACGCCGAAGTGCGAGCGCAGGCTCGACGACGCCGCGGCCCGGGTGTACCGCGGGGGCGACACCCCCTGGGACGGGCGGTGGCACGTCCTGGTGCTCGAACCGGTCAGGGACCGGGCGCGGCGCGAGCGCCTCCGCTCCGACCTCGCCTTCCTCGGGTACGCGCCGCTGTCCGAAACCACCTGGATCGGGCCGCGGCCGTCGCCGGAGCTCGACGCGCTGCGAATCCCCGGCCACCGGTTCGACGCGGCCTACGAGGGCGACGCGCGGAACCTGCTCGCCCGCGCGTGGGACCTGGACGCCGTCGGCAGGGCGTACGAGGACTGGCTCACCAGCGCGGCCGGCCTGATCGGCTCACTGCCGGAGGGGGCCCCGGACGACCGGGTCTTCGCGGTCCGCAGCGAGCTGGTGCACGGCTGGCGCAACTTCCTGTTCCGCGACCCCGGCCTGCCCGCCGACCTGCTGCCGCCGGGCTGGCCGGGTGAGAAGGCCCGCGCCTTCTTCGACCAGGAGGCCGCCCGGCTGCTGCCGGCCGCCGCCGCGTTCGTGGACCGCAACCTGGCTGCGACCTGACCGCGAGCTGAGACCCGCCGCGGTCAGGCGCCGCGGAGAGCGGTGACGGCCTCGCGGACATGGCAGTCGGCGACGTGGTCGTTGACCAGGCCGATGGCCTGCATCAGGGCGTACGCCGTGGTGGGCCCGACGAAGCGGAAGCCGCTCTTCTTCAGCTCCTTGGCCAGGGCGGTGGAGCCCGGGGTGCGGGCGGGAACGTCGGCGAGGGTCGCCGGGGGTGTCCGTCCCGGCTCCTCGGCGTACCGCCACACGAGCGCCGACAGCCCGCCCGGCACCTCCGCGGCGGCGCGGGCGTTGGCGACGGCGGCCTCGATCTTGGCGCGGTTGCGCACGATGCCCGCGTCGGCGAGCAGGCGCTCCACGTCCGCCTCGTCGAAGGCCGCCACCGCGGGGATCGAGAACCCGGCGAACGCCTTGCGGAAGTTCTCCCGCTTACGCAGGATCGTCAGCCACGACAGGCCGGACTGGAACGCCTCCAGGGTGATCCGCTCGAAGACGAGGTCGTCGCCGCGGACCGGCCGGCCCCACTCCTCGTCGTGGTAGGCGACGTAGTCCGGCGTGGACCCCGCCCAGCCGCACCGGATGACCGTGGTCACCTCCATGGTCACCTCCATGGTCACTCGGTCACCATGTCTCTTCGGCGTCGGAACGGTCGCCGTTCCCGCCCTCCCTAGCCGCCGGCACAGGCACCTCGGGCTGGTCGCCGGCCTTGTCGTCGGCCTTGCCGTCCGCCCTGTCGCCGGGGAGGTCGCCGGTCTTGTTCTCGGTCTTGTCCTCGGTCGTGTCGTCGGCCGCGTCGCGCGCCCCCGGCCGTCCGTAGGCCAGTTCGGCCACCCGCTGCTCCAGCACGGCGATGCGGGTGTCCCGCTCCGCGAGCGCGATCGACACCCGGTTCAGGGTCTCGTCCACGGCATGGGTGCTGTAGCCCACGAGACCGATCGGAAGCCTGAGCATCATCAGGTCGGTGGGGGTTAACTGTCCGGCGGCGGGCAGGCCGAGCGGCGGAGCGTCGGAGGAGAACTCCGCCATCTCACCCCCGTGGCCCAGCGAGACCATCACCACACACGCGATCACGGCGAGCCCGGCGATGACGAGTACGACCAGCACATACGAATCGTGCCACAACTCGTGTGCGTGCGAGCATGGAAGGCATGACGCTGGTGATCGGGCCGGACGACCCGGCCGACCCGGAGTGGGCCGAGGCCGCCTCGCTGCCGGAGGTGTCCGCCCTGGTCCGGGCGGGGCGCACCGTCCTGGTGACGCTGCCGGAGGACGAGACCGAGGCGATCGCCGCCGCCGCGGCGTACGCCTGGGCGGGCGCCGGCGTCTTCCGGACCTCCCACCCCGCGACCTCCCACCCCGCGACCTCCCACTCCGTGCGGCAGGCGCTCGACATGACCGAGGCCCTGCTGGGCCGCCGGCCCCCGGCCCTGACCCGCCGCGGGCTGGCCTGAGCCGGGCCCGTCCTCCGGGCGGTCAGCTCTCGCCGAGTTCCTCTCCGGTGGGGCGCAACTGCGGGACCGGCCGTTCGAGCAGGTCGAGGGCCTCGTCCACGGTGGTCGCCCACGCGATCGCGTCGAAGGCGTCGGGCCGCAGGAAGCCGTGTTCGTACATGCCGTCGACCAGGACGCGCAGGGGACCGTAGAGCCCCCACGGGTCGAGCACGACCAGCGGCCGTTCGTGCATGCCGAGGACCCTGGAGGTCCAGATCTCGAACAGCTCCTCCAGCGTGCCGATGCCGCCGGGGAGCACGAGGAAGGCGTCGGACCTGGCGTCCATGACCCCCTTGCGCTCGCGCATGTCCGCGGTGACGATCAGCTCGTCGGAGTCGGTGTCGGCGATCTCGATGTCCACGAGCACCTGGGGGATCACGCCGACCGTCCGACCGCCGCCCGCGCGGACGGCCCGCGCGACCTCGCCCATGCAGGAGACGATTGCTCCGCCGCTGACGAGCCCGTGGCCCCGGCGGGCCAGCTCCGTGCCCACCTCCCGGGCGAGGTCGGCGTACTTTCGGTCGATCCGCTGGCTGGACGAGCAGTAGACGCACACGAACACCCGGACACCCTACTTGTTGGGGTCGCGGCGGTCCGCCTCCACGATGGTCCGTACGGCCTCGTCGGGGTCGTCGGTGACCGAGACCAGCTCGACGTCCTGCGGGGAGATCTTGCCGGACGCCATCAGGGTGTCGCGGATCCAGTCGATCAGGGGGGTCCAGAAGGCCACGCCCATCATGATCACCGGGAACGAGGTCACCTTGCGCGTCTGGACCAGCGTCAGCGCCTCGAACAGCTCGTCGAGCGTGCCGAACCCACCGGGCAGGGCCACGAACCCGCTGGCGTACTTGACGAACATGGTCTTGCGGACGAAGAAGTACCGGAACTCGATGCCGAGGTCGACGTAGTCGTTGAGCCGCTGCTCGTGCGGCAGTTCGATGCCGAGGCCCACCGAGACGCCGCCCGCCTCCAGCGCGCCGCGGTTGGCCGCCTCCATCACCCCGGGGCCGCCACCCGTGATCACCGCGTAGCCCGCCTTGGCGAGTGCCGCGCCCACCTTCACCCCGAGTTCGTACTCGGCGGTGTCGGGACCGGTGCGGGCCGACCCGAAGACCGTCACGGCCGGGGGAAGGTCGGCGAGGGCGCCGAAGCCCTCCACGAACTCCGACTGGATGCGCAGGACCCGCCAGGGGTCCTCGTGCAGCCAGCCGGTGGGGCCCCGGCGGTCGAGCAGGCGCTGGTCGTGGGTGGATTCGGGGACGAGGCCGCCGCGAACCAGCGATGGGCCCTGCCGGCGTTCGGGTCGGGTGTAGTCCATGCCCGTCACGCTAACGGCCGCCGTCGGGACCGGCGAAAAAATCTTGGATGAAATCTTGGCGGGAGGGAACCGCTCCTCGCGGAGGCTCCGTCTAAGAAACGAGGGTGCTGCTCGGGACGAAAGTGGCTCTCCCCGCCAAATGGCCGGCGAGGAGAGCCACTTTCTTCTATCTACCGCCTACCGCCGCTCTCCTCGGTGAGCCACTCCGTCATGCGGCGCTCACTCTCGACGATCTTCGCCAGGCTCACGCTCTCTCCCGCCGTGTGCGCGACATCGGGGTTGCCCGGACCGCAGTTGACGGCGGGCATGCCCAGGGCGGAGAAACGCGCGACGTCGGTCCAACCGAGCTTGGCCCGGGGCGTGCCGCCGATCGCGGCGGCGAACGCCGCGGCGACCGGGTCGTTCAGTCCCGGTCGCGCCCCGGGAGAGCCGTCGGTGAGCCGTACGTCGAAGCCGTCGAACACCTCGCACACGTGCGCGAACGCCTCCTCGATCGTCCGGTCGGGGGCGAAGCGGTAGTTGACGGTCACCACGCACTCGTCGGGGATGACGTTGCCGGCCACCCCGCCGCGCACGCCGACCGCGTTGAGCCCCTCCCGGAACCGTAGGCCGTCCACCAGCGGGCTGCGCGGCTCGTACCTGACCAGCCGGTCCAGCACCGGCGCGATCCCGTGGACGGCGTTGACGCCCTCCCAGGAGCGGGCGCTGTGCGCCCGGACGCCCTTCGCCGTGATCTCGGCGCGCAGCGTGCCCTGGCAGCCGCCCTCGATGAGCCCGTCGGTCGGCTCCATCACGACCGCGAAGTCGCCGGCGAGCCACTCGGGGTGGGTGCGGGTGAGCCGCAGCAGCCCGCTGCGCTCGGCCTCGATCTCCTCGCAGTCGTAGAAGACGAAGGTCAGGTCGCGGTTCGGCGCGGCCAGCAGGCAGAGCTTGAGCTGCACCCCCACCCCGCTCTTCATGTCGGAGGTGCCGCAGCCGTACAGCATGCCGTCCTCGGTCCTGCTCGGCAGGTTTCCCGCCACCGGGACCGTGTCGATGTGCCCGGCGATCACCACGCGCTCGGCCCGGCCGAGATCGGTCCGCGCCACCACCGCGTCGCCGTCCCGCAGCACGGTGAGGTGGGGCAGGGCGCGGAGGGCCTCCTCGATGGCATCGGCCAGCGCCTTCTCCGCGCCGCTCACCGACTCGATGTCCACCAGCCGCGCGGTCAGCGCGCCGACGTCCTCGGCAAGGTCAAGTCGCATGCCTCCCGACCTTACGCCACCTGGACGGAGTCGGTGGGCTTGGCGTCCTTGCGCCAGCCGTCGTGCCCGGCGGCCGCCGTCCAGGCGACCCCCTCGAACCGCACCTCGCGCAGGCCGTACTTCTTGGCGTGGGCGACGTACCAGGCGGCGACCAGCCAGCCGCGCTTGCCGGCCGCCTCGGTGCCGAGCGCCCGCACGAGCTGTTTGCGGGCCGTCTCCGCCTGCGGCTTGACCGGCTTGGCGGCCGGCGGGTACCAGCAGTGGACGGCCCGCGGGACCCGCCCGGTGAACGCGGCGGACAGGATCCGGGCGGACTGCTCGTGCTCGGCGTAGGCCGAGCCGTCGGCGGAGCGCTGCACGGCCTGGGCGGCGTCGTGCAGCGGCAGGGTCCGGTAGTGCTTCACCTTCTCCAGGGCGGCGAAGAACTTGCGGGTCGCGTAGACCGGGTCCTGCAACTGCTCGACCGTCCCCCAGCCCTGTGAGGGCCGCTGCTGGAAGACCCCCACCGAGTCGCGGTCGCCGTACGGGAGGTTGGCCAGCTTGGACTCCTGGATCGCGGTGACGTAGGCGATCTGGAGGGCCCGCTCGGGCAGTTTGCGCCGGGCCGCGACGGCGGCGACGGTGGCCGCCACCTGGGCCTGCTCGATGTCGATGTCGAGCGTTCCCTCGGGGGTCGTGACGAGGCAGTGCTCCCCGAGCGCGAAGGGCTCGGTCCGCTTCAGCAGGTGATAGGCGCCGTAGAAGATCGCCCCGCCCAGCAGGACGACGATGACCACGACGGTCACGACAGGTTTGGTAAGGCGCCGTTCCACGATCCAGAACCTACCCCGGTGATCAGGGCAGTCGTTCCGCGCGGACGGATCCGGGAGTGAGGGGGCGGGCGTACGCCGCCTCCCACTGGCCGCCCTGCACACGCTGGAACGACAGCAGGCGGCCGTCGCCCGCGCGGTAGTCGGCGAAGTCGAGCAGCCCGCGCTCGGGCAGGCCCGTCCTCCCCTCGGACCGGAAGGCGGCGGTGCCCCGCTCGATCGGGGAGAACTCGACGCCGTCGACGATCAGCATGTGCTTGGCCGGCACCATCCCCTGGGTCGGCACGTCGGTCCACAGCAGGACCTCCAGGTGGGACGGCTCACCCCCCGGGCCCGGCCGTTCCGCGACCGACAACCAGTTGTCGTACCGGCGGGCGCCCTCGTCGAGGAGGTAGTCGGTCCACTGCTCGCCCTGCACCGCGCAGTGCACCGCGCCGACGGCCCGGTAGCGGGCGGCCTCCACGTAGACCGTGTCCCCCACCTTGATCGTGCGGGGGTCGAAGTAGTCGGGATCGGACGCGAGGTCCCGAGCCGGCGATTCTCCCGGGGCGGCGGGCGGGGTGCGCACCGGCTGACGCGTACGGCTGCGCCGGCTCGCCATCACGGCGCCCAGCAGGACGACGACCGTGGCGAGGCCCAGCACGATCACGATCGTTGTCGTCATGGCGCGCGATCCTACTGGAGGCGGCTCACCGCCGCATCGACGCGCTCGTCGGTGGCGGTGATCGCGACACGGACGTGACCACGCCCGGCGTCGCCGTAGAACTCGCCCGGCGCGACGAGGATGCCCCGGTCCGCCAGCGCGCGCACCTGGTCCCAGCAGTCCTCGCCGTTGGCGGCCCAGAGGTAGAGCCCGGCCTCGGAGTGCTCCACCCGCCAGCCCGCCCGTTCCAGCGCGGGACGCAGCGCCGCCCTGCGGCGGGCGTACCGCTCCCGCTGCTCGTCGGCGTGCGCGTCGTCGTCCAGCACGGCCGCCATCGCGGCCTGCACCGGAGCGGGCATGATCATGCCCGCGTGCTTACGCACTTCCAGCAGCCGCCGTACGAGCCGGGGGTCGCCGGCGACGAACCCCGCGCGGTATCCGGCGAGGTTCGACCGCTTCGACAGCGAGTGGACCGCGAGCAGCCCCTCGTGCGAGCCCTCGCACACGTCCGGATGGAGGACCGACAGCGGCTCGTCCTCCCAGCCGAGCTCGATGTAGCACTCGTCGGAGGCGACGATCGCGCCGTGCTCCCGCGCCCATGCGACCACCTTGCGCAGGTGCTCGGCGGGCAGGACCCGTCCTGTGGGGTTGGACGGCGAGTTCACCCAGACGAGCGGCACCCGCTCGGGCCCCAGTGAGAGCAGCCCGTCGGTCGCGTACGGCTCGGCTCCGGCGAGCCTGGCCCCCACGTCGTAGGTGGGATAGGCGAGCGCGGGAAAGACCACCCGCTCCCCCGGCCGCACGCCGAGCAGCGTCGGCAGCCAGGCCACCAGTTCCTTCGTGCCGATCGTCGGCAGCACGTCCGCGGGGTCGACGACGACCCCGTGCCGCCGCCGTAGCCAGCCCGCGGCCGCCTCACGCAACCGCGGCGTGCCGTACGTCAGGGGATAACCGGGGCTGTCGGCGGCGGCGGAGAGCGCCTGGCGGGCGACGGGGGGAACCGGATCGACCGGCGTGCCGACCGACAGGTCGACGATCCCGCCGGGATGCGCCCGCGCCACCTCCTGGTACGGCACCAGCCGGTCCCATGGAAAGTCGGGCAACGCGATCAAAGGAAATCCCCCAGTCGTGACGGAGCGGGCCCGCGAGGGTCGGTGACTCTTTAGTGTTCCTCGCTCTGCGGCGGAAGCGCCGCGACCACCGGGTGGTCCTTGTTGATCTTTCCGACCTTCGAGGCGCCGCCGGGCGAGCCCAGCTCCTCGAAGAAGTCGACGTTGGCCTTGTAGAAGTCCTTCCACTGCTCGGGAAGGTCGTCTTCGTAGAAGATCGCCTCCACGGGGCAGACCGGCTCACACGCCCCGCAGTCCACGCACTCGTCGGGGTGGATGTAGAGCATGCGTTCGCCCTCGTAGATGCAATCGACGGGGCACTCCTCGATGCACGCCTTGTCCAGGACGTCCACGCAAGGCTGCGCGATGACGTACGTCACCTCGGGCTCCTTCTGGGTTGCACGGCTCGACCGCGGGTTGCTAGCCCTAGTATTGCGGTGCCTGCTTACCAGCCGGAACAGGAGGGGGGCAATCGTCGTGGCCCCTAAGTCCGGAGCCCGTCTCGTCGTCGCGATCACGCCCGCCGACGTGGGCCAACGCGTGACCACCCGGCGCAGGGCGCCAGGTGGGTACCGGGACGCCGTCGGCGTGTTGGAATCCTGGCGCGACGGGGTGCTCACCGTGCGGAAACGGGACGGAAGCCTCGTCGAGATCGACGAGGAGACCCTCGCCGCCGCCAAGGTCGTGCCGCCCGGACAGCCGAGGTAATCAGGCGGCAATCCCGCAGCGCGCCGCCTCGACCGGCCGCGCCGGCGGGGCGGAGCATACGCGACGTGACCCTACGCGCCTGTGTCGTGACGATCTCCTCGGCGGCGGTCCTCCTGGCCGCGGCCTCCGCGTGCTCCCGGCAGCGGACGCCGGACAGGCCGCCGCCTCCGCTGAATCCCCGCGCGGCCAGTCTGGCCGACGGGTTCGGCACGATGGACAGGCTCGTCGACGCCGCCCGCAAGGAGGGCGCGCTCACCGTCGTGGGCCTGCCGGGCGGCTGGGTCGGCTACAAGGAGATCATCGCCCGCTTCTCCGACAAGTACGGGATCAAGGTGACGTCGGTCATGCCGGAGGCGAGCAGCCGGCAGGAGATCGACGCCGCGGCCCGCCTGCGCGGGACGGCCCAGGCGCCGGACGTCTTCGACGTCACGCTGGAGGTCGCGGTCGCCAACTCCCGGCTCTTCGCGCCGTACCGGGTGACGGGCTGGGCCGACATCCCCGACGAGGCCAAGGACCAGGACGGCCGCTGGTACGCCGCCTACGGCGGATACATGTCGATCGGCTACGACCCGAGGAAGGTGCCCGCCCCGGCGTCGTACGCCGCGCTGGCCCGGCCGGGGACGACGGTCGCGCTGCCCGGCGATCCCCGGCAGGTGGCATCGGCGTTCAGCGGCGTCATGGCCGCCTCGCTCGGCCAGGGGCTGCCCGACGCCGCCCGCGGGGTGAACCTGTTCGCGCGGCTGCGGAAGGGCGGCATGCTCGGCCGTCCCGACCAGGCCACGACGGTGGTGGACTGGGACTTCATGAACGCGGCGCGGGCCGCGGGCGGGCGCGGGGCGGCGGCCTGGCGGGTCACGATCCCGAAGAACGCGGTGCTCGCCTCCTACTACATGCAGGCGATCGACGCCGCGGCGCCGCATCCGGCCGCCGCCCGGCTGTGGGAGGAGTTCCTGCTGTCCGACGAGGGACAGAACCTCTTCCTCAAGGCCTACGCCCGGCCGTCGCGGATGGAGGCGATGCAGACGCGCGGGGCCCTCGACGGGGACGCCGCCGCCCGGCTGCCCGAGGCGTCCGGCGACCCGGTGATCCTCACCGTCCCCGAGCAGGACAAGGCCAAGGCGTACCTGGCCACACACTGGGCGAAGGATGTGGGCTGACACTCGCAGAGGCGGCGGAAGCCGTAAAGTGTGTCGCATCCCACCGGAATCCCACCAGATCCCAGGAGTCTCAATCGGCACGAGACCGTGGTGATCAAGGCGTGGTGGCCAAGCCGCGGATCGAAGCGTGGTGATCCCGGCACCGGCCAGTAAGAATGCGAGCCGATCTTGAGGTACGAAACTCCCAGTCCCACTCGATGGAACGCTCGCGCCTATGACAGCTCCTTCGGCTACGTCTCGCCCGTGGGCGCGCCGCTGGTGGACCTGCTCGACCCCCGCCCCGGTGAGCGGGTGCTCGACCTCGGCTGCGGCACCGGGGTGATGACCGCCGAGATCGCGGCGCGCGGCGCCCACGTGCTGGGCATCGACGGCTCCCACGCGATGATCGAACAGGCCATCGCCCATCACCCCGGCCTCGACTTCACCGTCGGCGACGGCCACGACTTCACCGTGGCCCAGTCGTACGACGCGGTCTTCTCGAACGCCGCCCTGCACTGGATGAGCCGCGACCCGGACGCCGTGATCGAATGCGTACGCGAGGCGCTGCGGCCGGGCGGCCGGTTCGTCGCCGAGATGGGCGGCGCGGGCAACTGCGCGGCCCTGACCTCGGCCATGCTCACCGCCTGGCGCGAGCACGGCCTGCGCGAGCCCGAGCTGCCGTGGTACTTCCCCGGCCCGGCCGAGTACGCCCTGCGGCTGGAGAAGGGCGGGTTCACGGTGCGGCTGCTCGAACACTTCGACCGTCCCACGCCGCTCGACGAGTGCCCCAACGGCGCGGCCGACTGGGTGCGGCTGTTCGCCGGCCCGCTGCTCGACCGGGTCCCTCCGGCGACCGTCGAGCCGCTGCTCCGGCGGGTCAACGAGCTGGCCGCCCCGGCGCTGCGGCGCGAGTCGGGCTGGATGGCCGACTACGTACGCCTCCGTTTCGCCGCCGAACGCCACTAAGCCGGCACCGAGCCGACAACTGAGTCGGGAATCTCCAGCACGGCGAGGCGATTTGCCAGACTATGGTCTGGTCTTTGTGAGCGATGGGGACAGCATGAACTTCTGCCTGAGTGACCTCGTGCCACCACTGCGCTGGAGTGATGCCGCCCGCATCGGGACGCTCGACCGGCCGGGCCTGCCCGACGCCTGGTGGCGCACGCTCCCCCTGCACCGGGTGCTGGCCGTCGCGGACGCCGAGGCGCTCGCCGAGCTGCTCACCGTCCTCGCGCTGGAGCACTGGCCCGCCGCCGCCGTGGGCGACGTGCTGCCCGCGCTGCACGTGCTGGATCCCGACGAGGCCGACGACCCCCAGGTCGCGATCGCGCTCGACCGGGCGGGATCATGGCACGGTCTGCTCGCGCTGTCCGGCCGGGAGCTGGCCGACCAGCCCTTCGTCAAGGCGAGGCCGGTGCTCACCGCCCTGTTCTCCGCCGTCTTCGCCCGGCTGGCGGAGTCTTCTCCGGAGTCTTCTCCGGACAGGAAGCCCGAGAGCCCGCCGGACGAGCCCGAGCCGGAACCGGAGCCGGCCGGCCTGCCCGAGCTGATCGACGCGGCCTTCGCCGACCTCGACGACCAGACCTGGATGGTGGCGCAGAACCGGGTCTTCACCGACGACCCGTCGGCGCCCGAGCAGCTGGCCAAGCTGCTCGCCGTACCCCCCGAGGTCCTCGCCGGCGCCGAGGCGGCCCTGCGCGGCCGGATCGCCCACTGGCTCGCGTCACCGGAGGCGGCGCCGTACAACGAGCACCTGGCCCGGCTCACCGCCGCGCTCGGGGTCGCGGTCCCGAAGGCGCGGCTGGTCGCGGCGGCCGACTGGCACGGGCGCGAACTGCGCTCGCTCGAGGTGCCCGCCTGGCGGTTCGTGCTCGCCACGCTGCCCGACCACCGTCTCTCCGGCGACTGGCTGGTGGCCGGGGACATCGAGGACCTGCGGGAGCGGACCCGCGGCCTGATCACCGCGGCCGAGCGGCCGCCGACCGTCTCGCAGGCGCTCGAACTGGTCCGCTCACTCGGCGTCCGTCCCGACGCGGCCAGGGAGTGGCTGGACAGCGTCCCCCAGTTACGCGCGCAGCGGGTGCCCCGCGGGAGCGGGCTCAAGGACGTGTCGCTGACCCGGCGGTGCTTCCGGCAGCCGGACGGCAGGTGGTGGCTGCGGGTCGACGTCTCCGGCGAGCATCTCGGCGGCGCCGAGGTGATGTTGCCGACCGGGTTCGCGGCCTACGTCGGGCTCGCCCCAGGCGACACCCGGACCGTGCAGAGCGCCGCAGGGGACATCGGCCTCTCCTGGCACACCCGGCCGTCGCTGGGCTCGCTGCGGCGGATCCTCACCGAGGTCGCGGCCGAGGAGGGCAGTCACATCTTCCTGACCCTGTCCGAGGAGGGCCTGCTGCGCGTACGGCACCTGCCGGCGGCCGGTGGCGACGAGACGAGACGGGCGCTGCGCCTCGTCGGTTACACCGCTCCGGGCGGCACGCCCGAGCAGGCGGCACGGGTGATCGCGACGCGGGTCGGGCTCACCGGGCCCGCCGGGCGGCCGGAGATCCTCGCGCGGCTGCGCGAACGCGGGGACCGCGACCTGCTGTCCCTGCTGGGATAGCGGGATGCCCCGGCTCGCGCTCTCCCCGGAGTTCCTGCACGGGCTCGACGCGCTCCCCCGGCCCGTCCGCCGGGAGGCGCTCCTCGCCGTGCGCCGCTTCCTGCTGAACGCCTCCACCGCGCCGCACCCCGAGAGGGTGCGCAACTGCCGCGATCCCCGGGTCGCCACGCTGCGGCTCGCCGACCGCCACCGGGGGGTGGTCGTACGGCAGGACGACGTCTACTGGCTGCTGACCGTGCTGCCGGACGCCGAGGCGTGGTCGTACGCCCAGCGGCACCGGTTCGGGGTGAACACGGCCGTCGGGATCGTGGAGGTCTGGGACGCCGAGGCGCTGGAGCGGATCGAACCGGCCCTGCGCCGGGCGTCGCGGAGCGGCGGCCGTCCGGTGTTCGAGGACTTCTGCGACACCGACCTGCTGAACATCGGCGTGGACGCCCGCCTGCTGCCGCTGCTGCGGATGATGACGTCGGAGGCCCACCTCGCCGCGGTGGAGCCGCTGCTCCCGCGCAGCCAGTTCGCGCCGCTGTCGGCGCTGGCCCGGGGCGGCTCGCTCGCGGCGGCCTGGCGCGAGCTGGACGCCTGCCGTTGCCGGGCGGCCGACGAGGTCGACCCCGAGGACCTGCTCACCGCGCTGCGGCGCAGCCCCGACCGGGCGGCGTTCGCGGCCGACGCCGCCGAGCTGGAGCGGCTCGTCGCCCAGCCCCACTGGTGCACGTTCCTCTACCCGCCGCAGCACACGTACGCCAACTGGCCGGCGTACGACGAGCCGGTGTTGATCACCGGGGGCGCCGGCACCGGCAAGACGGTCATCGCGCTGCACCGCGCGGCCCTGCTGGCCCGCGCGGCCACCGGCCCTGTCCTGCTGGTCACGTTCTCGCAGGGCCTCGCGACCGAGCTGTCCGCGCGGCTCGACACGATGGTCGGCGACGAGCTGGTGCGCAAGCGCGTCGAGGTGGGGAACGTGGACCGGATCGCCCACCGCATCGTCGCCGAGGCGGAGGGCAGGGCCCCGGCGCTGGTCTCCTCCGACGACCTGGCCGGGCTGTGGCAGGAGGCGGCGGCCGGGCGCTTCGGGAAGCACTCGGGCAGGCGCTTCGGCAGCGCGTTCCTGCTGCGGGAGTGGGAACAGGTGATCCTCGCGCAGGACCTGCGGACGCTGGAGGAGTACCAGGCGGCGGCCCGGCCGGGCCGCAGCGTGCCGCTGGACGCCGGGGCGAGGACCCTGGTGTGGGACGCCGTCCAGCACGTCATCGGGCGGCTGCGCGAGACGGGCCGGCGGACCCTTCTCCAGCTCGCCTCCGAGGCGGCGGGGCTGCTGGGGCGGGCCGTGGGCGACCTGCTGGGCGACCGGGAGCCGGGGCGGGAGCCGTACCGGCACATCGTGGTGGACGAGGCGCAGGACCTGCACCCCGCGCAGTGGCGGCTGCTGCGGGCGGCGGTCCCCGCCGCGCCGAACGACCTGTTCATCCTGGGCGACCCGCACCAGCGCATGTTCGACACGCGGGTCGCGCTCGCCGACGTCGGCATCCCCGTCCGCCGGTTCCATCTGAAGCTCTCCTACCGGCTGCCCCCGGAGATCCTTTCGTGGGGCGTGCGGCTGCGCGGCGGCGGACCCGCCGACGGCCTGGTGGCGGGCAACGCCGGGCTGTACGGCTACCGCGGGCTGGGCCACGGTCCGCGCCCGATGGTGCGCGAGTACGTGACCCCGGCGGCGGAGATCGCCGGCCTCGTCTCGACGGTGGCCGAATGGCTGCGGGAAGGCGTGCCCACGGCCGAGATCGCGGTAGCCGCGCGTACCGCTGACCTCGTGCGCACCGCCCGTACCGCACTTCGCGAAGCGGGCATCACGGTCAAAGTCGCCTTGCTTCACGGGATGAAAGGGCTGGAATTCCGCCGGGTCGCCGTGATAGGCGTGGCTGACGGAATCGTGCCGGCGCCCGACGCGCTGACCCCGGCCGCCGAGGATCCGACGGCACGGGCGCACGATCTGCAACGCGAACGGGGGCTGCTCTACGTGGCGTGCACACGAGCGGGAGAGTTGCTCTACGTGTCCTATTCGGGACGCGCCAGTCCCTTCCTGCCTGTGTGACCACCTTGGCCTGATCCCCTAGTGTGAACTGCGGATATATTCCCCTCGCCGGTTGGACCTGCATGAACCTGAGCCTTAGCGACATCGTGCCTCCGCTGCGCTGGACCGCGCCCAGCCAGGTAGAGCCGATCGCGAGCGACCCCGGTCTTCCCGACGCGTGGTGGCAGGCACTCCCCCTCGACCGGGCCTGCGCGGCGGTGGGGACCGTCCAGATCGCCTCCCGGCTCGCCGACCTCACCAGCGCCTGCTGGGCGCATCTGGTCCTCGGCGACATCCTGCCGCTGCTGAGGTTCACCCACCCCGAGGAGAGCCTGCAGACGCCCGGGCCCCGCGATGTCGTCCACAAGCTGTTCATCGACGTCATCGACAGGCTGCTGGCCACCGAGCCGGCCGGGGAGCCCGCCGGGGCCCCGGTCCCGCCGGCCCTCCCCGAACGGCCGATGGCCGAGATCATCGACGAGATCTTCGCCCG
Organism: Microbispora triticiradicis; assembly: GCA_003260025.2. Classification (GTDB taxonomy): domain Bacteria; phylum Actinomycetota; class Actinomycetes; order Streptosporangiales; family Streptosporangiaceae; genus Microbispora; species Microbispora triticiradicis. The sequence goes on along the minus strand of QFZU02000084.1, from coordinate 33,983 downwards.
GCTGGACGACCGCCAGCGGGCCATCGCCAGGGACCGGCTCTACTACGACACCTCCCAGCAGTCCGGCCAGCACCCCGGCCAGGCCCAGCGCGCCACGCTCGACGAGCTCGCCCAGCGCTTCTCCGTCACCCGCGAGCGGATCCGGCAGATCGAACGCGACCTGCGCGACCACGTGCTGGAGTGGCTGCAGAGCCCGGCCGCCGCGCCGCTCAACGCCCACCTGGCCTGGCTGCGTACCCGGCTCGGCTCCGCGGTGCCCGCCGACGACCTCGCCGCGGCCGTGCCGTGGCACCGCACCGAGCTGATCACCCTCGCGATCCCCGCGTGGCGGTTCGTCCGCACGCTGCTGACGGGGTACGACCAGGTGGACGGCTGGCTGGTCGCGGGCGGCGCGGACGAGCTCAGGGAGAAGACGCGCCAGTTGTTCGCCGACGGCCCCCGCCCGATGGACGAGGCGGTCGCGCAGGTGGCCCAGCTCGGCGTACGCGAGGACGTGGCCGAGCGCTGGCTGGCGTCGGTGCCGCACCTGCGCGTACTCGAAGGGCACGTCGTGCCCTGGCCGCGCAGCATGGGCGACAAAGCCGAGGCCGTGCTGGCGGTCTCCGGCGGACCGTTGACGCCGGAGGAGATCCAGGCCCGCATCGGCGAGGACTACAGCCTCGTCGGGCTGCGCAACCAGCTCGCCGCCGACGAGCGCTTCATCCGGCTCGACCGCAGCAAGTACGGCCTGCGCCGCTGGGGCGGCGAGGAGTACCTGGGCATCCGCGAGATGATCACCCGGGAGATCGAGCGCGCGGGCGGCGAGGCGTCCGTGAGCACGATCGTGGACAACCTCACCTCGCGCTACGACGTGAGCGAGAGCTCGATCAGGGCGTACGCCGGAGGGCCCGGGTTCGAACGCACCCAGCGCGGCTACATCAGGGTCGCGGGGCAGGCCCAGGGCGAGCCGTACCAGCCGCGCCGGGACGTCTCGATGACCCGGCGCTGCTTCCGCAGCCGCGACGGCCGGTGGTGGCACCGGGTCGACGTCAACGCCGAACACCTCCGGGGCTCCGGCTCACCGCTGCCGACGGGTTTCGCGGCCCATCTCGGCATGGCGCCCGGGGGCCAGCTCACCGTGTCGACCTCGTCGGGCGAGGTGGTGATCAGCTGGCACAACCAGCCGACCATCGGATCGATCAGGAACGTGCTGGCCGACTACAACGCCTCCGAGGGCGACCACGTCTTCCTCACCGTCTCCGACGGCGGCGAACTGCTGACCCGGTTCCTGCCCGCCGCCGCGGCCGGGCTGCCCGCGATCAACCAGGCCCTGCACCTGATCGGGTACACCGCGCCGGTGGCGTCCGAGGCCGAAGGGCTGCGCCTCATCGGCGCGCGCATCGGCCTGGCCGAGGGAACCGGCCGGGAAGAGGTGCTCGACCGCCTGCGCGACCGCGGCGACCGCGAGATCCTCCGCTTCCTGTCCTGACCTTCCTCTCCTGACCGAGGGCTTCCTGACTCAGGTTCCTTGCTCGGGTGAAGGGGACGCCGGGCGCAGCACGTAGGCTCAAGGCATGTTGCGGCTCCACGACACCCTGACCCGGCAGATCGTGCCCCTCGTACCGGCGGGTTCGCGGATCCTGCGGATGCACACATGCGCCGCACACGGGCCCGCCGGTCTCGGCGACCCGCGCCCGCATCTGCTCGCCGACCTGATCCGCCGCCTAAGCGAGCGGGCCGGATTGCGCGTGCTCGCCTGCCGGAACGTCTACGACCTCGGGCACGGGAGCGACGACGGAGCCTCGCTCGAAGCCGAGTCCCTCGCGCTCAACCTGCGCGTGCCCGAGCACTCCCCCCGCACCAGCGAGACCATGGGCCTGATCATCGAGCTCATCGGACGGCTCATCGAGCGCGGCCACGCGTACGCCACCCCGGAGGGGGCGGTGATGTTCGACGCGGCGTCCTTCCCCGCCTACGGGGAGATCCGCGGTGAAGCGGCTTCCGGTGACTGGACGCTGTGGGAGCCCGGCGACGAGGACGGCGCGGGCGCGGGCTGGGACGCGCCCTGGGGACGCGGGCTGCCGAGCCGCGACATCGAGTGCACGGCGACGCCGCTGCGGTTCCTCGGGCCGCGCTTCGACCTCTATGTCGGCGGCGACGACCTGCGCTCCCCGCACCACGAAAGGGTGCGGGCTCAGTCGAACGCCGCCACCGGCGAAGAGGCGGCCGCCCACTGGGCGCACGCCGGACGCCTGCTGTTTGAGGGCCGGCCGGTGGGCTCCAACGGCGGCTCTTCTGGTGAGTCTGAAGGTGACTCTCCCGGTGGTTCTCCTGATGGTTCTCCTGGCGGTTCCTCTGGCGGCGCCCTGACGCCGTCCCGCATGGCCGCGGCGGGGCTCGACCCCCTGGCCGTACGGCTGGCCCTGCTGCGGCACCCTTACCGGCAGCAGGTGGACCTCACCTGGGACACCCTGAAGACGGCCGACGCGGAACTGCGCCGCCTGCGGCGGAGCGTGGCCGAGTGGGCGGAGTCGCCCAGCCGCCCGATTGACGCCGCGCACGCCGAACGCGTCCAGAGCGCGCTGGACAATGATCTCGACACCCCGGAGGCCCTGCGCCTGCTCGGCGACTTGGAGACCGACGAGTCGGTCGCGCCGGGAGCCAAGTTCGAAACCTTCCTCCACTTCGACCACGTGCTCGCCCTCGACCTGCCCGCCGAAATAGGCAGGATCTGACCTCTACGGCAGCGCTCCGGGCAGGCCGAGCTCCGAGCGCCTGTCAGCTCGATTCCGAGCGTCCTGCCGACTCTGTTTCGAGAGCACTGCCGGCTTGAGTTCCGGGAGCCGTCCCGGCGGGAGCAACCCGCACGCCTTATGCGGCGGCGAGCGCGCCTCTCGGCGGCCATGTTCCGGCCCGTCGTCGTTCCAGCCCGTCGTCTTCGCGGCAACAGTGCATCACGCAGGCGAATGCCGCCGCGTTCGCCTGCGCGCCAATCGTCCCGGAGCACTCGCCTCACCGCGTGCGGTCAGCGGATAGCCGCCTCCACCGCGGGTCCCTTGCGGGTCCCTTGCGGGTCCGCTGCAGGTCCGCTGCGGGCGAGCCGGAACTGCGGGCGGTAAGCCGCTGCACTATCCGACATCCCCTTGCGACAAATCGCCTGGAAAATGGCTGAAACACACAAGCGGACCGCCGATTTGTGGCTCCAACAAATCGCCATGCAGGGGTGTTCACGGCACGCTGGTATGGAAGAATTCATACAGGCTTTCGAATCAGCAAGTGGTGAGGAGGTGTGATGGATCTGTTCGACACTGATCCTGAGCACCTCCGTCGTTCGAACGATAATGGTGATAGCGACTGGTGGGATCAGCTCACCGCCAACTCGCCCCTCTGGTCTTCCGAGGGCGCACTTGCCCGTGAATATGTGCCGATTGTTGACCCTACGGCGCGAAAGCATGCGAGCCGGTTCGACGATTCGGCGGAATCGCCCAACTTCGCCCGCGCATTCGAGACTCGTGGCGGCAACGCGCCCGATACTGAATGCACCGGTGATGAGACCGCGAGTGGTGTCTCTCCTGACGGCATCAGACGTGCCTGGAGCGACGATCCCGCTGCCGCTCCCAGCGGCGCTTTGGCGGGCGATCCGGGTGGTTATCGGGGTAGTTTTCCCGGCGGCGCTTCTGGTGCTGTTGCCGGTGGCGCGTCTGACGGTGCCTCGGGCGCTGGCCAAGGTGATGCGGGCCGGGTTCGGGATGCGGGCCGAGGTCAGAATGCGGGCCCTGATCGGGATACCAAGGGCGCGCCCGGTGGTGCGTCCGGCAGCACCTCCGGCGCTGGCCGGAACGATGCAGACCCAGACTGGGATGCTTCTGGTGCTGGTGGGTCGTCGTCGTGGGTGGCGGTGGCGGCTGTTGGTGAGGCGGCCCGGGCAGTGGCGCTGGTGCCGGTGCCTGAATCGGCGCAGGTGTGCCTGGCCGAGGCCGAGGAGTTGCTGGCGGCCCGCGACCGCATCACTTCGGCGTTGGCCGCCCGGGTCGGCCGGGTGCATCGGGCCGGAGAGGCGAAGAACCACGGGCATGCCTCGACCAAATTGTGGCTGCGATCCGTCGGCGGGATGACCACCCCCGGAGCCGGTCGGTTGGTGACGATGGGCATGGAGCTGGATCGCGAGCGGTTCGCCGAGGGCAGCCTGGCGGAGGGGATCGTGGAGGCGATCTGCACGGCCACCTCCGGGTTGACCGACGAGCAGGCCACCACCGCCGAGGGGATTCTGCTGGAGTTGGCGGGTTCGGCGGGGGCTGCGGAGGTGGCCAAGGCGGGGCGGTATCTGCGGGCGGTGCTCGACCCCGACGGCCACGAAAGCGACGAGCAGGCCGACTTCGACCGCCGGTTCTTCCGGGTGCGGCGGCGCAGGAACGGCGGGCTGGAGGGAGAGTTCTACCTCCCGGTGGAAGCCGCCGCCCGGTTGCAGCACCTGCTGGACGTCTACGCCAAGCCGAAGGCCGAGGGCGACGACCGCACCCCGAGCGTGCGGAACGCCGACGCGTTCATCGCGTTCCTGGAGAACAAGATCGCAACCGAGCTTCTGGTGCTCGTCACCGCCGAATCCCTCCCCGACGACCCCCCAGCCGGCGAACCCTCACGCGAGCCCGCAGGCACACCTGTGCCGGTGCGACCAGCGCCACCAGCGAGCCCTGTGCCGCCAATTCCGCCGCCCCACCGTGGTCAGAAGGCAGCGTCCGACCAGAAGGCCGCGCCTGGCCGGGAGGTAGCGCCCGGCGGGGACGCGAGGCCTGGTCAGGGGGCGCGGCCTGGGCGGGGGTGGGGGTGAACAGTCCGCCGCCGGGGATGTGGTTGCGGGGGTTGCCGGGGCTGATCCTGGCGACCGGGCACTGCGACCTGCTGGGTGGACGGCTGCCCGCTGCCCGCCACCCTGTGCCAGATCGACCACGCCGAGGACTGGTGCAGCGGCGGGCCGACCGACCTCAAACTGCTGGGACCGGCATGCCAGTTCCACAACCGCGACCGCTACCGCCACCCCACCCGCTACATTCGCCGCAAGATCGGAGCCGACCGCTGGGCCTTCACCTACCGCAACCCCCGAGACTCCCGAAACCCCCGAAGTGCCCGGCTGCGGGTGTAGAGGTGGGTGCGTGGGAGCCGGGCGGGCCGTCAGAAGCCGAGGCCGGTCAGAAGCCGAGGCGGTCGGGGGCGACGAGGATGCCGTCCTCGTCGCTGTAGAGCCATTCGCCGGGGGCGAAGGTGACCTCTCCGAAGGTCACCGGGACGTCGACCTCCCCCAGGCCGGTCTTGGCGCTCTTGCGGGGATTGGAACCAAGTGCCTTGATGCCGAGGTCCAGGCCGGCCAGCGCCGCCGTGTCGCGTACGGCGCCGTTGACGACCACGCCCGCCCAGCCGTGCTTCAGGGCGGCGGTCGCGATCACGTCGCCGAGCAGCGCCGTACGCAACGACCCGCCGCCGTCGACCACCAGCACCCGGCCCTCGCCCGGCGACCCGATGGCCTGTCTGACCAGCGCGTTGTCCTCCAGGCAACGGATGGTGGAGATCCGGCCGGAGAACCGCGGACGCGAGCCGTACGAACGGAACTGGGTGAGGCAACTGCGCAGCGCGTCGCCGTGGGCGTCGTAGAGATCAGCGGTGGCGAAGCTCATGCGGGAATTGTGCCAAAGCGCCTCGTCAGGGCAGCCTACGGCTCTCGCCGACCGCCAGGTCCCACAGGTCGCCGGGGTCGAGGCCGCGCGACTCCCAGGCGGCGCGGGCCTCGCGCACCGGTTCCAGGAGCGGCTCGCCGGACAACACGAAGGTGCCCCAGTGCATCGTCGCCATCCGCCGGGCGCCCACGTCGATGCATCCCTGTACGGCCTGCCCGGGATCGACGTGGGAGACCTTCATGAACCAGCGGGGATCGTAGGCCCCGACGGGCATGAGGGCGAGGTCGATGCCCGGATAACGCTCACCGATCTGGGCGAACCGTTCCCCGTAGGCCGTGTCGCCCGCGAAGTAGACCCGGTGCTCGGAGGAGGTGAGCACCCAGCCGCCCCACAGTGTCCGGCAGGTGTCCCACAACGTACGGCGGCTCCAGTGGTGGGCCGGGACGAAGTCGAACGACACCTCGCCGAGGCGGGCCGACTCCCACCAGTCCAGTTCGGTCACGTTGTGGAAGCCCCGGCGCCGGAACCAGGCCGCGAGCTTGGCGGGCACGAAGACGGCCGTGTCTCGCGGCAGGCGGCGGATGGTCGGCGCGTCGAGGTGGTCGTAGTGGTTGTGACTGATCACGACCGCGTCGACCTTGGGCAGGTCCGACCAGGCGACGCCGGGAGGGGTCAGCCGCTGGCGCACTCCGGGGATCTTCCGGGACCACACCGGGTCGGTCAGGACGGTCAGCCCGCCGATCTGCAGCACGAACGTCGCGTGGCCGACCCAGGTCACCATGGTCTCGGTCGCGGCGGCGCGGGGCAGGCCCACACGTTGGACAGGAATCTGGTCGCCGTCGCCGATGTCGGGCCTGAGCTGCCCGTGCCACATGACGCTCGTCACCTCTCGGAAGTCCGGGAGGGGAGCGGTCAGCCGGTCGGCGAAGCTCGACGGCCACCGGCGGGGAGTGGTGGCGGGCCGTACGACGACATCGGAAGAAACGCGTATTTCTGGGGCCTCAGGGCTCTCCGGCTGGATCGTCTGCGACATGGGGAACTCCCTTCCGCTCTCATGATCCCCACGAGACCGGAAATATTCCTCCTACGACCGGCGGATTCGATTCCCCCTCCATCGCGCCCTCGCCCACAGGGGACGCAGCCGGGGATAGCCGCCGTCGTCGAGGCCGGCCATCCGTTCGAAGAGGTTCCACGAACCCGGATGGCCGCAGAGGGCGAAGGAGACCGCCGAGGCGACGAGGTACAGCACGACCATCGGCAGGCCGACGCAGAAGGCGTACTGCGTGGCGTGGCGCGCCTCGTGGTCGAGCAGCCGGCCGCTGAGATAGCCCTCGCCGTACTTGGTGAGGATCACGTTGCCGACCGTGAAGGCCCCGGCGACCGGGAACGGGATCCGGTAGCCGTGTGCGTAGACGAGCCCCCGCTCACCCCTGCACGTGCGTGCCCGGCCGAGCCTCGCGATCAGCAGGCCGAGAGGCGTGGAGAGATTGGCGTAGTTGATGACCTGCCGGACCCGGTGCGACCGCCGCATGTCCCCAGGATCGGCGACTCTCCAGAGCCGGGCAAGCTGCCGGGCAAGCTACACGACAAGCTCACGCCCGGCCGTACGACCGCAGCAGCCAGGAGCCGGTGGAGCGGGTCACGGCCACGGCGGCCGCGACGGCGAGGACGCCGCCGTAGAGGTACCAGTAGCCGGCGGGGTTCCCGGCGATGGCGAGGTCGCCGGCCCGCTGCGGCGTGGACAGCACGAACGACACGAGGAGCCAGCCGGCGGCCGGGACGAGGGCCCCCAGCTTGCCGCCCATCATCCTGCCCATCGCGTACGGCAGGGCGAACAGCACGACCAGCCACGCGATCGCCGCGATCGGCAGCCCGCCCAGGTACCACGCGTGCTGGAAGCCGCCGACGACTCCCAGCACGAGCCCCAGCAGGAAGAGCATGCCGTAGGCCGCGCCTGCCACGGCCCCGGCCACAGGACCGGCGTCAGGGCCGGGACCGTCCTCGGCCCCGACCTGCGTCTCCTCGGTCTCCGGGGTCATAGCGCCAACCTAGCCGATGCCGGAGAACAGGTCGCTCTCGCGGTCGTACGGCTCGCCGATGCCTCCCGCCTCCGGGGGCACGCCGATGCCGGGCGGCCCGGGCACCCCCGCGCGCAGGATGTAGTGCTCGACTCCGAGGATCTGCTGGCCGACGTTGTTCGACAACGCGAACCAGGGCGCGTCGACCGCGATCTGGGTCGCGTGCGCCCGCATCGCGTCGATCTTGGCCTCGACGTACGGCCGGGCGTCGATCTCGGTCGTCACGTCCTCGTCGGGGCACGACGGCAGGTCCTCGACCGAGTCGGGCACCCAGAAGCCGACGCGGGTCTCGCGCATCGTCTCCGTCGTACGCCGCAGCACGGACCTGGGCATCGCGGTGCAGTAGAACTTGGCGACACGCCACGGCTCCCCGCCGGGGTGCTCCGGGTCGGCGGCCAGTTCGAAGGCCCGCCAGGAGACGCGGTACGCCTGGATGTGGTCGGGGTGGCCGTAGAAGCCGTTCTCGTCGTAGGTGACGAGCACCTGCGGCCTGATCTCCCGGATCACCTTGACCAGCTCGCCCGCGGCCTCGTCGAGGCCGGCCCGCCAGAAGCAGCCGGGGCGGTCGTTGGCCGCCCCGCCCATCATCCCCGAGTCGCGCCAGCGGCCGGCGCCGCCGAGGAACCGGTGATCGGTGACGCCGAGCGCCTTGCACGCAGCGGTGAGCTCGCCGATGCGGTACGTGCCGAGGGTGTCGTCCCGGTCGGCCGCGTGGTGGGCGAGCTCCGGGGGGATGACCTCACCCTCCTCGCCGAGGGTGCAGGTCACGAGCGTCACGTGGGCGCCCTCGGCGGCGTACTTGGCCATGGTCGCGCCGGTGCCGATGGTCTCGTCGTCGGGGTGGGCGTGCACGAGCAGCAGACGGCGGTCAGTCATGCCTCCGAGGGTAGTGCCCTCCTGCTGGCAGTATGAGGAGCTATGACGGAGAGCTTCCCACGGTTGCATGCCAGGACCCGGCGGTTCACCCTCGGGGTGCCGCGCGGCTTCACGATCTCCCCCGACGGGGGTCGTGTGGTCTTCCTCAGGACGAGGTCGGGCACCGATCCCGTGACGTGCCTGTGGGAGCTGGACGTGCTGTCCGACGGCGCGACCGGCACCGAGCGGCTGGTCGTCGACCCGCTCGCGCTCGGCGCGGCCGACGAGGACCTGCCGCCGGAGGAGCGCGCCCGCCGTGAGCGGTCGCGGGAGTCGGCCGGCGGCGTGGTGGCGTACGCCACCGACCGGGAGACGCGGCTCGCCGTCTTCGCGCTGTCCGGCGAGCTGTACCTCGCCGAGCTCGCCACGGGCGAGGTGCGGCGGCTCCCGGCGGCGGGGCCGGTCATCGATCCCCGCCTCGACCCCACCGGCACCCGGGTGGCGTACGTGACGGGCGGCGCCCTGCACGTGCTGGAGATCGCTACCGGGACCGACACCCTGCTCGCCGAGCCGGAGAGCGACACGGTCACCTACGGCCTCGCGGAGTTCATCGCGGCCGAGGAGATGGACCGGATGCGCGGCTACTGGTGGTCGCCCTCGGGGGACCGCCTGCTCGTGGCCCGGGTGGACGAGGCTCCGGTCGCGCTCTGGCACATCGCCGACCCGGCCAACCCCTCCCGCGAGCCCGTCCCCCAGCGCTACCCCGCCGCCGGCACGGCCAACGCCGAGGTCACGCTGTGGGTCATCGGCCTGGACGGCACGCGTACGGAGGTGCCCTTCGAGCAGGAGTACCTGGCGACGGCCGTGTGGGACGCCCACGGCCTCGCGATCGTGACGCTCTCGCGGGACCAGAGGAGCATGCGCCTGCTGTCGGCGGACCCGGACACAGGCGAGACGACGATCCTGCGTGAGGACACCGATCCGGCCTGGGTGGAGATCGTCCCCGGCGTGCCGGCGCGTCTTTCCGGCGGGACGCTCGTCTGGGTGGCCGACGCCGACGGCGGGCGCCGCCTCGTGGTCGGCTCCGAGCCGGTCACGCCGCCGTCGCTGCAGGTCCGCGCGGTGCTCGACGTGGACGGTGACACGGTGCTCTTCCAGGCGAGCGGCGACTCCACCGAGATCCACCTGTGGACGTACCACGACGGCACCCTCAGCCCGGTGACCACCGAGCCGGGCGTCCACTCCGGCCGCCGTGCGGGCGGGACGACGCTCGTCATCCGGCAGAGCCTCGACACCGAGGGCGTGACGGTGTCAGTCAGACCAGCGTCGGCAGGGGGATCCTCGATCAGGTCGGTGGCGGAGCGGCCCGGCCTGGAGCCGCGTGTCTCGCTGGTCCGCGCGGGCGAGCGCGAACTGGCCGCGGCGGTCCTGCTGCCGTCCTGGCACGTGCCCGGCTCGGGCCCGCTTCCCGTCCTGATGGACCCGTACGGCGGGCCGCACGCGCAGCGGGTGCTGTCCGCCCGGCGGATGTTCCTGGAGTCCCAGTGGTGGGCCGAGCAGGGCTTCGCGGTGATCGTGGCCGACGGGCGGGGCACGCCGGGGCGCGGCCCGGCCTTCGAGCGGGAGATGCTGCACGACTTCACGATCTCCCTGCAGGACCAGGTGGACGCCCTCCTGGGCGTGGCGGCCCTGCACCCGGGCGATCTCGACCTGTCGCGGGTGGCGATCCGGGGCTGGTCGTTCGGCGGCTACCTCGCCGCGCTCGCGGTGCTGCGCCGCCCGGACGTGTTCCACGCCGCCGTCGCGGGGGCGCCGGTCACCGACTGGCGGCTGTACGACACCTGCTACACCGAGCGCTACCTCGGCCACCCGGACGAGGGCCACTACGAGAGGTCGTCCCTCCTGGGCGACGCCGAGAAGGGCGCCGGAAGCGAGAACGGGAAGCAGGAGCGCCCGCTGCTGCTGATCCACGGCCTGGCCGACGACAACGTGGTCGCCGCCCACACGCTGCGGCTGTCGTCGGCCCTGCTCGCGGCGGGGCGCCCGCACACCGTGCTCCCGCTGTCGGGCGTCACGCACATGACCCCGCAGGAGGTCGTCGCCGAGAACCTGCTGCTCCTGCAGCTCGACTTCCTCAAGAAGTCCCTGAACATGACCGGCTGAACATGACAGGGTGAACATGACAGGGTGAGTTACCGGGCGGTGCCGTGCCAGCTGTCCCACAGCGCGGCGTAGGCGCCGCCCGCCGCCACCAGTTCGTCGTGTGAGCCCAGCTCGCTGATCCGGCCGTCCTCCACGACGGCCACCCGGTCGGCGTCGTGCGCCGTGTACAGCCGGTGCGCGATGGCGATCACCGTACGGCCCTCCAGCACGGCCGCGAGCGAGCGCTCCAGGTGGCGGGCGGCGCGCGGGTCGATCAGCGAGGTGGCCTCGTCCAGCACGAGCGTGTGCGGGTCGGCCAGGACCAGCCGCGCGAGCGCGAGCTGCTGCGCCTGGGCGGGCGAGATCGCCGCGCCGCCCGAGCCCACGGTCGTGTCCAGGCTCCGCGGCAGCGCGGCCACCCACTCCCAGGCGTCCACGGCCTCGAGGGCGCGGCGTACGTCCGGGTCGGCGGCGTCCGGGCGGGCGATCAGCAGGTTGTCGCGCAGCGTGCCCCGGAACACGTGGTGCTCCTGGGTGACCAGCGCGACGTGCCCGCGCAGCTCGTCGAGCGGCAGCTCGACCAGCGGGACCCCGCCGACCGTGACCGACCCGGTCCGCGGCCCGTGCACCCCGGCCAGCAGCCGGCCGAGCGTGGACTTGCCCGCACCGGACGGCCCGACCATGGCCAGCCGCTCCCCCTGGCGTACGTCGAGGTCGACGCCGTGCAGCACGTCGTGGCCGGGGCGGTAGGCGTACCGCACGCCGCCGGCCTTCAGCTCCTCCCCCACCGGCCGGGCGGTTCCGGCCGCGCGGTCGTCGGGGACGCCGCCGACGCCCAGGAGCCGGGCCATCGAGGCCCCGCCGACCTGCAGCTCGTCCGTCCACGACAGCAGCCGGTCGAGCGGGTCGATGAGCTGCTGGACGTACAGCGTGGCGGTGGTCACCTGGGCCACCGACACCCAGCCCTCGATGTGGAACAGCCCGCCGACGAGCAGGGTCGCCACGACCGGGACGACATAGCTGAACTCGACGGCCGGGAACCACACCATGCGCAGGCCGAGGGTGTAGCGCTCGGCCGCGAACGACCGGGCGATGTCCCGGTCGGTCCGCTCGTGGCGGCGGTCCCGCAGGCCCAGCGCCTCGATGGTGCGCGCGCCCTCGACCGTCTCGGCCAGGCCCTCGGTCATGTCGGCGTACGCCGCGTTCTCGCGCAGGTAGCCGTCCCTGGCGCGGGTGAGGTACCACCTGGTGGAGATCCACAGCAGCGGTACGGCGATCAGCGACGGCACGGCCATGAGCGGCCCGACGAGGATCACGGCGCCGACGACGAAGGCGCCGGTCACGACGGCGATCAGCGTCTCCGGCACGGCGTGCCGCACGGTGCGCGACAGCGCGTCCACGTCCCGGGAGGTGCGGGTGAGCAGGTCACCGGCGCCGGCCCGCTCGACCGTCGACAGCGGCAGCGCGAGCACCTGGCCGACGAAGTCCTCCCGCAGTTCGGCCAGGACCTTCTCGCCCAGCCGGGAGGAGGCGTACACCGCGAACCTGATCAGCACCGCCTGCGCGGCCACGAAGGCGGCGATGGCCAGGGCGACGGCGTCCACGCGCAGACCGGCCCTGCCCTCGGCGAGGCCCTCCACCAGGCCGCCGAGCATCCGGGGGGCGACCAGGCCCGCGACGGCCGCGAGGGCGTGCAGGGCCAGCGCCAGGCCCAGCTCACGCGGATACCTCAGCGTCAGCCGGCGCGCGTAGGCGCGCACCTGCGCCCGGTCGGCGACCGGCAGGATCTCGCGGGCCATTCCTGAACCTCTCAGTCCTCTCCGCGGGTGACGGCCGAGCGGTAACCGGGCGACGTGCCGAGCAGCATGCGGTGACCGCCCTCGGCCCGCACCACGCCGCCCTCGACGTACAGCACGTGGTCGGCCCGGTCCAGCACGAGCGGGCTGGTCGTGCAGACGAGGGTCGTCCGGCCGGCCCGCGCCTTGCCCAGCCGCTCGGCGACGCGGGCCTCGGTGTGGGCGTCGACGGCGCTGGTGGGCTCGACCAGGATCAGGATCTCGGGGTCGGCGAGCAGCGCCCGGGCGAGCCGCAGCCGCTGCTGCTGGCCGCCGGAGAACTCCCGGCCCGACTCGGCCACGTACGCGTCGAGCCCTTCGGGCAGGGCCGCCACGATGTCCTCGGCGCAGGCCGCGTACAGCGCCTGGCCGATCTCCTCGTCGCCGGCTGTGCCACGCACGTCCAGCTCGTCGCGCAGCCGTCCGGAGAACAGCCGCGCGCCGTTGTCGGCGACCACGATGTGCTCCCTGACCTCGGCGAGCGGCAGGTCCGCCAGCGGCGCGCCGCCGAGCGTGACGTCGCCGGGGGCGAAGGCGCCCAGGCGGTCGGCGACGGCGATCGCGTCCTCGGGCGCGGCGGCGGCGAGCGCGGTCAGCCGTCCGGGCCGGACCTCGACGCCCGACTCGCCGTCGCGGAGGGTGCCCTCGCCGGCGGTGAAGCGGGCGTCGCCACCTGTGATCTCGGGCTCCAGCGACAGGATGCGGCAGACGCGGCGGGCCGCCACGTGCCCCTTGGTGAGCTTGTCGGCGGCCTCGGTCAGCGTGCGCAGCGGCGCGATCAGGAAGACCGCGTAGCCGTAGAACGCCACGAGCTGGCCGGGGGTGATGCGGCCGTCGAGCGCGAAGTGCGCGCCGAGCCAGGTCACGCACGCGATCAGCACGCCGGGCAGCAGGATCTGGGCGCCTTCGAGCAGGGACTCCACGGAGGCCACCCGGACGCCGGCGTGCCGTACGCGCTGCGACTCCTCGCGGTAGCGCGCGGCGAAGACCTGCTCGCCGCCGACTCCCCGCAGCACCCGCAGGCCCGCCACGATGTCGGCGGCGCGGGTGGCGAGGTCGCCCTGCAGGTCGCGCTGCTCGTGCTGACGCCGGTGCAGCGGCTTCAGCAGGGGACCCACGGCGGCCGCCATCAGCGGCACGCCGATCAGCACGACCAGGCCGAGCGGGACCGAGGTGGCGATGAGGATCACCGTCACCGCGACGATCGCGACGACCGCCCCGGCGCCGCGCAGCAGGATGTCCATCGCGTTGCCGATCTGTGCGATGTCCGAGTTGCCCACGCTGACGACCTCGCCGGTCGACAGCCGCTTGGGCAGCGTCGCCCCGAGCCTGGCCGCCTGCCGCACGGTTACCTGCACGGTGCGGTACGCCGCCGACAGCCAGGTGAAGACGGCGAAGCGGTGGCGCATGACCCCGGTGACCGCCTGGACCACGCCGAGCCCGAGCAGCACCGCCGACCAGGTGAGGAGCGTTTTCGAGTCCGCCGCGGTGACGGCGTCGACGGCCCGGCCGATCGCGGACGGCACCAGCGCCTGGCCCAGCCACCACAGCACCGAGAGGCCCACTCCGGCCAGCAGCGGGGCGCTCTGGGCGCGTGCCACCCACCACAGGTACCGGAGGGGCCCGCGGGCGTCGGGAGTGCCGGGATCGGCCACAGGAAGAGAGCGCATGGTTGTTCCAGCCTCGCAAGATCGCAGGTAGGAGGGCAAATCGTTTTCTTTGTCGTCAACCAGGGTTGACATGGTTCGCGCTGTCAACCTATGTTGACGACATGAGCGACACGGCACAGCTGGCGAGCGACGCCGGCAGCCGCGATCCGGCCATCGGCCTGCGGGCCGTACGGGCCCTGCGGCTGCTGGTGGAACGGCTCGAGGCGCTACAGGTGGAGAACGCGCGCGCGGCGGGATGGTCCTGGCAGGACATCGCGCTCCTGCTCGGGGTGTCCCGGCAGGCGGTGCACAAGAAGTACGCGGGCGGCCGAGGACTGCTGAGACGGGAGAAGTAGATGTTCGAACGGTTCACCGAAGACGCCCGGCAGGCTGTGAGGCAGGCCGTCGAGGAGGCCCGGCGACTGCGGCACGGGCAGGCGGGCACCGAGCACCTCCTGCTCGGTCTGCTGAGCGTCACGGAGTCGGCCTCCGCCCGGCTCCTCGCGGCCCGTGGCGTCGACCACGAGCGGGTGCGCACGGAGATCCTGCGGATCCGCGGCAACGCGGCCGGCGGGGAGATCGACGCGGAGGCCCTGGAGACGATCGGCATCGACCTGTCGGCCGTGCGGCGGAAGGTCGAGGAGGCCTTCGGCCCCGGTGCGCTCGACCACGAGGCGCCCCGGGGCCGGCGGGGGGTTCCCGGCGGCAGCCGCTGGGCGACCGTCACCCCGCGGAGCAAGAAGGTGCTCGAGCTCGCGTTGCGCGAGGCCGTCGCGCTCAAGAGCAAGGAGATCCGCGACGGGCACATCCTCCTCGGCATCATCCGGGAGGGCGAGGGCCTGGGCGTACGGGTCCTCGCCGACGCGGGGGTGAACCTGGTCGCCCTCCGGGAGGACGTCAAGAGTCACCTGGCCGGCGCGGGGCGGCAGCGGTGACAGTGGTGACAGCGTGACAGCGGTGACCGGGGCCGACCGGCCGGTCAGTCGGTCGCGGCCGCGACCGCGTCCGTGACGCTTCCGTAGATGGGGAACGCGGCGTACAGCCCGGTCACCGTGAGGATCCTCCGGAAGACGCCCTCGACACCGGCGATCCTCATGAAGCCCCCCGCCTCGACGGCGCGGTCGTGCGTCTCCAGCAGCAGCCGCAGCCCCATGGAGTCGCAGAATCCGAGCCGGGCGGTGTCCAGGACGAGCCGGGTGTGGCCCTCGTCGAGCAGCTTGTCCAGCGCGGGGCGGAGCCGCTCGCCCGAGATCACGTCGAGCTCACCGGTCAGGGTGACGAGAGTGTACGTCGCCTCATGGCTCACCGTGACGGCAAGTCTCGTCGTCATCGCCTGTCCTCAGCCCGGAAAGATCTACAGAGAAGCTACACCTCTGAGCATCCCACGGCGACAGGGACAGGCAAGGCGTTGACGGCGACCGCGCCTCACCCTCAATCGCTCAGCCCGGACACCGCCTCCGTCACCGCCGCCGTCATCGGCTCGGGCGCCTGGGCGAGCCGGATGACGTTGACGTCGGGATCCGCGAGAGCCCACAGTGACGCCAGTCCGTTTTCCGACGCGCTGCCCGGCTCGACCTGCATGAGGACGAGTTGCTGGCCGGGGGCGCTCCTGGCGGTGTAGAAGTCGTACTCGAACGCCAGCTCGCCGGCCAGCCGATGACGGAACCGTTTGGTGTCGGTCGTCCTCGGCCGCAGGTCGCGCTGGCTCCGCAGGCGGCGGAACTCCTCGCTGTGCTCCTCGAGCTCCTGAACGAGCTGGGGCAGGAGCGGATCATGCGGATCCATCGCCGCGACGGTCTGTATATGCGCCATCTTGAGATTGGCGGTCTTCTCCCAGTCCGCGTAGAAATGGACGGCCTCGGGGTTGAGGAAGACCAGCCGGATGAGGTTGTCGTTGCACTCCATTCCCGCGTAGAGCGCGTCGGCCAGGCGGTTGGTCGCGAGCATGTTCATCCAGCGGTCGATGATGAACCCGGGTGTCCGCGTCCATCCGCGCAGCACCCGGAGGAGGGAGGGCGCGGCCTCCTCACGGTGTTCGACGACCCGGCACCGCTTCGGCAACGGGTGGGCGAGCGCGTACAGATACTCGACGGCCTCCGGGTCGGGGCACATGACCCTGGCGAGGGCGACGAGGACCTGGTCGGAGGGATTGCGTTCGCGCCCCTGTTCCAACCGCGAGTAGTAATCGGTGCTGATGCCCGCCAGGACGGCCACCTCCTCCCGGCGGAGCCCCGGGGTACGGCGGTGGCCGACCCGCGCCAGGCCGACCTGCTCGACCGGCGTGGCCTCCCTGCGCGCCCGAAGGAACTCTCCGAGGAACCGGTTCCGTTCCATACCTCCACAGTAGGCGGCGTTTTCCCGTCTGAGGGGGAGTACTACACCAAGGTTGGGTGCGTCCTGGCTGGTGAGCGGCGGAGCGCGGATTCTGGAGACGTGGCGCCACCTGGCCTTCGAGGAGTGACCGACCATGTCTCCGGAACGACCACACCGCACGCTGCGACGGGTGAACGAGATCACCAGGAGGCTGGACGCCGTCAACCGTGGCGGAACCGTGGGCCGGGTCCCCGAGCCGTACGGGTACGGGCCGGTCTCCCGGCTCGGCCGCAGCGTCAACGGCACCCTCGCGCGCCTCGACGACGCGAACCGGCGCCTCAGGGAGCTGCGCGACCGGCAGCGGCGGTGCGCCGCCGACCTCTCGCATGAGCTGCGTACCCCGCTCACCGCGCTGCGCACGCGGTTGGAGGACGCGCGGTCGCACCCCGATGAGGCCGGCCTGCCGACCCTGCTGGAGCAGACGCTCGGCGACGTCGACCGGCTGGAGTCGATCGTCACCGACCTGCTGCTGCTCACCAGGCTGCGCGCCGCCGAACCCGGGTCGACGATGCGGCTGGACCTGGGCCGCCTTGTACGGGACGAGACCTCCCTCCAGTCCTGGGGGTGCAGCGTCCACCTGAGTCTCCGGCCGGGGGTCGTGGTCGAGGTGGCGGAGGACCTCGTCCGACGCGCCCTGGCCAACCTGCTCGACAACGCGGTGCGGCATGCCAGGACGCGTGTCCGGGTGGAGGTCCGGCATGGGAAGGACACCGGTGAGCTGCTGATCACCGACGACGGGGACGGGATCCCCCATGGCCAGTGGGAGCGGGTCTTCGATCCGTTCTACCGGCTGGACGCCGCCCGCAGCCGCGCGCAGGGCGGCCCGGGCCTCGGCCTGACCATCGCCAGGGAGATCGCGGAAGCACACGGCGGCGGCCTGCAGGTCAGGGATTCGTCCGCCCCCGGGGCGTTCTTCCTGCTGTGGCTCCCGCTCGCGAAGGGTGCCTGATCACGCCGACCGGAGAGCCGTCAGCGGTCGCCCGCGACCTCGTACAGTCCGCCCATCTCCGGGCCTGGGGGGTGCCGCGGGCCCGCGTCGGACGCGCTGCCGAGCGCCTCCTCGACCGTCGGATGCTGCTCGAAGACATTGCGCAGACCCGTGATCGTCAGCACTCGGCGCAGCACGCCCTGCACGCCGCTCAGGATCAGCCTGACGTTCGCGGCCTGACCCCGCTGAAGTGCGGAGATCAGCTCGCTCAGCCCCCGGGAGTCACAGAACATGATCTTGGCGACGTCGATGACGACGACAGAGATCCTGGACGACTCCCAGACCTGCCGCAGCTCCTCGCGCAGCAGGCGGGCGGTGGTCGCGTCCAGGTCGCCCTCCGCGTACACGACGAGAGCGTCGCCTCGCGCGACGGACGCGACCTTCAGGGTCGAACGGGGACCGGACACGGACATGCACACTCCTCGCCTGCGGGTTCACGGCAGACGTGTTACGCCAACACAAATCACACGTTACCCGGGAGCAGGGGAGGTTATGTGCCCGGACACCGGAACTCGGGGCCCCAGAGCGGTGTCGCGCTACTTGGAAGCCGACCTGAGGTAGTCGGCGTTCATCCGGGCGATCGTGTCGAACGGGATGCCCTTGGGACACACGGCCGTGCACTCGCCGGTGTTGGTGCAGCCGCCGAAGCCCTCGGCGTCCATCTGCTCGACCATCGCCCTGGCCCGGGAGTCGCGCTCCGGCTGGCCCTGCGGCAGCAGGCCGAGATGGGTGATCTTCGCGGCGGTGAACAGCGAGGCCGAGCCGTTGGGGCAGGCCGCGACGCAGGCGCCGCAGCCGATGCAGGTCGCGGCGTCGAAGGCGGCGTCCGCGTCCTCCTTGGGCACCGGGACGGCGTGGGCGTCGGGCGCGGACCCGGCGGGGACGGAGACGAACCCGCCCGCCTGGATGATCCGGTCGAACGACGACCGGTCCACCACCAGGTCCTTGATCACCGGGAAGGGCGCGGCCCGCCACGGCTCGATGGTGATGACCGCGCCGTCCTCGAAGTGCCGCATGTGCAGCTGGCAGGTGGTGGTGGCGCGCTGCTCGCCGTGCGCCACCCCGTTGATGACCATGCCGCACATGCCGCAGATGCCCTCGCGGCAGTCGTGGTCGAAGGCGACCGGGTCGTCGCCCTCCAGGATCAGCCGCTCGTTCAGCACGTCGAGCATCTCCAGGAACGACATGTCCGGGGAGACGTCCTCGACCCGGTAGGTCACCATCCGCCCCTTGTCGGAGGAGCCGGACTGGCGCCAGATCTTCAGGGTCAGGTTCACTTGTAGCTCCGCTGGGTCATCTTCACGTACTCGTAGTCCAGCTCTTCCTTGTGCAGGACCGGGCCGTCGGGGGTCCACTCCCACGCGGCGACGTACGCGAAGTTCTCGTCGTCGCGCAGCGCCTCGCCGTCGGCGTCCTGCGACTCGGCCCGGAAGTGGCCGCCGCACGACTCGGTGCGGTGCAGGGCGTCCACGCACATCAGCTCGGCCAGCTCGAAGAAGTCGGCCACCCGGCCGGCCCGCTCCAGCGCCTGGTTGAGCCCTTCGGCGTCGCCCGGCACCTTGACGTTGTTCCAGAACTCCTCGCGCAGCTCGGGAATGCGCTCCAGCGCCTTGCGCAGCGACTCCTCCGTGCGCTCCATGCCGCAGTAGTCCCACATGATCCGGCCGAGCTCGCGGTGGTAGGAGTCGGCCGTACGGGTGCCGTTGACGGAGAGGAGCCTGTCGATTCTGTCCTGGACGGCCTTCCTGGCCTCGGCGACGTCGTCCTCCTCGACCGGTCCGAACGCGCCGGCCCCGGCGAGGTAGTCGCCGATCGTCGTCGGCAGCACGAAGTAGCCGTCCGCCAGGCCCTGCATGAGGGCCGAGGCGCCCAGGCGGTTCGCGCCGTGGTCGGAGAAGTTGGCCTCGCCGATAACGAACAGGCCGGGGATGGTCGACTGGAGGTCGTAGTCCACCCACAGCCCGCCCATCGTGTAGTGGACGGCCGGGTAGATGCGCATCGGGACCTCGTACGGGTTCTCGCCGGTGATGCGCTCGTACATCTCGAAGAGGTTGCCGTACTTCTTCTCGACGGCGTCGCGGCCGAGCCGGGCGATGGCGTCGGCGAAGTCGAGGTAGACGCCGAGCCCGCCCGGGCCGACGCCGCGTCCCTCGTCGCAGACGTTCTTGGCGGCCCGGCTGGCGATGTCACGCGGCACCAGGTTGCCGAACGCCGGGTAGATGCGCTCCAGGTAGTAGTCGCGCTCGTCCTCGGGGATGTCGGCGGGGGCCCGGCCGTCGCCCTTGCGCAGCGGCACCCAGACGCGGCCGTCGTTGCGCAGCGACTCCGACATCAGGGTCAGCTTCGACTGGTAGTCGCCGCTGACGGGGATGCAGGTCGGGTGGATCTGGGTGAAGCAGGGGTTGCCGAAGTACGCGCCCTTCTTGTGCGCCCGCCAGATCGCCGTGGTGTTGCAGCCCTTGGCGTTGGTGGACAGGAAGAACACGTTGCCGTAGCCGCCGGTGGCCAGCACGACCGCGTCGGCGAGGTGGGTCTCGATCTCGCCGGTGACCATGTCGCGGACCACGACGCCCCTGGCCCGCCCGCCGCTGACGACGATCTCCAGCATCTCGTGGCGGGTGTGCATCTCGACCGTGCCGGCCGCGATCTGGCGCTCCAGCGCCTGGTACGCGCCGAGCAGCAGCTGCTGGCCCGTCTGGCCGCGGGCGTAGAAGGTGCGCGACACCTGGGCGCCGCCGAAGGAGCGGGTGTCGAGCAGGCCGCCGTACTCGCGGGCGAAGGGCACGCCCTGCGCCACGGCCTGGTCGATGATGTTCACGCTGACCTGGGCGAGGCGGTAGACGTTCGACTCGCGGGCGCGGAAGTCGCCGCCCTTGACGGTGTCGTAGAAGAGCCGGTAGACGCTGTCGCCGTCGCCGCGGTAGTTCTTGGCGGCGTTGATGCCGCCCTGCGCGGCGATCGAGTGGGCCCGCCGGGGCGAGTCCTGGTAGCAGAACGACTTGACCTTGTAGCCCAGCTCGCCGAGCGTCGCGGCGGCCGAGCCGCCGGCCAGGCCGGTGCCGACCACGATGACGGTCAGCTTGCGCTTGTTGGCCGGGTTGACCAGCTTGGCCTGGAAGCGCCGGGTGTCCCAGCGGTCCTCGACGGGACCCGACGGCGCCTTGGTGTCCCGGATGGGCTCCCCGGTCCGGTACGTGCCGGGCCGGGGCGGGGACACGGGCAGGGACACGGACGAAGACGGAGACGGGGACGGCGACGGGGCCACCGGCTCCTGCTGCTGGCGGCGGCGGAACTTCACTTGACCACTCCGATCATGATGCAGACGGGCGCCGCGACGAATCCGACCACGAGCACCGCGGAGACCACGGCGGCGCCCGCCCTGAGCGCGTTCCGGACGCGGGGGCGGCGGGTGAGGCCGAGCGACTGGAACGCGCTCCACAGGCCGTGCCGCAGGTGAAGGCCGATCATGACCATGGCGACCAGGTAGAACAGCCCCACCCACCAGCGGCCGGGCTGGAAGCCGGCGATCATCCGGTCGTACGGCGTGGCGTCGCCGCCCTCGGGGTTCACCGTCCCGAAGGTCATGTCGAGCAGGTGCCAGATCACGAACAGCACGATGATCACGCCGCCGTACCGCATGGTGCGCGTGGCGTACCCGCCGGCCTGCGACCTGCGCTTGGCCGCGTACTTGACGGGCCGCGCCTTGGCCGCGCGGCGGGCGAGCGACACGGCCGCCCACATGTGCAGCGCGACGGCGAGCACGAGCACGATCTCGGTGATCGTCAGCAGGGTCCGGTCGGGCAGCGCGGGTGAGCCCACGGTACGCAGCCAGTCGGCGTAGTGGTTGAAGGAGCCGGCGCCCAGGAAGATCTTGAGGTTGCCGAGCATGTGGCCGAGCAGGAAGAGCACGAGCACGGCGCCCGTGACGGCCATGACGGCCTTCCTGCCGGCGGAGGTGCCGAACAGGCCGCGCCGGGCGGGCGTACGCGGGCCGGGACGGGCCGGCGCGCGGGACACGTCCCGCCGGGGAACCGGCGCGGTCGCCGAGCCACGCCCCACCGAGCCGTGATCAACAGAGCCGTGATCAGCAGGGCCGTGCCCCGAAACATGGTCGACAGAGTGGTCAATGGTGGCAGTCACGTATGGAAACGCTAGGTTCGGTCTTTCCAGGCGTCCAAGTCATCGCGGTTCTGGTTTCGATAGCCGGGGGCTATGCCCTCTGCGCCGTACGCATGCGGGGCCGGGACGCGCCGGGCGGGTGCGACCAAACTCACAGTCCGGGGGCCGCATCGGGCCGCCGGCGACCATAGCCGTAGGCTATCGAGCTGTGCAGCTCCAGCAACTGGCCTACTTCACGGCCGTGGCAGAGACGCGGCACTTCACCCAGGCCGCCGAGCGGATGCGGGTCGCCCAGCCGTCGCTGAGCAAGCAGATCAAGAGCCTTGAGACGGAGCTGGGAGCCCCGCTGTTCAGCCGGGCGCGGGGGAACGTCACGCTCACACCGGCGGGTGAGGCGCTGCTGCCGCTCGCCCGCCGCATCCTGGCCGACGCCGACACGGCCCGGCGGGAGGTCGCCGAGCTCGCGGGGCTGCGGCGGGGGCGGGTCCGCCTCGGGGCGACCCCCTCCCTGTGCGCCGGGTTGCTGGCCGACGCGCTGGCCCGCTTCCACCGCGACTACCCTGGTGTGGAGTTGCGGGTCGAGGAGGGCGGGTCGCGCGACCTGGTGCGGGACCTCGCCCGCGGCCAGCTCGACCTGGCGCTGATCATCCTGCCGCTGCAGAGCAGCGATCCGGCCCTGGTCACCCAGGAGATCCTGAGCGAGAACCTCGTCGTGGTCTCCGGGGGCGACCGGGGGCGCAAGCCGTTCATGCGGATCGAGGACCTGCGCGGACGGCCCCTGGTGATGTTCCGCCGGGGCTACGACGTGCGGGAGGCGACGCTCGCCGCCTGCCGTCAGGCGGGTTTCGAGCCCCGCTTCGCGGTGGAGGGCGGGGAGATGGACGCGGTGCTGCGCTTCGTCGAGGCGGGGCTCGGCATCGCCGTGGTGCCCTCGATGGTGCTGGAGAACCGGCCGGGGCTGGTCGGCACACCGCTGGTGCCGGGGCTCCGCCGTACGGTCGCCCTCGCCCACCGCAAGGACGTGGAGCCGACGCGGGCGGCGCAGGCCTTCCGCTCGACACTGCTGTCGTTCCTGAGCGAGGCCGCGCACGCCGGGACCCTCGCCCCCGGAATCGAGGCACTCGTCGCGATGTGAGTAGCCATGTGAGTAGCGATGGGAGCCGCACCCCGCCCTCCCCTGACGATAAGTTTGTCCCCACGATGCTGCCGACGCTGACCGAGAGGCGTTCGTGACCCCCGTCCCACCTGACCTGCCCGATCCGCTGACGCTCCTGCTGATCGAGGACGACGCCGGCGACGCGTTCCTCGTCGAGGAACTGCTGGCGGACGCCGACAGGCCACCGAAGATCACCTGGGCGCGGACGCTGTCCGAGGGTCGCGAGCGGCTGACCGACGACGTGCAGTGCGTGGTCGTCGACCTGTCCCTGCCGGACGCCACCGGGCTGGAGGCGCTGGAGCAGGTCATCGCCATGGCCCCCGACACGGCCGTGCTGGTGCTCACCGGCCTCGGCGACACGCACGCCGGCATCGAGGCGGTCGCCGCCGGAGCCCAGGACTTCCTGGTCAAGCAGGACGTCGACGCCCGCCTGCTGATCCGCGCGATCCGGTACGCGATCGAGCGCAAGCGCGCCGATCTCGCCATGCGCGAACTGCTCCAGGAACGCATCGTCAGCAAGGAGAACTCCCGGCTCGAACGCGGCCTGCTGCCCGTCCCGCTGCTCGATCCCACGCTGCTGCAGCACCAGGCCCGCTACCTTCCTGGCCGTACGGGCGGGCTGCTGGCGGGCGACTTCTGGGACACGGTGCAGACGCCCGACGGCGCGGTGCACGTGCTGATCGGCGACGTGTGCGGGCACGGGCCCGACGAGGCCGCGCTCGGCACGGCGCTGCGCATCGCCTGGCGCACGCTGGTCCTCGCCGGGCAGACCGGCAACGACGTGCTGCGGACGCTGGACACGCTGCTGCGGCACGAGCGGAAGTCTCCGGAGATCTTCACCACGATGTGCAGCGCGGCGATCAGCCCGGACCTGACCACCGCCCGCCTGCACGTCATCGGCCATCCGCCGCCGCTGCTGCTGCGTGACGGCGTGCTCGGGGTGGTCACCGAGACGCCGTCCGGCCCGCCGCTCGGGATCTTCCCGGACATCGAGTGGACGCCCATCGACGTCACGCTGGGCGAGCGGTGGTCGCTGCTGCTCTACACCGACGGGCTGATCGAGGCCACGGTCGGCGAGAACCGGGACCTGCTCGGCACCGAAGGGCTGGCGAACCTGATCCGCGCCCAGGAGGGGATCGACCTCGACCGCATCATCGCCAGCCTCGACGGCGCCATGCACGACGACGTCGCGGCCGTCCTCGTCTCCCGCGGCAGAACGGCCCTGACGGGCATCACCGGCATCACGGGCGCCGGGGAGGGCAGGGCATGACGACCATGCCTGAGACCACGCCTGAGACGACCGTGCCTGAGACCGTGCCCGAGACGGGCGCGCCGCCGGCCCTCGCCGGCCCTCCTCCGCTCGCTCCTCCGCCGCTCGGCCCGCCCGCGCTGGACTCCCGCCTGACGGTCAGCCGCTGGTTCCTGCTCACGGGCGCGGGCGTGCTGGCCGTCTTCCTGATCGCCCTCGGCGCGACCCTGCTGGCGCTCGTGCAGGCGCAGGACGCCCGGCAGACCCTCGTCGACGCGGTCGACCCGGCCGCCCTCCACACGCTGCGGGTCGCCACCGCCGTGCAGGCGCAGGAGGGGGCGATCCGCGGGTTCGGGCTCACCGGGGAACAGCAGTACCTCGACGCCTACCGCAAGGGCGTCTCCGACGAGCGGGCGGCGAAGGACGACATCGGCCGGCTCGTCCCCCGGTTGCCCCACGGCTACGGCGTCCGCGGCCAGATCCTCGCCCTCACCGAGGCCACGGACGCCTGGCGGCGTGACTACGCCGAGCCGGTCGTCGCCCGGACGCTCGACCGGGGCCCCGGCTCGCTCGCCGACCTGGCCAGGCCCAACCTCCAGCGCTTCGCGGCCGTCAAGACCGCGCTCGACCGGCAGCAGGCGGCCCTGGGCCGGCTCCACGACACCGCGCGGGAACGGCTCTACTCCGCCTGGACGACCATCTACGCGGCGATCGCGGTGCTGGGCGGCGCGATGGTGCTGGCGCTCGTCGTCTGCGCGCTGATCGTGCGCCGCGCCGTCGTCGGCCCGATCGCGCGGCTGACCCGGCAGGTCCGGGAGGTCGCGGCGGGCGACTTCGACCACGAGCTCGGCGTCACCCGGCCGGCCGAGCTGTGGGAGCTGTCCGGCCACATCGACGGCATGCGCCGCCGGATCATGGCCGAGTGGCAGTCGTCCGTCGAGGCGCGCCAGCAGCTCGCGGACCAGGCCGAGGAGCTCCGGCGTTCCAACCGGGAGCTGGAGCAGTTCGCGTACGTGGCGAGCCACGACCTGCAGGAGCCGCTGCGCAAGGTGGCGAGCTTCACCCAGATGCTGGAGCAGCGCTACGCCGACCGGCTCGACGACCGGGCCCGGCAGTACATCGGATTCGCGGTGGACGGCGCCCGGCGCATGCAGCTGCTCATCAACGACCTTCTCGACTTCTCCCGGGTCGGCCGGGTGGGCGGCGAGCAGGAGGAGATGGACAGCGGCGACGCCCTGGCCGCCGCGCTGCGCAACCTCGACGCCCGGCTCACCGACACCGGGGCGACGGTCACGCACGACGACCTGCCGAGGGTCCTCGGCAACCGGACCATGCTCACGCAGCTCTTCCAGAACCTCGTCGGCAACGCGCTCAAGTTCCGCTCCGAGAAGCCGCCCCGCGTCCACATCGGCGTACGGCGGGACGGCGACATGTGGGAGTTCAGCTGCGCGGACAACGGGATCGGCGTCGAGCCGAAGTACGCCGACCGGATCTTCCTGATCTTCCAGCGGCTGCATTCAAGGGACGTCTATCCCGGTACGGGAATCGGGCTGGCGCTCTGCCGCAAGATTGTCGAATATCATGGCGGCCGGATCTGGCTCGACACCGGCGGGGATGCCGGGGCCACGTTCCGCTGGACGCTGCCGGCCCTGGGAGACCCCGATGAGTGAGTTCCGCCCGATCGAGGTCCTCCTGGTGGAGGACGACCCCGGCGACGTGTTGCTCTGCCAGGAGGCGTTCTCGCACAACAAGGTCGGCAACAACCTCCACGTGGTGCAGGACGGGGAGCAGGCGCTGGCCTTCCTGCGCGGCGAGGGTCCGCACGGCTCGGCGCCGCGGCCCGACCTCGTGCTGCTCGACCTGAACCTTCCCCGGTTGAACGGCTTCGAGGTGCTGCAGGAGGTCAAGGCCGACCCCTCGCTGCGGAGCATTCCGGTGGTGATCCTGACCACTTCGGAGGCTGAGCAGGATATCCTTCGGGGATACAACCTGCACGCCAACGCGTACATCACGAAGCCCGTCGACTTCGACCAGTTCACCCGAGTGGTGCGGCAGATCGACGAATTCTTCGTCACCGTGGTCAAACTCCCGGGGAAGTGACCGAGATCACAGTGGGTAGGAGTGACCCTCCTCACAGTTCGTGATGTGCTCGTCGTAATGTGTGCCCCACCAATAACGCGCACGGCCTGAGCAGCAGGGTCAGCACGGCCCGAGCAGCACGGCCTGAGCACGCGCGACCGCTCCGGCGTGCGCGGAGTCAGTGAGGGTGGAAGGTCTCCGATGACCCAGACAACGGCCGAGAGCGCGGTACGGAAACAACGCGCGCAGATCAGGGTGCGCACTCTGCGCACCGACCGATGGTGGCTTGCTCCGGTGCTCACGTTCGCCGGGCTCTTCTTGTTCCTGATTTACGGCTTCTGGGCGATGTTCGACTTGAGCATTCTCGCCGGGTCGTACATCGCCCCCTTCTCGTCGCCCTGCCTCGCGGCGGCGACCTGCCCAGAAGGGGCCCGGCTGTTCGGATTCGCCCCGTTCGGCGACTGGTACACCCTGCCGCCGGGACTGCTGATCCTCGCGTTCCCGGGCGGGTTCCGGTTCACCTGCTACTACTACCGCAAGTCGTACTACCGCTCGTGGTGGATGTCGCCGCCGGCCTGCTCGGTGGCCGAGCCGCACAGCAAGTACACCGGCGAGTCGCGCCTGCCGCTGATCCTGCAGAACGTGCACCGCTACTTCTTCTACGTCGCCGCGATCATCGGTCTGATCCTGACGTACGACGCGGTGCTGTCCTTCCGCGACGCGGACGGCAACTGGGGACACGTCGGTCTCGGCACGGTCATCCTCGTGGTGAACGCGGTCCTGGTCCTCTGCTACACGTTCGGCTGCCACTCCTGCCGCCACATCACCGCCGGGCGCCTGAACCACTTCTCCAGGCACCCGCTGCGCTACAAGGCGTGGACGCTGGTCTCGAAGCTCAACGCGCGGCACCAGCAGTTCGCCTGGGCGTCCATGGTCTCGATCGTGGTCGCGGACCTGTACGTCCGCCTCGTCGCCAAGGGCGTCATCAACTTCCCGTTCGCTTAAGCAGCACGTCGTTGTAAGGATCTCAAGGTGGAGCGTCACGAATACGACGTCGTCGTCATCGGAGCCGGCGGAGCGGGACTCCGCGCGGCGATCGAGGCGCGGCAGCAGGGCAAGCGGACGGCCATCGTCTGCAAGTCGCTCTTCGGCAAGGCCCACACGGTCATGGCCGAGGGCGGCGCCGCCGCCGCGATGGGCAACGTCAACCCGAACGACAACTGGATGGTGCACTTCCGCGACACCATGCGCGGAGGCAAGTTCCTCAACAACTGGCGCATGGCCGAACTGCACGCCAAGGAGGCTCCGGACCGGGTCTGGGAGCTGGAGGCCTGGGGCGCGCTGTTCGACCGCACCAAGGACGGCAAGATCAGCCAGCGCAACTTCGGCGGTCACGAGTACCCGCGCCTCGCCCACGTCGGCGACCGTACGGGCCTGGAGATGATCCGCACCCTGCAGCAGCGCGTCGTCGCCCTGCAGCAGGAGGACGAGAAGCTGCACGGCGACCCCGAGGCGTACATCAAGGTCTTCGCCGAGTGCACGATCACCCGGCTGCTCAAAGATGGCGACGCCATCGCGGGGGCCTTCGGCTACTGGCGGGAGACCGGCGACTTCATCGTCTTCGACGCTCCCGCCGTGGTGCTGGCCACCGGCGGCATCGGCAAGTCGTTCGTCGTCACGTCGAACTCCTGGGAGTACACGGGCGACGGGCACGCGCTGGCCATGCTCGCCGGTGCGAACCTCATCAACATGGAGTTCATCCAGTTCCACCCGACGGGCATGGTCTGGCCTCCGTCGGTGCGCGGCATCCTGGTGACGGAGTCGGTTCGCGGCGACGGGGGCGTCCTGCGCAACTCCGAGGGCCGCCGGTTCATGTTCGACTACATCCCGGACGTGTTCAAGGACAAGTACGCCACGACCGAGGAGGAGGCGGACCGCTGGTACGACGACCAGGCGGGCAACCGCCGCCCGCCCGAGCTGCTGCCCCGTGACGAGGTGGCCCGGGCGATCAACTCGGAGGTCAAGGCGGGGCGCGGCTCACCGCAGGGCGGCGTGTTCCTGGACGTGTCCACCCGGCTGCCCGCCGCCGAGATCATCCGGCGGCTGCCGTCGATGCACCACCAGTTCAAGGAGCTGGCGGACGTCGACATCACCAAGGAGCCCATGCAGGTCGGCCCGACCTGCCACTACGTCATGGGCGGCGTGGAGGTGGACGCCGACACCGGCGCGGCCTCGGTGCCCGGCCTGTTCGCGGCCGGCGAGGTCTCCGGCGGCATGCACGGCTCCAACCGCCTCGGCGGCAACTCCCTCTCGGACCTGCTGGTGTTCGGCCGCCGGGCCGGTGCGGGCGCCGCGGCGTACGTCGACGGCCTGGCGAGGCGGCCGGCGGCGGCCGCCGGGCTGGTCGAGGAGGCCAGGGCGGAGGCGCTGGCGCCGCTGGAGCGCACCGGCGGGGAGAACCCGTACGAGGTCCACCACGAGCTCCAGCGCACTATGAACGACCTGGTCGGCATCATCCGTAAGGCGGAGGAGATCAGCGAGGCCCTCCAGGTCGTCGAGAAGCTCAAGGAGCGGGCCAGGCACACCGCCTCCTCGGGCAGCCGGATCTACAACCCCGGCTGGCACCTCGCGATCGACCTGCGCAACATGCTGCTGGTGAGCGAGGCCGTGGCGAAGGCCGCGCTGCTTCGTGAGGAGAGCCGTGGCGGGCACACCCGGGACGACTACCCCGGCATGTCGCCGGAGTGGCGCAGGAAGCTGCTGCGCGTGGCGGTGACGCCGGACGAGTCGGGCGTGAGCGTCGAGGAGAGGGTCCAGCCGTCGATGCGCTCCGACCTGATCAGCCTGTTCGAGCGTGGCGAGCTGGAGAAGTACCTCACCGAAGAAGAGCTGGCGGAGTACGACGCCGCCGTCAAGGAGTCGTGATGGGATACAAGGCGAAGTTCCGCGTCTGGCGCGGTGAGGGCGGCGAGGGCAGGCTTGAGGACTTCACCGTCGAGGTGAACGAGGGCGAGGTCGTCCTCGACGTCATTCACCGGCTCCAGGCCACCCAGACGCCCGACCTCGCGGTCCGCTGGAACTGCAAGGCCGGCAAGTGCGGCTCGTGCTCCATGGAGATCAACGGCAAGCCGCGCCTGGGCTGCATGACCCGGATGTCCACCTTCGAGGAGGACGAGACCATCACGGTCACGCCGCTGCGGACGTTCCCGGTCATCAAGGACCTGGTGACGGACGTGTCGTTCAACTACCAGAAGGCCCGCGAGGTCCCGTCGTTCACGCCGCCGGCCGACGTGAAGCCGGGCGAGTACCGCATGCAGCAGATCGACGTCGAGCGGTCGCAGGAGTTCCGCAAGTGCATCGAGTGCTACATGTGCCAGAACGTCTGTCACGTGATCCGGGACCACGAGGAGAACAAGCCGAACTTCTCCGGCCCGCGCTACCTCATGCGGATCGCCGAACTCGACATGCATCCGTACGACGTGCTGGACCGCAAGGAGTCGGCGCAGGAGGACCACGGCCTCTCCTACTGCAACATCACCAAGTGCTGCACCGAGGTCTGCCCCGAGCACATCAAGATCACTGACAACGCGCTGATCCCGATGAAGGAGCGCGTGGTCGACCGGAAGTACGACCCGCTGGTCTGGCTGGGCTCGAAGATCTTCAAGCGCCAGCACTGACCCGCGCGTGACACGAGAGGCGCCGCCCGGGCTCGTCCGGGCGGCGCCTCTCGTGTGCTGCTCCGAGTGTCTACTGTTTGTCTACTGCTCTCGCTGCTGGGGCTCTCCGGCCGTCGGCGCCTGCCCCTGTGCCGGTGCCTGCCCCTGTGTCTGCGCGGGGTCCCCGGCCGGGTACCCGTACGGCTGGGCGTACCCGTACGGCACGGGGTAGCCGTAGGGCTGCTGCGGGTAGGGCACCGCGTACTGCTGGGGGTACGGCTGCTGTGGGTACGGCTGCTGGGGGTACGGCTGGACCGGCACGAAACCGACCATCGGGGCGTAGCCGGAGCCCGCCGGATAGGCCGGCGTCTCCGGTGCTGCGGCCCCCGTGGTGGACATGGCGGCGCCCGGGCCGCCCCGCCGTACGGCGGCGGCGTGGGCCATCCGCCGGAGCCGGCCCTCGAAGATCAGCCAGGCGATCAGCGCGATGCCGAGGAGCACACCGGCGGGGATCGCGAGCCGGTGGGCCAGCGACGCCTTGTCGTACTCGGGCGAGGCGTTGCGGATCTCGTACGGCACGGTGTCGGGCGCGGGCTCCTCGAACGAGGCGGCCGGGGTGGGAGTCTGGCCGGTATCCGGCGTCGAGGCCGGCGGCAGGCTCACCTGCCCCTCGCTCTCCGGGGTGGGGGTGGCGGACGTGCCGCCCGTCCCGGCGGGCACCTCGGTCGTCGAGGGGAAGTGCTCGGTGGTGGACGGAGGCTGCTGCCCCTGCTGGCCCTGTTGCCCCTGCTGGCCGCTGGTCGACGCGGGCGGGGTGGTGGAGTGGGTCGCCGTGGGCTTGCGGGTGGTGCGCTTGGGCGTCGGCGTGACGGTGACGGTCTTCGTCACCACCGGCTCGGCGGTCGGACTGGGCGAGGCCGACGGCGTCTGCGTGACGGTGACCGTGACGACGTCGCAGTTGTCGCCCTGGGTGGTGTCGCACGGGTTCACCGGGTCGGCGGTCGCGCCGAGCATGGGGCTCACGACCACGACCGCCAGCGTGGCGAGTGCCAGCGACGCGGCAGCCGAGGACGCGGCCCTGATGTATGCGCGTCCGATCACCGATCGCCTCCTGTCAGCGCGTGCGAGGTCAACACCGATTGTAGTTCGGTCCACGGCACGGCAAAGCCGGTCTCAGGGCACGATTCTGCGTCCTATCCGGGCAACAGCGTCTCTATCTCGGCGACGACCGGCAGATCCGCGGGTAGCCAGGCGACGTCGTACAGTTCGTGCGGCTCCAGCCAGCGCAGCGCGAGGTGCTCGATCGGCCGGGGGACGCCCGCGGCGAGCCCGGCGAGCCAGACGCGCATCACGCCGCCGTTCGGCAGCGGCCAGTCCCCGCCGACGCGGTGTGACACCACGATGTCGACGCCGAGTTCCTCGACGCACTCGCGCACCAGCGCGGCGCGCTCGTCCTCCCCCGGGTCAACCTTCCCGCCGGGGAACTCCCAGCCGCCGCGCAGTTCCGGCGGCGCGGACCGCTGGGCGGCCAGGAGCCGGCCGTCCTCCACGATCGCGGCGCCCACGACCAGCCTGCCGGTCACGTCTGGGCCCGCTTGAGCTGCGCCAGCACGGTCTCGTTGCGGAGCGGCCGGGTGAAGCCCACGATGTTCGGCCGGTCGCGGTAGGTCGTCACCTTGATCGGCCCGCAGAGGGTGCACCTCGCCTCGATCATCGTGCCGGGCGAGACGACCATCCCGACGTGCCCGGGGTTGTCCTTCGACGTGCCGGGGCCGGCGTTGAAGAAGACGAGGTCGCCGGGCTGCTCCTCGCCCTGCTCGATCGGTACGCCGAAGGGCCACTGGCCGAAGGTCGTCCGCGGGATGCTCAGACCGGCGTTCCGGTAGGCCATGTAGATGATCCCCGAGCAGTCGAAGGCGTCCGGGCCGGTGCCGCCCCACCGGTACGGCTTGCCCCGCTGCGCCAGAGCGTATTCGAGGATCTGGCGGACGACGTCGTCGGGGGCGTTCTCTACGAACCCGGAGTCACAGGCCGGGTCGGCCTCGGCGGGCAGGCCGATGTCCCCCGTCGCGGCGTAGCGCTTGGCGATCTCCAGGACCTGGTCGACGTACCAGGTGGCGCGGTTGTAGACGAAGATCGCCCTTCTGAGGTCGTCGGGGGCGCCGTTGCGCTTGAGCATCTTGGCCGCGCCGAGGATGGCGTCCGCCGGGTCGTAGACGTCGCCGAAGCCGTCCCCGTCGCCGTCGGAGGCGTAGCCGTTGATGCCCGGCTCGATCTTCATCTTGGCCTGGCCGCCCCAGGTGCTGATGAGGAACTGCATCGGCCCCGCCGCGCCCGCGTAGTTGGTTCCGCTGCGCACGCCCGGCAGCGAGGACCGGCCGTGGTTCGTCTCCCGCTTGCCGATGGCGGCGAGCACGTTCCACTGCACGCCGATCTGCTTGCCGAACTTCTTGTAGAGCTCCAGGTAGTCCTCGGGGATGTCGCTTCGCGCCGTCGCGGACAGGTCCGCCCCGGCACCGGGTCCCGTGGCGGCCTCGGCGCAGTTCCCGGACGAGCCGCCGCCGAGCAGCATCGACGGGCTGGGGGTCATGAGGATGATCGAGGCGAACAGCGTGACCGGCACGATCACGACGAGGGCCACGGCGATCAACCGCCAGGACCGCCCTCCCGAGGCGAGCCGGCGGACGACGCTCCCCGAGGTGCGTACCGAGGTGCCGCGCGGCGGGACGGTCACGGCGAGGTGTCCCCGTCCTGGCCGGAGTCGGCCAGTTGCAGGTCGTACACCCGCCAGTCGGTGCCCGACTTGACGACGGTCACGGCGAACCGCTCGGGCACGTCCTTCTGGCCGCTCCGGTCCGTCACGTGCCGGGTGGAGTCGACGACGAACACCACCTGACTGCCCGTCATGTCGCGGATCGACGCCACCTTCGCCGACCCCTTCGAGATCACCTGGTCGGTCTCGTTCTGGTCCGCCACGGCGGGATCGGTGACGGTCCTGGTGAGCTGGTCCGCGAACTCGGTGGTCGCGAACGCCGTGAGCCGCTCGGCGCGGGCCGCCGGCTCCTCGTCGTGGGAGAAGGTGCCGTACGCCTCGGCGAAGCGGCGGGCCAGGTCGGCCGCCGCGCCGATCTCCTCCCTCGACAGCGGCAGGTACGCGTACACGTCGAAGGCGCCGGGCGTGGTGGCGACCGGGCCGGGCTCCCGAGCCCCCGTGGTCGCCCGCCCGGTGGCGGCCACCGACTGGCCCACCGACTGCTGTCTCGCCTGCTCGTCGCCGTCCGTCGGCGGGCTCATGCTGAGGTAGACGCCGACGGCGGCGAGCACCACCACGGCCGCCCCGAAGGCGAGCCCCTTGCCCCGGTCGCTGTTCCGGCTTCTCATGGCCTCGTCGGTGGTCCCGTCACTCGCCGGAGTCGCGGTCGGCCGGCTTGGCCCAGAACGGGGCCGGCGCGTCGCCCTCGCGCCGCGTGCTCTCCCCCCGGCTCGGCAGCCAGAGCGGGGGCGGCTCGGCCGGACGCGAACGCCCGGCGGACGACCCCGAGTCACGCGAGGAGTCACGCGGCGGCGGCGCCGGACGGGAGCGGCCCGCGTCGCCCCGGCGGGACGAACCGCCGAACAGGCCGCCGGAGCCGCCACTCGAACCGCCGGAGCCGCTTGAGCCGCCTGAGCCGCCTGAGGAGCCTCGGGACGAGCGACCCGAGCCGCCGCCGAACAGGCTGCCCGGCCCGCCGCCGGAGCCACGCGTGGTCGACGGCCGGGAGGCCCAGCCGCCGGACCGGCCGCTGAACCAGCCACCACCGGACCCACCGGACCCGCCGCCGGACCCACCGTTCGACCCGCCACCGGACCCGCCGGATCCGCTCGCGGGAGCGGCAGGAGCGGCGGAGGCGGCGGAGACACCCGTGACCGCCGCTCCCGTCACCCTCCGGGGCACGGACGGAGCGGACGGCGCCGACGGCCCGGACGGCGCTGCCCCGCCTCCCGGGGCACGTCCGGGCGCCTGGCCGTTCGCCTGACCGTTCGCCGGGCCCCGCGCACCGGCCGGCCGTACGCCGGACAGGTTCAGCGGCGGGGCGGTGCCGGGACGGGCGGCGGCGACCCCGGCCTTGCGCCGGCCCGCCTGCCCGTCGGCGTCGAGCGGCGCGGGTTGCGCCCC
>QFZU02000083.1 GCA_003260025.2 Microbispora triticiradicis | reverse complement strand
GCCCTCGGCGGCGGCCCGGGCCGCCGTGACCACCGTCGCTGTCGCGACCGCCGCGGCCGTGGCGGGCGGCGCGCTGCTCGCGGGACGGCGGCTGCTGCGGAGGTGAGCCGGTGACGACCGGGCCCGAAACGCCCGCACGGCTCAGCGCGCGGGCGTACACGATCCCGGCCGACTTCCCCGAGGCCGACGGGACGCTCGCGTGGACGAGCACGACGATCGTGGTCGTCCACGCGGGCGCCGGCGGCGTGCGCGGGCTCGGCTGGACCTACGGCCCCGCCGCCACCGCGTCGGTGGTGACGGACGTGCTGGCCCCCGCCGTCGCCGATCTCGACCCGGACGACGTGCCGGGCGCGTGGACGGCGATGGCCCGCGCGATCCGCAACGCGGGACGGCCCGGGATCGCCGGACTCGCGCTGTCGGCGGCCGACAACGCCCTGTGGGACCTCAAGGCGCGCCGGCACGGGCTGCCGCTGGCCCGCCTCCTCGGCGGGGCCCGCGCCGCCGTCCCGGTGTACGGCAGCGGCGGCTTCACCACCTACGACGCGGAACGGCAGCACCGGCAGCTCGCCCACTGGGCCCACGAGCTGGGCATCCCCCGCGTCAAGATCAAGATCGGGGAGTCGTGGGGGCGGCGCCCCGGGCGGGACCTGGAACGCATGACCGCCGCACGGCGGACCATCGGCGACGACGCCGAGCTGTTCGTCGACGCCAACGGCGCCTACACCCGCAAGCAGGCCGTACGGCTGCTGGACCGGGCCGCCGATCTCGACGTGCGGTGGTTCGAGGAGCCGGTCTCCTCCGACGACCTGCCGGGCCTCGGGCTCGTCCGCGATCTCGTGCGGGCCGACGTGACCGCCGGGGAGTACGGCTACGACCTCGTCTACTTCGCCCGCATGGCGCCGTACGTGGACTGCCTGCAGATCGACGTCACCCGGTGCGGCGGGATCAGCGAGTTCCTGCGCGCGGCGGCCGTCGCCGCCGCCCACGGGCTGGAGGTCTCCGGGCACTGCGCCCCGCACCAGCACCTGGCGGTCGCGGCCGCGGTGCCGAACCTCCGGCACCTGGAGTGGTTCCACGACCACGTGCGGATCGAGAGCATGGTGTTCGACGGGGCCGCCTCGCCGGTGGGCGGCGAGGCGCCGGTCGACCGCGCCGGCCCTGGCAACGGGTTCACGTTCAGGAAGGAGACCGCCGCCCCCTGGCGTGTCGTCTGACCCCTTCCGGGACCGGTGGTCCCTGAAAAGGGATATTTCCTGACTCGGCGTTCCATACTCGGTTACGATCTTGGCGAGATTCCGCCAACCCGGTGACACGGCGTTACCCGTCCGGGATGTGCTTCACCCGGTCCGCCGCCGGCGGAGACCCGGCAGGAATCCGAGTATGAATCCCCGCAGGAACCCGGCAGGAAGAGGCTCGCCACGTGAGACGCGCGACCCGCAGCGCGGCCCTGGCCGTCGCGGCGCTGCTGCTGCCCGCCATGCCCCCGATGTCCCCGGTATCCGCGGCGCCCGCCTCCGCGACCGGCGCACAGTCCGGGGCGCAGGTCTCGTGCGCGGCGACGCTGTCCGCGCCCACCCGGGAGGCCGCCTTCGCCGCGGCGGCCCGGGACACCGGCGTGCCGGAGCCGCTGCTCAAGGCCGTCTCCTACATGCTCTCCCGGTGGGACGACCACTCGGGCCGGCCCAGCGCGGACGGCGGTTACGGCGTCTTCGACCTGAGCGACCGTACGCCCGGCCCGGGCACCGACGCGGACAAGGGCCGCGTGGCCGAGGCGAAGAGCCAGATCACGCGGGCGGCCGAGCTGACCGGGCTGACGGCCGACGCCCTCAGGCGCATGCCGAACGCGGGTGTCTGCGGCGGCGCGGCGCTGCTCGCCTCCTACCAGCGCGAGAACCCGCGGCGGGACGGACTCCGGAGCGGCGGCGGCGACCTGGCCGCCTGGCGGGACGCCGTCGGGCGTTTCGGCGCCGGGCACGACTTCGTCCGGCAGGTCTACCAGACCCTGCGCGGCGGCGAGAGCCGGGTCACGGCCGACGGCCAGACGGTGACGCTCCCCGCCGACGAGTCGGTCCCGCTCCCCCCGGCCGAGACCGCCGCCGCCCCTGACACCGGCTGCCCCGAGGATCTCGGCTGTGAGGCGATCCCCGCGCCGTACGCCAAGCTCACGCCCACCGATCCGGACAACACCACCAAGTACGGCAACCACGACATCGCCGATCGGACCGGGTCCGGCGGGCCGAAGCTGGACTACATCGTCATCCACGACACCGAGGGCTACTACGACCCTTCGGTGCGGCTCGTGCAGGACCCGGCGTACCTCGCGTGGAACTACACGATCCGCTCCTCCGACGGCCACGTCGCCCAGCACCTCGACCCGAAGGACGTGGGCTGGCACGCCGGCAACTGGTACGTCAACATGCATTCCATCGGCGTCGAGCATGAGGGCTTCGCCGGGGACGCGACCTGGTACACCGAGTCGGCGTACCAGACCTCGGCGACGCTGGTGAAGCACCTCGCCGCGACGTACGGCATCCCCCTCGACCGGGCGCACGTCATCGGCCACGACCAGGTGCCGGGCACCGTCGCGGGCGCGACCAAGAGCATGCACTGGGACCCGGGGCCGTACTGGGACTGGGACCACTACTTCGAGCTCCTCGGCGCGCCGATCGGCGGCGGCCGGGCGGCCACGACGCAGGTCTCGGCCGGCGACGTCGTGGAGGTCCGCACCGGATACCAGGACAATCGGCAGCCGCTCACCGGCTGCGCCGCGGCGTCGCCGCCCTCGCCGGAGTGCGTCCCGGGAACGGGCACGAACTTCCTGCCGCTCCGACAGGCGCCGTCGGAGGACGCCCCGCTCGCCGCCGACCCCGGCTGGAAACCCTCCGGCGAGGCCGGCACGACGTACGTGAGCGACGTCAGCGCGCGCGTCGTCTCCGGGCACAAGCTCGTCGTCGCGGAGGTGCGGGGCGACTGGCTGGGCGTGTGGTGGGCGGGTTCACTCGCCTGGCTGCACAACCCCGCCGACCGGCCCGTCGTGCTCCAGGCGGCGGCGAAGACGGTCACCGTGAAGGCGGGCGCGACCGGCCCCGCCGCCGTCTACGGCCGCGCCTATCCCGAATCGGCGGCCTACACCGGGACCGATGTCCCCGTGCAGGCGGTCTCGCCCCTGGAGTACACGATCCCCACCGGGCAGACGTACGCGGTGAGCGACGACGACGTGGTGACGGACTACTACCGGGCGACGTCGTTCGACGGGTCGGCCCCGGGCGACCGCACCGACGTCACCGGCCAGGACCGGTACTACCAGCTCTGGTACGCCCACCGGCAGGTGTTCGTCCGGGCGGCCGACGTGGACCTGCACGACGCGCGGCCGTCCGCCCTGGTCAGCACGGCGCCCCCGGTGGTGCGCGGCGTCCCGTGGGTCGGCCGGCGGCTGACGGCCTCTCCCGGCGCGTGGACGCCCTCGCCGAAGAAGATCCGCTACCAGTGGCTGCGCGACGGCGCGAAGATCAGGGGCGCGACGGGGCGGGCCTACCACGTCACGGGCCGCGACCGCGGCACGCGGCTGTCCGTACGGGTGACGGCCTCGGCCCCCGGCTACGAGAGCGGTGCCGCCACGTCGGCGGCCACCGCCCCCGTCCGGTCCCCGTGGCACCCCCACCGCCACTCCCACCGTCACCAGCGCCACCACCGGTAGGCGGAGCCGCCGGGCCCTACCGGCTCCCCGGCCTCGGCGTGAAGTAGTGCGCGACCATGTAGGCGGTGACCTGCGCGCCGATCTTCGCGCCGCGCTCGTCCGCCGTGCGGGTGTGGATGCCGCCCCAGACGCGGGCCTCGACGACCTCGGCGAGCGCGTGGGAGAAACCGCGGAAATACCTGGTCGTACCCGAGTCGGCGCTGTAGCCGCTGAAGGGGATGTCGTCCCGGCCGAAGAAGTGCCGCAACGCCGACATGCTCGCCGCGGTGAAACAGGTGTGCCCGGACGTGTAGTCGGGATGCGGCGGCGTGACGAGCAACGGCGTCCAGGCGGGGTCGGCGGCCGTCTCCGGGTTGCCGTCCGTGTCGGCCAGCCGGATCGCGGTGACCGGGCGCCAGAAGTTCCACGCCGCCTTCTCGTCGTAGCAGGCGATCGTGGCGTCGGTCTCGGCCAGGTCGACCATCGCGAACATCCGCGCCGCCTGCAGGACGTTGAGGCGCTGCCGCGTCGCGAGCTGGCGTTTGATCTCCCATTCGGCCAGATGCCGGTCGTGCCACCAGATCGCGGCCTGGGTCTGGTCGGTCGTCCTGACCGTGCTGGTCGCCGAGCCGACCGTCTTGACCTCGTTGAGGTCCCGGGCGTACCGGCGGCTGGTGAGCGCCGGCGGGCCGGACGTGCGGAACATGGACGCGCTGGGGATGAGGAACGGCTTGAGGTGACCGACCCACGCCCCGTCCGAGGCGAACGCGGGCGGCACAGGCCGCCACTGACCGGGCCGGGTGCCCACCGGCCAGGTCTGGGGGCCGAACGCCCCGTCGTCCCGGCGCGCCGCGATCATCGCGTCGGCGGCCTGGGTGCCCACGGTGATTCCCCGCTGTTTCGCGGTGCCTTCGCGTATCGCGCCCAGCGACTCGTCGTACTGCGTTCTCAACCTCGCCTGCTGGTCGGGGAACAACGCTCGCAGCACCAGGTAGCTCGCGGTCGCGACGGCCGCGTCCGTCGATTCCGTGCCGTCGGCGGCCGGTGCGACCAGGTACGGCCGGTAGGGAGCGCCGGCGATCGCGTTCACCGCGTCGTAGACCGCTCCGTGCACCATCGCGAAGCTGCGTGCCTGGACCTGCGGCTGCTGACCGGCGACGTCCCAGATGGCGGTCTGGGCGTTACGGTCCCAGACGACGACGGCGTTGGCGGACGAGCCCGGATCCCCCGCGTACGCGGAGGACGAGCCGGGCGCGATCGGCGGCCCGGCGGCGATGACCCCCGCGACGACCGCCCCGGCGACGACGGGTCGCAGAGCGGCCGCCCGGCATGCGGCGAATGGGCTGAACATGAGCGCAGGCTACTATGCCGACAATGTTCTTTACAGTGCTTGATAATTCAGGAAAACAAATATCGATCCAGCCGGAACAGCCGTCTCTCAGGTCGTCGAATATGTGCGTTTCCGGTCCGGCATCCGGTTTCGTCAGCCGGGCTGCTCACGGCTGCCGGAAAGGTCGGCCCGCGCCGTCGTCCCCCGTGTCCGTACGGCGAGGGCGACGAGCGTGACCCCGCATGCCAGGAGCAGGACCAGTTGCAGGGACCCGACGAGGGTGATCAGGCCGGTGAGGTACCCCTCCGCGCCCGGGTGCAGGGTGGCGGCTCGGGCCACCACGGCGGGCACGGCCAGGATCGCCGCCGCGGGCGCGACGGAGCCGGAGGCCACGACCGGCGGCGCGGAGACCGGGGTGGTGGTGGCGGAAGCCCGGAGTGCGGACCGGCGCCGGGCCACGCACCACGCCGTCACCGCGAGCAGCGAGACGCAGGCGAGGCCCGGCGGGTCGAGCCACAGCCACGGCTGCAGCATGAGCGGAGTCGGTTCGCCTCCGGCTCTCGCCGCCGCGCCGAGCACCCCGACGGCCAGGGCGAGCAGGACGCCCGCCGCGGCCGGGAAGGCGACGACCCGCGCGGCCGCCGCACCGCGCAGGCGCGGCGGCGGAGCGTCGCGGT
>QFZU02000082.1 GCA_003260025.2 Microbispora triticiradicis | reverse complement strand
CGTCGAGCGCGGCCGCGCCGAGGTGTACGTGCCGGCCTGGCTGCGGCTGCCCGCCCGGCTGCGCGGCGCCGCGCCGGGCCCGTTCCGCGTCCTCGCCCGCCGCTTCGGCCGGCCCTGAGATCGCGTACGGCACTGACTCAGGGGCTGCGCGGTGTCAAGGGCTGCGCAGCGCGCGCAGCGACTCGCGCAGCGAGCCGACGGTGGCGAAGACCGCCGTCGGCTCGTAGCCGCAGTGCGCCATGCAGTTGGCGCAGCGCGGGTCGCGGCCCCGGCCGTAGGCGCTCCAGTCGGTGTCGTCGGCCAGTTCCCGGTAGGTCTCGGCGTACCCGTCCGCCATCAGGTAGCAGGGCCGCTGCCAGCCGAAGACCGAGTACGACGGGATGGCCCAGGCCGTGCAGGGGAAGTCGATCCTCCCCTCCAGGAAGTCCAGGTACAGCGGCGAGTGGTTCAGCCGCCAGCGCCCGCGGTTGCCGCCGGCGAACGCCGCGCGGAAGAGCTCTCGGGTCTGCCGCACCCCGAGGAAGCAGTCCTGGTCGGGCGCCTTCTCGTACGCGTACCCGGGCGAGATCATCATCTGGTCGACCCGCAGTTCGTCGTTGAGGTAGTCGAGCACCTCGATCACCGTGCGCGGGCTGTCCCCGGCGAAGAAGGTGGTGTTCGTGGTGACGCGGAAGCCGCGCCGCCGGCACTCCCGGACCGCCGCGACCGCCTCGTCGAACACGCCCTCCTTGCACACCGACGCGTCGTGCCGCTCGCGCAGCCCGTCGATGTGCACCGCCCAGGCGAAGTACGGCGAGGGCGTGAACTGGTCGATCTTGCGTGGGATCAGCAGGGCGTTGGTGCACAGGAAGACGTACTTCCGCCGGGCCACCAGCGCCCGGACCATCTCCGCGATCTGAGGGTGCATGAGCGGTTCCCCGCCGGCGATGGACACCATCGGCGCGCCGCACTCCTCGACGGCGGCCACCGCCTGGCCGACCGGCATGCGCCGCCTGAGCACGTCGGCCGGGTGCTGGATCTTCCCGCAGCCCGCGCACTTGAGGTTGCAGGCGAACAACGGCTCAAGCTCGACCAGCAGCGGGAACCGCCTGCGCCGCCGCAACCGCTGGCGCAGGACGTACCCGCCGACGCGAAGGCTCTGACGTAAGGGCATCGGCATCAGGGCCGCACCTCCTTCGGGAGTGTGAACTCGACGTTCTCCTCGGTCACCCGCCGTTCCTCCACGTCCAGCGGCCCGAGCCCGCCGAGGGCCGCCACGACGGCGTCCACCAGCGAGGCGGGCGTGGACGCGCTCGCGGTCAGCCCGACCGTCCGCGCGCCGCGCAGCCACTCCAGGGCGATGTCGCCGGGGCCGTCGACCAGGCGGGCGAGCGGGGCCCCGTCACGACCTGAACGGGCGGCCACCTCGGTCAGCCGCCGGGCGTTGGACGAGTTCGCCGACCCGACGACCAGGACCAGCTGGGCCTCGGCGGCCACCGCCCGCACCGCGCGCTGCCGGTTGGTCGTCGCGTAGCAGATGTCGTCGTCCCGCGGTCCCTCCGCGCCGGGGAAGCGCCGCCGGACCGCCGCCGCGACCTCCTCGGCCTCGTCGGCGGCCAGCGTGGTCTGCGTCAGGCAGGCGACCCCGCGCCCCTCGGCGAGCGACGCGGGCAGGGCCTCCACCGCGGCCTCGTCCTCGGCCAGCACGCCCGCGCCGGGCATCTCGCCGAGCACGCCCTCGACCTCCTCGTGCCCGGCGTGGCCGATCAGCACGACGAGGTCGCCCCGGGCGGCGAACCGGCGGGCCTCCGCGTGGACCTTCGCGACCAGCGGGCACGTCGCGTCGACCACCCGGAGGCCGCGGCGGCCGGCCTCCTCCCGCACGGCGGGCGACACCCCGTGCGCGGAGAACACGGTCACCGCGCCCCCGGGAAGCTCGGGCACCTCGGCCAGGTCGTCCACGAACACCGCGCCGCGCCGCTCCAGGTCCCGTACGACGTGGGCGTTGTGCACGATCTGCTTGCGCACGTACACCGGCGGGCCGAACCGGACGAGCGCCCGTTCCACGATCTCGATCGCCCGATCGACCCCCGCGCAGAACGAGCGGGGGGAGGCGAGCAGCACCCGCCGGGGGCCCGTGGCCGCCGCCCACCGCGCGAGCACCGGGCCGATCCGGGTGAGCGTGCGGCACGCCGCGACCGCGCCGCCCATCGTGGCGAGGCTCAGCAGGGGGGCGGCGGGGGTGTCCACGATGACGCGTACGGCGGCGAAGGGCCGCCCCCGGGCGGCGGCGGCCAGCGGCGCGCTCTCCATGTCGACCGCGATCCCGCCCTCAAGGGCGAGCGCGCGGCGGTCGCGGCCCGACACGACGCGAGGGGAGGTCACGAGCGGGCCGGTGACGGCGCGCAGCCCGGCGCGGGCCAGTTCGCCGGCGAGCAGCGGGGCGGACGGGCACGGCCACACGCGGTCCCCGGAGCGGACCTCGGTGGCGACGAGCACGTCCCCGGGACGCAGCCCGTCGTCCAGGGCCCCCGCGAAGCCGGTGACGGCGAGGGCGCCGGCGGGCGGGAGCAGGGCCGCCGCGCGCGCCGCCCGGTCCGGCCCCATCCCGACCCGGACGACCCGGACGCGGGAGTGCTCCCGCGCCGGCCGCAGCCCGCGGGCCACGGCCCGGGCCTCCATGCCCAGCGCGGTGCACACGATCAGATCCGTCATGGCGTCCCCTCCCGTGCCCCCTCCCCGGCCCGCAGGTAGCGGCCGAGCGCGCTGACCGGGAACACGAGCCGGTAGAGGTGGTAGTTGATGAAGAAGTCGCCGGGGAACCCGGTCCCGGTGTAGTACGGCTCGTCCCAGGTGCCGTCCGGGCGCTGCGTGCCGGCCAGCCAGGCCACGCCGCGCTCGACCGACGGGCCCCGCTCCCCGGCGGCCAGCAGGCCGATGAGCGCCCACGCCGTCTGCGAGGCGGTCGGCTCGCCCCGCCCGA
Organism: Microbispora triticiradicis; assembly: GCA_003260025.2. Classification (GTDB taxonomy): domain Bacteria; phylum Actinomycetota; class Actinomycetes; order Streptosporangiales; family Streptosporangiaceae; genus Microbispora; species Microbispora triticiradicis. The sequence continues at coordinate 55,646 of QFZU02000082.1, read as the reverse complement.
TCCAGGCGGGGTCGCGGTAGGAGCGCATGTCCTCGCCCCAGCCGCCGCCGAGGTGCTGGTGGGCCTCCAGCCAGGCCACCGCCCGCCGTACGCAGGGCGCGGCGGGAGGCACCCCGGCGGCGGCGAGGGCGGGCAGCACGGCCCCGGTTCCGTACACGTGGTTCGCCCCCCACCTGCCGAACCACGAGCCGTCGGGCTCCTGCGCCCGCAGCAGCCAGGTCACCGCCCGCCGTACGACGGGGGAGCGGGCCAGGCCCTCGGCGGCGAGCGCCTCGACCACGTGCGCGGTGACGTCGGCCGACGGCGGGTCGATGACCGCGCCGAAGTCGCAGAACGGCAGCCGCAGGCACAGCGCGCGCGTGTTGTCGGCGTCGAAGGCGGCGAAGCCGCCGTCGCGGGAGGCCATCCCGGCCGTCCAGCACAGCCCCCGCCGTACGGCGTCCCGGGCGGCGGACCGGCCCCACCGGCCCAGCGCGAGGATCACCTCCGCCGTGTCGTCGACGTCGGGATAGCCGTCGTTGTCGAACTCGAACGCCCAGCCGCCGGGCGTGAGCCCCGGGCGCCGCACGGCCCAGTCGCCGGGCCCCCGGATCTCCTCGCGGAGCAGCCACTCACCCGCCCGGTCCAGCGCCGGGTGATCCCGCGGCAGGCCGGCGTCCAGGAGGGCGATCACGGCGAGCGCGGTGTCCCAGACCGGCGACTGGCACGCCTCAAGCCTGCGCGAGCCGTCCTCCCTGATCGTGAACCGGTCCAGCCCGGCCAGCCCGCGGCGCATCACGGGGTGGGAGACGTCGTACCCGGAGAGGTGCAGCGCGATCAGCGAGTAGACCCAGGGCGGCTGGATGCCGCCCCACGACCCGTCGGCCTCCTGGCGGGCGACGACCCATTCGGCGGCCCGCCGGAGCGCGGCGCGGCGGAGCCCGGCGAGCGGCCGCCGTTCGTACCGGTGCAGCACGTGGTCGAGCGCCGCGAACGCCGCGTCCCAGCCGGTGCGCGGGCCCCGTCGCGCGGTCCTTCCGGTGCGCAGTTCCGCCAGGCCGAACGGCAGCCGGCGGACCGGCCGGTGCGCGGTCACGATCGTCAGCGGCACGATCGTCTGCCGCGCCCAGCAGGCCCAGTCGTACACGTTCAGCGGGCACCACGGGGGCAGGAACACGATCTCCGGGGGGATCACCGGCAGGTCCTCCCACCGCCACTGGCCGAACATCGCGAGCCAGATGCGGGTGAAGACCCTCGTGGACTCGACGCCGCCCAGATCGCGGACGAGGGCCGCTGCGGCGCGCAGGTGCGGGGCCGACGGCGGGTCGCCCGCGAGCCGCAGCGCGGTGTACGCCTCGACGGTGGTGGACAGGTCGGCCGGGCCGTCGTGGAAGTTGGCCCAGCCGCCGCCCGCCTGCTGCTGCGACCTGATCCACCGGGCGGCCCCGGCCGTCTCGGCCGCGGTCCGTACGCCGAGGAACTCGCGCAGCAGGAGGTCCTCGGCGTCCATGGTCACGTTGGTCCGCAGTTCGCCCTTCCACCAGCCCTCCGGCGACTGCAGGGCGAGCAGGTGGTCGCGGGCCGCCTCCAGCGCGGTGGCGGCGCGGGACGCGGCGGTGAGGAGCGCGGTCATCGGGCCCACTCCGCTCGCGCGGGCTCCCTGACATGGCCGAGGTGGCCGAGGTGGGTCAGGTGGCTGAGGTGCAGCCGCACCAGGCGGGCCGCCTCCAGACCGCTGCGCACGGCGCCCTCCATCGTGTCGGGCCAGCCGGTGTCGGTCCAGGCGCCGGCCAGGAACAGCCCCGGCCAGCGGGTGGCCGCGCCGGGGCGCAGCGCGCCGCTCCCCGGGCCCTGGCGGAAGGTGGCCCGCCGTTCCCTGGTGATGAAGAAGTCGAGCAGCCGCACCGTCCGGGTGGCCGGGAGCACCCGCTCCAGCTCTGGCACGAACACCGCGCGCATCGCGGACGTGGGCACGTCGATCCAGTGCCGGGCCGCCGACACCGACACCGTCAGGTACTGGCCCCGGGTCAGCCCGCCCGCCGCCGTCCTGTCGAAGATCCACTGCACCGGCGAGTCGACGACCGCGGCGAACGGCAGGCTGGTGACCGGCCGGTCGTAGACGACGTGCACGTTGACGATCGGGCTCGCTCCGAGCCCCGCCCACGCGTCGCGGTCCGGCGCCGCCTCGGCGGGCAGGAGCCGCGCGGCCTGCCCGTGGGGGACGGCGACGACGACGGCGGAGGTCTCCACCCGCGCGCCGCCGACGAGGACCGACGGCCCCGGCAGGCCGGGCGGGGCCGGCAGGATCGCCTCGGCCTTTGCCGGCAGCCGCACCGTGCCGCCGGCCCGCGCGACGGCGGTCAGCGCCGCGCCGCCGTGCAGTTCGCCGAGCGGCACGGACGGCACCCCGATGTCCGCGGCGTCGGGCCGGCCGAGCAGGGCCGTGCGGAACACCATGGCCGCGGGCCCGAGCGCCGCCTCGTCGGCGGCGATGTTGAGCGCGGCCACGGCGAACAGGTCCCACAGGGCGCGCCGCACGGTGTCCCGCTGGCCCCTGGAGGCCAGCCAGGCGCCCAGCGCGGCCCGGTCCAGCGCGGGCGCGGCCGGGTCGAGACCGCGCAGCGCCAGCGCGCCGCGCACCGCCCGCAGGCGGTCTGCGGGGGACAGCAGCCGGTAGCGCGCGAGCGCGGGGAGCAGGTGGAACGGCCCGGGCAGCGAGGCCCGGCGCAGCCGCCCCCGCTCGCCGTGCGGGGTGAGCACCCGCACGTCGAAGCGCTCCTGCAGGCGCACCCGCCCGGTCCCGCCGAGCCGGTCGAGCAGGCCCAGGTACGCCGTGCAGCAGCGCAGGAAGACGTGCTGGCCGTTGTCGGCGGTCAGGCCGCCGCGGGCGAAGGAGTGGGTGGCCCCGCCGAGCCGGGGCCGCGCCTCGTACAGGGTCACCGGCCACCCGGCCTCCGCGATGGCGAGGGTCGCGGTGATCCCGGCGAGGCCGCCGCCGATCACGGCGACGGGCGGGACGCCGCCGTCCGGGCCGGTCAGGGAGCCGGTCATCGGGCCGGTCATCGGGCCCGTCGTGGGGCTGTTCATCGGGCTGTTCATGGGGACTCTCCCTGGGACCCGGCCTCGGGCTCCGCCTGGGCCGCGCCCGTGATGGCCCGCGCCGCGACCATCGCCTTGACCCACGGCGCGAGCGACAGCCGCCCGGCCAGGACCTGGGCCGGGTCGGTGGCGATCCGCCCCAGCAGGCGCCGGTAGATGCCGGCCATCGCCGCGGTGCAGGCGGCGCTGCGCCGGTCGAGCAACGGGATCAGCCGCATGCCCTCGGCGTACCAGCCGAGCGCCCGCGCGGCCTCGAACCGGATCAGCCCGGCCAGCCGCTCGGGCGGGTCGGTGAAATCCCCCCTCCCGTCCAGCCCGAGCGTGCAGCCGAACCTCCGCAGGTCGTCGGCGGGCAGGTACACCCGCTCGGCGCAGCGGTCCTCCCGCAGGTCCCTGAGGATGTTGGTGAGCTGCAGCGCCACGCCGAGGGCGTCCGCCCGGCCCGCCGCGCGCCGCAGCACAAGCTCGCCGTTACCGGTCCCGTCGTCTGCGTACGCGCCGCCGGCGAGGCCGAACACGCCGAGGGACAGCCGCCCGATCGACCCGGCCACCTGCCGGCAGTAGCCCACCAGGTCGTCGTGGCACCGGTAACGCGCCCCGGCGACGTCCGCGGCGCACCCGTCGATGAGCTCCTCGAACGCCTCAAGGGGAAGGGGGAAGCGCGCGGCGGCGTCGCCCAGCGCCACCATGACCGGATCGGCCGTCACCGGATGAACGGCCCCCGGACCAGGCCCCGAGGAACCAGGTCCCATGGAGTCGGGCCCCGAGGGACCGGGCACGGTTTTCAGGGCCCTCAGCAGTTCGCGCTCCCGCTCCAGCCGCTCCAGTCGTCCGGCCACGGGCCCGGCCTCGTCGCCGAGGTCGTCGATCCGCCGGGCGAGCGCGTAGACGGCGCTGAGCGCGCGGCGCTTCGGCGGGGGCAGCAGGCGGATGCCGTACGCGAAGTTCCGCGCCCGGGTGCGGACGACGCGCTCGCAGTGCCCGTAGGCCCGCGATACCGGCATCGGTCCCGGCCCGGCCCGGGGCGCCCGCCCGGCCGGGAGGTCCGCCGCCGCGCCGGCCAGGGGCTCGGGGACGGGATCAGGAATCGCGCCGGGAACCGTCACCGTCCACCTCCTTCAGCACACGCACCCACTCGCGCAGCACCGCGTGACGGCGGGCACGCGGGGCGCCGGCCAGCACGTCGTGCCGGCGGCGTTCGAGCGCCGCGAGCTGCGCCCGGCCGCCCGCGACGTAACCGGCCACCGCCGTGCGCGCGAACCCGCGCAGGGTCTCCAGGAGCGGCGTCCCCTCGTCGAGGAGGGTCGCCGCGCGACGGGCCTGCAGGGCGATCACCCGGCGCAGCCGCGGGGAGGCGTGCGCGGCGGTCAGATCGGCCTCCCCGGCGCCGAACCTGCGCAGGTCCTCCGCCGGCAGGTAGACGCGGCCGCGGGCGTGGTCCTCGCCCACGTCCTGGCAGTGCTCGATCACCTGGAGCGCCGAGCAGACGAGGTCGGACAGCCGCGCCCGCTCGGGCGTCGCCAGCCCGAACACGTGCAGCACGATCCGGCCGACCGGGTTGGCCGACAGCTCGCAGTAGCCCAGCAACTGGGCGAACGTGTCGTAGCGCCGCACCACCTGGTCGCGCCGGTTCGCCTCGACCAGGTGCAGGAACGGAGCGCTCGGCACGGCCCGGCGGGCGACCAGCGGCGCCAGCGCGCGTACGGCCGGCAGGCGCGGGACGTCTCCCACGTACAGGCGGCCGAGATCGGCCTCCACGGCGTCGAGCAGGGCGGGCCGCTCCGCGGGGTCCGCCTCGTCACCGGCGTCGTCCACGTACCGGGCGAACCCGTACACCGCCATGAGGTCGCGGCGGTACCCGCGCGGCAGCAGCCGGGAGGCCACCGGGAAGTTTTCCCGGCGCGCGGCGTCGCGTACGTCCGCTGCGGACATGCCAGGAGAATCTCCATCGAAAATCCCCCCAAAACCCGACAGATCGGGCGGCGGCTTTACGCGTGCGACCTGACGGGCAACCCGGCGTACGCGGACGGGGACGGACGGAAAGGCGGGCCAAAGAAACGCCCGGCGGGGCAGCCGGGGGCGGGCGGAACCGTTGCCCGCCGTTGGCGCTTCCGGCCGCCGGTAAAAAGCTCTCCCGGGAGGCGCTCTCCGCTCAGGGAAGGTGGGAGCCGAGCGGCCCGACCCGCAGCCCGGCGGCGCGGCAGCGGCCGACCACCTCGGGCAGCGCGCCGAGCGCCGAGCGCCACGACCCGGGGGCGGAAGTGTGGTCGCAGTCGTGCAGCAGCAGCGTGGCGCCGCCCCGCAGGCCGGGAGCCAGGGTCCGCAGCACCGACTCCGGTGTGGCCCGCCGCGTCCAGTCCTCGCCCCACGCCGTCCACAGCACCGGGCGCAGGCCGTGCCACCGCGCCGCCAGCAGCGCCTCCGCGCTCAGCACGCCGTACGGCGGGCGGTACCAGGCGGGCCGCGCGCCGGTGACCTCGGCGACGAGGCGCGCGGCCCGGGCCGTCTCCGCCGCGATCCGGCCCGGCCGGGCGACCAGGGCGTTCACGTGGTGCCAGCCGTGCACGGCCACCTCGTGCCCGGCCCGCGCGACGCTCCGCCCGAGGCCGGGATGGCGGTCGAGCAGCTCGCCCAGCATGAAGAAGGTCGCCCGGCAGCCCAGCCGGGCGAGCTCGTCGAGGAACAGCGGCGTCGACCGGGGATCGGGCCCGTCGTCGAAGGTCAGCGCGACGTGTCCGGGACGCCCCTCGCCCGCGAGGGCGGGCAGCAGGCGGCGTACGGCGGGCAGCCAGGCCGCGCCCGGCGCGACGTGCACCGCGACGGGCAGCAGGGCCGCCCCGGCGGCGGCCACGCGACGTCTCATCGGATCCAGTATCGCCCGTCCTGTATCAGCCCCTGTGTCCGGATTCACCAAGCCGGGAACGAGACGGGGGAGGGCGTCCGGTGCCGCGCGTGACCTGGCGGCGCCTCGCCGCGTCGTCGTCCACTCCCTGGGAGGGGCCCATGACACCGCCGGCGGCGAAGGTGCTGATCGTCAGCGCGTCGATGGGGGCCGGTCACGACGGCGTGGCCGCCGAACTGGCCCGGCGCCTCGCCGCCGCCGGCGTCCGGGTGGCGGTCGTGGACGTGCTCGCCCTGCTGCCGCTGCGGCTGGGCACGGTCCTGCGCTGGTGGTACCGCACCGTGATGCTCCGGGCTCCGTGGCTGTACGCCATCGTCTACCGGATCTTCTTCGTGTCGCGGCGGGCCCCGCGAGCTCGCGCGGTGTCGCCACTTACGGTCGTGGTGGCGGCCGGGCTGAGCAGGGTGGTGCGCCGCCTGCGGCCCTCGCTGGTGGTGCCGGTCTTCCACGTGGCCGCCCAGGCCGCCGGGCACCTGCGGTCGCGGGGGCGGCTGGGCGTCCCCAGCGTGGTCGTGCTGACCGACTTCGCCGCGCACCGCCTCTGGCTGCACGGGGGCAACGACCGGTATCTGTGCCCGGACGCGGCCACCGCCCTCGCCGTGACGGCCGCCACCGGCCGCCCGGCCTTCCGGCACGCCCCGATCGTGCGGCCCGGGTTCGCCGCCGTACGGGCGCCGGGGCGGAGCGTCCACGCCCGGCTCGGCCTGCCGGACGGCGACCGCATCGTGCTGGTCGGCGCGGGCGCGTGGGGGGTCGGCCGGGTCGTGCGGACGGCCCGCGCCCTGTGCCGCTCCGGACCGCGGAACAGGCCGCGGGACAGGCAGGGAGACGGGCAGGGAGACGGGCAGGGAGACGGGCAGGAGAGCGGGCGGTACGTGCCCGTCGTGCTCTGCGGGCGCAACGAGGGGCTGCGCCGCCGACTGTCGCGGCTGTTCGGCGAGCCGCCGGGGCCGGCGGGCCTCGCCCTCGGCTGGCGTGACGACCTGCCCGGCCTGCTCGCCGCGGCGTACGCGCTGGTGGACAACGCCGCCGGGCTGACCTGCCGGGAGGCGTTCGCCGCGCGGGTGCCCGTCGTGACCTGCCTGCCGATCCCCGGCCACGGCCGGGACGGGGTGCTCGCGATGGCCACGGCCGGGGTGAGCGTCCACGTCCGCCGTCCCGCCGGACTGCTCCGGGAACTCGACCGGCTCGCCCCCGGCTCGCCCGCCCGCGCCGCGCTGACCGCCCGCGCGGAGGCCCTGTTCGACGCCGAACCGGCGGAGGCCCTGCTGCTCCGCTTCGCGCGGCCGGACGGCGCGGCCCTCACGGTCTCCTGACCGCCTCGTGCAGCGGCGCGTGCCGGGACAGCAGCACGCTGCCGTACAGGATGAGGGCCATGCCCGTCAGCTCGGGCAGCACCCAGGGGCCGGTGCGGATGCCCTCGCCGAACAGGGCCACGCCGTACGCCGTGCTGGCGACGGGGTCGGTCACGGTCAGGGCCGGCTGCACGGCGACGAGGGGCCCGCTGTGCAGGGCGTTCTGCAGCAGGAACAGGCTGCACAGGCCGGCGGCGACCATGGCGTACAGCGACCAGGCGCCGGACAGGGCCCGCAGCCCGTCGGGCAGCACCTCGACGGTGCGCTTCATCAGCACGGCGGTGTAGGCGAAGCCGAGCCCGGCGGAGACCCCGAGCAGCACGGCGCGGGTGGCGCCGCCTGAGCTGATCGCGACCGCCACGCAGCCGGCCACGAGCCCGGCGGTCACGCCCGCCGAGATCGTCCAGCCCAGCACACCCGGCAGGCGGTCGCCCGGAGAGGGGGAGGCGGCCCCCAGGAACCCGGCCAGCCCCGCCGTCAGCGCCGCGACGGCCAGCCACGTCATCGGGGAGACGCGGATCCGGAACATCCAGCCCGCCACCAGCATCGTGATCGGCAGTTCGGCGACGAGCAGGGGCTGCACGAGGGCGAGCCCTCCGGACGCGAGCGCGGCGGCCTGCAGCAGGAACCCGGCGATCAGCGCTCCGATGCCGCCCAGCCAGGCGGAACTGCGCAGCAGGTGCAGGATCAGCCCCAGCCGGAACGCCTCGCCGGGGGGCATGCGGCGGGCGGCCCGGCGCTGCAGCACCGACGCGACGGCGTTGGCCGCCGCGGCGAGCACCGCCAGGACTACAGCGATCATGTCCCCCTCCGCGTCGCCGCCCCCTCAGCCGGACCTCATCGGTACCCTCCCCGGCCGCACATACCGCTATCTCCCAATGAATGCTCTGAAGGCAATTTATCCCGCAAAACCGATTAATAAGCGAGATATTACGCAAAGTAGAGAATTGCTGGATTTGTGCGGGTATGGCCGTCCGCGCAAACGCAACCAGCAGGAAAGGCGGGACCAGTCATGGTTGGACCTACCGGCATCGAGCGTCACCCCGACATCGCCGAACTGCGTCAGACCTACGACCGGGCGGGTTCGACGGCCCCCGCTCAGGTACTGGAAGGGCTCTCCTTCCTGGCGGGTCTCTATCTGGCGCTCTCGCCCTGGATAGTCGGGTTCTTTCGCTTCCCCGGGCTGACCATCAGCAACCTGATCACGGGCCTCGTGGTCAGTGCCCTGGCCCTCGGGCTCGCGTCCGCCTTCGGACGCACCTACGGCATGGGGTGGCTGATCCCGCTACTCGGCGTCTGGGCGCTGGTCTCGCCCTGGGTGGTGCGCGGCGGAGGCGAGGCCACCACCAGCACCGTCTGGAACAACGTCGTGACCGGCATCGTGATCTTCGCGCTCGGCGCCGCCGCGCTGGGCATGGCGCAGGTGTACCGCCGGCACGAGCGGGGCGAGCGGAGCGGGCACCGGCTCGGCAACTGGTGACCGGCCGTCCGGCGGCCCGCCGCCCCGCGCGGCGGGCCGCTCGGTCGCGCCCTGACGGAGCGTCACGCTGAGGCGGGCCGACGCGTCCCTGAGATAGCCGACGAAGGCGCGCAGGGCGGGATTGGGGTTGGTCGGCCGGATGGCGGCGCCGACCCGGCGGTAGAGCCGGGGGCCCTCCACCTGGCAGACCTGGACGCCCGCCGCGCCCTGCACGCCGAGGCTCGGCACGAGGGCCACCCCCAGCCCGGCCCGCACCAGGCCGAGCGTCACCTCGTAGTGGTCGCTGCGGCAGCGGATCGCGGGGGTGAAGCCCTCCAGGGCGCTGGCCCGCTCCAGCACCGACACCGGGGTCTCGGTGCCGAACGTGGTGATCCACGGATCGTCGGCCAGGTCGGCCAGCCGTACGCGGGGCCGGTGCCCGGCGGGATGGCCGAGCGGCATCACCAGGAGTTGCGGCTCGTCGAAGAGGTGGACGACCTCCACGCCCTTCGGCGCCTTCCACGGATCGAGCGCGTGCTCGAACACGACCAGCACGTCGAGTTCACCACGCTCCACGTCGGCCAGCAGCTCGTGCGGCTGCCCGAGCACCAGGTCGAGATCGACGCCGGGGTGGCGGGCCGTGAACGACGACAGCGCCATCGGCAGCAGCCGGTAGCCCGCCGAGGCGAAGAACCCGATCCGGAGCTGCCCGGCGTCCGCCCGCGCCTGCGCGAGCAGGTCCTTCTCGGCGGACTCGATGAGGTCGAGCACCTCCTGGGCCCGCCCGGCGAGGCGGCGGCCGGCGGCGGTCAGCCGAAGGCTGTGCGCGGCCCGCTCCACCAGCCCGACCCCCGCCTCCTCCTCCAGCCGGGCGAGCTGGTGCGAGACGGCGGACGGCGACAGCCGCAGGGTCTTGGCGGCTCCGGCGATGCTCCCGGTCCTGAAGACCTCCAGGAGCACCCTGAGGCGGTGGCTGCTGAGCATGCCACCCAGTATCGGGCCGCGTCCGCGCTGGTCACGCCCGAGCGGCGGCGCCCGTCACGGTGGCGGCGACGGCGACGCCCGCCTGCCGCACGGCCCGCACGAGGGCCTGCTCGGAGCCTTCCGGCCCGTGCGCGAGCACCGCGTAACCCTCCCACCTGGCCGCCGCGATCACGCCGACGTCGGCCCGCGTCCCGGCGTCCGTGCCGGTCTTGTTCGCCACCCACACCCCGGCGGCGTACGGCAGGTCCCGCGGCGGTTCGCGGTCCTCCGGCTCGTGCGGGAGCAGCGCCGGGACCAGGCCGCGGTCGGTGTTGCACGCCATCCAGCCGAGCAGCAGCCGCTGCCACGGCTCGCGGCCGTACGCCACGGACCGCATGAGGCCGGCGAGGTCGCGGGCCGTCCCGGTGGCGAACGCGGGCGGGTGCGCGGGCAGCCGCGGTTCCCGGATCCTGTCGTGGACGCGTGTCCCGGCCAGCCCGAGCGCGCCGGCCGCGGCGTCCACCCGGGCGAGCCCGAGCCGCCGCAGCAGCGCGTTCGTCGCCGTGTTGTCGCTGACGGACGCCGTCAGCACGGCGAGGTCGCCGATGGTCCAGCGACGGGCCGACAGCTCGGTGAGCAGGCCCGAGCCCCCCGCGTAGTCCTCGTCGAGCAGCGCGACCGGCTCGGCCGGATCGAGCGCGCCGGACGCGACGTCCCGCGCGAGCGCGGCGAGCAGCAGCACCTTGCCCGTGCTGGCGAGCGGCAGCACCACGTCCTCGTTCACCCCGAGCAGGCCGGGCACGCACACGGCCAGCGTGCCGGGGCAGGACGCCGCCAGCTCCGCCAGCGAGCCGCGCGCGGCGCCGGAGACATCCCCCGGCCCGGCGTCGCGGGGGAGCCCGCCCCCGTCCCCGGCGTTCACCGCGTCTCCGGCGCTCACCACGTCCCCCGCGTCTCCGGTGTTCACAGGGCCAGCACCCGTCCCGGGCGGGCGCCCGTCTCCTCGCCGTCACGCACCACGACCGCGCCGCCGACCACCACCGCGTCGACGCCCGCGGGCGGCAGCAGCGGCTCGGTGAAGGTGGCCCGGTCGGCCACCGCCGCCGGATCGAACACCACCAGGTCGGCGTGCGCGCCGTCGCGGATCACGCCCCGCCCGGTCAGCCCGAAGCGCGCCGCCGCCATCCCGGTCATCTTGTGCACCGCCTCCTCCAGGCCGAGCAGCCCGAGCTCGCGTACGTATCTGCCGAGCACCCGGGGGAAGGTCCCGGCCCAGCGCGGATGCGGGCGCCCGCCCGGCTTCGGCACGCCGTCGGAACCGATCATCGCGTACGGCGCGGCCAGCACCCGCCGCACGTCCTCCTCGATCATGGAATGACTGATGATCGTCACCTCGCCGCCCTCGGCGACCAGCAGGTCGGCGGCCACGTCGAGGGGATCGGCGCCCGCGGCGGCGGCGAGGTCGGCGATCGTCGCGCCCTCGGCCCGCGGATGGCGGGGCGCGCAGGCCACCGAGATCCGGTCCCAGCCGCCGTTGCCGACCGTGTTCTCCCAGCCGGGCACGCCCTCGGCGATGGCCCGGCGCATCCGGTCCCGCTGGGCGGGGTCGCCGAGCCTCGCGGTCAGGGCGCGCAGCCCGCCGTCGTTCGCCCACGGCGGCAGCATCGCGGCCAGCGCCGTGCTGCCCGCCGTGTAGGGGTAGACGTCGCAGGTGACGTCCATGCCGCCCGCGCGCAGCTCCGCGAGGCGCGGCAGGGTGCGCTCGGTTCGGCCCCAGGCGTACCGCCCGGCGGTCTTGTGGTGCGACACGTGCAGCGCCGCGCCGCTGCGCCGGGAGATCTCGACGGCCTCCTCCAGCGCCTCCTCCACCCGCGACATCTCGTCGCGCAGGTGGGTCACGTACGGCTTGCCGTGCCGGGCGGCCACCTCCGCCAGCGCCACCACCTCGGCGGTGCCCGCGTAGGAGCCGGGGGTGTAGATGAGGCCGGTGGAGAGGCCGGCGGCGCCCTGCGCCAGGGACGCGTCGAGCAGCGCGCACATCGCGCGCAGCTCGTCGGGCCGGGCCGGCCGGTCCACGGGGCCGAGCACACCCGCCCGGAGCGTGCCGTGGCCGACGAGCGAGGCCAGGTGGTTGGCCCGGGGCACCCCGGCGTGCGCGGCGGCGAAGCCCGCGAAGTCGGCGTACGCGCCGACGTCGCCGCCGAAGGTGATCCGGGTCTCCGCCCGCATGGCGGCCAGCCGCTCCGGCAGGGCCGGGAACAGGCTCGACCCGCAGTTGCCGCAGATCTCGGTGGTGACCCCCTGCAGCACCGAGGCCCGCACCAGCTCGCGGCCGGAGCCGTCGCCGGACCCGTTTCCTGATCCGTTTCCTGACCCGTCGCCGTCGCCGAGCAGGGCCACGCCGTCGGAGTGCGTGTGGACGTCGACGAACCCGGGGGAGACGACCCGCCCGCGCGCGTCGAGCACCTCGGCGGCGTCGGCCGCCGAGCCCGGCGACGACCCGGACCCCGGGCCGGACGACGAGCCGGACGACGAGCCGGGGGGCAGCACGGTCAGCCGCCCGCCGGAGACCCCGACGTCGGCGGGCCGGGCCGGGCGGCCGGTGCCGTCGACCACCAGCCCGCCCCGGACGAGAAGGTCGAAGCGGGTCCCCGCCCCCGTCACGGAAGCCTCCTCGTCACCCGATCCGTCCCCGTCACTGTCCCCGAGATCTCCGGGGCCGCGAGACGCCGCCCGCCCGGCCGTCCCGTACGAGCGGCCGCGCCCGGGTTCACAGGACCTGTCCCAGGAAGGCGCGCAGCCGGTCGTGCCGGGGCGCCGCGAGCACCTCGCGGGGGTCGCCCCGCTCTACGACGACGCCGTCGTCCATGAAGACGAGCTGGTCGCCGACCTCGCGGGCGAAGCTCATCTCGTGGGTGACGACCATCATCGTCATGCCGCTCGCCGCGAGGTCCCGCATGACGGCGAGCACCTCCTGCACGAGCTCGGGGTCGAGCGCGCTGGTCGGCTCGTCGAACAGCATCAGGCTGGGCCGCATGGCCAGGCTGCGGGCGATGGCCACCCGCTGCTGCTGCCCGCCGGACAACTGCGCGGGGTAGTGGTGCGCGCGGTCGGCCAGGCCGACCCGCTCCAGCAGCTCCGCCGCCTGCCGCCGGGCCTGGGCGGCGGGCGTGCGGAGCACGGTGACCGGCCCCTCCATGACGTTCTCGATCGCGGTGCGGTGCGGGAACAGGTGGAACCGCTGGAACACCATGCCGATGCCGCGCTGCTGGCGGGACAGCTCGGCCGGGCGCAGCGCGTGCAGCCGCCCGCCGCGCTCGGCGTAGCCCATCAGCTCGCCGTTCACCCAGATGCGGCCGGAGTCGATCGTCTCCAGGCGGTTGACGCAGCGCAGCAGCGTCGACTTGCCCGACCCGGACGGCCCGACCACGCACACCACCGAGCCGGCGGGGACGTCGAGGTCGATGCCCTTGAGCACCTCCAGCGGGCCGAACCGCTTGCGCACGGCGCGGATCCGCACCATCGGCAGGCCGGACGGCTGACCGTGTGGCCGGCCGGGTGGCTGAGCGGGGGCGCTCACGAGGGCTCCTTGGACGTCAGAGGCCGCAGGTTGCGGCGTACGCGGGAGGACAGCCGCACATGGCCGCGTTCGAACCGCTTCTCCACGAAGTGCTGCCCGACGCTCGCGATCGTGGTGAGCACGACGTACCAGATCGACGCGACGACGAGCATCGCGATGACCTCGAAGTTGCCGAGGTAGATGCGCTGCGCCACGGTGAGCAGCTCGGCCCCGGCGATGACCGAGACCATCGACGTGGTCTTCAGCATGGAGATGAACTGGTTGCCGGTCGGCGGGATGATCACCCGCATGGCCTGCGGCAGCACCACACGGCGCAGCACCTGCCGGTGCGACATGCCGAGCGACTCGGCGGCCTCCCGCTGGCCCGGGTCCACGGAGCGGATGCCGGCGCGGACGATCTCCGCCATGTACGCGCCCTCGTTGATCGCCAGGCCGAGCAGCGCCGCGGTGAACGGCGTGATGATCTCGTTCGCCTGCCACTCGATCAGCTTGGGCCCGCCGAACGGGACGCCGATCGCGAAGGTGGGGAAGACCAGCCCGATGTTGAACCAGAAGATCAGCTGCACCAGCAGCGGCGTGCCGCGGAAGAACCACGTGTAGAGCGCGGAGGTGCCGCGCAGCACGGGGTTGTCCGACAGCTGCATGACGGCGGCGAGCACGCCCAGCGCCAGACCGATGGCCATGGACAGCACGGTGAGCTGGATGGTCACCCACAGGCCGCCGAGGATCCTGCCGTCGGCCAGGTAGGCGACGATGACGTCCCAGTGCAGGTTCTCGTTGACGATGACCGTGAAGGCCAGCCACACGAGGAAGAGCAGGGCGGCCGCCGCGCCGAGCCACCGGCCGGGCCGCGCGGGGCGCACGGCGTCGATCGGCAGTTCGGCGGCGGGCGCCTTCTCCTGGGTCACTTCCACGGCTGGGTGTTGACCAGCACGCCGTCGACGGCGTTGGCCGTCACGCCGTAGGAGTCCAGCACGGCCTTGTAGCCGCCGTCGGCCTGAAGCTCCTCCATCGCCTTGGCGACGGCGTCGCGCAGCGCGCTCTTCCGCTTGTCGACGGCGATGCCCCACGGCCCGGCGTCGTACTGCTCGGACAGCACGTCGTACTTGCCGGTGTCCTTGGCGTACATGACGGCGACGGGGTAGTCCACGATGGTCGCGGTGGCGCGCCCGGAGTCGATCGAGAGCAGGCCGGTGGGCGCGTCCTCGCTCTGCATGATCTTCATCTTGGTGGCGCACTTCTCGTTCTGCTTCTCGCCGATGGCGAGGTTGGAGCTGCCCTTGGCCAGCACGACCGTGCGGCCGCACAGGTCGTCGAGGGTCTTGATCCCCTCGGGGTTGCCCTTCTTGACCATGATCGCGCCGCCGGCGTTGAAGTAGTCGACGAAGTCGACCGCCGCGCGCCGCTCCTCGGTGTCGCTCATCGAGGACATCACGATGTCCCAGCGCCCGCCCTGCAGGCCCGGGATGAGCCCGTCGAAGGCGGCGTTGGTGATCGAGAACTTCAGCCCCAGCTTGGCCGCGATGGCCGCGCCGAGGTCGGGGTCGACCCCGGTGAGCTCCTGGGTGCCCTTCTTGTACATCTCCATCGGCGGGTAGCCCTCGGAGGTGGCGACCCGCAGTGTGCCGGTCTTGCGCACGTCCTCCGGGACCAGGTCCTTGGCGGTCTTGTTCGCCGTCGCCGCCGCGTTGTCGCCCGCGGCGGTCTCCGACGACGAACGCCCGCAGCCGCCGGCGAGCGCCGACACGACCAGCGCGCCGACTATGGCCACAGATAGGCGCTTTGTCATGGAACCTCCTGTTTCGCGAACGATTGAGCTTATGCTGGCGACAGGAGGTCACGCTCGTAAGGATCGTGAACGCTTGCGGCCCTGAGCATCGACGTTCTCGATGCTCAGGGCTCCGTGCTCAGCCCGCGCGGGTGGGCAGGGCGTGAGAGTGGGCCGGGCGGGAGGCGGTCGCCGCCGGCCGCAGCCCCGCGCGCACCCCGCCCCGCACTCCGGCCCGCACCCCGCCCCGCATCACCGCTCCGACCACCGCCACCTGGGGGCGCTGGCCGACCGGCGGCCGTGCCGGACGGGCTCCGGCCGTCCAGCAGACGGCGCCCGCGGCGACGGCCGTCACCAGCGTCAGCCACCCCAGGGCGCGGCCCGTCCGCAGGCCGTACCCGGAGGCGAGCCAGTAGAGCGAGAGCAGCAGCCTGGCCCGGCCGCGGGAACTGCCGAGCCGCCGCATGTCCATGGCGCCGAACGCGAAGTCGGCGGAGGTCCTGGCGTCGTCCACGCCCGGCCGCAGCCGCTCGTACAGGACGGCCAGCCGGGCGGCGTCCGGCGATCCCGGCGCCCATGGCGACCTCGGCGACTCCTGTGGGGGCTTCCGCGACCGAGGTGCTCCCTGCGGCCGGGACGCCCGCGACCGGGCTGATCCGTGGGACCGTGGCAAGGGCGAGGCGGGGGATTCCGGAGACCCGGCGAACCCCGCCTCGTCCCAGCCGCGCCACAGGTGCTCGTCCGCGAGGACGCGGCGGCGGCTCCACCACCGGACCGGCGGCCAGCCCAGCCGCAGCCGCATCCCACCGGGCGTCGCCGCGAACAGGCACTCCCGCAGCCGCAGGCGTTCCGGGCGGCGCAGCCCGCCGAGACCGCACCCGCGCAGGTCGGTCCCCGTGAGCGTGAGCGCCGCGGCGTCGAGACCGTCGAGCGAGGTCACCCGCAGCCGGCCGGCGCGCCGGGTGACCGCCGACGTCCCGGAGAGGACGGCGCCCCGCAGGTCGAGGTCGGCGTCGGACAGCCGCGCGACGAGCGGCCCGGCGACGTCCGCCGTCCGGAGGATCACGCGGCACCCGCCGGTCTCCACGTGCAGCGCCGCCCCGGCCCGCACGCCCGCGAGGGACAGCCGCCGCCCGACCCGCATCGGGCCCAGGTAGGCCGCGCCCTGGAACCGCGTTCCCTCGAAGGCGGCGGTCGCCGCGCAGACGGCGCCGCGGAAGGAGACGGCCCGGTGGAACCGAGCGCCGCGGAAGACGACGTCCCCCGCGAACACCGCCGCGTCGAACGCCGCGAACCCGCGGAACTGCGTTCCCTCGAACGAGACGTCCTGTCCGCCGTGGAACGAGGCGTTCCGCGCCCCTGGGAACGAGACGTTCCGCGCCTCCGCGAGCGGGGTGTTCCGGGTCCCCTCCGACGAGACGTTCGGTGCGGCCCGGAAGGGCGGGGTGCCGGGGGACGGCGTGCCGCCGGGCGTGCTCTCGGCGGGGAGGTCGCCGCCGAAGCGCGCCGCGCCGAACAGGGCGTCGCCGCGGATCGTGGCGTGGTCGAAGGCGGCGTGGCCGCGCACCCGCGCGTCGTGCAGGGACAGCTCACGCGCGAACCGGGCCGCGCGGAAGGAGACGTTGCGCAGGAATCTGGCGCCGTAGAAGGAGGCGAGCCGGTCGAACCGGGCGTGGTCGAAGGTCGCGTCCCCGGTGAAGGCGACCTCGCCGAACCGGGCCTGGCCGGTGAAGACCGCGTGGTCGAACCTGGCCCGTCCGACACGGCGCTCAAGACGGTCCAGCAGGTGGGCGAGCAGGTCCTCCGCCACGGTGGTGCCGCGCAGGTCCAGCGCCTGGCCCGGCGCGAGGTCCCGCAGGACGGCGCCGGTCTCGGCGGGGGTCAGGTGCGCCAGGCACCGGCCGTACGGCTCGCGGGCGATGCCCGGGCAGCCGGGGGAGGCGCCGCACGTCCTCCATACGACGTCCATGAGGGCGATCTTCGGCCGGGATGTCATGTCAACGTCATACATGATGTCCCATCTCGGGACGCTAAAGCGTGATGGATAGGTAACACTGTGTATCCGCCGGGCGACCGTCCGACCGCCGCGTACTGCCGTTTGCCCTGGCCGGGCAGGGGTACGCGGGGTGCATGTCTGAGCAGTCGAACTCCACACCGCCACCGCAGACGCAGTCGTATCCCGGCCGGACGGGCGAGATGAGCCCCGAGCCCAGGGACGAGATGCGCGACTACACCGGCCGCGACCTGCTGGCCGGAAAGCGGGCCCTCGTCACCGGGGGCGACTCCGGCATCGGCCGGGCCGTCGCCGTGGCGTTCGCCAAGGAGGGGGCGGACGTCGCCATCGCCTACCTGAGCGAGCACGAGGACGCCGAGCACACCAGGAAACTGGTGGAGCAGGAGGGCCGCACGTGCCTGCTCCTGCCGGGCGATCTCGCCGACCGCCGGCACTGCGAGGAGGTCGTCGAGCGCACCGTCCGCGAACTCGGCGGCATCGACGTGCTGGTGAACAACGTGGCCACGCAGACCCCCGTGCAGGGGCTGGAGGAGCTGTCCGACGAGCAGTGGGAGCACACCTTCGCCGTCAACATCCACAGCTACTTCCGGGTGACGAAGGCCGCGCTGCGGCACATGCCCGAGGGCGGGTCGATCGTGAACACCTCGTCGATCAACGGGCTGCGCGGCAACAAGCAGCTGATCGACTACTCCGCGACCAAGGGCGCGATCAACGCGTTCACCTACGCGATGGCCCAGGTGCTGGTCGACCGGGGAATCAGGATCAACGCCGTGGCTCCGGGCCCGGTCTGGACGCCGCTCATCCCGGCCACCTTCCCGGAGGAGAAGGTGGAGAAGTTCGGCGAGCACGTGCCGATGGGCCGCCCGGCCGACCCGGACGAGATCGCCCCGTCGTACGTGTTCTTCGCGGCCAACCGGCTCTCGTCGTACTACACGGGTGAGGTCCTCGCGCCGATCGGCGGCGAGACGCTGCCCGGATAGCCGGGCGAGGACGGCGTGGGCCGCCCGGGTGGATCCTCTCACCCGGGCGGCCGGTCGTCCGCCCGCCCGGCCGCCGCGCACGGGGCGGCGACGGGACGGGTGGCGGCGGTCACCCGTTCTCGTTCAGGCGGCGGCTCTGGTCCTGCAACTCGTCGATCAACGTGGAGGCCTCGGCCTTGCTGAGCCCCTCGGGCACGTCACGCCCGGCCTCCCGGGCCAGTGTGCGCAGGTAGGACTCCTGCGGCGCGGTCATCGGCTCGTCCCCGGTCGCCCAGTCCTCGGGGTCCTTCTCCACCGGTCCTCGGTCCATCGTCCCTCCAATGTCGAACTGCCGTTCGCTCTACCCGTCGCCGGGAGACGTAACCCGGTGGAGGGCAGAGGCCGGCACCCGTCACCTCGCGGCGGGATGACGGAGGTAGCGGGCCCGGGTCAGTTCGGACACCTCCTGCTCCGGCGGGCGCCGCAGCACCCGCGAGGCCAGCAGGCCGCCGGTGGCGCACCCGGCCGCCAGCGCCGCCGCCGCGGCGAGGACCGACCCCGTACGGCCGGCCCGGGGTTCGGGCCGTACGGTGCCGCCCCGCCAGGCGCGCAGCCACAGCGCCTCGGCCGCCGCGTCGAGGAGATAGGTCGGCCTGATGCGGCCGGTGGGCACGCAGAGCAGATCGGTGGTGAGAAGCGTCGCGGCGGTGGCCATGCCGAGACGGCGCGCCTGCCGGACGCCGTCCGGCGTGCGCGCGGCGCGGACCTGGGTCCAGCCGATCCCCACCAGCAGGCCCGCGACGGTCCGTTGCAGCCAGCGGTCGGTCTTCGGGCCGTACACCTTCTCGAAGCTCGTCAGGTGCAGGAGCGGCCACAGTCCGCCCGCGATGTTGAAGAGGCCGTGGGCGCGGGCCAGGACCACCGCGCCCCTGTCGTCCTGGGTGGTCATAGGCCCTCGATGCCCACCCTCAAAACGGACAAAACGCGGGCCGGTTCGCGGCGGAGGCCAAGGGTAGGCCGTGGAAGGAGCGGCGGCGGGAGGTCCTCATGCCAGGAAATTTCAGGGTTCGTCCACTTGGCGGCGCGACGGGGTGCATCCTTATGATCATCGTCTCGATCGTCGCGTCGATCCTGCTCACAATCGTGGTGAACGCCCTGCTCCGGTGAGGACTCCTCGGCTGGAGCGCGCGATGCGCTCGCATAAACCAAAAAGCGGGTTTCGGTTGGCATAATTCGCGTCGTGATGGGAAAACGCGTTCCCATTCTCGCCTTGATGATTCCCGGGCGATGACAAATGAAACAAAGCGCCGATATCATCGCCGACCGTGGCTGAAAGCGATCTTTCGAGCCCGTCTCTTGTCGATGACTTGTATTTCGTCCTGCACGACAATGCGACGGGTCATCCACACCTGCATTCACGGCTCGCGGGGCTGGCACTGGCCGGCGGCGTCCTCGCCGAGCTGATGCTCGCCGAGCGGGTGACCCTGGATCTCACGTCGAACCCCGAACGCCTCCACGCGGCGGCCGGGGAGGACGGCGATGACGCCTTCACCAGGAGGGTGCTCGGCCACGTCGTCGCCGAGCCGTACCATCCGGTGAGCACGTGGCTGCTGTTCCTCGCCCGTACGGCCGAGGCCGAGGTGACCGCCAGGATGATCGCCGCGAAGCTGCTCAAACCACCGGTCAGGCACCTGCTGAAGCACCAGCCCCCGGCTCCGGCGGACATGAGCACGGCCGCGTGGCCGCTCGCCCGCCTGAACCTCGCCGTCCAGCGCCGCACGCCGCCGAACCCCCGGGACCGAGTCCTCCTGGGACTGCTGGACGCCGCCGGCTGTGCCCAGCGGGTGCTGTCGGAACACGATCCCCGCTTCGTGGCCGCGGTGATCGCCATGCTCCCGGCCCCCATGCAGAGACTCGTGGCCCAGACCAAGGCCGCCGTCGGCCAGGCCGTCCTCAGCCGCCGGTGACCGCTCGCCCCCCAAATCCCCTCACGGAGTTCCAGGTGTCCCTGACAGAGCAACGGCCGAGCGCCGTCTCCGCCGCACTGGCCCAGGACCGGCTCGGTGTGCCGTCCATCGTGTTCTTCGTCATCTCCGCGGCGGCGCCCCTGATGGTCGTCGCGGGTTCGGTGCCCACGGCGTACGCGGTGACGGGCGTGATCGGCGTGCCGCTCGCGTTCCTGCTGCTGGGCGGGGTCTTCTCGCTCTTCGCCGTCGGCTACGTGACCATGGCCAGGCACGTGGTGAACGCCGGCGCCTTCTACGCCTACGCGGCGCAGGGTCTCGGCCGGACGCAGGGCGTGGTGACGGCGTGGGTGGCGCTGCTCGCCTACAACGCGCTGCAACTCGGCCTGTACGGCATCATCGGGTCGGCGGCGGAGCCGCTGCTCCTGGACTGGTTCGGCGGTTCGCCCCCGTGGTGGGTCATCGCGCTGGGGGCCTGGGCGCTGACCGGCCTGCTCGGCCTGCTGCGGGTCGACATCAACGGCCGGATCCTGTCGGTCCTGCTCGTCAGCGAGATCGCCGTCGTTCTGCTGTTCGACCTGGGCGACCTGTTCGGCGGCGCGCGGAACGGCGTCAGCTTCGAGGGCTACAGCCCCGCGGCGCTGTTCGTGCCCGGCGTGGGCGCCGCCCTCGCCACCGTCGTCGCGGGCTTCGCCGGCATCGAGTCGTCGGTCGTCTTCGCCGAGGAGTCCAAGGACCGCCTCCGCACCGTGCCCGTCGCCACCTACCTGGGCATCGCGGTCATCGCCATCCTCTACTCGATCTCCGCCTGGGCACAGACGGTGCCGACCGGCCCGGACGGGATCGTCAAGGCGGCGACCGAGCAGGGTCCCACGCTCGTCTTCGGCCAGGCGGCCGAGCACCTGGGCGGCACCGTCGCGACGGTAGGCTCGGTGCTGTTCGTGACCAGCAGCATCGCGTGCATGATCGCCTTCCACAACACCACGGCCCGTTACATCTTCGCCCTCGGCCGGGAGAACGTGCTGCCCTCGGTGTTCGGCCGCACCTCGGCCCGCACCGCCGCGCCGATCTCCGGGTCGGTGCTGCAGACCGCGCTCGGCCTGATCGTGA
Organism: Microbispora triticiradicis; assembly: GCA_003260025.2. GTDB lineage: Bacteria > Actinomycetota > Actinomycetes > Streptosporangiales > Streptosporangiaceae > Microbispora > Microbispora triticiradicis. The sequence continues at coordinate 34,494 of QFZU02000082.1, read as the reverse complement.
TCGCGATCTACGCCGTCTCGGGACTCGACCCCGTCACGAAGCTGTTCTTCACCTTCGGCGCCTTCGGCGGCCTCGGGCTGCTGACCCTGCTCACGGTCACCTCGATCTCGGTGATCGTGTACTTCTCCCGCGACCTCCGGGGAGAGACGGCCTGGCGGACGCGTTTCGCCCCCGCCCTGTCGATCGTGGCGCTGCTCGTGATCATCGCGCTGACGCTGGTCAACTTCGACACGGTCCTCGGGGTCGCGCCCGACTCGCCGATCCGGTGGATCCTGCCGTCCATCTACGTCGTCGCGGTGGTGTTCGGCGTCGTCTGGGCCCGGGTGATCAGGGCGACCCGGCCCGAGGTGTACGCCGGCATCGGCCTCGGCGCCCAGGCCGCGGCGGGAGGCCCCCGGTGAGCGCGGCGGACGCGGCGGGTCCGGCGATCAGCCGGATGACGGACGCGGAGGCGACCGGCCACCTGATCGCGGAGACCTTCCACGTCGACGCGATCACCGCGTGGCTCGTCCCGCGCCAGGAGGACCGCCTGCCCCTCCAGCGGAGGTTCTTCACCATGTACGCCGCGCACGCGATGGAGCACGGCGATGTCTACGGCATTCACGAGGCGGGCGAACTGGCCGGGGTGGCCGTCTGGTTCACCGCGCCATTCCCGGAGATCCCCGGCGAGCGGGCGGAGATCGACGCCTTCACCGGGGAGAACGCGGGACGCTACCACACCCTGGGCGAGCTGCTGGAGAAGCACCATCCGCGCGAGCCGCACCACTACCTGAACTTCATCGCCCTGGAGCGGGGGAGGACCGGCCGCGGCCTCGGCACCATGCTGCTGGAGGAGCACCATCGCCGGCTCGACGCCGAGGGGGTGCCCGCCTACCTGGAGGCGAGCAGCGAGGCGAGCCGGCGGCTCTACCTCCGCCACGGCTACGTGGACATGCCGGAACTGATCCAGCTGCCCGGAGGCCCGGTCATGTATCCCATGTGGCGCGAGCCCCGGCCGCCCGCGGAATAGCCGTACGGGCGTGGCATCCCGGCCGCCGGTGACGTCCCGCGCCTCACGGCTTCCAGCCGGTGGTGCGCAGCCAGGTCTCGAACGTCGTCAGACCGGGATGCTCGGCCCGCAGGGCCTTCAGGTCGACACCGCCGGCCGGGTGCTCGTCGAAGAACTCGAACATCCGGGCCAGGTGCTCGTCGAACGCGCGCACCTGCTCGATCGGCATCTGCTCGAAGCGGGCCGGCAGGCCGCTCACCCGGCCGAACGCGGCGGCGATCTCCGGCGGGGTCAGCTCGTCCGCGCCGATGTCGACGGTCCGGCCGACGTACCCGCCGGGACGCTCGAAGGCGAGGGCAGTGAAGACCCCGATGTCCCTGACGGAGATCAGCTGCATCGGCGTCCCGGGCCGTGCGGGAAGCCGCAGGACCAGAGTGCCGTCCTCCACGGAGGGACGACTGTAGGTGAGGAAGTTCTCCATGAAGGAGACCGGGCGCAGGATCGTCGCCGGGAGCCCGAGCGCGTGGATCTCCCGCTCGATCCGTGCCTTGCTCTCGAAGTGGGGGATGCCGGAGCCGGCGTCGGTGCCGGGGAGCGAGCTGTACACCAGGTGCCCGAGACCGGCCTCGGCGGCCAGCCGGACCACCGTCAGCCCCCGCCGTTCCTCGGCGGCGGCGCCCTCGACGGTGATCCTCGGTCCCTGCATCATGGTCAGCGCCAGGAAGACCCCTTCGGCGTCCCGCATGGCGCGGCGCAGCGACGCCTCGTCGTCCAGGTCGCCCACCGCGAGCTCGGCCCCCGCCTGCTCCAGGGACGCCGCGGCGGGGGAGCCCGGGTCGCGCACCAGGGCGCGCACGGTCCGCCCGCGGGCGAGCAGTTCGCGGGCGGTGGCGCCGCCCTGCCGCCCGGTGGCGCCGATCACCAGTACGCGATCACTCATGACACCCGCCTCCCTGGGAGACTCGCCCTGTGAAGGATCATGGCCGTCACGATAACGAGGCGGCGTCCGGCGGTCCTGGCACTCGTGCTGCCAGTCTCGCGCCCGGCCGCCGCGTGAGGGACTCGGACCGCAGGGCCGAGCTCGGCGCGTTCCTGCGTGCCCAGCGGGCCCGCCTGCGGCCCGCCGACGTCGGGCTGCCGGAAGGCGATCCGGCCCTGCGCCGCACCCCCGGACTGCGGCGCGAGGAGGTCGCCGAGCTCTCGGGCGTCGGCGTCACCTGGTACACCTACCTGGAGCAGGGGCGGGACATCTCGGCGTCGGCGCAGGTCATCGACGCGCTGGCCCGCGCGCTGCGGCTCGACCCCGACGAGCACCACCACCTGCGGGACCTCGCGGGCCTCGCCCCGCCCGACACGCCGCCTCCCGGCGGGGAGCAGGCGGCGGCAGCGGCCCGGCTCCGGCGCCTGGTCGACGCCGCCGCGCCGAACGCCGCCTCCCTCTACGACACGTGCTTCGACTATGTGGCCTGGAACACCTCCTACACCCTGCTCCGTCTTGATCCGCTGACGTTCCCGCCGGGCCGGCGGAACCTGCTGTGGATGATGTTCACCGACGCCGCGAACCGCGCCCGCATGATCGACTGGGAGCCCGCGGCCCGCGCCGTGATCAGCCAGTTCCGCGCCGCGATGGGACGCAGGCCCGGCGACCCGCGGCTCGCGGCGCTGGTGGAGGAGCTCAGCGAGGTCAGCCGGGAGTTCCGCGAATGGTGGGCCGACTACCCCGTACGCCGCTTCCGGCCGGTGACGGTCGGGATCGACCACCCCGAGATCGGGCGGCTCGACCTGGAGATGTTCAAGATGCGCCCGATGGGACACCCCGATCTCGTGCTGGTGCTCCAGGTGCCGGTGGGCGAGGACGCCCGCAGACGGGTCACCTCCCTCCTCAGCCGGACCGGCCGGGACTAGCCGCCGCCGGTCTCCTCGGCCCGGGTGGAGACGTAGGCCCCCTGCCCCTCGATCGTGTACACGAGGCCCTCGCCGCTCAGCACGCCGACGGCACGGCGGACGTCGTCGGGGCTGAACCCGTGCTCGCGCACCAGGCGCTCCTCCGAGGGCAGGGGACGGTCCGGCTCGATCCGGCCGTGCACGATCTCCTCGCGCAGCATCGCCGCGAGCCGCCGGTACGCCGGGACCGGCTCGCCGGAATCGTCGGTGACAGCCACGTCATGGCCCTGCCCGGCGGCCGGCGGTCCAATCCTGCCGGTTCCGGTCCTGCCGCGGCTCAGCGGCGGCTCGGTGGTGGGTCAGTGGTGGGTCAGTGGTGGGTCAATGGCGGCCGGGCTCGACCAGGACCTTGAGCCCGCGGCGTGAGACGGCGGCGGTGAACGCCTCCGCCGTGGCCGTGAGCGGGAAACGCTCGGTGATCAGCGCCGACACGTCGACCAGCCGGTCCGCGGCCAGCCGGATCGCCCGGGGATAGGTGAGGTTCATCCGCCGGACGAGGGCGATCGTCAGGCCCTTGCGCCGGGCGAGCGACGCGGGGAAGCAGGTGCGGTCCTCGTCGGGGATCCCGGCCAGCACCACCCGCCCGCCGGGCCGGACCGCGGTCATGGCGAGGCGTACGGCGTCGTCGTCGCCCGCCACCTCGAACGCCACCCGGACGCCGAGGCCCGCCGAGCCGTCGACCTCCCGCCACACGCCGGGCTCCGCCGCCTCCTCGGGCGACAGCGCCAGGCCGGCTCCGTACCTCAGGGCCGCGGCGCGGCGGTGCGGCAGCGGGTCGACGGCGACGACGGCGCAGGCTCCGGCGAGCCGGGCGAGCCGGATCACGAGCAGGCCGATCGGCCCGCAGCCGACGACGGCGACGGGCGCGCCCAGCGGGACGTGCCCGAGGTCCACGGCGTGGATCGCGACGCCCAGCGGTTCGAGCATGGCACCGTCGCCGTCGGAGAGCGCGGCGGGCAGCGGGTGCAGCAGGTCGTCGGGCCAGGCGATCCGCTCCCGCAGGCCGCCGTCGAGCGTCCCGTGCCCGGCGAAGCGGACGTCTGGGCAGAGATTGCCGTAGCCCGTGGCGCAGACCGCGCATCGGCCGCACGGGATCGCCGGGTCCACCGCGACACGCGTGCCGTCCCGGGGACCGCCCTCGATCACCCCCGCGATCTCGTGTCCCACCACGAGCGGCGTGTCCAGCACCGCGTCGCCGATGCCGCCCTCGGCGTACCAGTGCAGGTCGGAGCCGCACAGGCCGACCGCGGTGACCCGCACCAGGCTCTCGCCCGGGCCCGGGACGGGCGGCGGCTCGTCGCTCAGCCGGATGTCGCCCACCTTGTGCAGCCGGGCGGCCTTCACGCTCCGCCCTCCGCGTCCCTCGACGCCATCGCCGCCCCCTGAGATCGTCTTCCCGTCGATCGTAACCCCGGTGATCGCAAGCCTGCGGCCGTGAGTTCCGTGATCGCTGGCCCGGCGGCCGCGTGGGCGGTGAAACGCCCGAGGGCCGGGCCCGTCCACCGGAGCCGGCCCCCCGCATCACCCTGTCGGTGGTCGCGGGCCCGGTGGTGACACGCCCGAGGGCCGGGCCCGTCCACCGGGCCCGGCCCTCGCGACGGTCACTGCGAACGCGACTGCCCGGTCATCTGCCTGGCCTGGTCACGGGTGTCCTCGGTGACCTGCCTGGCCTGGTCGCGGGCCTCGTCGCGGGTCGTCCTGGTCGCCTCGGCCGCCGTGTCGCGCACCTGCTGGACGGCCTCCTTGGCGTCCTCGCCGACAAGCTGCGCGGTCTCCTGGACGGCCTGCTTGACCGGCTCGGCCAGCTCACCCGCCCGATCCTTGACCTGCAGGGCCGCCCGCTCCTCGGCGGCGGTCTTCGGCAGCAGGCTCGCGGCCAGCAGGCCCGCCCCGAAGGCGATCAGCCCGGCCGCGAGGGGGTTGCCCTGCGTGCCGCGCAGCGCCTGGCGCGGCGCGCTCCGCACGGTCTCCGCGGCCTGCTGGGCGCCGTGCCGTACGGTCTCGCCGGCCTCGGCCGCCGCGTGCCGCACCGTCTCGCCCGCCTCCGCGGCCTTGTCGCGGACCGTTCCCACGGTGTCGCCGGCCTGGTCGCGAACCGTGTGGGTGGCGTGTGCTGGCACCCCCATCACCTTCTCCCTCACCGATCGCGCCGTCTGGCGCAGACTGTCCGTACGACGCCGCACGATGCGCGACGGGCTCGTCCTGTCGGCGAGCCGGTCAACGTCGGCGGCGAGTTCCGCCCGAGTGGCATCGATCTCGGCCCTTATCTCCTCTGGGCTCGCGCCCATTGCACGTCCTCCTTCAGGGTCTCGATGGTCTGCTCGGGCGTGGGGTTCACCTCGCGCATGCGCTCCTTGCCCCGCGCGAACAGCACTCCGCCGATCACGGCCCACACGGCCGCGACGATGAGCGCGGCCCAGGCCAGGTCCATGACATTGCCGAGGCCGAACACGACGGCCAGCGTGACGAGGAGCGCCACCATGTATCCGGCGAAGCCGGCGCCGCCGAGCATCCCGGCGGCCTTGCCGGCCTTGCCCGCCTCCTGGCGGATCTCGGCCTTGGCGAGCTCCACCTCCTGGCGGAACAGCTTGGACAGGTCCTCGCCGATCTCGCCGACCAGCTTGCCCAGTGAGGGCTCGGCCGGTGGGCTGGGATAGCTCATCGCGGTTCACCTCCGGGGAGACCGCCGGGGAACCCACCGCTGTGCCCGCGGCCGTTCCCGTCGCCGTCCGCGTACCCCTCGCCGCGCCCGTTCGTGTACCCGTCCGTGCGGCCGTTCGTGTACCCGTCCGTGCGGCCGTCGCGGAACTCGCCGGCCGGATACCGGGCGCCGGTCTCGTATCCGGTGCCGTTGCCACTGCCGGTTCCGGTTCCGTACGACGGGGAGGCGGCGCCGGTCCCCGGGCCACCTGTGCCCGTGCTCCCGGTGACCGATTCCCCGGTCAGGCCGTTTCCGTCGCCATACCGGACCGGGGAGGGGGACCCGGGAGCGTATGCGGTGCCGCGCCCGTGGTCAGGGGCGGAGCCGTATGCGGTGCCGGAGCCGAACCGCCGCGCGTCGTCCGTTTCCGCCGGGTCCTCGGCCGTGGCGACGGCCTTCACCGCGCGTCCGGCGAGGAACCCCGCCACCAGGGCGCCCGCCAGGAACAGGCCGGGACGGCGCCGCGCGAAGTCCTGCACGTCGCGCACCGCGCCGGTCAGGCCCTCGGTCTCCAGGTAGTCGGCCGTGCGGCGGCCCCGGTCGGTCACCTGCCTGACCACGTCGCGCATGGGGGAGTCGGGCGTGACGCCGTCGGCGGCGGACTCCAGCTGGTCGGTCCACTGCCGGATCGCGCCGGCCGCGCGCCTGCTCTGCTGCCACGCCTGCTCGTCGGTACGCCTGCGAAGCTGGTGGACCACGTGCCGCGTCTGGTCCCTGGCCTCCTGGGCGACCGTGCGCACCTGGTCCTTGGCGGTCGCGGCGACCTCGCCGGCGGCCTCCTTGGCCTGCTGCGCCGTCTGCTGAGCCGTCTCGCGGACCTGCTGCGTCGTACCCTGCTGACCGTTGCCCTGCGTCACGCCCTGCTGGGTCGTCCCCCGCAATGCCGTCTCCCGGGCCGTCTCCTCCTGCCGGAGCGTGCCCTGCGGCTGCCCGCTTCCCCCCGCGTATGTTCGCGTCTCGGGATGGAAGTCGCTCACGAAAGCCTCCTTGGGTCGAATTCGTCCCTGAGCCGCGAGCTACCCTCGATATTGGAACGGACGCCCATAAAGCAGAAAAAAGTAAAAAACTCCCCTTGGCAGGGTCAAGAGGGGCAAATGGCCGAGGCGTCGAACCCGGCCGACGCTCTCCGGCCCCGTCGGCAGGGCAGGATGGGATCATGTCCGAGACCTCCCTCCCCGGCGCGATCAAGCTGCCCGACGGCACCCCGATCCGCGGACGCGGTCTGAGGTACCCCGCTCCCGAGGGCGTCCCGCCCGAGCGCGGCCTCTATCTGGGCGGCGCCCGGCTGAGGCGCCGGCACGACTCCGGCCTCACCTGGGCGCACGAGTGGATCGACTGGCCCGACTTCCTGCTGCCCCGCGACGGGGAGAGCGCGGCCGGCCTCATCCGGGCGCTGCACGGGCACGCCCGCGCCGGCCAGGCGGTGGAGGTGGCCTGCGGCGGAGGCGTCGGGCGCACGGGCACCGTCATCGCGTGCCTGGCGATCCTGTCGGGCCTGCCCGCGCACGAGGCCGTGGCCTGGACCCGGGCCAACTATCACCGCCGCGCCGTCGAGACGCCCTGGCAGCGCCGCTGGGTGCTCCGCTTCCCCGCGCTCTGACGACCGGGCCGCGGGCGCCGCCGCCGGAACTGGGCCGCCCGGGTGGAAACCGGCGTGAAGCGGCCGGTGTCACACCGCACCGTCCCCCGCGCCGTCATGACGTGCGTGAGAGCGGGAGGCCGGTGACGGGCGACTATGGCCCATATGGTTGGGTTCGTCTGTGTTTGTCGACGTGCTGGGGCTGGCCGCCGTGGGTCTGGTGGCCGGAGTGGTCAGCACGGTGGTGAGCCTGGCCTCGATCGTGTCGTATCCCGCCCTGCTGGCCTTCGGGCTGCCGCCCCTGGCCGCGAACGTCACCAACACGGTCGCGTTGCTGTTCACCGGAGTGGGCGCGGCGGCCGGTTCGCGGCCGGAACTGGCGGGCCAGCGCTCGGTCGTCGGCCGTCTCGGGCTCTTCGCCGCCCTGGGCGGCGCGGCCGGCGCGGGCCTGCTGCTGGTCACGCCCGCGCGGATGTTCGAGATGGTCGCTCCATGGCTGGTCGGCGGCGCCTCGCTGCTGTTGCTGCTGCGCCCGCCCCGCGCGGGACAGGTGAGCCTCGGCGGGGAGAGCGGCCTGGCGCTGCGTGCCGCTGTGTTCTGCGTCGCGGTCTACACGGGCTACTTCGGCGCCGCCGGAGGGATCATCATGTTCGCGGTGCTCGCGGCGGCGCTCGACCGATCCCCGGCGGGGGTGAACGCGGTGAAGAACCTCGTGGGCGCGCTCGCCAACGCCGTCGCGGCCGTCTGGTTCGCGCTGTTCGGCCCGGTCGACTGGGCCGCGGTCGGGCCGCTCGCCGCGGGGTTCCTCCTCGGCGGCTGGCTGGGCCCCGCCATCGCCCGCCGCCTGCCCGGCGACTCGCTGCGCCTCGCCGCCGCGATCTGCGGTCTCGCGGTCGCGGTCAAGCTCGGCGCCGACGCCTACCGGAGCGGCTGAGCGGCGACGGCCTCGGCGTGCCGGGCGCGCAGCCGCGTCCGGATCTCCTCCGGCGTGTAGGCGCGCCGACGGCGCTCCGCACGGGCGATCACCACGCCGGTCGCCGCGACGCCCGCGAACGCCGCCAGGCCGAGTATCTTCCACCACCGCATGTGCCTAGGCTACTGCCGTGGCTCGTACGCGGATAAGCCTCGACAAGGCGCTCGAACTGGTCCGTACCGGTGACGTGTGGGTGTTCCGGGGGCGCAGCGCGCCCGACCGAGCCATCCAGGTCACCACCAACAGCCCGGTGAACCACGTGGGCATGGCGGTGGTCATCGAGGACCTGCCGCCGCTGATGTGGCACGCGGAGCTCGGCCGGTCGCTGCCCGACATGTGGTCGGGCACCCACCAGCGCGGCGTGCAGCTGCACGACATGCGTGACGCGGTGTGCGTCTGGGCGGCGAGGTACGGCCAGCGCGCCTGGCTGCGCCAGCTGGAGCCGCCGGTGGGCAGGGAGATGGAGGACGCGGTCCTGCGGACGATCGCCCGGCTGGACGGCACGCCGTTCCCGTCCACCGCCCGCCTGGCGGGGCGCTGGCTGCGCGGGCGCCTGCCCGCGCTCCGCACCGTCTCCCTCCCCGGGCTCCGCCGAGGGAAACGCGACGCGGAGGGGCGCACGGCGCGGGACAGGACGCTGGAGACGGCCTACTGCGCGGAGGTTGTCGCCGTGACGTACGAGGAGATGGGCCTGCTGCCGGGTGGGCGCCGGCCCAACTGGTACGACCCCGGCAGGTTCTGGAGCGGCGACAACCTGGTCCTCGACGACGGCCGGCGGCTGGGCGGCGAGATCGCGGTCGACGTCCCCGGCGGCGAGGTCCGGCCGCTCCGATAACGCGCCGGCCAATATTTCTCCCGGCCGTCAACCTCCCGGCGTCAAGGCGCGTCAGGTGTAGGCACCGTTCGTCCAGACCCGGAGGAAAGGTCCCATGCCTGCTCCTGATATGAGACGCGAAGGTCTCGCCGACGCCAGCGACGAGGAGAGCCGGGCGCGCAGCGCGCTCGACGCGATCCGGCGGCAGGGCCCGGAGGCGGTGCAGGAGGAGACGCTGCGCATGAAGTCGGAGCTGCTCCGGCTGTGCGGCTGGGAGGGCTACCAGCGGGTGATCGCGAAGATGGAGAGCGACCTGGCCAGGCTGCGCGAGTCGCGCTGAGCGCGCCAGGCCGCGCCCGTCCCCGGCAGACTCCGCTCAGCCGGGGAACACGCCGGTCAGGTGCCGGTCGAGCCAGTCCGTCACCCGCCTGACGAACGTGACCCGGTTGGCCCGCCGCCGGATCTCGTGCCCTTCGTCCTCGAACAGCAGGACCTCGCAGGGCACTCCCGCGGCCCTGGCCGCGCGGACGACCTGCTCGGCCTCGTACACCGGGACGTTGGTGTCGCGCGCGCCGTGCACCACCAGCAGGGGAGTGGCCAGCCGGTCGAAGGCGTGCAGGGGCGACAGGGCGTGCAGCAGGTCGCGGTCGGCCTCCGGATGGCCGTACTCGCTCACCGCCGCCGCCGCGATCCACGGCTCCGTGCGCTCGTAGAAGGTGGCGAAGTCGGCCATTCCGCAGACGTCCACGCCGGCGCGGAACAGGCCCGGATACGTGACGAGCGCGGCCAGCGTGAGGTAGCCGCCGTACGACCAGCCCAGGCAGGCCAGCCGGGCGGCGTCGGCGAGACCGGCCCGCACCAGGAAGGCGGCGCAGTCGGCCACGTCGTCGATCGCCCTGAAGCGCAGCGCGTGGTCGTCCGCCTCGCGGAAGGCCCGGCCGAAGCCGGCCGACCCGCGCACGTTCGGGGCGAGCACGCCGATCCCGGCGGCCAGCAGGCTCTGGTACAGCGGGTTGAACGTGGGCCGCTCCTGGTCCTCCGGCCCGCCGTGCAGGAACACGGCGTACGGCGCCGGGCCCACGGCCGCGGGCGGCCGGTAGAGCCAGCCGCTGAGCTCCAGCCCGTCGCGGGCCGGGAGCCGTACGAGCTCGGCGTCCACCGCCCCGGCGATCCGGCCCGCCCCGGCGACCCGGCGGTAGCGGCCCGTCTCCAGGTCGCACAGCACGACGTGCGGCGGTTGGGCCGGTCCCTCCACCGTGAGCACGGCGGCCCGGTCGTCCAGGGAGACCCTGATCGAGGTGACCACCTCGCCCGGGGGAGGGGGGAGGGGACGCCGCGCCGGGCTCCCGGCCCCGCCGGCCCGCTCCGGCGTCTCCAACGGCTCCGGCGCCCCGGGCGCGTCCAGCACCTCCAGTTCGGAGCGGCCGGCGGCGTTCCACACCAGCACCACGCGCCGGCCGTCGGCGGTCAGCGCGAACATGTCCAGTTCGGCGTCCGGGCGTTCGGCGAGCACGACCGGGCGGCCGTCACCGGCGACGGCCAGCAGCGCGGCGCGGTCCCGCCCTGCGTCCGACAGCAGGTAGGCGGTCTCGCCGCCGGGGGACAAGACGCCGTAGCCGGTGGAGCCGGGCAGGTCCGCCAGCAGCGGCCGCTCGCCTCCCGGACCGGTGGCCTCCGGCGACAGCTCCCTGACGTACATCCGCCGGACCCCGCGCGGCCCCCGCCGCAGCAGCACCCGGGCGTGGTCGCGGCTGACCGCCTCCGGGTGCAGCAGGGGCCCGCGGGCCACCGTCTCCCGGCCTCCGGTCGCCGCGTCGACCAGCAGCGCCTCGGCCGTTCCGGACGCCGCGACCTCGGCGGCCAGCAGCAGGTCGCCGCGGCCGGTCCAGTGGACGAACCACGCCGACCCGCCCTCCGGCGCGGCCAGCGGGCGCAGGTCGCCGCCGTCCGGCCGGACGGTCCAGACCTGCGTGTGCTCGCCGCCGCCCGGCGTGAGGAGGACGGCCAGCCGTTCTCCGGACGGCGACCAGCTCACCTCCGCGACCGGCTCCGGTCCCGTGGCGACCGGCCGCGCCCGCCCGCCCCGCCGCAGCGGCCTGACCCAGACCCGCGGCACGCCGTCCCGGTCGCTGACGTACGCGACCGCGCCGCGGTCGGGGGCGAGCGCCGGCGCCCGGCAGCTCCAGGCGCCGAGCGCCGCATCCCCGGCGGATTTCGCGGCGGACTTCACGGCGGGCTTCGCGGCGGGCTTCCCGACGGACTCCCCGAAGGGCGGAGTCCGTACGCCGAGGGCTTCCGCCGCCATCACACTCCCTGCGCCTGCAACCACATCTCCAGAAGCCCGAGCTGCCACAGCATGTTGACCCCCGTCGTGGTGCGGCTGGTCTCCCTGTTCTCCAGCAGCCCCTCGACGTACGCCTTGTCGAACAGGCCCCGATCCCGGGCGGCGGGCGCGGTGAGCGCGTCGCGCACCAGGTCGAGGAACGGCCCGTCGATGTGCCGGATGGCGGGCACCGGGAAGTAGCCCTTGGGCCGGTCGACCACCTCGCGCGGCAGAAGCGCGCGGGAGGCCTCCTTGAGTATCCCCTTGCCGCCCCCGACGAGCTTCAGCTCCGGCGGGCACGCCGCGGCCAGCTCGACCAGTTCGTGGTCGAGGAACGGGGTGCGCCCCTCCAGCCCGTGGGCCATGGTCATGTTGTCCACCCGCTTGACCGGGTCGTCGGGCAGCATCAGCCGCGTCTCCAGGCGCAGCACCGCGTCCAGCGCGGTCTCCGCGCCCGGACGGCCGAGGTGGCGGCGGATGACCTCCCCGCTCACGTCCTCGTCGGCGAGGTGCTCGGGAGCCACGATCCCCGCCAGGTCCTCGTGCGGGTGGTCGAAGAACTCCCGGGCGTACGTCGCGAACGCCTTTTCGCGGGGCACGGCGGCGAGCGGCGGGAACCAGCGGTATCCGGCGAACACCTCGTCGGCGCCCTGCCCGGACTGCACGACCCTGACGTGCCTGGCCACCTCCTGCGACAGCAGGTGGAAGGCGACGCAGTCGTGGCTGACCATCGGCTCGCTCATCGCCCGCACCGCGTCCGGCAGGCCCGACAGCAGCCGGGAGTCCTCGATGAGGATGCGGTGGTGGTCGGTGCCGAAATGGTCGGCGACGAGGTCGGAGTAGCGGAACTCGTCCCCCGAGTCGCCCCCGGCCGCGTGGAACCCGATGCTGAACGTCGACAGGTTCCGCTGGCCCTCCTCGGCGAGCATCGCGACGATGACGCTGGAGTCGAGGCCGCCCGACAGCAGCACGCCGACGGGCACGTCCGCGACCATCCGCCGCCGTACGGCCGCCCGCAACCGGTCGTGCACGGCGTCGCGCCAGTCGGCGGCGTCCATCGCCTCGTGCTCCGGCAGCCGGGTGAACGGCGGGTCCCAGTAGACGATGTCGCGGGAGGAGCCGTCCGCCTCGACCGTGCGGACGGTGGCCGGGGGCATCTTCCGCACGCCCGCGAGGATCGTGCGCTCGCCCGGCACCAGCGAGTGGAAGGTCATGTAGTGGTGCAGGGCGACCGGGTCGATGTCCGTGTCGACCTCGCCCCCGGCCAGCAGCGCGGGCAGGGTCGAGGCGAAGCGCAGCCGGTCGCCGTTCCCCGACACGTACAACGGCTTGATGCCCAGGCGGTCGCGGGCGAGCGTCAGCCGCCCGGTCTCCTGCTCGAACACGGCGAAGGCGAACATCCCGGCGAACCGGCGCACGCAGTCGGCGCCCCACCGGTGGAACGCCTTGACCAGCACCTCCGTGTCGGAGGTGGAGAAGAAGCGGTAGCCCTCGCCCCGCAGCTCCTCACGCAGCTCACGGTAGTTGTACAGGCAGCCGTTGAAGACCGCCGTCAGCCCGAGGGCGGGGTCGGCCATCGGCTGCGCGGCCTTGTCCGAAAGGTCGATGATCTTCAGGCGCCGGTGGCCGAGGGCGACCGGCCCCCACTCCCACAGCCCCGAGCCGTCCGGGCCGCGCTCGTGCATGGCGTCGGTCATCCTGCCCACCACGCCGATGTCCGCCGGCCGCCCGTCGAAGCGGATCTCACCGCTCAGTCCGCACACGCTCCTACCTCCCGGCCGCCGCGGCGCACGGGCTCGCGGGTCTGGTTCGGGACCTGGTCTCGGCCAGGACGAGGTCCACCACGTCGGTCAGACGGCCGGCCCGCCGGAACGCCTCGCGCTGCCGCGCGGCGGAGCCGCTGCGGTCCAGCGCCTCGGTGGCCAGCGAGCTGACCAGTGCCCAGTCGCCGTACGCCTCGAGCTGCGGCCGCAGGCCCTCCAGCAGCCGGGTCACCACGGTGCGGGCGGGCTTCGGGACGCCCTCGACGGGGTCGACCAGCTCGCCGTCCAGGCCGGACCGCGCCGCCCGCCACGAGGCGGCCCGGACCAGCTCCGGGCGTACGGTGCCGGGGTCCAGGGGAGTGGGCGCACCGGTGGTGAGGGCGTGGAGCTCCCGGGTGACCAGCGCGCGGAACAGCCCGGCGATCAGCACGATGTCGTCGATCCGGGGGCAGGAGTCGCACAGCCGCAACTCCACGGTCGGCACGTGCGCCGAGGGCCGGACGTCGAAGTAGAGCATCCCGGGGTCGCTGATGACCCCCGACCTGACCAGCTCCCTCACCATCGCGTCGTACTCGTCGGCCGACTCGAACCGCTCCGCCGGGCCGGCCGTGGGCCAGCGCTGCCACACCATCGACCGGAAGCTCGCGTAGCCGGTGTCGGCGCCCATCCAGTACGGCGAGCTGCAGCTCAGGGCCAGCAGGGGAGGCAGCCACGGGCCGAGCCGGTGGGTGACGGCCACGGCGAGGTCCCGGTCGCGCACCTCGGCGTGCACCTGCGTGCCGCAGATGAGCTGCTCGCGGGCGAGCACCTGGTAGTCGTCCAGCATCTGCTCGTAGCGCGGGTCGGGGGAGATCTTCATCGCCTCCGGGTCCAGCAGCGGGACGGTCCCGGCCGCCGCGATGCCGAGGCCGAGCCCCTCCGCCGCCGCGACCGCGTCGGCGCGCAGCCCGGTCAGCTCCCCGGCGAGGTCCTCCAGCCGGGTCCGCGGCGTCGTCCCGGTCTCCAGGACCGACCGCTGCAGTTCCTGGGTGAAATGGTCGGATCGCAACTGCTGGAGCAGCAGGCCGGCTCGGGGAACGAGTTGCCGGGTCGCGAGGTCCACGATGTGGAACTCCTCCTCGACGCCGACCGCCATGTCCTCTGCGAAATCCGTCATGTGGCCGCTCCCCGCCCGTCACGAATCATTTCGTCTCTTCTGCCCCGAAAGTCGGCTTACGCACGTCATCGGCTCAGGAGGGTGATGAAAGTTACAGGCAGTCACCAAACGGTGCGGACTTCGCACGCAGCTCACCGGGGTGGTCGCCGCGGCCGTCGTGGCGGGCCCTTGACCCGGCACCGGCCCGCCGCCAGGATCGCGGCGTTCCGAGCCCCGACCGTGAGCGCAGGGAGTCCGATGACCGGCCGCGCATTCTCCGTCCGAGGTCGCCTCCGGCGCCTCCGGCGCCGCATCTGGACCGCCGCCGTCGCCGCGGTGCTGCTGACCGCCTGGCCCGCCGCGTCCCCGGCGGGCGCCGTCGGCGACCCGCCCGCGCCGGTGACCGGCAACGCCACCTACTTCGACGCCCTCGGCTCGCCGTACGGCGGCTGCGGGATGCCGCAGTCCCAGCTCGACTCGCAGGACTTCGTCGCCCTCAACGTGTACGACACCCCCGGCGACTACAACTTCTACCCCCGGCCGCTGACCGGCGCCAACGCGTCCAAGACCGGGTTGTGGAACAACGGGCTGAACTGCGGCCGCTTCGTCCAGGTGCAGATCTCGGACTTCTGCACCGGAGTCAACGACGGCGGGCAGAACTCGCAGTTCTGCCGGAACGGCTCGTGGGTCTCCGACGCCTACAACGGCGCCACGCTGACCATGATCGTCGCCGACAGCTGCGGCGACTCCAACGGCTGGTGCCGCGACGACCGCTACCACCTCGACCTGTCGAAGCCCTCGCTCAACAGGTTCGTGAAGAACGGCGCGCCGGTCGGGGACATGTACCCGAACCACTGGAACAACCGCCACGTCACCTGGTCGTTCATCCCGGCGCCGAACTACTCGGGCGACATCCGCATCGGGTTCCTCAAGGGCTCCCAGGCGTACTGGACCGCGATCGCGGTCTCCCACCTGCCCAACGGCATCCACGGGGTGGAGTACTACGCCGACGGCGCCTGGCAGCCGGCCCAGATGAACTCCGACATGGGCCAGTCGTACCTCATCAGCGGGACCAGCAAGGGCGCGACGCGGTTCCAGATCCGCGTGCGCGACGCGGCCGACCAGCCGCTGAACGGCGGCCGCGTCTACAGCTTCGGCCTGCCCTCGTCGTGCGGCACGCAGTGCGCCGCCGACTACACCGAGGCGAGCTACACCACGACCACGACCTCGCCCAGCGCGTCTCCCTCGGCGTCCCCCTCGGCGTCTCCGTCCGCCTCCCCGTCGGTCTCACCCTCCGTTTCCCCCTCGGCGTCTCCCTCGGTGTCTCCGTCCGCCTCCCCGTCGGCGAGCCCGTCCGCGAGCCCGGGGACGTGCCAGGTGAGCTACCAGGTGGCCAGTGCGTGGCAGGGGGGCTTCACCGCGAACGTCACGGTCAAGAACACCGGCACGACGACCTGGGCGGACTGGACGGTCGGCTGGACCATGCCGGCCGGAGTGGGCCTCGTCAGCGGCTGGAGCGCGACCGTCACCGCCAGCGGGTCCCGCTGGACGGCGCGGGCTCCCTCCTGGGGCAAGACCCTCGCGCCCGGCGCGTCGGCGAGCTTCGGCTTCCAGGCGTCCGGATCCTCCTCGCCGGGGCCGACCGCCATCACCTGTCCCTGATCTCCGGTTCCTGATCTCCCACCGGGACCTTCCGCAGGGCGGAAGGTCCCGGGAGACAGGGACCAGCGGCCCTGCCCGGGGCGGCGCGCGGACGGTGGGATGAGGACAGGCACGAAGGAGGAGCCATGTCCGAACCCGTCGTCGTGGGCACCGACGGCTCGCGCGCCGCGGCCGCCGCGGTGGAGTGGGCCGCGGGAGACGCCGCGCGCAGGGGCCTGCCGCTGCGGATCGTCCACGCGGTGGACCGCCTGCCGTACGAGATCGCCCGCTATCCCATCCCCATCGAGGACCAGCTCGACCGGGCCGGCCGGCGGATCCTGGAGGAGGCCGCGCAGTCCGTACGCGAGATCCATCCCGTCGTCCGCGTCGTCCCCGATCTCGTCGAGGGGGACCCGTCGAGGGTGCTGCGGCGGGAGGCCGCCGGGGCGGCGGAGATCGTCGTCGGGAACCGGGGCCACGGCGGCTTCGCCGGAATGCTGCTCGGCTCGGTCAGCATGCACCTCGCCGGTCAGGTCGACGTCCCCGTCGTGGTCGTACGCCAGGGGCTGCGGGTGCCGCACGGACTGGTCGTCGCAGGCGTCGACGGCTCGGCCGAGGCGGAGGCCGCGCTGACCTACGCGTCGGAGCAGGCGCGGCTGCGCGGCTGCCGCCTGCTCGTCCTCTACGCGTGGCAGCTTCCGGTGCACACGTTCGCGCCCGAGATCACCTACGACGTCGACGAGGTGCGCAGGGCCCAGGAGGACTACGTGGCGGAGATGCTGACGGCCCACCGGGAGCGCTACCCCGAGCTGGACGCCGAGATGCGGGCCGTCTGCGCGCACCCGGTGCCCGCCCTGGTGGAGGCCGGGGAGAAGGCGGACCTGCTCGTCGTCGGCTCCCGGGGCCACGGCGCGGTCGGCTCGGCGGTGCTCGGCTCGGTCAGCCGGGCCGTCCTGCACCACGCGCACTGCCCCGTCGCGGTGGTGCGCCCGCCTCGCCGGTCCTGAAGTGCGAGTTTAAGGTTTCGCACCGGAATCGGAGGACCAATCCGGGAAAGTCTCACAGGGCGGTTCAATGAGACGATTCAAGGAGGAACCACCGGCCGAGACAAGGGATCATTCGTGACCGAGAACGACATCGCCGGCTTCGTGACCGGCCTGCCGGGCGTCGTCGCCTTCACCGCCGCCGAGGGCACCGGGGCCCCCAGGGCGGCGTGGGGGGACACCTTCTTCTTCTACGATCCCGACGACGACCCGTCCGCCCGGCAGATGCCCTTCGCCACGATCGTGGTCAAGGACTACGAGGGGTTCGACACGGCCTCCGGCCTCGACCGGCCCGGGGTGTTCCGGCTGAACATCGCCGTCGGCCGCGCCGGCTTCGAGGAACTGCTCGGCTATCCCCCGGCCGCGCACGCCGGACGGCACGAGACGGTGGACTACCGCGCGCTCGACCGGATCCTGCCGCATCCGGTCTACGCCCGCCAGTCCTGGGTCTGCGTGCTCAACCCCGGCGAGGTCACCGCGCCCCGGGTGCCCGCCCTTCTGACCGCCGCGCACGCCCGCGCGGCCGCCCGTCACCGGCCGCGCGGCTGACGGCCCGCAGGCGTCGTCAGGGCCGTCGTGAGGGGCGTCGTGAGTGCCGTCGTCAGGCCCGGGGGAGGGCGATCGAGGTGGCGAGGTGGCCGTCGCGCACCGTCCACCGGCCCCGCAGCACAGGCGTGCCGACGGCCGGGTCGGTGACCAGAAGGCGGGCGTCGAATTCGCCCGAGGGGTCGATGTCCACCACCGCCTCGGAGAAGTCGAGCCATCTGCGGGTCAGCGGAAACCACACCTTGTAGACCGACTCCTTGGCGCTGAAGAGGACGGCGTCCCAGCACACCGCCTCGTCCGCGTCGCGCAGCGCCGCGAGCGCGGCGATCTCCGCCGGGGAGGCGACCCGGGGGAGGACGCCCTCGGGGAGGTGCTCGTGCGGCTCGGCGTCGATGCCGACCGCCAGCGCCGCCTCCGCCGGGGCCACCGCCGCCGCACGGAACCCCGAGCAGTGCGTGATGCTGCCGACCACGCCGTCCGGCCAGACCGGCGCGCCCCGCTCACCGCGCGGGATCGCGACGGGCGCCACACCGATCGCGGCGAGCGCGCGCCTGGCGCAGTGGCGCCCGGTGACGAACTCCCGCCGCCGCCGGTCGGCGACCCGCTCGACGAGCGGCCTCTCCTCGGGGAAGAGGGTCTCCTCCGGGACGTCGCCGAACTCCTCCGCCGCCGCGACCCACGGCGGCAGGATCTCAGCGATCACCGGGCCGCCCCGGCGAGCACCAGACGCGGGCGCGCCGGCCCCGCCGGGCGACCGCGCCACTCGCGTGGATAGCCCAGCGAGACCTCCTCGAAGCGTACGCCGTCGTGCCAGGTCGTCCGGGGGATGTGCAGGTGGCCGTAGACCACGGCGGAGGCCCGGTAGCGCACGTGCCAGTCGGCGGTGCGCTCGGTGCCGCACCACAGCGCGAACTCGGGATACCGCAGGATCCGGGTCGGCTCCCGGACCAGCGGGAAGTGGTTGACCAGCACGACCGGGCCGCCGACGCCGGCGAGGCGACGCTCGGTCTCGGCCAGCCGTGCCTCGCACCAGGCGTCGCGGGTGGGGTGCGGATCGGGGTGCAGGAGGTATTCGTCGGTGCACACGACGCCGGCCTCGTAGGCCCGGGCCAGGGCCGTCTCCTTGGTCGCGGTGCCGTCGGGACGGAAGGTGTAGTCGTAGAGGAGGAACAGCGGGGCCACCGTGACCGGCCCCTCCTCGCTCTCCCACACCGCGTACGGATCCTCGGGCGTGAGCACCCCGAGGTCACGGCAGATCTGGACAAGGCGCTCGTATCGGGCGACGCCCCGCAGTTGCACCGGGTCGGTCGGGGTGGTCCACAGTTCGTGGTTGCCGGGAGCCCAGACGACTCTCGCGAACCGCCGCGCCAGCGTGGCCAGCGCCCACTCGATGTTGGCCGGGGTCTCCGCCACGTCGCCGGCCACGACGAGCCAGTCGCCGTCCGACTCCGGACGGAGGTTCTCGACGATCTCGCGGTTCTCGTCGTGGGCGACGTGCAGATCGCTGATGGCGTACAAGCCCGTCACTTGCCGAGTCCTCCCACCGCCCGCCGGCTCCCCTGGACAGGAGGGTACATATCGGCGGAGGGGCAGGGGAAGATCGATCAACCCCTACGCGTACGGTAATGGCTCGCCCCCACGGAGATCGCGAGACAGGCGAAGATCACCACCAGTGACAGCCAGACGGGGATCGCGTAGAGGTCGGCCAGGAGCATCTTCGCCCCCACGAACACGAGGATCGCGGCGAGCCCGTACCTGAGGTAGCCGAACCGGTGCATGGCCCCGGCCAGCAGGAAGTACATCGCCCTTAGCCCGAGGATCGCGAACGCGTTGGAGGTGAAGACGAGGAACGGCTCTGAGGTGACCGCGAAGATGGCGGGGATCGAGTCGACGGCGAAGACGATGTCGGTGGTCTCGACGGCGACCAGTACGGCCAGCAGCGGCGTGGCGGCCCACCGGCCGTCCTGCCGGACGAGGAACCGCGACCCCTGGAAGGCGTCGGTGACGGGCATCACCCGCCGCATGGCGCGCAGCACGGGGTTGCGCTCGGGATGCACCTCGATCGCGGCGTGCCTGGCCATCTTCACGCCCGTGTAGAGCAGGAAGGCGCCGAAGACGTACAGGATCCAGTGGAAGCGGCCGAGCAGCACGGCGCCCGCGCCGATGAACAGCGCGCGGAAGACCAGCGCGCCCAGCACGCCGAAGAACAGCACGCGATGCTCCAGTTCGCGGGGGACCGCGAAGAAGGAGAACAGCAGCGCGAACACGAACACGTTGTCGACGGCCAGCGACTTCTCGATCAGGTAACCGGCCAGGTACTCGCCGCCGGCCTCGGGCCCCCAGGTCAGCCAGACGATGGCTCCGAAGCCGAGGCCGAGGACGATCCACACGCCCGACCAGGCCAGCGCCTCGCGGAACCGCACGACATGGGCGCTGCGATGGGCATAAAGATCGACGGCCAGCATGACAAGGATGACCGCCAGAACGGCGGCCCAGGCCCACAGAGGAACGGACATACGTCAACCCCCACAACCGCGCACGGCGGAATCGGCAGGTCGACGGTCTCCCCGTGCCACCGGATACGGTGACCCCCGCGCCGGGACGCCTCAGGTCGGCGGCCGTGATGACGACGCTGCGGGAAGCCGGGTACTCCCCCTCGAACTACGCCCGATTATTCGGGAAACCGGGTCGATACGTCAAAGCGGCGGCCGGGCAGGCCCCGGCACCGAGCCACGGCCGGGCCGGCGGCGGCCTACAGGGACCAGTCGATGACCGGCCCCGCGGGCACGATGCGCAGCGGATTGATCTTGGGATGGGTGCCGTAGTAGTGGCGCTTGATGTGGCCGAAGTCCGTCGTGCCGCCGAAGGCGGGATCGGCATAGAGGTCGCGGGTGTAGCGCCAGAGGTTGGGGTGGTCGGACAGACGGCGGATGTTGGCCTTGAAGTGGGTCACGTAGACGGTGTCGAAGCGGACGAGCGTGACCCACAGGCGCACGTCGGCCTCGGTGATCCGGTCGCCGAACAGGTAGCGGCGGCCGGCCAGGCGCTCGTCGAGTTCGCCGAGCGCCGCGAAGAGCGCCGTGACCGCCGAGTCGTACGCCTCCTGGCTCTCGGCGAAGCCGCACTTGTACACGCCGTTGTTGACGTCGGCGTACACGCGCTCGTTGAGCGCGTCGATCTCGGCCCGCAGGTCCTCGGGGTAGAGATCGACATCCGGCCGGGCCCACCGGCCGAACGCCTGGCCCAGGTCGAGGCTGATGTCGGGGAAGTTGTTGCTGACGATCCGCCCGGTGCGGCGGTCCCACAGCACCGGGACCGACACGTGGCCGTCGTAGCCGGGCTCGGTCGCCTCGTACGCCTCCCGGAGCAGGGTGAACCCGTTGAGCTCGTCGGGCCCGTGCCCCGGGCCCTCGCGGAACGCCCAGCCGCGCCCGTCGCGCACGGGATCGACGACGGACATCGAGACGACGTCCTCCAGCCCGAGAAGCGCGCGCACGATCACCGAGCGGTGCGCCCACGGGCAGGCCAGCGAGACGTACAGGTGGTAGCGGCCGGGCTCGGCGGGAAAGCCGCCGTCGCCGTCGGCCGTGACGCGGTCGCGGAACCGGTAGAGCGGCCGCGCGAACGACCCGTCCGGCCTGGTGGCCGCCTTCACCGTGTAGTCACCGTAGGCCGCGAAGTCCACCGGACCCGCGACGGGAGCCGTGGTCGTCACGCGCGCACCGTCCTCTCGCCTGTGTGAGTCCGACCTGTGTGTCGCGACTCCGACGAGAGTAACCGGCGCCTGTGACAACCACGCACCCGCGCTCCGTTGGCTCGGAGTGCCGGCTCAGTGCGCCGGCGTGCGGAAGCCGCCGGGCCGCTCGCGCTCCATCATGCCGAACCGCATGGTGGCGAGGCCGAACAGCAGGATGAGCGCGCCCACGACCACGTTGCTGATGATCGTGGAGGTGGTCGCCATGCCTCCCCGGATGACCCAGGGGGCGATGATGGTCCAGATACCGAGCAGCGGGGCGACCCAGGAGATTCCGTAGGTGCGCCCGAACGCCGAGCTGTAACCCATCGCCAGGAGCGCCACGGCGAGACCGGTGACGAGGTTGTTCACCGCGAGCGGAGTCCGCGTGCCGCTGAATCCGACGATCCAGGGTGACAACGCCAGATACAGCCCGCTCAGGAGCGTCAGACCATCGGCCAGCTGCGCGGCGGGATTCGCCGCGGCGGCCTCGTATCGGGCCCGCATCTGCATGATGTCGGGATGCGTCCCGATGTCGGCACCGTGTGTCATGCCTCACACCACCCTTCAAAGGCGTGTGCTGTAGTCCTTATTTCTAGCGTACGCCCGTTTCGTCCCCTTTTCCCGGTTTGGTGACTGAGCGTCGGCCAGGATGCGTTTAGCCCCTCCACCAGCGGAAAGAGGGGTGGTCGTCAGCTCTGCGACCGAGAGGGGTAACCACATGGGTACGGAGGACAAGTTCCGTAACAAGTCGGAAGAGATCACCGGCAAGGCCAAGGAGGGGCTCGGCAAGGTCACCGACGACGAGCGCCTCGAGGCCGAGGGTCAGGCCGACCAGTCGAAGAGCCACATCAAGCAGGCGGGCGAGAAGGTGAAGGACGCGGCCGGCAAGGTCAAGGACGCCTTCAAGGACTGACCCGCGCGATCGTGCGTGAGGTGACGGGGCGCCGGGCCCTCCGTGGGGGAGGGGTCGCGGCCGTCACCGGTGCGGGGACGAGGGCGATCACGCTGAGCCGGGGCGACGCCACCGGCGCTCTCGTCCCCGTGCGCGGGGTTCCCCTGTGGGGACCCTGCGGCATCCCCTGAGATCCGTCCGGATCTCCTGAGATCATCCCCGCGAGATCGCTGTGAGACCTCGGGGAACGCCCGCGTGAAGTCGCCGCGGGTGGCCGGGGGTAACTGTCGATCAAGACCCCGGGCGCCGGGGGCGCCGGGGCTTCGGCCCGGATCGGTGGGCCGGTCGGGCCGGGATCAGGCCGCGTGTGGCAGCGTGACGCGGAAGGACGACGTCACGAGCGCATGGACGAGACGCACGAGCAGCGCCTCCAGGACCATGAGGGCCGCACGGGAGAGAACGGCGGCAAGGAACTCAGTCACTTCGCACCTCGGTAGGACAAATCGGCTTCTATGGAAGACTGACGCATAAACCTCCCAAACGGGCGTAGTTAAGGTTACCGTTTGGTGAACAGCGGGTGACCGTTCCGGATACTTCCCTGATCACGCGCCTCAGGGCGAGGCCGCACGGGCACCTGTCGGTCGTGCCCGTGCGGCGTCTGCCGGCCGTGCCGCCCCGTCCGTGTCATCCTGTCCGTGGCGATAGGTCCCGGACGGGCTCCTCGGCCGGCTCTGTGTGATGAGCCCTGTGAGCCTGTGTGGGCCCTGTGTGAGCCCTGTGCGGGCTCGCCCCTGGCGGCGGCTACTTGGTGGTGGCCCTGGCGCGCCGGGCAGCGCCGGCGGCCGGTGTCTTCGTCTCGCCCTTCGCCGCGGCCCGCCTCCCCGTGACCTGCTTGGCGGCTTCCGGGGTGGTCTCCATGGCGCCCGCGCCGGGCATTCCCGGCGTGGTCGCCCCAGGTGTGGGCATGGGCGTGGCCGCTCCCCGGGTGTCCTTCTGCTGCGGTCCGCCGAGCGGTGACCAGCGCTGCTCACGCGACCTGGCCCGCTGGGCGATCATGGTCCCCGCGCCGATGGCCGCCGCCACCGGCCACTCCAGGATGCCGAGGACCGCGAGCGCGCCGAGGCCGCCGTAGTACATGATGCGCTCCGGCGGCGGCAGGAAGGTCCGGGCGACGTCCATGGCGTGCCCGACCTCCCGCCCGCTGATGTGCGGCAGGCCGACGTGCGGCAGGTGCATCTCGGGCGTGCGAAGCTGGAGGCTCATGAACGGCAGGTCCAGGTCCAGTCGCGGCCGGTGCTCCTCCTTGGTCCCCGGGCCCATGGACGGGCCGGGTGTGGGCGGCGTGGGTGCGGGTGCGGGCGGCGTGGGCGTCGTCGTGCGGGCACGGGATGTCCGGGCCCGGGTGGTGGTCGTGCCTCCGGCCGTCGGGCCCGGTGTCGCCTCGGTCGTGGTCATGGATCCTCCCCTGTGATCCTTCCCGATGAGCCTCCGCGACGAGATGTCTCCGATCGCGGACGACCCGCGGGAACGTCACTACGAAAATGACCTTTCTATCCTCTATCGGGCCTCCTGGGGTTGCTGGTGTTGATAGCGACAATTTGCCCGCTCTTGCCGGGGGTTTCGTCTCCGTGCGCTCCACGCGCGAGGACAGCGGGCATGACACGGACAGTGATCTTGCGGTTCGGTGCGGCCGCGGGTCGCGGTGCGCGGCCCGTCACCAGGTCTGCTCGCCGGCGCGCACGAGGATCTCGTTGACGGCGACTCGACGGTCCCGGGTGACGATGTAGGAGACCGCGTCGGCGATGTCCTCCGGATGCAGCAACTCCATGTTCTCGATCTGGCGCTCCACGGCCTGTCGCACGCCGTCGCGGAGGTGGGAGCTCAGCTCGGTGTCCACCGTGCCGGGCTCGACCACGCTCACCCGGAGGCCCTTCCGCACGACCTCCTGCCGCAGGGCCTCAGTGAACCCGTTGACGCCGAACTTCGTCAGGTTGTAGACGGCCGTTCCGGGCCGGGCGACCCTGCCCCCCGTGGAACTGATGTTGACCAGGTCCGCAACCTTCCGCGGGGAGTCCTCCGCGGCGCGGAGGAGGTGCGGCAGGGCGGCATGGGTGGTGTACAGCAGGCCCTGGACGTTGACCGCGAGCATGTGATCCCACTCCTCGAGCGGGGATTCCGCGGCCTGCCCCATGCCCATGAAACCGGCGTTGTTGACGAGCGTGTCCAGGCGGCCGAGCTCGGTCACCACGCTTTCCACCGCCGCCGCGGCCTGCCGCCGATCGGTGATGTCGGCCTGTACGACGAGGGCGGTGCCGCCGTCGGCCCGGACCTTGTCCGCGACCTCCTCCAGCCTGCCGCGCCGCCGCCCGAGGACGGCGACCGCCGCGCCCTCCGCGGCGAGGCCGCGGGCGGTCGCCGCGCCGATGCCGCTCCCGGCGCCGGTCACCAGCGCCACGGTGTTCCGCAGTCGTCCGGTCATGGTGTTCTCCTCCGATGTCGTCGTGGTCGTGGCCTTCGCGGGCCCCTGGGCTGTGGCCGTCCGCAGCTGCGGACCTCGAAGGGCCCGGTGGGTGTGTCTGCGCCCTGCCGCCTGCTGTGGAAAGTGCTTCCTGCTCGGGTCTGCCGGAGCTCACCACCACGTCGGCGGGGGTGGGGAGCGGCCCATGGCGTCCGGCGGCGGACGGCCCGATCACGGCCGCTCGCGGGGAGGCCCGGAGCCGCGGTAGCCTCTTATCCGGAACCGGTTCCGGTTGTAACCGTATCCGGAACCGGTTCCGGATACAAGCGGGAGAGAAAGGGCGGGGATTGGCCGACGATGGCGAGGACGGCTCCGTACGGCGGCACCGGCCGCTGCGGGCCGACGCGAAGCGCAACGAAGACCGTCTGCTCAGGGCCGCGGCAGTCGTCTTGGCCCGCGATGGAGCCGACGCCTCGGTCAAGGACGTCGCCCGCGAGGCCGGCGTGGGTGTGGGCACGCTCTACCGCCGGTTCCCGTCCAAGGAACTGCTGATCGAGGCGGTGCATCGGCATGAGGTGCGGCTCCTGTGCGAGGCGGCGCCCGAGCTCGCGGCCTCGCTGCCCCCGGTGGACGCGCTACGTGCCTGGATGGAGCGCTTCATCGACTTCATGGCCACCAAGCACGGCATGGCCGACGCCCTCCGTGTGGTGCTGACCGACGACAGCGAGCGGCTGCAGACCCGCGCCGACCTCGCCGAAGCAGTGGATCGCCTTCTCGCTGCCGGGAGGAGCCACGGGGCCGTGCGGAAACAGGCGAAGCCCCAGGACGTCCTGATGGCGCTCGGCGGCATCAGCTACATGGCGGGCGCCGAGCAGGAACCCGCCCTCGCCACAAGGCTCATCGACCTGCTCCTGCACGGCATCGTGACGAGCTGAACGGCGCCCGGCCCGCGACGCCACCGTGGTCGAGGCCTTGGCCGGCGTCGGCTCGGAGGAACGTGGCACTAACGGTCGAGGACGTGCAGCGCGCGGGAGCCGGTGCTGAGCGGCTCCGGCCCCTCCTCGCCGCACACGACCACGTCGGCCACCCGGGCGCCGAAGAGGCCGGGCAGGTAGACGGCGGGCTCCAGGCAGACGGTCATCCCGGCCTCGAACCTCTCCCCGGCCGCCAGCCAGGGCCCCTCCACCGGGCTCAGCCCGATGCCCCGGCCGGCCCCGGCGGCGGCGTAGTCGCCGTAGCCGCTGCCGTAGATGACCTCGCCGGCGACCGTCGCGGCCTCGGCGCACGCCACTCCGGGGCGTACGAGGTCGACGGCGGCTCGCTGCGCTGCGAGGACGACCGAGTACATGGCGTCGAAGTCCTCCGGCGGCTCGGCGACCGCGAAGACCCGGGCGACCTCGGCGCAGTAGCCGTTCCAGCGCCCGCCGACCGAGACGAGCAGCGCGTCACCAGGGTTGATCACCCGCTCGCACGGCAGGTGACGCGCGTCGGCAGAGTGCTCGCCCGCCGCGACGAGCACGGAGGGCGTCCCCTCACAACCCGTCTCGGCGAGCATCGCCCGCAGCCTGCGGGCCATGGCCAGCTCGGTGGCGCCGAACCAGGCCAGCTCGCGGGCCGCGAGCAGCACGGCGTCGGCCACCGCGGCGGCGTGCCGCATCGCGGCCACCTCGTCGGCCCGCTTGCGCAGGCGGAGCGGCGCGAGCACGGCCGACGCCAGCACAAGCTCCGCGTCCAGGCGCAGCGCGAACAGCTCGGCGGCGTGCATCTGCGGGTCCACTGCCACGCGGCGTGCCGCCGGGGGCACGAGGGCCGCCGCCTGCGCGGGATCGCCCGCCGTGGTGGGCGGCCCGTCGAGCGCCATGACGAGATAGCCCGCCTCCGCGAGCCCCACCGAGCGGGCGCGCAGATACCGGAAGTCCGGCGAGGGCCGCAGCACGAGGGCGTCGATACCCACATCGGCCATCCCGGCGCGTACGTCCTCCAGCATGAGGGGGTCGATCATGACAGGGAGGACGGCTCCGGCTCGTGCAGCCAGCAGGCCACCGGCCCGAAGTCCGGCTCCCGCTCCCGGCACACGTCCATGGCGAGCGGGCAGCGGGGGTGGAACCGGCAGCCCGCCGGGGGATCGGCGGGGTCGGGCACGTCTCCGGGCAGCTCGGCGGGCAGCACCCCGGCGCCGTCGGGGGAAGGGATCGCGGCGAGCAGCGCCCGCGTGTACGGGTGCCTGGGGTCGGCCCACACCTCCGCGGTCGGCCCGGTCTCCACGACCTTGCCGAGGTACATGACCGCGATCCGGTCGGCGATCAGCCGCACGACGGACAGGTCGTGGCTGATGAACAGCAGGCCCGCGCCGGACTCCATGGCGAGGTCGCGCATCAGCCGGGCCACCTGCGCCTGGGCGGAGGCGTCCAGGGCGGAGATGGGCTCGTCCCCGATCAGCAGCGACGGCCGGGCGGCGAGCGCCCGCGCGATGGCGATGCGCTGACGCTGCCCTCCGGAGAATTCGTGCGGGTAGCGGCCGGCGAACGCGCGCGGCAGTCCGACCCGTTCGAGCACGTCGGCGGGGCTGGTCGCGGTGTCGCCCGCCGTCCGCAGCCCGTCGGCGATCTGCGCGCCCACGCGGCGGCGCGGGTTCAGCGAGGAGTACGGATCCTGGAACACCATCTGCACGCCGGTCAGCGCGGGGTTCCTGCGGCGCAGCCCGAGGGGCGTCACCGGGTGCCCGCCGACGAGGATCCGCCCGGAGGCCGCGCCGTGCAGCCCGCACAACGCCCGGGCGAGGGTGGACTTGCCGCACCCCGACTCGCCGACCAGGCCGACGACCTCGCCGGCGGCGACCTGCAGGCCGGCCCCGGCCACGGCCCTGACGACCGGGCGGCCCGGCGTGCGGTGCTCCACGACGAGGTCCTCCACGGACAACAGGGGCCCGGTCAGAGGCATGATCATGGCGAGTTCTCCCCAGCAGGAGGCACGGGCAGGGCGTCGAGCAGCGAGCGGGTGTAGGGGTGGCGCGGCTCGCGCAGCACCCGGCCGCGCGGGCCGGTCTCCACGACCAGCCCGTCCTTCATCACGCTCACCTCGTCGGCGACCGCCGACATCACGCCGAGGTCGTGGGTGACGAGGAGGACGGCGAGCCCGAGGTCGTCGCACAGGCCGCGCAGCAGGCGGAGGATTCCGGCCTGCACGGTCACGTCGAGCGCGGTCGTCGGCTCGTCGGCGATGAGCACCTCGGGGTCGCAGGCCAGCGCGACGGCGATGGCGATCCGCTGCCGCATGCCGCCGGAGAACTGATGCGGGTAGCGCTTCAGCGCCTCCCGGGGGCCCGGGATGCGCACCTTGGCGAGCAGGCCGGCGGCCCGATCGCGCGCTTCCCTGCCGCCGACGCCCAGGTGGTGGCGCATGTGCTCGGTGAGCTGCCGCTCCACGGTCAGCATCGGATGCAGGCTGGTCGCCGGGTCCTGGAAGACCATGGCGATCTTCGCGCCGCGCACCTCGTCGAGCACGCGGGCGGGCATCCCCAGCAGGTCCCGGCCGCCGAAGGCGATCCGTCCCGACGCGCGGGAGCCGTGGGGGAGCAGGCCGAGCACGGCGAGACCGGTCATGGTCTTGCCCGAGCCGCTCTCGCCGGCGAGGCCGTGCACGCGTCCCGCTTCCACGGCCAGGTCGACGCCGTGCAGGACGTCGTGGCCGCCGATCGACACCCGCAGCCCCTCGATCGTCAGCGCGGCCGCCCGTGGTTCCGCCGTCACAGCGCACGCTCCTTGATCGCCCCGGCGGTACGCGGGTCGAGCGCGTCGCGCAGCGTGTCGCCGAGGAAGTTGAACCCGAGCACGACCGTCAGGATGGCCAGCCCCGGGAACGTCGCGACCCACCAGCTGTCGAAGACGTCCACTCCTGCGGCGACCATCGCGCCCCACTCGGGCGACGGCGGCTTCGCGCCGAGCCCGAGGAACGACAGGCCCGACAGCAGCAGCAGCGCGGTGCCGATGTCGAGGGTGGCGAGCACCAGGACGGGTCCGGTGACGTTGGGCAGCACGTCCACCCGCAGCGACCGCCAGGCGGAGAAGCCCAGCAGCCGGCCGCTCAGCACGAACTCCCGCTCCCGTACGCCGAGCACGAGGCCGCGGGTCACCCGGGCGTACGCCGGCCAGGCGACGACGAGCACGGCGAGCACCGCGTTGCCGAGGCTCGCGCCGAGGGCGGCGGCGACGACCATCGCGAGGATGACGGTGGGGAAGGCGAACACGAGGTCGGCCAGACGCATGATCGTCTCGTCCACCCACCGGCCGAAATATCCGGCGCAGGCGCCGAGCAGGCCGCCGACCACCACCGACAGCGCCACGAGCAGCAGCGTGAGCGGGATGGAGACCCGCGCGCCGTACATGATCCGGCTGAGGATGTCGCGGCCGAGCTGGTCGGTGCCGAGCCAGTGGCCCGGGCCGGGCGGCACGAGCCGGGGCAGCTCCTGCGCCAGCGGGTCGTGCGGCGCGAGCACCGGCGCGGCCAGCGCGACCACGATCCAGGCCAGCGTGACGACGGTGCCGACGACCGCCAGCGGCCGCCGCCACGCCTGTGGGAGCCGGCTCACGCGGCCGCGCGCGAACAGGCCGGCGCGCTTCATGAGACCCTCACCCTCGGGTCGATGACGCCGTACAGCACGTCGACGACCAGGTTGATGACGAGGTAGACCACGCCCACCACGAGACCGACGCCCATGACGGCGGGCAGGTCGAGAGTGGTGGCGCTCTTGTAGGCGTACTGGCCGACCCCCGGCCAGGCGAAGACGGCCTCCACCAGCACTGTGCCGGACAGCAGGCTGCCGAACGCCAGGCCGGCGACGGTGATGACGGGCACCAGCGCCGGGCGCAGGACATACCGGAACAGCACCACGCGGCCGGGCAGGCCCTTGGCGCGGGCGGCGCGGACGTAGTCCTGCCCGAGCACCTCCAGCACCGCCGAGCGGGTGAACCGGGTCAGCAGGCCGATCGTGTAGAGGGCCAGCACGAGCGCCGGCGCGGCCAGGTGGGCGACGGCCGAGGAGAGCGCGTCCCAGCGCCCCGACAGCAGGGCGTCGACCGTGTAGAGGCCGGTGACATGCGGCGGCGGGGTCATCCCGGGATCGACGCGGCCGCTGCCCGGGGTGATCTGCAGCCGGAAGAAGAACACGTAGAACGCCACCAGGGCGAGCCAGAACGTCGGCACCGAGATGCCGACCAGGCTCAGCACCCGCAGCACGTGGTCGGACAGACGGTCGCGCCGCAGCGCCGCGACCACCCCGAATCCGACGCCGAGGACCAGCGAGACGAGGATGGCGGCGCCCGCCAGCTCCAGCGTGGCCGGAACGGACTCGGCGAGGTCGTCCAGCACCGGGCGGTGGCTCTGCTGGCTCGTCCCGAGGTCGCCGTGCAGCAGCCCTTCGAGGTGCATCAGGTATTGCTGCGGCAGCGGCCGGTCGAGTCCGTGGTCGGCGCGCCACTGGGCCACGATCGCCGGGTCGCCGACCGCCCGCTGGCCGAGGTTGGCCGCCACCGGGTCGCCCGGCACCAGGTTGGTCAGCACGAAGGTGACCAGCGTGATCCCTACCGCCAGCAGCAGCGCCGTGAGGATCCGCCGCACCAGGAACCGGGCGAGCGGGCTGCGCACCGCCCGGTTCCCCGTACGGCGGCTACTTGGCGCCGAGGCCGGCGACATCGATCGTCCACACGGGGTGGTACTCCACGCCGGTGACGGACGCCGCCGTCACGATGTTCTGGCCCGGCTGGATCAGCGGCATGAACGGACCGGTCGCGTTGAGCTTCTGCTGGAAGCCGGTGTACGCCTGCTTGCGGTCGTCGTCGGTCACCGCGGCGCCGGCCTTGCCGGCCGCGGCCTCGACGTCCTTGTCCGCACCCGTCTTCCACCCGGCCCGCAGGCCGACCAGCTTGCCCGGGGCGAACGACAGGTAGTTGCTGGGGTCGGGGAAGTCGGGGCCCCAGTACCACAGGCCCAGCTCCTCCTTGCCGTTGCGGTAGTTGTCCAGCGCGGTGGTGACCGGAGCGGGGGTCAGCTCGACCGTGATGCCGACCTCCTTGAGGTTGGCCTGGATGCGCTCGGCCAGCGGCTGGAAGGACAGGCCGTTCACGGTCAGCTCGCTGGGATACTCCAGCTTGACCGTGGGGTCGGTCACGCCGCTCTCCGCCAGCGCCGCCTTGGCGCCCTCGACGTCGCGCTTGGCCGCCTGGTCGGGCGGGAGCGCGCCGAGGAACATCGACGGGATGATGCCGGACGCCTGCGTCGAGCCCTCCCCGGCCAGCTCCAGCAGGCCCGGGTAGTCGATGCCCTTGCGCACGGCCTCGACGAACCTGGGGTTGGAGGTGATCTTGCTGACGCCCGGGTCCTGGTTGGCGAGCAGGAAGAACACGTACGCCGAGGCGGTCCGCTCGACCTGCAGGCCGCCGGAGATGCCGGCCACCTGGTCGCCGGACAGGTTCAGCGCCACCTGGCTGTCGCCGCGCTGCACGTTGAGCTTCTGCGCGGCCGACTCGACGTTGCGGATGACCACCTTGTCGTAGTGGGGCCTCCTCGCGCCCCAGTACTGCGCGTTCGCCTTGAGCACGACCTGGGTGCTCACGTTGAAGGACTCGATCGTGTACGGCCCGGAGCCCGCCGAGGCGGAGTTCAGGTACTGCTCGGCCTTGTCGTTCGGGTCGTTCGTCGCGCCGTGCTCCTTGGCCGCCTTCGAGTTGAGGATGCCGAGGGCCGGGTTCGGAAGGATGTACGGAAGCGCCGGGTTCGGCGTCTTCGACGTCAGCGTGATGGTCGTGTCGTCGTTCTTGGCGATCTCCACGCCGTCGAGCAGGAACGACGGCGTGCCCTTCATGTCGCGCACGCGGGTGAGGGAGAACACCACGTCGTCGGCCGTCACCGGGGAGCCGTCGGAGAACTTGGCGCCCTGCCGCAGCTTGAGCGTGAGCTCCTTGCCGTCGGACGACAGTTCGTACGACTCGGCGAGCGACGGCACCGGCTTGGTGACGTCGGAGCCTTCGAACGTGAGGAGCGTGTCGTAGGTCGCCTTGTCGACGATCAGGCCGGTCGGCTCGTAGGTCCGCCCCGGGTCCGCCGTCTTGAGGTCGAAGGAGGTGTCTATCACGAGCGTCTTGCCCGCGGCGCCGCTTGGGGTGCTGCTGGACGAGCCGCCGCCGGAGCAGGCCGCGAGGGCGAGGGCGCCGGTGAGCACAACCGGGAGCAGGCCGGCCCTCACCTGCCACGAACGGGTCGTCATTATGTGTCCTCCGAAAACAGGCCAACTCTTGGCCGTATGGACGTTTGGTCGCCGATCGTCCAGGATTGTCCGGCAGAAAGTCCAGCTCATGCGGCTAGGCCGAGACGAATCTCCCGTGGAGGATGAACCAGTGACCGAAATATCAGGCAACTCGGGGTCCGGAGGCGGCGCCGCTGGACGGATCGGCATCGGCCTGGAGCTGGACGCGACCCATCTGAAGATCCTTGAGGTGCTCAGAGACAACGGGCGCGTCTCGGTGTCCGCTCTCGCCGAGCGGGTGGGGATCTCCCGGGCCAACGCCTACACGCGCTTCGAGGCGCTCCGCGCCGACGGTGTGATCAGGCGCTTCACGGCCGAGATCGACCACCAGCGGGCGGGCCTCGGCATCGTCGCGCTGATCTTCGTGACCGTGCGCCAGCAGATGTGGCGGCAGTTCCGCGCCCAGCTCGCGCAGATGCCGGAGGTGGAGTACTGCGCAATCACCACCGGGCAGCACGACGCCATGATCCAGGTGCGGATGGCCGACGTGGCCGAGGTGCACGCGATGGTCACCGAACGGCTGGCCGGCATCCCGGCCGTCAAGGCCACCGAGACCGTGTTCATCCTCGACGAGGTGCTCAGGCGGCCGTACGTGCTGCCCGGCGACATGGAGCGGGACCGGGGCCGCGGCGCCCCGCGGCGGCCCGCCCCCTCGGCCTCGCCGGAGCCCGAGCAGGGACAGGGGCTGCCGCTCGGCAAGATGCGCTTCGTCGGCGCGGCCGAGGGCCGCGCCGCGCTGCGCGATGCCACTTAGCGGGGACGAGTCAGGAGACCACTTCGGCGCAGACGCTGACGTGGGTGACGTCGTTGCCCTCGAACTGGAACTCCTCCACCAGTCGCAGCCTGCCGTCCTCGGCCGCCTCGATGCGGCTGGTGCTGCGGCCGCTCGCGCGCTCGCCTGTCTTCAGCAGGTGGACGTAGGACAGCTCGACGCGGTCGGCCTCCCGGGTGCCGACGAACCGGCCGTCGACGACGGTGTCGCCCGTGTAGTGCCCCCAGATGACGCCGCCCGACTCCTCGTACACGAACTCGGTGGGCGCGTCGGCGTCCACCGGGCCGGCCGTGGAGCTGATCATGATGAAGCGGCGGCCGTTGAGCAGGTCTGTGTCGTTCACGAGTCCGCATCGTGCCGAACCGAACGAGATTCGCAACCCGCTCTGGACGTTCCGCTCGCCGGACACCGGCCGGGCGGATGATCCGTCCAGATCACCCGCCGCGGCCCGGCCCGATCGTGAACAGGTGTCAGCGGCCGACTATCTCGGAGAGCGCGGCCAGGGCGGCGCCCCGGGCTCCGGCCATGTCGAGGTCCTCCACCAGCGTGATCGTGGTCACCTGCCGCTGCTCCTCCCGCAGCAGGGTGTGCTCGCGGACCTTCTCCAGGAACCACTCGCGGAAGTGCGGGGCCGCCTCGACCACCCCGCCGCCGAGGAAGTACGCGTCGGGGTCGGTGAAGTTGGCCGCGACGGTGAACAGCCTGCCGATGGCCATCGCCTGCTGTTCGAAGACCTTGAGAGCCAGTGCGTCGCCGTTCTCCGCGTAGCCGCGCAGCAGCCGGGCCGCCTTCGCGACGGGTTCGACTCCGGCGAGCTCGTGGCCGGGGAAGCGGGTCAGCCAGTAGGGCAGCAGGTTCTTCTCGATGCCGGTCAGCGAGGCGACGCTCTCGGCGTCCCCGGTGAAGCCGCAGTTGCACTCCGGCAGCGGCTGGTCCTCCTCCAGCAGGCCCTGCAGGGGGATGTGGACGTGCCCGAGCTCGCCGGCCATCCCGGCGGCGCCCTTCACGACGTGCCCCGACTGGATCACGCCGCCGCCGAGACCCGTGCCGACGATCGCGGAGACGGACGAGCGCTGCCAGGCGTCCCCGCCGAAGCGCACGTGGTGGGAGTAGAGCGCCGCCGCGTTGCCGTCGTTGTTGTAGATGACCGGCAGCCCCAGCCGGGCCTCCAGGGCGGCGCGGAAGTCGAAGCCGAACCAGCCGGGGTCGACGAAGTTCGTCGCGCCCTTGGAGGAGATCACGCCGTCGGCGCTGGCCGGGCCGGGGGTGTCGAGGCCCACCGCGCGCACCGTGGACCGGGGCGTGCCGGTCAGCTCCAGCACGTTGCCGAGGGCGAGGAGGAGCTGCTCGACCGCGACCTCGGGGCCCTCCCGTACGAGGCTCGGGGTCTCGACCATGCGGTCCACGAGGAAACGTCCGGAGGCGTCGAGGACGGTCGCGTTGTTGCTTGTCCCGCCGTTGTCGAGCCCGACGACGACCCAGGACCCTGCATCTGCCATTGGGGGATGTCCTTTGTTCGAGCGTGTCAGAGCGAAGACTACGAGAGCCGGCGCCCGGCGGGCAGCCGCTGGGCCGCGACCGGCCGGATGGGGCACACGCGCAGGGTACGGCGGCCTTCGTCACGTGACGGCATGGTGAAAGATTCAGTTCGGCCACCGCCCCGGCCCGGCCGCCTCCGGCCGCCGCCGCGCCCGTGAGCTGGGCCGTACGCCGTCGCCGGACGCGTGGCCCGGAGAGGAGCGGCGGGGGCGCGGCGGCGTCCGTTGACCTGCCGTGCGACCGGGAGAAAACATCTGCGTCCGGGGCCGCAGCGTCGCGACCCGTGCGCCCGGCCAGGCCGGCCGGCGCCGCTCCCGTCGTCGCGCACGCGCGGCGTCCGCCCTGCC
>QFZU02000081.1 GCA_003260025.2 Microbispora triticiradicis | reverse complement strand
CGCCTGCGCCCCCGCCTGTGCCCTCGACCGCCCCGTCGACCGCGCCGCCCGCCGCCGCCCGGCCCTGCCAGGCGGCGGTCGTTCGCCGCGCCCATCCGGCCCGCCGTCCTGACCGCGTACGGCGGCCATTCCGCGGGCGCCCGCCGGGTAGGCCACGGGCTGCCAGATCTCCTCCAGCACCGCTGCGACCGCCCGCCGCGGGTCGGCGGTCGTGTGGACGCCGCCCGCCGCGAGCAGGGAGGCCAGCAGCCGGGCGGCGTCCGGGCGTTCGGCGGGGTCACGCCGCAGCGCCGCCGCCACGTCGTCCCGCAGCAGCCTCGGCACCGGCGAGACCCGCGGCTCCTCCACCAGGATGCGCCGGGTCAGCGTCTCGGGGTCGCCCGCGCCGAACGGATGCAGCCCGGTCGCCGCGAAGGCGACCAGGCAGCCCCAGGAGAACACGTCCGAGGCGGGGATCGCGGGACGGCCCCGCAGCCGTTCCGGCGCCACCCACCCCGGACTGCCCATGATCTGCCCGGCCTGCGTGTGCGACATCGCGACGTCGAGGTCGCGGGCGATCCCGAAGTCGATGACGAACGGCCCGCGCGGGGACAGCAGCACGTTGCCGGGCTTGAGGTCCCGGTGCACCAGCCCCGCCTCATGGGTCGCCGCCAGGGCGGCGGCCGCGCCGAGTGCCACGCCGTACGCGAGGTCGGGGGTGAGCGGGCCGTACGCCGAGACGACCTGGGAGAGCGCGGGGCCGGGGACGTACTCGGTGACGATGTAGGGGCGGTCGCCGTCGAGGCCGTCCTCGACGAAGGCGGCGGTGCAGAACGGCGCCACCCGCCGGGAGAACTCGGCCTCCTCGGCGAATCGGGCCCGCAGCGTCGGGTCCGACAGGTGGACCGGGTGCGGCGTCTTCAGCGCGACGTATCCGCCGCCGGGATGTTCCGCGAGGTAGACCACGCCCATGCCACCGGCGCCGAGCCGGCCGAGGAGCAGGTAGCCCCCGATGATCACCGGGTCGCCCACGGTCAGCGGGCGCACCCCGGGTGGCATACCGTTCCGGGGGCCCGTTCCGCCACGTGCCATACGGAAGCTCCCTCTCTCGCGGAAGTGCCGCACAGCAACTGTGGCCGTTTGGAACGCGCCATGCGGTCAACTGACCACAAGCGGCATGAGAGGTAAGCCCAATGGCACCCCAAAGTAAGGCGCGGGCAAAGCCCCAGGTCACACAGGTCCCATTCGCCACAAAAAGCCGCACGCCGAGGTGTCTCAGGGGTCGTCACGGCCAGGCACGCGGTCGCGGCGAGCGTCACCACGCCTCGCGGACCGCCTCGACGCAGGAGGCGCCGATGGCGAGCGCGACGATCTCAAGCCGCTTCGGATGCTCGTCGTGCCCCGTGCGCAGGTGGTCGGCCAGCCGCCAGCCGACGATCATCCGCGAGAAGGCGTCGATCACCAGCGCCGCGTACACGAATCCTGCCGTGGTGGGGATGTAGGTCAGGTCGGCGACCCACAGCCGGTTCGGGGCGGGAGCGGTGAAGTCGCGTTTGACCAGGTCGGCTGGCCGTTCGGTGAGGGCGTCGGCGATC
Organism: Microbispora triticiradicis; assembly: GCA_003260025.2. Classification (GTDB taxonomy): domain Bacteria; phylum Actinomycetota; class Actinomycetes; order Streptosporangiales; family Streptosporangiaceae; genus Microbispora; species Microbispora triticiradicis. The sequence goes on along the minus strand of QFZU02000081.1, from coordinate 49,397 downwards.
GTGGTCCGCGTCTTGTGGTCGCCGCGGACCGCACCGGCCAAGCCCAGGCGCTTCATCAGCCGGGCCACGGTGCACCGGGCCACGCGGGTGCCGCGCCGGTTGAGTTCCTTCCACATCTTGCGCACGCCATACACCTCGAAGTTGTCGTTCCACACCGTGGTGATCTCGGCCATGAGCTGGGCATCGCGCACCGCCCTCACGGACGGCGGGCGGGACTTGGCCGCGTAGTACGTCGACGTCGCGACCGGCAACACCTGGCAGATCGGCTCGACGCCGAAGGTGGCGCGGTGGGCGTCGATGAAGGCGACTACCTGGGCGGCCGTGGGTCGAGTTCGGCCGCGAAAAAAGCGGCCTTAGACCTTGAGGATCTCGTTGGCGCGGCGCAACTCGCGCACCTCGCGCTCCAACTCGGCGATCCGCTGGGCATCGGCGGTCGAGGTGCCCGGCCGCTGCCCCTCGTCGATCTCGGCCTGGCGCACCCACCCGCGCAATGCCTCGCGGTGAACGCCGAGCTGGCCGGCCACCCGGGCGATCGCGCCGGGGGCACCGCCGGTCTGCCGGCGGACCTCAAACACCATCCGGACCGCGCGCTCACGAAGCTCTTGGGGGTACTTCCTCGGGGCTGGCATCGTGTCGTGATTCTCCCTTCCGCCAGCAGATGATGCTGGCTTCAGGGCCTCCACGAAAGTCGGAGTGGTTCAGTACCCGGCGTCGACCTGGCAGCCGGAGGCTTGAAAGCGACAAGATCATAGCTTGCCCGTGAAGGTGTGGGTGTTGTTGCACAGGCGGGTGCCCGGAAGGCAGCGCCGAGCCTTGATCACTACCGTGTCGGCGCCCTGCCGGGCGGCAACGGAGAAGGCGAACTCTCTGCTGCCCTTCTTCCGGCCCGCCTCCACGCGGCCGCCGGTGCCGCCGACCCCCTTGCCCGCTTTGGAGAAGCTGACCTCGACGACCGCCGTCCACAGATCCCACTTGATGTCGTTCACAGTGCCCGAGGCGGCGGCGTAGCCGTCACCACACACTTGCCACACGTATTTGACATCACCGTGCTTGGTGGTGAGCCATCCCCCGCCCCCGGAGCAGCTCCGCGCGGCGGCTGTCGCCGGGGCGGGAGCCAGCGCGGTGAGAGCGACGGCGGCGGCGACGAGTGTCTTTAATCCGGAGATCTTTCGCATGATCGGCAGTCTAGGAAAACCGCTTGCAACCCACTTTCAGGCGCGCATCCGGCCACGATGCCGGTGCCGGAGGACCTGCCCAACGCCAACCGCGCTACATCTGCGACTGAATCCCGGTACAAACGATCTTCTCAAACATGCACTAAGGCGCGGGCGCGATTGGTGCCCCTCTGTGGTCTCTGAGCGCACCTGCTGTCGTACTACGACGACTGAGCTTTTTTATCCTGAGTAGCGGTCGTCTTCGACGGCTTGCAGGACAAGGACGGCCTGCACGATCCGGGTGGCGCGGTGGGGACAGCAGCGGAGCTTTGACAGCAGCTTCCACGCTTTGAGGGTCGCGATGGGCGTTCGCCGAGGGCTCGGATACGTGCGTGGGCGCGGTTGACATCGTTTTCCCGTGTGACAGCCGGTGGCGCGCTTGAACGGGGTGCGGATCGCGCCTCCCGCGCCTTGGTAGCCCTTGTCGGCGAAGGTCGTGACGCCGTTGGCGGTCGGTCGGGGCGTTGATTAGGCCCACGGTGCGGGCTGCGGTCAGGTCATGCACGGCCCCGGGCAGAGCCGGAGAGGCCCACACCAGGCGGCCGGCGGGGTCGGCGAGGACCTGGACATTCACTCCGTGGCGCTTGTGCTTGCCCGAGTAGTAGGGCTTCTGGTCGGCGACCCGGTCGATCGGGATGAGCGTGCCGTCGAGGATGGCGTAGGCCAGCCGGGCGGCCCGGAGCGCGGCAGCCTGGACGTCGTCGGCCAGGGCGGCGAGCAGGTCGACCGACTCGCGCACGTACCGCCAGGCGGTGGTGGTCCCGATGGCGAAGCCGGCGGCCAAGCGGGCGTAGGTGTCCCCGTTCCGCAGGTGAGCCAGTACCAGCAGTGCCTGCTGTCCTGGCTTGAGGCGCCGCCACCGGCTGCGGCGTCTGGCGCGGCGGGCGCGGATGAGCTCGGCAAGACGGGCAAGGGTACGGTTCGACAGGGGAATCGCGGCAGGGTAAGAGAACATCGAGGCTTCCGGTTGAGGCATCGGATCTTGGTCGACTGCTGTCTTACCGGGAGCCGCACCTCACCCCTAACTGGCCCGGCACGCCCGCCTCCCGCGCCCATCCTGACCAGCGTGATCAGGATGAAAATTGCTCACTGAATGCGTTCTACTATCGAAGCCCTAAACATTGGCCATTCCGTCCCCAGGGCCCGTTGAGCATACGTAAGGGCATAAAAGTTATCGGCATTCCGACTGGCTTCAAGCAACGCCTGCCTTACGGCTACACAGGCAGCCGTACGTATTCTATCGAAGCTAGAGGTGCCTTCTTTCTCGAGCAGTGGCCGCCATCCTTCATCGAGCTCCATCTGGAAATCCAGGAGATCTTCTCGTTGCTGCCACTCCAGCGAAACGCCGTGCATCCACCGCTTCGATGGATGCAGCGATATGCTCGCTGGTCAAACTATAGCGATCACTGAGTTCCCTGGCCACCAGAAGGAGCACTTCACGCCGTACGGCCTCTGGGGCGCTGCGCAGCCGGCTGTCGAGATTCGGGTCGAGATGACCGAATCCAAGCGGTTCTAGTGGATAAGCGATAGGAGGATCAATCAAAATGGCGGGGTGGGGGCGGCTGACCCACTCGCTGTCCAGCCGAGCCCCTGTTGACTGTTCGATGATAGCCATGGCTGTAGCTCTACGTAGCAACGCCTCGGCGGGTGTTGTTGCCGGAGTATCGATACGAACGGCTTCGTTCAGTGGCTCAATCTCATTGCTTATGACATGTGGAGCTGGTCCAAATATCAGCTGGGGGTCCAGTCGGGGGACTTGCGCTAATATTCTCCATTCGTTGCATACATCAGGTGCTCGCCACCATTGACGTGCCAACTGAGGTTCCAGACGCGAGCCCCCTCGCTCAACCAGATCAAAACTTCTGGGATGCACGCGTAAAGACCGTTCCTCTCCAACAGAGCGACTGACATATTTGATTTGCCAACGAAGAGTGCATCCATTGGATATATATCAGTTCCCCGGATTTGCATCTCATCGGCTATCTCCGGTCTTCCTCCTCCAGTCAGCTTGGATGTGACCACCTGTATAGATGGAACCGAATTGTCTAGAGTAGCAACGACCGCCCAGGATAGGGCGCTCGTGAGCCACTCGTGCGACTGAAGGAACTGCTGATAGTGTGTAACAATGTCAGAATGTGCCATTATATGTCCTTCTTAGAGAATTGCGAGCTGCTGCGGGTGTGATCCCCGCAGCAGCTCAGCTTACATCCTGCGTCTACTTCGCGTATTCACTGCTGGGATTGGGCGGGTTGCACAGGGCGTCCCGCGATGGCGGTAGGGGGTTGGGTGCGAATAGCGGGGTCTTGAATCGTATGAAGTATGGATCTCCGACGAGAAGGCGGTCCCGACTGCACATCCGATTGAGAGGGGCACCGGCCGCCCCATTTTCGGTTCCCGGTATAGTGCAGACCGAAAACGACCTTAATTGGTCGATCTCGGCGCTGCGTTCCTTGGAAGAGGCGAACGGGTACTCGTCACACTCCAAGCCCGCGGCCGCATAATTTGGCCATAGGCTGTTGCATCGAGTTGCCGCTCGCGAGTTATTATTGGTCTGCTGGTCTCCGCGGTGCAGGAGATAGGTTGGCCGCTGCACATGGTCAGGTAGGATGTTGGGGCAGCCTGGAAGTTGCTTCACGGGATTGTGGGGATAAGTGTCCGATGGTGTGAAGCAGGCTTTCCAGTAGTGCTTGTACGCCTTATCGTAACCCTTGCCCAGCTCAAACTCCACCGAGGATAGTACGTTGTTGAAAACGCATCCTCCGATGAAATTGTTAGAAGTGGCGGAATCGCACCGAACAACCGTGAAGTCGCCTCGATTAAACTTTTGCCAGTGGAACCAGTTCGGGTAGATCGAGTAGGGCTCGATTTTTGCTGAGACCATGCGGTCAGAGTTTGGCGGCGGATTCGTCAGGTCGTCGCAGCGAAGCCTTGCCTGGAAAGCTGGGTCGGTCATCCCGGACAAGCGACTGCAGCAGCTTGTCGACCACTTCGGCCGTTACCGGCTGCGTAACGAGGACTTCGAGTTCCCCGACCTGCTCGGCGCCGCGTATGAGTATTTGATCGGCCAGTTCGCCGACTCGGCCGGCAAGAAGGGCGGGGAGTTCTACACCCCGCGTGAGGTCGTCCGGATGATGGTCCGCCTGGTCAGGCCTGGCCACGGCATGCGCGTCTACGACCCGTGCTCCGGCTCGGGCGGCATGCTCATCCACGCGAAGGAGTACGTCGAGGAGCACGGCCAGGACCACCGCGACCTGAGCCTCTACGGCCAGGAGTACAACGGCCCCGCCTGACAGTCGCAGACGGTGTCGGTGACGCTTGAACGGGGTGCGGGCGCTCAAGAACGCCATCGACCACCTGTACGCGGAGTGGACGGCCGGGTTCGTCTCGTACGGCGTCGTGGGCGGCTCCTGCGCGGTCGAGCAACTGCGGCTCGTCTGCGGGGCATTGCAGATGGCCGATGTGACCCCGCAGATCACACTGCCGCTGCTGACCGAGTTCGAGGATTACACCGTCTTCAAGCCGGGCGCCCACAGCGTCAGCGCCCTGGACACGCTGCTGGACCATGTCGTCGCCTGGAGCGCCGCCCTCGCGCCGCTGCGCGCCGCTTCCCCGGCGGCCACCGTCGCCGCGACCTGACATTTCGCGGTGCTGTCCGGTCGTACCAGTGAGAAGCCGAATTCCGCACCGAATCAGAGGGACGAGTAGCGATGTCTACGCGACGCGAGGAAGACGAAGCCGAGATCCGGCAGCGGATCGCCAGGATCGTCGAAGGAATCCGGGCCAAGGATCTCGAAGGCCTGAGGCGGCTGTACGCGGCGGACGTCGTGTCCTTCGACGTCGAGCCGCCGCTGCAGCACGTGGGGGTGGACGCGAAACTGAAGAACTGGGTGAACGTGTTCACGTTCTTCCAGGAGGTGGATTACGAGGTGCGCGACCTGACGATCACCGTGGGCGACACGGTGGCGTTCGGACACTGCTTCGGCCGGCTCAGCGGCACGCTGAAGAACGGGACGGCGACGAGCGGCATGTGGGTCCGGGGAACTTTCTGCTTCCGGAAGTTCGACGGCGAATGGTTGATCGCGCACGACCAGGTTTCCGTGCCGCTCGACATGTCGAGCGGCAGAGGGGTGACCGACCTCGAGCCCTGACGCGGGCCGCGCGGCCGTCCGATGTCGAGAACGGCCCTCGCCGATCACCCGCCGATGCCGCGGTAGGTCCACATCTCGGCGAGCAGGCCGTCCTGTACGCGGATGAGCCAGACCAGCGGGGCGCCGTCCGCGTCCTGGCCGCGGCCGGCGTTCCCGACGACCGCCACCAGGTCGCCCTCCCCGAGGACGGCGTCGATCCGGAAGCGGAGGTCCGGCTGCGCGCCGCGGATCCGCCCGACCGCCTCCCGCACGCCCTTCGGCCCGGCCACCTCGGGGCGCGCGTGATCGACCCAGCCCGGGCTCAGGATCTCCTCGGCCGCCGAGGCGTCGCCGGTGTTCCACATGTCGAAGTAGCGCGTCGCGAGCCGTCGCGGCGACCGCGACTCGTCGTCGTTCACGGCGGTCATCTCACATCCGGTGTGCACGGGCGACTGGAACAGCGGGAAAGCAGGCCGGGGGGCGGTGCGGCCGGTCAGGAGGGGGTGGAGCCGGAGGTCCGGGCGCGCAGGGGAACGCCGACGAGGCTCGCGCTTAGAGCGCCTAACGGGGCAGCGGGAAGATCCGGCCGAGTATTAGCGCTAAGGGCTGAGTGGCAGGTCACGATCGACACAGCCACGTTGACACAGCCACGTAAGTGTTCGCGCCACGGCGATGCGTGGAAACCCCCGCCCCTTCCGCGCCAAGTTGGGGTGCCACCGGAATACGGCAGAAACGGGCCGCGAGCTGAGGTAGTTGCTGGTCAGCGTCGATCGCGGCGATGTTCGCAGCGGTCGCGGAGTTGCGCGTAGAGCGTTTCTGCGCCGAGGTGGATCATCACCATCATCTGCACGGTGGGCTCCCGGCGGCCGGTCGCAGGGAGTGTTCATTCCAACGTCTGTTCCAGCAGGCACTGGGCCAGGCGCCGGACGGCAGTGCGCAGTTCGTGCGGCGACAAGATCGTGAACGGGAAGCCGAGCCCGGCGAGCATGGCGGCCATGCCGTCCAGGGACTCGGCACGCGTCCGCAGGAGGACTCCGTCCGGTGTTTCGGTGAGTGTGGCCACCGACGGCGGGATGCGGCGGGCCGCCTCGGCTAGGGGAACGTGCAGAATGACCTCGACAATGTGCGCATACGGTACTTGGGCCAGCGACGCGGTGACCTGCCGCACCGGGTCGGACTCCTCGGGGATCTCATAGGAAGCCGTTCCTGGGACGACGGAGGAGATCCGGTCGACGCGGAAGGTGCGGATCTCGCCGGACCGGTGGTCGTGGCCGGTCACGTACCAGCGGCCGGAGTGGAAGACCAGGCCGTGGCCGTCCAGTTCGCGTTCGGTCTGGGAGCCTTTCCAGGAGCGGTAGCGCAGTGTGACCCGGCGGCGGTCGCGGATCGCGGCGGCCAGGGTCAGCACGGCCCGGCTCGCGGGCGTTGGCGCCGCACGTTCGGCGAGAGTGAAGTCCAAGGTCTCCTCCAGTGCGCCGACCTGTTCTCGCAGCATGGCTGGCAGCACCCGCCGGATCTTGGCCAGGGCGGCTTCGGTAGCCTCGGCGGCAAGGCCCAGGCGGCGTCCGGCGAGCAGGCCGAGAACCACGGCGGTGGCCTCGTCGTCGGTGAGCATCAGCGGTGGCAGCTTGTAGCCGGGCATCAGCTGGTAGCCGCCGTAGCGGCCGCGCTCGGCGGCGACCGGGATGCCCAGTTCGGCGAGTCGGGCGGCGTAACGCCGGACGGTCCGCTCGTCCACACCGAGCCTCTGCGCCAGGTCGCGGCCGCCCAGCCCGTGGTGCGCCTGGAGCAGTTCGAGCATCGCCAGCATCCGGGTCGCCGGATATGACACAAGTCACCCACTTAATCCGGGCGGATTCTGTCCGCTATCGGCTTTAGCGTAGCGACATCGGCTCACTGAAAGGACGATGAGATGGCGAACTATGTGCTGGTTCCCGGCTTTTGGCTCGGCGCCTGGGCTTGGGACCAGGTGGCGCAGAAGCTGCGCGCCGCCGGACACCAGGTGCGGGCGGTCACTTTGACGGGGCTGGCGGAGAGGTCTGGGGAGCTGTCGCCGGAGGTCGGCGTGGAGACCCATGTCCTCGACATCCTCGCGGCAATGGACGGATGGGAGGAGGTTGTCCTGGTCGGGCACAGCGGGGCGAGTGTCCCGGTAACCGCGGTCGCCGACCGGCATCCCGAGCGGCTCAGCCGGGTCGTCTACGTTGACACCGCGCCGCTGCCGTCCGGTGTGGCGGTGATCGACTTCAATGACGAGGACACCCAGAAAGCCTGGCGCGCTCAGGTCGGGGACGGTTATGCACTCGACGCACCCTTCTTCGACCAGGGGGAGGGGAGGTTCGCGGGACTGACCGAGGAGCATTGGGCGCAGATCCGCGCGAAGGCGACGCCGCAGCCGTGGGGCGCGGTCACCCAGTCGGTTCAGCGGCCGCAGCAGATCCCGGCGACGCCGAAGACCATGGTCGCCTCGACGATGCCGGTGGCGGTGATCCGCGAGCTGATCGCTTCGGAGAACCCGGCGTTCGCCCCGCTCGGCACACCCGAATGGACCTTTGTCGAACTGCCGACCGGCCACTGGCCGATGTTCTCGCGACCGGCGGATCTCGCCGCGTTGCTCTGACGACCTCGGGGTGCCGTTAACCAACGTGTCGTGGGCCGCCAAACCTGGAGACGCAGTTCGATCTCCAGGACGAGATCGAACAGGCATGCGGGCGGCGGGACTTCCCAGCGGTCGAGGCGGCACCCCGACGCTCGGCGGCCCGGTGCCGCGCTGGCCTTCCGAACGGGCCCGGCCGGCGTCGACCTCGGCGGCGATCTCGGCCAGGAGCTGCTTGTAGTGGCCGGTCAGCTCAGCCGCCTCGGTCGGCAGCCCGGCCTCGGTTCTCCTGCGCGTTCGCCGCAGCACCGGCGCTCTCGTAGCCGGTCTGCTGCTCTGCGGGGATCAGGGCCTCGCGGACGCCGTCCAGGACGTCGCCAAACACGCCCAGGAGCCGTTCGGACTCAGCGCGGTGCACCTCCTGCAGTGTCTCCAGCTGGTCGCGGCCCTTCGTGTGGATCGCCGTCATCCACTTGCAGAACATCGTCACCACGTCATCGCGGACCCCGGTCCGCACAGTGTGCAACAGGCTGACGATCAGCGTGAACCGCTTGTCCTCATCCAGCACCTTACGCAGATCGGCGACGTTGGTCACCCGCGCCTCGCCCGCGAAGTGCGCGATCTTCTCCGACGGGACGCTCTCCAGCCACGCCTGCGTTGGACCGAGCGCGTCCAGGTCCCGCAGGAACGCCAGGCGGCCCTTGAACTTGCCCAAGGAGGCGGCGGTAGGCCTTCAGTCACACCAGCAACGCCAGCAGATACAGATCATCCTGCGTCTTGCCGCGCGCCCGCTCCACCTCGCCAATGGACGGAGTGAACACCTCTGTCAGCTCCCGCGCCGACACTGCCCGGGTGAACCTCGGGTAGGCCGTCCGATCGATCGACGCCACCCGAACCCCCGGAAACCGTCACTAACCAGCGCGAACGCCAAGATTTCAGCGACCGGCGATCAGGCTCGCGGCCCGTTTCTGCCGTATTCCGGTGGCACCCGTACTCCGCCCGCGGCTGGCGATGGGCCCATTCTGTCCGGCCGGGTTGCCGGGCCGAAGGGCCGAAGGGCCGGAGCACGGAGCGGTCAGTGGGAGTCCGGTCTGGGGATATGGATGCCGGCGGAGCGGAGCTTGGCCTCGATGAGCGCGACCCCCTGGGCTGCGGCCGATCCCTGCTCCTCGCCGTGGAGGGCGATCAGCTTGTACCGGGTCGCGGCTTCGGTGTGGGCTTGCAGACCAGTCACGATCTTCAGGTGTGCGGGGTTGGCGAGGAAGTGGTCGGTCATGTCGGTGGCGAGCTCGGCGATGCGCGGGTCGTCCGGTTCCCATGCCGCGGCTTCGGCGCCGCGCTTGATCAAGGCGACGAACCGGGTGTCTTCGAGGGCGTGCTCGACATGGGTGAGGTAGTCGTCGAAGCCCTCGGGGACCAGTGCCCTGGCCAGCACCCAACCTTCCCTGGCGGCTGCCACCTCCGCCGCGGGGAAGCCGAGGCCGGACAGCCGCTCCAGCAGCGCCACCGCCCGGTCGGGCAGCAGGGCCCGGTCGCCGTCGGCGAGCCTGCGCAGCGTGTCACGCCGCGCGATCAACTCCTCGATCCGGTCGGTGAGCTGCAGCTCGACGTCGGCGAGCGCGGCGGCGAACAGCGTGGGGTCGGCGTCGAGCAGGGGTCCGATGTCGGCCAGCGGCACCCCGGCGGCGGCCAGCGTCCGGACCTGCACCAGCTGTAACAACTCGGCCGATCCGTACCTGCGGTAGCCGGAGCTGTCGCGTTCCGGCTCCGTCACCAGACCAAGCTTGTGGTAGTGCCGCACCGTCTTCACCGTGACGCCGACGAACGCCGCCGCCTGCCCGATCGTGACTCCGTTCATCTGCACAATCCTGCCTTGTGCTCGAGCTCGGCGACCGAGCAGACCACCGCCGAGCATGTGGACGGGCCACGCCGAGCTGGTCGGGCTCGGTGTGGCTCCGGTTCGCGTTCTGCCTGATGCACGGCCGGAAGAGGGCGCCTCTTGAGGCGTGCGGGTCACAGGTGTGCTCAGCCCGTCGGCTGAGCGGGATCGGCCTGCCCACCGCCGAACACCTCGCTGAGGAGCCTCTGCTGGGCCTTCTGGAACGCTGCTGCGATGGACAGATCGGCGTCGTCCACGCAGTTCAGCGCGGCGGTCAGCGTCTTGCAGCCGTCGAGGCTGCTGTACATCAGCGCCGCGTGGCCCACGGCGGCGCCGTTGTGGGAGATGACGGTGCCGCCGTCGTCCGTGGTCAGCACGAACACTCCCAGGCCGTAGTCCATGTCCGGGATGCCCGTCGGGCGCGGGGTGCACATCTCGGCCAGCAGCGGGGCCGGCAGGAGCTTGCCGCCCAGCAGTGCGGAGATGAAGGTGTGCAGGTCCTGGGTGGTCGAGATCATGTCACCGCCGGTGGAGATCCAGGAGGGGTTCTGGCGGGTGATGTCGATCGTCTTCTGCTCGCCCGCGTCCTCGTACCGGTAGTAGGCGTGGGCGTGCGGCTTAGGGATCTCCGGCGAGGCGTCCGGCACCACGGTGCCCGACAGCCCGAGCGGCCCGAGAATCAGCCGCTGCATCTCCTCGGCGTAGGTGCGGCCGCTGACCTTCTCGATCAGCAACCGGGCCAGCACGTAGTTGGTGTTGGAATAGCTCCAGCCCGCCCCCGGCTCGAACCGCGCCGGCTTCGACAACGCCAGCTCCACCAGCTCTTGCGGCCGGTAGGCCTTGAACCGGTTGTCCACCCACTCCTGGCCCGTGGTGCCGTAGGGGATGGCGATCCCCGGCACGACCGTCCCGTCGTCGTAGACCTCGCCGCTGAAGTTGAACACCCCGCTGGTGTGCTGCAACAGCATCCGCACCGTGATCCGCTCGTCCAGCCCAAACTCGGGCAGATAGTCCGCCGCCGGGGTGTCCAGCCCGACCTTGCCCTCGGCCACCAGTCGCAGCACCAGGGCCGCGGTGAAGGTCTTGGTGTTGCTGCCGATCCGGACATGTCCGTTGATCGGCGGCTTGGCGGTCCCGCCCAGCTCGGCCGCCCCGGCACTGCCGGCCCACTCGCCCCGCTCATCGTGCACGCGCAGCGACACCCCGACGAAACCGGACTCGACGATCTCCTCGATCGCCTTCTGCAGCTCCGGGCGATCCTGCCCGGCCGCGGCTTCCGGCGGCACGGCCCCACCGGCCGCAGCGGTCACCCTGGCGGCGTCGAGGGCTCCGGTGATCTTGCGGACCATCTCGGCCGCGGCGGGGCTCGGCTGGCCCTGGTGCATCTGGGCGGTTTCGACAGCGACGAGGACGGTGCGGCGGAAGTTGCCGGCCTCGGCCGGATCCTGCTGCTTCAGCAGGTTCATGGCCGCGGTCAGGGCCGGCAGCACGCGGTCGGCGATCTCGGCCACGGACGTGCCGGCCAGGTCCTTGCCCTTGGGGTAGTCGGCGAGCACGTGCCCGATCAGGCCGGTGGCCGAGCCCAGCGCGATGCTGCCGTTTGTGGCGATCTTGCGAGGGTTGCCGGCGGCACCGGCGGCGGCCATCAGCGACACGGCGCCGTACGCAGCAATCCGCAGAGTGCTCTTGTCCAGGTCGGAAAGGGTGATCGTCATGGTGGGTGGTCCTTCGCATCCGTTATGTCCGGGTCGGTGTCGACCCGCTGCGCTGAGCTTCCACCCTGACCTCAGGTCAACCTCAACCGTGATCTAGCTCACAGCCACTTCGGCGACTTGAGACAGCTTCGGAAACAGGACGCCATCTCCATCGGAGCGACAGTCGCATCGGTACGGATCCGGGCCAGGACCCGCGTTTCGCAGGCGGCGTGCTCGCGGTGCGGGACGGTCTCCCAGCGCGTGCACAGCAGCTATGAGCGGCGGGTGTGTGACACGGCGGTCGGCGGCCAGGAGGCATGGGGTTACGGCGGCCGTCAGCCGCGGGGTGTGGCCCGTTTGGCAGGGGCGCGGACTGTCAGCCGTTGTGGGCGGCGGGTGTCTGCTCGACGAGGGTGGCGGTGGCGCGGTCGAGGAACTCACAGAACAGCCTGTGCTCCTCGGGGGTGAACCGGCCGGTCAGGGCGCGTTCGAGCACGATGACTTCCTGGTAGGCCCGGTCGAGCAGGTCACGGCCGTCCGGGGTGAGGGTGGCGATCAGGACTTTGGCGTGCACGGGGGACGGCTGCCGGTCGATGAGCCCTTTGTTCTGCATCCCGGTCAGGACGGTGGCCATGCTCTGCTGGGTGACCCCGCACGCGCGGGCCAGTTGAGCACCGGACATGCCGTCCTCCCGCGACAGGGTGAGCAGCACCGTGTACTGGGTCATGGTCAGCCCATAGCCGCGCAGCACCCCTTCGTGGTGGGCCATGAGCGCCTGCTCGGCGCGGCGAATGCGGGTGCACACGTACTCCTCGATGGGCACCTCAGACATGTCACAGCTCCCTAAGTTGACACAGGATCCTGATACTGCTTGAGTCTTATGTATCAGGATACTGAGTCGACACAGAAGGTTGTGTGCCATGAAGGCTGCTGTTCTGGGCACCGACGACCGGCTCCGGATCTCGGAGTTGGCCGAGCCCGTGGCCGGGCCCGGTGAGGTCGCGATCAGGGTCGCCTACGCGGGGGTGCAGTACGGCGACGTGCTGGCGCGTGCGGGGCACTTCCCGATTCCGCGCCCGTTCGTGCCCGGGTTCGAGGCGGCGGGTGAGATCGTCGCGGTTGGTGAGGGCGTCGACGAGGCCCGTATCGGCGAGCAGGTGACCGCGCTGGTGGGCGGTGGCGGTTACGCCGAGGTCGTCATCGCACCGGCGGTGCTGGCGATCAACGCCGCCGGGGTCGGAATCCGTGAGGCCGCCGCGTTCGGATGGGTCGCACCGACCGCCTACGACCTGATCAATACCGTCGCCGGGGTGTCACTCGGGGACAGCGTGCTGATCCACGCCGCCGCCGGCGGCGTCGGCTCCCTGGCCGGGCAGTTCGCCGCCGCCGCGGGTGCGGAACGGATCGTCGGCGTGGTCGGCGACGCCGGCCGGGTCGATTACGCCCGCCGGTTCGGCTACCACGAGGTGCTGGTACGCGAGGAGTTCCCCGATGCCCTCGGCGATGAGACGTTCGACGTGATCCTCGACCCGATCGGCGGCGCCGCGCGGGTCGCGAACCTGTCCCGGTTGGCACCGCACGGCCGGATCGTGGTCTACGGCAACATCGCCTCCTTCGAGCCGGTCACCGTGTCGGCCGACGACCTGCTGATGCAGGGCCAGTCGCTGATGACCTACAACAGCAACCTGGCCGGCCGGACCCGCCCGCAGAAGCTGGCCGACAGCGCCGCTCTCGCCATGGCGCTGGTGGCGGGCGGGTCGGTGCGCCTCGATGTCACCGCCGAATACACCCTCGCCGACGTCGGGAACGCGATAGCGGACCTGGCCGGCGGAGTGACCCGAGGCAAGAGCATCGTCCGCGTCGGCTGAATCCCGATCGCCGATCCGGCGTGACCTTCCAGGAGGCGCAGGATGTGTCACCGCTGGTCGGACGCGTGGGCGTGCAGGGCGGCGATGAACCAGGTGAGGGGCGGGGTCAGGTCGTCCGGAGGCGGCCAGCCGTTGACGACGGCGAGGAGCCGGAAGTACGTCTGACGACGCGAATCGTTCGCGGTCTCCAGCAGGGTCAGCAGGCGGCGCCGGCGGCCGCCGCGGTGGTCGACGAAACCGGCATGGACGCGTAGCAATAGCTGGCGGGCTTCGGCGCGGGAGCAATAGGACAAAGAGTAGGCAAGCCGCGTGCGCCGTGCGAGCTTTGACCTGCCGTAACGTGTATTTCCCTTTCTGTGATCGCATACGTCGCTGCGTCACAGAAAGGTAGACCATGGCGCAACTCAAGCGGACCGGTGCGATCGGTGCCGTCACCATCGACGACGGCTTGACGGTGCAGGTCGAGCACTCGCTGCGGGAGATGTCGTCCGGCGACGACGAGATCGACACGATGATCGTGATCGGCGGCAACGGGGTCTTCGACCCGACGGTGTCCGCCGAGGTGGTCCGGGAGCTTCCGGCACTCGCTCGGCGGTCGCGCCGCGTGACCTCGGTCTGCGCGGGCTCACTGCTCCTGGCCGCGGCCGGGCTGCTCGACGGCTACCGTGCGACGACACATTGGTCGTCGCACGGCTGCTCGCCGAGCGTTTCCCGCGCGTGCTCGTCGAACCGGACCGGATCTATGAGCGCGACTGGAGCCGGTGGGCCTCGGCGGGGGTTACCGCCGGCATCGATCTCGTGCTGGCGCTGGTCGAGGACGACCACGGCACCGAGGTGGCGCAGTTGATTGCCCGCTGGTTCGTCGTCTTCACCTGAAGACCCGGGGGCCAGGCACAGTTCAGTACCCAACTGCTTGCGCAGCCCGCACGGACCCCAGCAATCCGGTCTGTACAGCAACGGCTGCCCGACCATCCGGGAGAAGACCTGAGCGTGGCCGTGCTGGCACGGCGGGCGGGGATGAGCGCGGAGCTTCGCCCGTGCCTTCCGCGCCGAAACCGGCAGTACCCCGGGTGCCTTCGTGGAAGGCCTGCGTGTCGAGGGGGCCCGCCGCCTGCTGGAGACGACGGACCTAACCATCGGCACCATCGCCAGGATGGTCGGGTACAAACACGGCGAGACGCTGCACCGGGTCTTCGCCCGGCACCTGACCACCACCCCAGAGCGATACCGGCAACACTTCTCGACCAGCGCCGCAACGTGACCGTCGCCACCAATCAGAACTCCCGGCGGCTCTTCTGTGGCCGCCGCAGCGACCTGCATGACCAACAATGCGATCGAGCGGCAACTCCGCACTCATCGCCACAGGTGCCGTCGGTCGGCCACGGTATCTATCCGAGCCCGGCATGTGTCTTTTCACATGCCGGGTGAGGGCGTACCGGTTTTGTCGGGACCGGCCAGTACCTTCCGGATCATGAATGACCGTTCCCCCTACGGCGAAGCCGTGTGGGCGCATGCGGTCCGTGACGGCCCGGAACTCCTACAGCTCCGGCCAGCCACCAGTGCTGGGCAAGCGAGCAGGGCCGCCACGGCGTCGCACGCCTGCGGGTGCCGGGCCACCAGTGCGGCGACCGGCTCGCTCAGCACGGCGGCCGGGCGGGCCCGCTCCGCCGGTACGGCCGGCCGTTCCCACGGCGGCGTCCACCCATCCAGCTCGGCGAGGTTACCGGGGAAGGTGCGGCCCGCCTCCCGGACGAGCACCGGCACCAGCTCCTGCGCGTGCCTGCGCAGCGTCGTGATCAGCGTCGGCAGGGCCGGATACGCGCACTACTGCACGCTGCTGCCCACCGCCTTCGCCGACGACGACACCGGCCTACGGCAGGTCGGCGCCATGCTCGGCTTCCTGTTCACGCTGGAGAGCCTCGCGCTGTCGCTGGGCTGCGACCGGGCCCAGCTCGAACTCGCCATACGGCAGTCGCACCCGGGGGCCCCCGCCAAAGTCGCCCTGCTGTGGGCGGCCAAGACGCAGCTGGGCCTGCTGCCGCGGGACGAGTTGCGCGCCAGGTGTGATGAACTGCTGGCCAGCCCGCTCGTCGTCACCGCCTTCCCGCTCTACCTGAGCGGGTTCGTCCAGGCGCTCGAACCGGTCCCGGCCCTCGCCGCCGTCGGCGACTTCGCCGCCGATTCCCTTTCCGCCAACCCCTGGGAACGGCCAAGCTCTACGCCGATGCCTGAACCGCGCCGGGTTTTGTGGAGACTCGGCTACTTGGTTTGTGCCGCGGTGAGTGCGGCCTGTTGGTGACGGTAGTAGATCGCTTCGTACTCTGCGGGCGGGACGTCGCCGCAAGCGGTGTGCAGCCGGCGGTGGTTGTACCAGTCGAGGTACTCCAGGGTGGCCAGTTCGACGTCGTCCACGCCTTTCCAGGGGCCGTAGCGGCGGATTAGCTCCGCTTTGAACAGCCCGTTGAAGGACTCGGCCAGGGCGTTGTCGTAGGAGTCGCCGCGGCTGCCGACGGAGGCGACCGCCCCGGCGTCGGCCAGGCGCTCGGTGTAGCGAATCGCCAGATATTGCACCCCGCGGTCGGAGTGATGAACCAGCTGCGACAGGTCCGCACCGCTGTCGTGGCTGCGCCGCCAGATGGCCATCTCCAGCGCGTCCAACGCCAGGTCGGTACGCAAGTGGGTGGCGACCTGCCACCCGACGACCATCCGGGAGTACACGTCGATGACGAAGGCCGCGTATACCCATCCTGACCAGGTGCGGACATAGGTCAGGTCGGCAACCCACAACCGGTTCGGAGCCGGCGCGCAGAACTCGCGCCCGACCAGGTCGGCCGGCCGCTCGGCCTGGTCGGCGGGAATCGTGGTGCGGCGAGCCTTGCCGCGGACCAGCCCGGTGATGCCCAGCTCACCCATCAGCCGCTGCTTTTGCCCAAACTCATATGGAGAAGAGTCAGGCGGCGGCCGCCGGCCAGGGCTGCGGTGGTACCTCGCTGCTCGGGGCGGCCTTGACCTTGGTGACCGTCGCGGTGGCGAAGCGGAGGGAGGGCCCAGTCTCGTCGACGTCGAGTTCGTGGGACGGTGCGCTTGTCGCCGGGTTCGTTCTCGTAGGTGCGCTGGCGCAGGCGGCCTTGGACGATGACGCGGGTGCCGCGGTGGAGGGATTCGGCGACGTGCTCGCCGAGTTCGCGCCAGGCGGTGCAGGTGAGGAAGAGGCTGGCGCCGTCCTTCCGCTCCCCCGTCTGGCGGTCCTGGTAGCGGGGTGTGGAGGCGATGCGGAATCTTACGACGGCGTGGCCTGCCGCGGTGAAGCGGAATTGTGGGTCGTCGACGAGGTTGCCGACGATGGTAATGGTGATCTCGTTGGCCATCGGAGCTTCTCCGTTCCCAGGGGTTGATGGCGGGGGTTGATGGCGGGGCGCGGGGACTCGCGCCCCCGCGCCGGGGTCTGGCCCGCTAGACCTTCCGGCTGGCGACGGTGGGCCAGGCGGTGGGCCTCGATGGCCCGGCTGATGCAGTCGTGGCAGATCCAGCTGTGGTCGGTGCAGCGGAACAGCTGCTCGATCTGGGTCGTGTGGCCGCAGGTGCTCAGGTCGGTCGGGCCGAGGGGGTGTCGAGGGTGAGGGTCATGTCCTGCTCCCTTGTGCCGGGACCCGTGCTTGGGCCGTGCGGTGTTCTGGTGAGGGAGGACTCGCAGGCGTGAACACGAATTTGGCCTCGGCAATCGCCCCGGCGTCCGCCACGGACCCCCGGCCTCCGTGATCGTCCGCGCCCGGCGCGGCGACGTACCCCTCCGGCGTGATCGTCTAGACCGCGACCCGTCCTGGATCCGGATCGCCGGCCAAAACGGGCCGATGCTCTGCCCGCCTCCGCCGCCCGAATGCGCGGTAGGCATCCCGGTTGAGCTCGGCCAACTCCCGGCGCAGGCGGACGGCCTCCTCACTGCATCAAGAACCCGCCGGAAGGACGGGAACCACCTCCACAAACGGGTTCGGCCGTGAACCCTCGACGCTGATTTATTGGCCGCCCCGGCCGAGGCGCTCTGTATCCTCTAGCTGAGCCGGGAGAGGAGTTGACCATGACGGCGCAACCCCACGAGCCGGGGCACGGGCGAACCCCCGAGGAGATCCGTGCGTCGCTCCGTAACGACCGCAGCCCACGCGCCATTCGCGCAGCTCTTCCCGTTGAAGATCTGGATGCCTTCGACCGGCAGTACCGCGAAGCCCTCCGGAAAGCCGGTGACGACCTGGACCTGGCTCCGCTGCACGAGTGTGTCGAGAGCTGGTGGCGGCACGCCGTACTCAAAGCCGATCGGGTCGAGTACGCCCGCATGATCGACCGGGCCGAGGAGATTCAACGTCGCGCCGACCTCGGGGAACCGACCGGCGGCGTCCTCTGGGACGAAGCGTTCGAGGCGAGGCTCCGAAGCAGAGCGCAAAAGGGACAATAGGTGTACAAGGTTGACCTCGACCCTGGTGCACGACAGCAGGTCGAGGCCCTGCCGACAGAGGCAATCAACCCGTTCCTCGAACTCCGGGCGCTGTTGGAGACTCATCCCTGGAGTGGCCAGCGCCTGAATCCGGACAACCCGAAGGCCAACATGCTCACCCACGCCTTCGGTCGCTGCGGCTTGGCCGTATACCTCGTCCTCGACGAGCAGCGTGAGGTCCACATCCTGCGAATCGACTGGCTGGGCTGAACCCTTAGGCAGAATGCGGCTGAAGGGCCAGCGGGGCGAGGGAGGCGATCGGCAGGAGCCTTCTCTCATCGCAGATAGTGAGTGATTATCTGCGATAGCGTCGATGCCGTCCTGGGAGAACGCCCCGCCGCGGCGGGGGCGACTCCCCCTGCTTATCTGCGATAGCCCTCAGGGGGTGCTCGTGGGGTCGGTCCACCGCCTGCAGCCGTCGGCCGCGCCACCGCTGGGCGCGGCGGCCGGCGCGTTCCTCGCCCAGGTGCCCAACCCCAACACCGCCCGCGCCTACGGCATCGCGCTGCGCGCCCTGGCCGCCGAGCTCGGCGAGCGCGCCCCGCTGGCCGAACTCGAGGGCGAGGCCGGCGCCGACCACCTCGCCACGTGGTTCGCCGCGCGGTGGGGCGGCGCCGCGGCGGCGACCTTCAACGCCCGGCTGGACGCGCTGAGCTCGGCCTGCACCTGGTGGGTGGCGCAGGGCTGACTGGCCGGGGACCCGCTGCGGCGCATCCGCCGCCGCTCGCGCACCCCCGACCGCACCCGGGCGCTGGCCCGCGCGGAGGTGGAGGCGCTGCTGACCCGCCCCAAGCTCGGGCTGCGCGAGCGGACGCTGGGGCGGCTGCTGTATGAGTCCGCGGCCCGCGCCGAGGAGGTCCTCGCCCTGGACGTGGCCGACCTCGATCCGCGCAACCGCCGGGCCCGGGTGCGGCGCAAGGGCGGCGCGGTCGACACGTCATCGTCTGGCGCACCGCCACCGCCCGGCTGCTGCCCCGCCTGCTGGCCGGCCGCGGCACCGGGCCGGTCTTCCTCACCGGCCGCCACGCCCGCGTCGTGCTGCCGCCCGCCGACCTCGACCTGGCCTCGGGGCGGGCCCGCCTGTCCTACCGCCGAGCCGCCGAGTGCTTCGAGACCGCCACCGCCGAACTTGCGGGCGGGCCGTGGACGCTGCACCAGCTGCGCCATTCGGCGCTGACGCACGCCGCGGAAGACGGCGCCAACACCTCCACGCTGCTGGCCTACTCCGGGCACACCTCGGTCGCCTCGCTGGCCCGCTACGCCCGTGTCTCCCCCGAGGCGCTGGCCCGCTGGCAAGAGGGCCGGGATCCTGCCGCACACCGGCGCTGAATCAGCCGACGTGATGGCCCGGCCCTGTGCCCCTGCGAGGGGATCGGGTGTCAGCGGCGCAGCAGGAGGCGCAGCACCCGCAGTGCCCGGGTCCGGCGGCCGGGGTCGGCGGAGAACACATAGACCACGGCGAGGATGGCGAGGAAAACCAGCAGCAGGGCGCCGATGGTGCCGACGGCGGTCGGCTGAGACAGGATCGTCATGGGGGTGCGTCCCCTTGCCATAGGTGGAGTGCGCCCCGCGGGGTGGCGTGGTACCGGCGACGGTTGCGACGGGCCTGTACCCGCCACCCTGTTCACCTGTGTCGATGGCAGGTGCCGGGGCGGCGCCGACGGAGGATTTCGCGGCGTGAGTCCAGGCTGCAGGACACAGAAGGCCCGTTGACGTTCTCGCCCGATCTTTGACACAACGGGATGAAGTCGTACAGCACCTGACGGATGCTGACGGCCGCTGACACCACCGAGCTGCGGCGTTTACGATTCCTGACGCACTCTGCCCCGCCGGTGAGAGGGCGTGGTGGCTGCGAGGATCAGTTCACCCGAAACGGCTTTACGTTTTCCGACGGTCTGGGATGCTCGATCCCACCATGCCCGACACCTCATCGCCCGCATCGACTCAGGACGCCCTGGCCACCCTCCGCGACCGGTTGCAGGAGCTGTATCGCCACCGCGGCAAGCCCAGCTACCGCAAACTGGCCGACCTCGCCAACAACGCAGTCAGCCACACCACCGCCCACGCGGTGATCCGCTGCCAAAAATGTGGCTGACAGCCGACGAGGAAGCCAGCCACAGGGAGCCGCGCCGACGCCGGCCCTGTCAGGGGGCACTGCTGTCCTGGGGCTCGCGAGCGCTGGTGACGACCGAAGCCGCCTCCGGGCGATCGGCACGTGTCGTCAGATGTTCGCGGCCTTCGGCGCGAACGGTTCAGATGTTGGTCGACCGGCCGCCTCGGCCGGCGCCCACCTGTGCCTCCGCTGTCCGCCTGTCGTCGCCTGGCTGTCCGCCCGCTTGCGGTTTTCGGCCGCCGGAAGCGGGGGCGGCCAGGGTTGCGGCAAGTACGAGCAGGCCGCAGGCTGCGACGAGGAGCCAACCGGGTCGCGATGCTTCGGCGAGATGGGCGGGCGGGGCGCCGGCGATGATGCTGCCTGCGGCAGCGACACCGAGGGCCGAGCCGAGCTGACGGGCGGTGGAGGTGATCCCTCCGGCGACGCCGGCGCGGGCGGGCGGCAGGCCGCTGACCGCGGTGTTGGTGATCGGCGCGTTCGCGAATCCGAACCCGATGCCGACGAGCAGGTAGGCCAGCGAGAGCAACCGGATGTCGGTGTCATCGCCGATACCTGCGAGGCAAAGACCGCCGGCCGTGATGAAGCCCCCAGCGAGCATCAGCGGCGGGCGTGGGCCGAAACGTCCGACGAGCATCCCGGAAAGCGGCGCGCACACGGTCGCGGCGACGGCCATCGGAAGCGTGACCGCTCCTGCGGCCACCGGGGTCATGCCCCTCGTATGCTGCAGGTAGAGGGTGTTGAGCAGCAGGGTCACGCTGAGGGCGATGAACACCACGACCGCGCTGACGACGGCGGCGATGAACGGCGGCCGGCGGAACAACCGGGGGTCCACCAGCGGCTCGGTCCGTCGTGACTCGACCCATCCGAAAGCGGCCGCGGCGACGGCGACGACGAGGTAGCCCGCGATCGCCGTGGGCGAGTCCCACCCGATGCGCGGTCCCTCGATCAGCACGGCGACCGAACAGCCGACCACGACGGTCAGCAGCAACTGCCCCGGGCCGTCGAGCCGGCGCGGTCGCTCCGCGCGGGACTCCGGGACGAAGACCGCGGTCAGCACCAGCGCCACGGCGACGACCGGCACATTGATCCAGAAAACCGATCGCCAGCCGGCGCCTGAGACCAGAGCGCCGCCCACGATGGGCCCGGCGGCCATGCTGACGCCGAAGACAGCGGCCCACACGCCGATCGCTCGCGCTCGCTCCTTCGGCTCGGTGATCAGGTTGACGACGATCGCCAGCGCTACCGGGCTGAGCATCGATCCGCCGACACCCTGCACCGCGCGTGCCACTACCAGCACGCCGATGGCCGGCGCGAGCGCGCACGCCACGGACGCGGTGCCGAAGACGACCAGCCCTATCTGGAACACGCGGCGCCGTCCGATGCGGTCGGCCAGCGCGCCGGACGAGATCAGCAAGCCGGCCAGCACGAGTGTGTAGGCGTCGACCGTCCACTCCAGACCGCGAGTGCCGACGTGCAGGCCGGCGCCTATCGCCGGCAGGCCGACGTTCACGATCGTGGTGTCCAGTCCGACCAGGAAAAGGCTGAGGCAGCAGATCGCCAGCACCGTCCAGCGTCTGGGCACACCGGGTTCCGTGTCCATGGTTGCTCCTTCGTGGCGCATCGTGGGCGCTCGCAGAATCGAGACCTCACGGGCCTGGCGAACAATGTCGGGCCGCCGGGAAAGGATCGGCCAGCATTTTTGCGAAGACCGCAAAAACCGACCTGGCCGTAGCGTCTATCCGAAGACCAGCGCTTGTGCCCCAAACTGGATGGCGTGGACGCCGAACTGGAGCAGACGCTCGCCGCCATCGGACCTCGACTGCGCTCGCTGCGTCGTGACCGGGGCATGACCCTCGAGGCGCTGTCGGCGGCGACCGGCATCTCGGTCAGCGGCCTGTCACGGATCGAGTCCGGCAAGAGGCGCCCGACCCTTGAACTGCTCATACCGCTCGCCCGAGCACATCACGTCGCGCTCGACCAGCTCATCGCCGCCCCGGCGACCGGCGACCCCCGGGTTCACCTGACCCCGCGGCGGCACCGCCACGGAAGCGTCCTTGTGCCACTGACGCGGTACCCGGGCCGTCTCCAGGTCTTCAAGCAGGTGATCGCACCACGGCCGCGCAGGCTCGTCACCCACGCCGGCTATGAGTGGCTGTTCGTCCTCGCAGGAGAGCTGCTGCTCGTCCTCGGGGAGCGCGAGCTCACACTGCGTCCGGGCGAGGTCGCCGAGTTCGACACGGCAGAGCCGCACTGGTTCGGCCCGAGTGGCGACCGCGCCGTCGAGATCCTCCACATCTTCGGCCCCCAAGGCGAAAAGGCCCAGGTGCGCGCACGCCCGGCCGGCCTCCGCAACCACCGGGGCGACTGAGCTGGGCCCTCCTGCCGACCCGATCCTCGGTCAGGAGAGCAGGCCGCGGCGGTAGGCCTCGGCGACGGCTGAGGCGCGGTCGCGGACGTCGAGTTTGGCGTAGATGCGCAGCAGGTGGGTTTTGTGCGCGCACCCCGCGCGCAGGATGAGGATCGCCGCTTCCTGGCTGCTGCCGTAGAAGTCGACGTTGCCCTTGGCTTCCGGAACCGACTGGCCCTCTTTGAGGTCGGCCAGCCAGGTCACGATGCCGTTGATCTTCTCGGCGGCCAGCTCGATCTGCAGGGCCCGGCTCTTGCCGGCGCCGGTGGTGCCGAACGTCAGGAACCGCTGGGCGCTGCCAGTGGAGGGGTCGAACAGGCGCTTTTTGGCCGGGCGGCCGTTGTGGTAGACGCCGGTGACGATGCGACCGTGCCGGCCCATCACCAGGTCCTCGCGGGTGACGGCCCGGACCTCAGCCAGCGGGTTGGAGGGGTAGATCGTGACGATCGCCCGGCGCGACCCGTCGGTCTCCACCGTGATGCGGGTGGAGTCGGTGATGTCCAGGGCCGAGCACAGCGCGGCCAGGTCGTAGCTGACCACCTTTCCTTGGGGCACTTCGAGCATCAACTCAACGACCTCGCGGGTGGTGGCTGCGGCGGTGTTCACGCGGCGGTCTCCTTCTCGGCGCGGTGTGGGCGGCGCCGGGACGGCCGATGCGGACGCTGGTGAGGACAGCCCCGGGCATCGCCAGCGGGGCGATCCGCTGCGCCCAGACCGTCGCGGGGTCGCTGTGCAGGTCGGGCGTGCCGATGGTCAGGCGCCGCACTCCAGCGCCGCGGCCGGGCACCGGGCCGATGTCGATCAGGTCCTCGGGGACGTCCATGAGCGCCGACAGGTTGCGGATGAACACGTCCGGGACCGGACGGCCGGTAACGGCCGAGCGGATGACGGTAACCATTGCGCCGAAGGCGCCAGTAAGTGCTGTGTAAGCGTCGATCAAGCCCGTCCGCCTATCTCTATGAGGTACAAGAAACCGGAAGGGTTGAGAGCAATGTCGCGGAACGTCTTCATCATCGGCGCCAGCGCCGGCATCGTCCTGCTGTTCGCAGGGATCTACGGGATGGGCTCGATCTCCACCATGTCGTGGGGGTTGCCCGCCTTCATCGTCGGGATGTTCCTGCTGATCGGCGACGTCGTCATCCTGGCCTCCAGGCTGGTCGGCGGCGGCGGCCCGTCGGGCGGCGTCTTCGGCCAGATGAAGAGCTTCCTGGGCACGGGAAACCAGGACCTCGTCGGCACCGGTCTGCCGGCCACCGCCCTGGTCGCGAGCATGCGGGACACGGGCACGACGGTGAACGACCAGCTCGTCGTCGCCTTCGACCTGCGAGTGCAGCCCGCCTCCGGCGCGCCGTACACGGTCGCGCACCGGCAGATCCTCCCCCGGCTGCTGATGGGCGCCGTCCTGCCGGGCCGGACGGTCCAGGTGTGGACCGACCCCGCGGACCCGCAGCGCCTGGTGATCGACTGGTCCGCGCTCCCCGCCCAGACCTGAAATCCGGGCGTGAAATCTAGTGTGACCAGCGTTTTGTGTGGATCAGCAGGATGGTGGCCGCCGCGGCTGCGGACAGGACGGCGAGCAGTGCAACGGCGGGGTAGCTGATGTCGTCTTTGGCGGTGACCGCCTGCGCGGTCCCTGCGGTGGAGGGGAACTGGATGGTGGCTCGGGCGGTGTGCCTGGTCGTTCCGCTTTCCAGGCGGAGGCGGGCGTTCCAGGGGCCGTTGGGGATCTGCTCGGGCAGGGGCACGGTGACCGGTCCAGAGTCGCCGGGCGCGAGCGTGGTCCCGGTCTGCACGGTGAACGGGCCCGCGTGCAGGCTTTTGCCTGACAGGCTCAGTTCGCCGCTGAGGTCCAGGGCGCGGCCGCCGGTGTTGCGCACCTGCGCCGACACGATCTGCTGCCCGGTAGGCGCGCGCTGGGCGGTGAGGGAGTCGATGGTGAAGTCCGCCGCTGGCGGGTTGCCGCCGCCGACCGACAGGTACATGCGGATGCCGACACGGTTGATCTCCCGCACGCCTCCGCCAGGCGGCGGGTCTTTGGTCATCTCGGCCCAGATCATCGAATAGTGCTCGCCCGGCGCGGCGTCCTTGGGCACAGTGACGGTGGCGGTGACCAGTGAGCGGGTGTGCGGGGCCAGTATCACCTCGTGCCGGTTGATGCTGGTCCAGGTGGACAGCTCGTTGGCGGTGTGGCCGGGGGCGAACTGGAACTTGTGCTGCTGGATCTGTGCTCCGGCCGGGTACAGCGCGACATGCTGGGGCGAGCGAGTGGTGTTGGACACCTCCAGCCGTCGATGGATGACCGTCCCCGGCGCCAGGTGGTCGATGATGTAGCGGCGGGCCCGGGAGTCGGCGCGCAGTTCGACTGGCGCGTCGACCAGGCGGATCCCGATCCAGCCCGTACTGGAGTGCGCCACAGGCGCAGGCGGCGCGGGAGTGGTGAGCGTGCTGGTGGCCGAGGTCAAGGCCCCGGCCATCAGCAGCCCAGCGGCGATGTTGTGAAGGCGCACGGTCGCTGTGGGATCGGTTTTGGTCAGCCGACTGAGTGGGTGACGGTGCCGGTGTAGGTTCCCGCGACGGTCCCGGACGGAATGTTGATCGTCAACGTCGGGTTCCAGGTCGCAGAGTTGTTCCCCTGCAATTCGGTTCCGGTGAACGCCACCCGCGGCACGTTGATGATGCCGCCTGGGCCTGGGGTGAAGGTGCCGGTGCCGGTGGTGGCGGTGGCCGGGCCGGGTGAGTAGGTGACGTTGATATTGGGGATCGTCTCGTGTGGGGTGGCTCCGCCGGTGGTGAAGTCGGTGCTGATAGCGGTGGCGGTCCAGGTGCCGTTCAGGGTGCCGCGCTGGTCGGTCACCGTGACCGGGCCTATCTGCCCAGAGATGCTGGTGGCGCCCGATACCACCGATCCCAGGTTCACCGAGGCCGGTGCGCTGATGGTCAAAGAGCCGCCGGTGATGGTGAAGGTGACGACGGTGTCAGCGGTGTCGGCCAGCGCCGGCAGGGCAGTCGCTGTCATCAGGCCAAGGGCCAGGCTGGCGGCTGCGGCCAGGAAAAACGGTCTGCGCATCGTTGATCCAATGTTCAAAGCGGATGTAAGAGGCGATGCCAAGTTCGACCACCTGACCCCAGGGTGTTCGAGCACACCGACGCGTCGCTACGCCTCGCAGCAGACAATAACGATCAGTAACCAAATCGCGATCAAGGACGCGGCCGCGTGTTCGTCTGGAGTGCTGAAAATCCCAAGAAGATCATGACCTGTTCACCGAAGCCGCCCCCTCGCCCTGCACGGCTGGGCTCCTGCCCGCCCCCGTCCGACACCAGGGCGAGCACCGCGGCGAGGAGCATCAGGAGGTCTCCATGCTCAGCCTTCACCTGCTCCAGTCGGCGCTGGTCTTCATCAACACCTTGCTGGTTCAGTCCGTCCTCAAGGACCCCGCCTGGCGGAAGAAGATGACCGACGCCGACAAGCGAGGACTCTCGCCACTGTTCTGGTCCAACGCCAACCTCTACGGCACCATCGACATCGATATGGGCCGCCGTCTTGACCTCGACCTGGTCGCCTGACCCTTCAGTCGATCACGCCGATGGCCGAGGCAGGACGCCCTGGCCGGGCAGCAGGTCGGCCAGGGCGGTTCGCACGGCCGCCCGGCTCACCCCATGAGCCCGTGCCAGGGCCGCGATCGAGGCGCCCTCGTGGAAGGCCGCCCGCACGTCCTCTCGCCGGTCACCGTCCAGCGCGGGCGGCCGGCCGCGGTAGCGGCCTTCGGCCTCGGCGGCGGCGATCCCCTCGACGGTGAGCTCGTTCTGGATGTCACGTTGGAACTGGCCGACAGCGGTGATCACGTTGATGATGACGGCGGTGGTGGCGTCGCCTGCGGCGAGGTCGTGGAAGTTCGACAGTGGTCCGGACAGGACGCGCAGGGCGACGCCGCGGGCTTGGCACCAATTGCGGACGGCGTGGATGTCGAGCAGGTCGCGGCAGAGCCGGAACAGCTCCGAGACCGTCAGGGTGTCGCCCGGGTGCGCCTTGGCGGCGATCTTGCCGAACGCGGGCCGGTCGAGGGCGGGGATCTTGGAGGTGGTGGCGGGGTCCTCGAAGAGGAGGACGCCGTCGGCTGGCCGGAATCCCTCGGCGACGCCTTCGGTGCGCACGAGAAGGCCTGCCTCGGTGAGGATGTGGCGCTGCCGCAGCAGGGACTGGGCCGCGGTGGAGACGCGGGAGTAGACGATCTGCACCAGGCTCTCCTCGGGAAGGGCTGGAGCCCGATTCTTCTGTCGGAAATCCTGTCGTCAATTCGTGTGCGGAATCGGCCATCCGGCGTCACGGTTCGTCGCTCGATGTCCGATTTTCGAGAGGGCTTGCGAGGCTCGATCAGAGGGTGTCGTTAAATCTTCTAATCCCGACAGGTCATCCTGTCCGAGAGCCAGCGCGTATCGATCAGCTGTCCAGGCCGTTGATCAGGGCACACAGGCCGTGTTCGAAAGTCTCCTCGCTGTACGCCGCACCGCCCTCGCCAATCGCCTTGAGGAGCGTGGGCGCCTGCTCCAATAGCGGCAGGAGATCGTCGGCCGGAGGGCGGGCGGCTTGCTCCTGGAGCACAAAGCCATTG
This sequence comes from Microbispora triticiradicis, assembly GCA_003260025.2. Taxonomy (GTDB): domain Bacteria; phylum Actinomycetota; class Actinomycetes; order Streptosporangiales; family Streptosporangiaceae; genus Microbispora; species Microbispora triticiradicis. Next base: position 22,403 of record QFZU02000081.1, on the reverse strand, counting down.
ACGTACTGCGTGCATGCGGTAATCGCGCGCAGGGCGGACAGCGGCGTGAGGCCTTGCGCGACCAGGGCGGACAACTCCTGCTCGAACAGCTTGAGCGTCTCGGTGCTTAGCCGAGTGGCAGTGGCGACGATGCGGGCGCTGTCGCGGTGGGCCAGGAGCGAGCGGCGGTAGGCGCGGGCACGCCGGGCGAGCCAGTCCTGCCAGGCCTCGCCATCGCTTGGCGGGCCCATCCCGGCAGCCAAGATGATCGCGTCGGCGATGCCGTCGAGCAGTTCCTGCTTGCTGCGGATATGCCAGTAGAGCGCCGGGGACTGCACTCCCAGCTCGCTGGCGAGCCTCCGCACGGTCAGCCTGTCCAGCCCGACCTCGTCGAGCAGGCTAAGCGCCGTTTCGATCAGGGCGTGTCTGCTGAGCGGCGGGCGCTTGATCTCGCTCATCGATTGACAGCTTAGCAGTGCTAAGGAAGCATGGTCCCTTAGCACTGCTAAGGAGGTAGAGGATGAGACTGACCAGAGCCCTATTGACATGCGGTGTTGTCGCCGGCCCCCTGTTCATCGCTCTGATCCTGATCCAGGACTACACGCGTCCCGGCTTCGACCCCAGACGGCAACCGCTCAGCCTGCTCAGCCTGGGCGACTTGGGATGGGTCCAGATAGCCAATTTCATCGTCACCGGACTGCTCTATGGCGCATTCGCCGTGGGCATGATGCGCTTACTCCACCCGGATCGCGGAGGGACATGGGGGCCACTGTTGATCGGCGCATTCGGAGCCGGCCTCATCATCGCTGGCGTCTTTCGCACAGCACCCGGGTGGGGCTATCCGGCGGGGGCGCCATCCGGCATACCCACCGAAACCAGCGTGAGCTACGTACTGCACGGCTTCGGCTTCTTCGTGGTGCTGGTGTCCCTGATCGCAGCTTGCTTCGTGTTCACCCGGCGGTTCGCGGCGTTGGCCGATCGACGCTGGGCGATCTCATGCGCGGTGACCGGGGCGGTCCTGCCGACGATCTATGTACTCTCCGGCGTACTGTCGCAAGGCGGCGAGCACCCGCAGCCCCTGAGCCTCCTTCTTCGCCTGCTGGCGTTCGTGGGCTGGGGATGGGCATCGCTTCTTGCAGTACGGCTATGCCGAGAAGCCACAGCCGGGCGGCGTCCTCGTGCTTGACCGGGATGCCTTGGGCCCGCTACCTGGCGGCTGGGGACGTGTTCGGGAGCGGAGGGCCGTGTCGGCATTGCGCGCGGTGTAGTACACCGCCACCAGAGCGACCAGCCCGGTCGTGATCGCCAGCGCCCGCCCCCGGATCGCGTCCAGCACACCCGCCAGATCCTTGCCGGTGAGCGTGACCCCGTCGAAGTGCACCAGCACCCACGCCGCGCCCGGGCCGAGCACCCACACCAGGCCGGCCAGCACCGCCACACCCAGCACTGCCAGGACGGCCCGGGGAAGCCATCGCCAACGCCTCATCCCGCAACGCTGACCCATCCCCAACCACCGGCACCCGACCTCCACCACAGCGATGGCCGATCGTGATCACCCGGTGATAGCGCAAAGCGCACCGTTACCTGCTGCACGCACATCCCCGGGGGTAATTTCCAGCCCGACAAAACAGCCAAAAGGTCAGAATGGCGGCTCGTCGTTGGTGACCTCACCGGGCCACCCGCCGACCGAGCCGTTCGCCACGGCGGCCGCGGAGCCTCCCGGTACGGGACGACGCCCCGTGACTCCGCCGACAGCCGTTGCGGCCCGGCCTGGTACCCCTGGCATTCCGCGGCCACGGGGCCGTTGGGGCCCCTGGCCCAGCCGGGTAAAAGCGAGGCCCTCACCGCCGAAGCGGTGAGGGCCTCATCCGAAAGAACAGGCCGACAACGGCCTGCCTCAGAGATGCCAGGGCTCGTCGTTGGGGGCGATCCGCCACAGGCGGTCGGCGCTGGGGTAGGCGGTGTCCAGGTGCAGGGTGTCCCAGCTGCCGTCGTTGTAACGGTTCAGCGTGATAGCCACGTTCTTGTCGACCTTCTCGCCCGCCAGGATCCACTTTTGCAGGTCTGACCCGTCGCAGTTCTTGACCACGATGGCGGTGCCGCGCTGCGAGGCGGCGTCCGCGGGCTGCAGGCACTTGTTGGCGGCCTGATTTTTCAGCACGACGGTCCATGTGCCGGCCTCGTCAGCCTGCCATTTGGCGTCTTGCTCCCACACCTCGGTGCGGTACTTCCACGCGGGGTCCCGCAGGGTGATGGCGATCGCCCCCTCCGCGGTGCTGTCACCGTACAGGGCCAGCCGGCCTCCGCTGGTCTTGTTGATCACGTCGTGGTCGGGGGCCTGCGCGGCTGAGGCCGGTGTCGGTCGAAACGCCAGGCCGCCTGCCAGGCAGGTGGTGACGGCGAGTACGGCGGTGGTGGCAGTACTGATGCGCACGGGGTTCCTTTCGTTGCCGGGTCACCGGTCGTTGGCTGCGTGGCCGAGGGGTCAGCGGTCCGGGCTGGGAATCGGCTGGTCGGGGCAGGCGCGGGCGAGGGCGGCCAGGGCGTCCTTTTCGGCGGGGTCCGCCGACAGCCGCCAGCGGAGTTTGACCGCGGTCCATTCGGCGGCGTACCGGCAGCGGGCCGGCTCATGCGGGGGCAGCCACTGGGCGGGGTCCTTGTCTGCCTTTTGCCGGTTGCTGCGCGGTGACCGCGACCAGGTGGTACGGCTCGTCCAGGTCGTTGGCGTATGCCTCGCGCTGAGCCGGGCTCCAGGCGTGGGCGCCCGAGTCCCATGCCTCGGCCAGCGGGACGAGGTGGTCAGCGTCCAGTTCGGAGGCATTATCGATGAGTTGGTCGTCGTAGTAGGAGTGCCAGGTTCCGCCCGCCAGCACGCAGCCGGGGCCAATGTCTGGCGGGCTGAGCGCCTCGTCGATCAGGACCTCTGCGCGGGTGCTGCAGCCGTCGTGGTCGGCGTCGATCCAGTGGCGGAAGCTGGCGCGCTTGTAGCCGGTGCGTTCCTCCACCGCCACCGGCAGGCTCTGCACCGCCTCCCGCAGTAGCGGACCTTCGGCGGTCGGGACGGATGACGCCGATGCTGCGGTCGGGGCGGCGGCGTATCCGCTGACAACAGTGGCGGCCAGGAGCGCCGCGATGGTCGCCAGGGTGCGCCGCACGGGGACAGGCATGATCCTCCAACCGGAAACGGATGTCACCCAGAGTCGCGAATGATGACCTTAAGTAATCAACATTGGCGAGCATGCGTCACTGGCGTCACAGTGATAGATGCCTGTCCCCTGCGTGAAGGCGACGTGGACGGTCAAGTGGCGGTCCCGGGCCGGGAGGCGGGTGCCCGGCGGCCATGTAGATGGGCCTCGACAAAGACCTGCTCGGCCGCGACGCCGAGCATCACCAAGCAGGCCAGGTAGCAACCGCCCCGCCGTGGTGCCGCCGCGGTCCCGGTAGGTCTACGCGGTCTCGTCTGGGCTCCCGCTGGACTACATGACAATCTCCCGCCTACCCACTACATGCAGGAAGCCTTCGGGGTGATGTTCCGGCGGGTGATTGTGTCCGTCGGTAGCAGCAACGTTTGTTCATCGGTTCGAGTGACGCCGACGAGATCCGGGAACGATGGCCGTCCGTCGTTCCCGGTCTCTCCGCTGCGGCCGTCGGCGGCTAGTCAGACCCCGTGTGGTGCCGTGGCAGGCAACGCTTTGGTTCGGCTCAGGTTGGGCTCACCCAGTGCGCCGTGACTGTGGTCCGTCCGTCGGAGTTGCTGTAGACGGCGGCGGTGCCGGCCTGCCCGATGCGGAAGGCGTGGAGCGTCACGGCGTCCCCGGCGGCGAAGGTGTCGGTGACCGTCTGCCCGATGGTGTTCTGGGTTCCCGGGACGTTCGAGGTGAGGAGGCCGGACAGTGCCTCACTTCCGGGGATGAGCCCGCCGTTCTTGAACAGCGCTGTGGTGACCCACAGTGCCGTGTTCGCGGTTGGGTAGGTCGCTGTGCGGGCGTGATAGGAGATCTCCCACACGCCGGGAAAGGGGATCGTGAGCGCCGGAACCTCGGAGACCTTCTCGTAGACATTGTTGGCGCCGGTGAGAGTGTGGCTGAAGGTGAGCGGGCCGGTCTGGACCCATTCCTGCCCTCCCGATCGGGAGGGCACGGTGGCTGCGGATGCGCGGGCTTTGCCGGAGACGTTCGGCATTCCGCCAGCGTGAGCCGGCGCGGCCATGAGGGCCGTCAACAGCGCGCTGCCGACGGCCGCGTTGACGACGGCGATTGACCATCTGGATCGAGTGTGGGTTCGTGTGGTTGCTGCCCGCATGGAGGATCTCCGTATCTGTTCGCGGCTACGAGGCTGGTGCACCCTTGCCGGGTACCGTGTGCCACTGAATCATTACCATGTGTTACCGAGCGCATCGATCACCAGGCCCATGCGGTGCGGCGAGCGCGGCCAGGGCCACGCGGTGAGCGGCCGCGACCGGTTACGGCCTGGCGGCGAGCTCGCGCTCGGCACAAACCTTGTGGCAGGGGCGGCGCCCGGCGCACCTACCGCTCCCGCGTGCGCATGTTCCTGGCCTGGCTGGCCGACTACACCGCCACCTACACCGCCGATCCCCTGACCGACCGCCAGGCCCGTGACTGGGCCGTGCGCGACTAACGGATGTGGCTGCTGCGCGACGGCCCCGCCAGGCGCAGCCGCGTGTACGTCAACTCCACCCTCACCGCGCTGGACGACTTCTGCACCCGCCGGGGCCTTGGCAAGGCCGACATCGCCCGCGAAGACCTGCCCAAGAACGCGCCCCGCGCCCTGGAGGAACGCGCCCGCATCCGCTGGCTGCGCGCCGTGGAGGCGCATCTGTCGCCCCGTGGCCGGTGCATCGCGCTGATCCCGTACTACGCCGGCGCCCGCATCAGCGAGGTTGTCCACCTCGACGTCGACGACGTCCAGATGTCGGCCCCGCAAGGGCAAGCTGCGCCTGTACGGCAAGGGCGGCAAGTTCCGCGAGGTCGATATCCACCCCAAGCTCCGCACCGAGCTACAACTCTGGCTGGATGAACGCCCCAACTGGCCCCGCGCCGACGACAACCGAGCGCTATTTCCCAACGCCAAGGGCGGGCGGCTGAGCGCCCGCGCCGCCGGCGGCATCATCGCCGAGATCGCCCGCACAGCCGGGCTGGACGACCCCACCGCGGCGCACGTCCTGCGCCACACGCTGGCCACCACGCTGGTTCGCGGCAAGGCCGACCTGGTCCTGGTCGCCGAGATCCTCGGCCGCGCCCGCCTGGAGACCACCCGGCGGTACAGCTTGCCGTCCGACAAGGACAAGGAAGACGCCCTCAAACTGATCACGGTTGACCGCTGACCGTACGTCTGCATGGGGAACTGGCGTCAAGATCGACTCATGGCCGGTTTTCCCGCTATCTCGGCTGGACCCGATCCTTGGGGCGGGAGGTGCCAGCATGCTCTACCGGATCCTGGCGGACACGATCACGAGCTGGGTGGACGCGGACATCCCCCGCGACGACGCGCCGCCCGCCGACGCTCTTGCGGAAGGGGCCGGCGGCCGGGCGCACCGCCTTGATCAGCCGCTCGAACCGCCGCACCGGCGCCTCGGAGGAGTGAAACACCACACCTGCTACGATCAGCAGCACCGCCAGGGCCACCACCCCGAGCGCCACCGCGGCCGAGGGCGAGACCGCGGCCGCCGCCAGCGTCCCGCCGCCGCCCAGCACTGCGGCCGCCCTGCCCATCACCCCACCACCCGATGCCCGGGCGCCTTGCGGCGCAAGACCCACCCCATGCTCACGGCGCCACGCAGCTGAGAGACCACGAAGCGAGCCCGGGCCCGCCGGGTGCCGAGCTCGGCGAAGGTGTTGGTCCACTCCTCGCGGTACCGCTCCCGCGCCCCGGTCGGCAGCAGCACGCACGCCGCCTGCACCAGACGCCGCGAGCCCTCCCCGCGCCACCGGCCCCGCCGTACCACCCGCCCCTGCGGGTTGTTGCGGAGCCGCCGCCCCACCTTCGCGGTAGCCTGCAGCGCAACGACCGTGGCCCTCAGCGCCTCGATCGCCGCCGCCTCCATATCAGCTTCTGCCATGTCCACCGCGTGGGCCGCACGATACGCCACGATCTCCGCCGCGTCCGCCGCATGGGCCGCCCGAAGGGCCGCCGTGTTCGCCGCATGGACCGCCGCCGTGCGTGTCGGGTCCGTTGCACGGGCTGCCGCACGGGCCGCGTCCGCCGCCGCACGGGCCGCGCTCGCCGCACGGGTCGCCGCAACGGCTGCATCCGTTGCACGGGCCACATCCGCCACACTGCAACCGGGGCGCGCCACGCCTGCGGCGAAGCGTTCAGCGAGGGGATCGCCAGGAAGGATCGTGACCTTTGGAGACTGCCGGCGCTTCTCAAGTTCGGCCTTCGCTTCAGCGACCCACGCGGCCACCACATTGTCACGAGGAGCGATCAAGCGACAGTGCCGCCGCAAGCAGGCTCCGTCATCTCACAGCCGCTCCCTCAAATCAGAAAGAGAGTTTCGAACGACCGCATCACACCCACGCATATCAGGAAGGCTGGATACCGACTCCAAGAAGAAGACCGCTCGTTCGGTCATACCTCTATCGAAAAGCCCGCACGCCGTGATCAAATCGATGCAAGCTGTTCGCGCGTCCATATTCGAACCCGTCTCAAGTATCTCCGCATACATACTGAAGCCAAGCGAGACCTCATTTAGGCACTGCAGATGGACCGCCGAATAACGCCCACCTTCCGACTCATCCTCTTCGAATCCAGCTGCAATATCGCAAAGCAAGCCGAGAGCGAGATCAATCACGGTCTCGTCGCAACGCCAGAGCCCATGCACAAGCGCCGACGCCGTCGCCACCGACGCTTCCGACAACTTCTCGCCTGTCGGCAGAACCCGATTTATCCTGCGAACAGCCAGTTCAGCCGCCCCACGCTCAGACGAAGTACACAACTCCCGGATTGCCTCCGGAAGAGTAACCGCATCTGAGTACGGACTGCCGAGCGTCGGCCAGTCATGACGCGCCAGCTCAAATTCCATCGCCACCCAAACCACTCGAATAGGCGTAGCACATCAGTGTCAAACATCGTCTCGGCCAAGTGCTTCACCGGCACAAGCATCAGGAACAAAATTGAGATGGACGGATGGTGAGGGTAGGCTGCCTGCTCGGCTCTATAGAAAGGATGAGACCCCTTCGGATTTCGCCGATAAGACGTGAAGTCTCTGCAACTGCGAACAGGCCATCCGTCACACGAGGTACGTTGACGTGCCCGTCGGTCAGGTGCACACCGACCCCGGAGGGGTGGACACATACGATCCACACTCGACGACACAGCCGACGAGTTCAGGCGGTAAACAGCCCCACCATGAGGCGGCATGCCATGGATGTCTCTGGCTTCTACCATGACGCCCGCACCCCCTCCCTCGATTGCGCCAGCCGCTTCGAGGAATCGATCTTCCCATGCGGAACATCCCACTCCACCCGGGAACAGCGTGAATGGGGGCGCGTCGCGGCCGCTGCGGCCCCCATCGGTTCAGAGTGCATTCCACCCGCGTGCGCTGTCTGCTGTCATGAGGGAGAACAGCCGGTTGAGCAGCTCCTTGCGGGCGGCCGGGTTGTGTTCGGGCGCCGCGGATGAAGGCGCTGAGCCTGCGAACCCGCGAATCTGTGCCAGGTTCAGGTCGCCGTCCTCCACTGGGTCGGTTTCCTAGGCCGTACAGAAGCCGTGCCATAACGAGTGCGGGTAGGCGAAGCGGAGGGGCGCAGATAGATGGGCATGAAGTCGTATGCGGGCGGGCCGAGGCCGACGGAGTCCCAGTCGATGAGCACCCAGCCACCTTCGGGATGAGGGAGAAGGTTGTTGGTATGGGCATCGACTATCACTGGCTGGGGCACGTCGAGCGGCCTCAGCGTGGGAAAGCCCTGCTCGGCGAGCCAGGCGGCGGTCTCTTGGCCACCTCGACGCGGGCTTCAACGACGAGACGACCGAGAAAATCGCAGGTGAGAGCGCCGTAGATTTGCGACGTGTCTGACCAGGGGCACGTACCGAATCTCGGCGCAGGCGCCCCTTGTCGTACCCCGGTCGTACGCTACATGGCGATGGGTACACGAGGTGTAGAAGGCGCTTACCAGGGCGCGCTCCGGGCGTTCCAGAATCCGATGCTCGCCCTGCTCCACCAGACGCACGCGCCGTTCGTCGTGACGGTGTTGGCGATGGTCTTCACCGCGGAGCGGCCGAAGGTGGCGGTGGCGGACTCGCACGCGGAGATCAACGACGCTCTCGACCAGTTGCGGGCCGCGGGCTACGGCGACGAGGACAACCAGCCGCTGCCCACCGGGAACGCACGGGACCTGTGCAGGCAGTGGGTGCAGGCCGGCTGGTTGGTGCGGCAGGTGTCCGACGACGACGTCGAGGTGTACCGGCTGTCCGCGTACGGCGTCGGTGCGCTCGAGGTCGCCGGGCGGGTCGGCGGAGCGCGGACCAGGGTGTCGGAGTCCCGGGTCAGGACCCTGCTGGAGGCGATCGAGCGACTCGCGCAGGACGCCGATCCGGACGTGATGGCCCGGATATCGCGCCTCCACGAGGAGATCCAGCACCGTCAGAAGGAGCTCACCCGGCTTGAGCAGGGTGGCGTCGTCGAGACCGTCGAGGACGAGCAGCTGCTCGAGGCGGCCGAGAACGTGCTGCACCTGGCGCGGGAACTGCCTGCGGACTTCGCCCGTGTGGCGGAGTCGATCAAAGCCATCCAGCGCGACGTCGTCGCGGAGTTGCGGCACGATACGCGGCCGACCGGTGAGGTGCTCCGCGAGTACCTGGCCCGCGGCCGGCGCATCCTGGACGCGACACCGGAGGGCCGTGCGTTCGCGGGGGCGTTGCGTCTGATCGGCGACCCGGCGCAGATCGAGGACCTGTGGAACCAGCTGCGCACGGTGCTGCGGCACCGGTTCACCGGTCTGCTGCCGGAGCAGCAGCGGCGGGAGCTCACCGAGATCTCACGCCGGATCGAGCAGGGCGTCAAGGAGGTGCTGACCGCGCAGCGGCAGGCATCCCATGTGATCACCACTCAGGTCCGCAACCACGATCCGATGCGGGATCGCCAGGTGGACGAACTCCTGAGGGACGTGATGTCCGGTCTCCACAAGTGGGTTCCCGGTTCACGCCGCGGTGAGGCCGTCGAGCCGCTCCGTCGCCTGCCGGTTGCCGATGTCGGAAACCTGCGGCAGCGGACGAGCGACCTGCGGCCACCACAGCCGCCCGCGCCGTTGGCGGAATGGGACGAGGCCGAGGACATGCCGGCCGCGGACACCCGGGCATGGGGTGGCCCTCGGTACGCCGAGTTGCGCGCGCACCTGGCGTCGTTCGCGGGTGACGCGGACAGCGTGGACGTCATAGCCGCGTTCCGCGCGGCGGGCGAGGACATCCGGCGGCCGGTCGACCTGCTCGGCCTGCTGGAAATCGCCCACGACGCCGGGATGACCGAGACGGCCGAGGTCGCGGTGGTCGACACGGTCCGGCCCGACCGGACCCGGCGACGGTTCGCTCTCGGCGGTGTGGTGGCGGCGAACCCGGCGAACGCGGACAGGAGCGGTGGCGATGAGTGAGCCGGACGGCGCCGACGACGGCTGGTCGGCGGGCACGCGGACCGGGTTCATCGACCCGATCTCGATGGAGGACGATCCGGCCGAGTTGTACGCCGGCGACGCGGGCACGCTGGACGCGGCCGTGCGGCGGGTGCTGGTCCAGTTGTTGCGGCGCAGGTTCCTGCTGGCCGAGAAGAACCCCGCGCAGTGGCGCACGTTGCTGGAGAACCAGCAGATCATCGAATCGCGGATGCACGACCTGTTCATCCGGCTCGTGGTCGACCACGACCGAGGCGTGGCCTACAAGCAGCAGGTGCGCTCGGCGGAACTGGACGTGCCGATCCTGCTCAAGGACGACCCCTACACCCGGGCCGAGACCTTGGTGCTGGTGCACCTGCGGACCGTCTTCCAACGGGAGCGCGGCACGGGCGAGGCGTCCGTGAGGGTGGACATCGAGGAGCTGGAGCAGACCGTGCTGACCTACTTCGATCCGAACGACCACAATCTGGCCCGCGGCCAGCAGGAGGTCCGCAACGCGGTGCAGCGGCTGGTCACCGAAGGTCTGCTCACGGAGGAGTCCGCAGGCCGTTATCGGATCACCCCGATGGTGGAGGTCGTGCTGAGTACCGCGAGGCTCGCCGAACTGGAGCAGTGGTTGCGCGGACAGAACGAGGCCACGGCGTGAGCATGATCGACACGCTGTTCGGGTTGATCCCGGCGGCGTCACGGGGCCAGCAGTGGGTGGCGCGGGCCCTGCAACTGGTCAACTGGGGCGGCTACGACGGATATCACCACCTGCGGCTCGCACCTGGCGCCACCCTGTTCAGCGGAGGTTCCGGATCCGGCAAGTCGACGCTGATGGACTCCTACATCGCGCTGCTCATGCCGCACACGACTCCCTTCAACGGGGCCTCCAACGGCGGGGTGGTCGGCAGGCCCCGGGGCAAGGACCAGCGCAACATCCTCTCCTACGCGCGCGGCAAGCTCGACGAGTCCCGGACCGACGGCGAGACGAGGTCGCGGGTGCTGCGCGGGGACGGCCGTGACACCTGGTCCGCCATCGCGATGACATGGGCCGACCACACCGGCGCCGAGTTCACCGCGCTCCGGGCCTGGTACGTCCCGTCGTCCGCCCGCAGCCTCGACGAAGTCGTGGCGGTGCGCGCCACCTGTGACCGCTCGTACGATCTGCGCACGCTGGAAGGCCCGGCGAACAAGAAGCTCGCGCGTGCCGAGGTCGAGGCGACCGGCCTGAAGTGCTTCGACACCGACCGCGATTTCACCGCGCGTCTCCACACCACCCTCGGCATCGGCGCCGCGGGCGACGGGCACAAGGCGGTCGCGCTGCTGGGCCGGATCCAGGCCGGTCAGCAGATCACCACCGTCGACGCTCTCTACAAGACGATGGTCCTTGAGGAGCCGTCCACACTGGCCACGGCGGACGCGGTGGTGCAGCAGTTCGACGAACTGTCCGGCACCCGGACCAGGATGATCACCGCCCGCCAGCAGGTGAAGGCGTTGACCCCGATCCGCGAACACCGGCGCACCATCGACGAGGCAGTGGACCGGTCGCGCCTCATCGACGAGGTCGGATCGTTCGCCGCCACGTCGTCTCCTGCCGCGTTGTGGCGTCATGAACGCCGCCTCGACCTGCTGCGCGCCGCTGAGAAGGACCTGGCTGAGCGGCACCGCCGAGCCGAGGACGAACTGTCGGAGACCACCGCCCTGGTCAAGGCGACCGAAGTGCAGCGTGATGGGGTGGCTGACACGCTTCGCGCGTCCGGTGGTGATCGCCTGGACACCGCACTCCGGGAGATCCGCGGCGTGGAGCAGCGACTGGCCGATGTCGAACGCTCGCGGGAGCGGCTGAACCGGGCGCTCGCCACGATCGGCGCCGGCGTGTCGAACGGCGATGACTTCGCCTCACTGGTCGAGACGGCGCATCGGTCGTTGGCCGACGCCGACGCCAGGAGGGCCGTCCATGAGCGGTTCGCCGACGCGAGGTCGGAGAAGAAGGACGCCGACCGCGAGCTGGCCGGGTTGCTCGCCGAGCACAAGGCGGTCAAGAACCGGCGGGGCAACATCCCGACCGAGCTGCACGTGGCTCGCGCGGCGTTGGCCGAGGCCGCCGGGCTCAGCCCGGACGACCTGCCGTTCGTCGGCGAGCTGATCGAGGTGCGGACGGAGTTCGAGCCGTGGCGCGAGGCGTTCAACCTGGCGCTCGGCGGATTCGCCACGCGGATGCTGATCGACATCGGCCGGCTGAACTCGTTCCGCGAAGCGATCAACGCGGTGCCGACCGCCCGGCGTATCCAGTTCGAGGGCGTGCGTACCGGTCTGCGGGACGAGGTCGGGCTGAACGACAAGACGCTCCCTGGCCGGCTCGACTACCGGCCGTCGCCGTTCACCTCCTGGCTCAAGAGCGAGTTGGCCCGTCGGTTCGACTTCGTCTGCGTCGAGACACCCAGGCTGCTGGGGCAGTACCCCAAGGCACTCACGATCACTGGCCAGACGTCGGAGAGCGGTCGGGGCGCGCACGGCGGGCACGGCCGCGCCAACCTGCTCGGTTTCACCAACACCAGGTTGCTTGCCGACCTTGAGAACCGGATGAGCCTTGCGCGGGAACGCCGTGACGAGGCCGTCGCCCGGGCGACGAAGGCGGAGGAGGACCTCGACTCGGTCGAAACCAGACGCATGGCCTACCAGATCCTGACCGAGTTGTCCTGGGACCAGGTGGACGTCGAGTCCGTCACGGCGGAACGGGACCGCTGGAACCGCATCGTCGACGAAATCCGCGCAGGCGATCCGCGCATCGACCAGATGCAGCGCCAAGTGGACGAACTCAAGGAGCAGGCCAGGGAACTGACCGAACGCGTCGGCCGGCAGAAGGAGAGCGTGCGGATACTCGGTGAGTCCTGGCAGGCGACCGTCGACGAGGTGGACCGCGCACAGCAGGCCCTCGACACGGCCGCGGAGACAGGCGCCGATGTCGGTCAGGAGCATCGGGCTTATCTGGAGGCGCTGTTCGACAACGATCCGGACGGCACCGCCCCAGCGGGGGCGCTCGCGGAGTTCGACGCGGCGGTGAAACGGGCCACCGAGCGGCTCCGCGCCGACCGGCAGGCCGCGGCGGAGGCGATCGGCAGGTCGAAGCAGGCGCTGCTCGACACGTTCTCGACGTTCGTCGAGCGCTGGCCGAACCCGAACCTCGGCATCGACGCGGACGACTCGTACCGCGACTTCGATCGCTTGCTCACCGACCTGGAGACCAGCGGGCTGCACGAACTGGAGATCGAGTGGCGGGACAGCCTGCTCAAACTGTCCGGCAACGACCTGACCGGCCTCGACAGCGAGCTCGCCGCCGCTGTCCGGGAGATCCGCGACCGGATCGACCCGGTCAACCGCATCCTCGCCGAACTGCCGTTCGCCGACGACAGGCACCGGCTGCGCATCGACCCGCAGGAGAGCCACTCCACGGTGCGTGCCCGGTTCCGCAAGGAACTGCGCGAAGTACGCGCCTTCATCGACCAGGCGGCGACGGACGAGGACCGGGAGCGCGCCTATCACCGGATGGCCAAGGTGATCGACCGCATCCGACGCACCGCGCCCGACTTCGCCGACCTCGTCGACGTGCGCAACCATGTTCGGATCAGTGCCGAGAAACGCGATCTCGAGGGTGGACACGTCGCTGTGTACGACCACATCGGCGAGAAGTCCGGCGGCGAATCGCAGGAGCTGGTCGCGTTCATCGTCGGGGCCGCATTGCGGTACCAACTGGGCGACGCGGGTGCCGACCGCCCCCGCTACGCCCCCGTCTTCCTCGACGAGGCGCTGATCAAGGCGGACGCGCACTTCACCGGCCGGGCCATCGGCGCGTGGCGTGGTCTCGGCTTCCAGCTCGTCATCGGCGCCCCCAACGACAAGCACAGCGCGATCGAGCCGCATGTGGACGCGGAGTACCTGATTCTCAAGAACTCCCAGGGCCGGTCCTGGGCGAAACCCCTGGTCGGTGTTCCGGACGCATGAGCGTACTCGTCACCCCGAAGGACGCCGTGGCGGCCGTCCGCCACAAGATCGACCAGAAGTGGGCGGAAGCCGTGTGCGCGGGCCTCGGGGTCGGCGACCAGGTCGTGTTCTCCGTTCCGCTCCGCCCCGGCGTGTCGACAGGCAGGTCCGTCGAGCGGCTCGGGCACGCCGCCTGGCACGAGTGGCACATGCAGTGGCGCGAGTTCGCCGGCCGGCTCCCCACCGGTGTGGAACTCGTTCGCAAGGCGGTGACCATCAGAGGAGTCGCCGGCGACTTCCCCGCCACGCTCATCGCGGACCTGGACGGCGCCGTCTCGCTCATGGCCGACGCCCGTACCGGTGCCGAACCTCTGGCCGTGGACATCGACCGTGCCCGTGCGCTCGCGTCGGCGCTGCGGTCCGCCGGAGCGATCCTCACCCCGGCCACGCTCCGGGCCGTCTGCCGTCTTCCGGCCGTCGACATGGAGGTTCTGGTCAGTGCCGTGACCTGGCTACGCCGGCACCCCGACGCCGGCGCGTGGACCCTGCGGCAACTCCCGGTCCCCGGCATGCACACCAAATGGCTCGACACCCACGGCGCATTACTGCGCGACGTCGCCGGACGCGACGTACGAGGGGAAGTCCGGCCCCGGCCGACCGTCATGCACCTGACCTACGTCGACCCTGACCACGCCGCGTCCGGCCGCCGCAGGCACGACGCCTGGACCACCGGTGACGTGCACGACATCGCCTACCGCCCACGCGTGGTCCTCGTCGTCGAGAACCGCGACTCCCGCCTCTGGTTCCCGCCGGTCAAGGACACGATCGTGGTCGAGGGCGGCGGCAAGGCCGCAGCTCCCCTGCTCGCGAACGTGCCGTGGATCCGCGCGGCGGACCATGTCGTCTACTGGGGCGACATCGACGCGGACGGCTACACGATCCTCGACCGGTTCCGCGCCGCACTGGCCGAGCCCACCCCCGACGGCGCACCGCCGAAGCCCGTCGCCTCCATCCTCATGGACGCCACCGACCTGCACCAGTACTCCGAGCACGGCGTCAACCACGACAGGGCAGGCCGCCCCATCAAGCCGTCACCGGCGAACCTCCCGCACCTCACCGAAGCCGAGAGCATCGCGTACGACACCATCGCGACCGCAGGCTCCACCCCGTTCCGCCGGATCGAACAGGAAGCCATCCCTCTCACCCACGCCGTAAGCCGACTGCTAAAGATCTTGCCCGACCCAGCAGTGCCTTCCGTCCCTGACCGCTGGTCAGGCGGCCTCGGGGGCGGCGGTGGCGTGGTGGTCGCGGACGGCGTCGAGGAAGCGGGAGACGTGCTCGAAGAACAGGCGGCCCTCGGGGAGGACGTCGGCGAGGAGGGGGAAGATGTGCGGCATGCGGGTCCACTCCTCGTAGGTGACCTGCACGCCGTTCTCCCGGGCGCTGAGGGCGACGCGGCGGGCCTCGTCGCGCAGGACCTCGGTGGAGCCCGTGACGATCATCAGCGGGGGGATCCCGGTGTAGTCGCCGTACACGGGGGACACGAGGGGGTCGCGGCAGTCGAGGCCGTCGGTCCAGCGGCGGGCCAGCCAGTCGACGCGGCCCGCGGGGAGCATGGGGTCGGACCAGACGTTGACGCGGCGGCGGCTCTCGCTGAGGTCGGTCCAGGGGGAGAGGCAGACCCCGGCGGCGGGGAGGGGCATGCCTCGGTCGCGGAGGGCCAGCAGGGTGGCCAGGGTGAGGTGGCCCCCGGCGGAGTCTCCGGCCAGCAGGATGTCCTTGGCGTCGTACCCGAGGTTTAGCAGGCACTCGTACGCCTGAAGCGCGTCGGCCAGCGACTCGGCAAGGGTGTGGACGGGCCCCTGGCGGTAGTCGAGGGAGAAGACCGGGCTGCCCGCGGCGGCCGACAGCCGCCAGGTGATCGGCCGGTGGGTGGCCGGGGAGCAGACGAAGTAGGCCCCGCCGTGGAAGTAGAGCACCACCTTCCGCTCGTCCAGGTACGGCCCGCCGTGCACCCACTCGCCCGTGCACGAGCCGAAGCCGTCGGGGACGACGGACACGTGGCCGGGCAGGATGCCGGGAACGCGCTCACCGAGGCACATCAGCCGGCTGGCCACCGCCATCCCCGTGGTGTTGCGGACCAGTAGGGTCGAGATCGGCTTCATGGTGCCGCGGAGCACGCCGTTGATCGCGGCCGCCTGCCAGCTGACCGGATATTCCGGACGAATATCAACATTAAGCTCATCTACCATGCAAGCCTCCTAAAAGGGATGTTCCCAGTTAGGCAATCCGTTCTACCGGTAGGTAGGTTTCATCCCCATTACGACGATGTTACGACAAGGTAACATCCGCAGGTCATGGGTTCCCCATGCGGAGATCCCGAAAACGGCTCGAAAACGGTCCGCTGCCCCACGCTCACGCCGTCAGTCCCCCGGTGTCGCGGCTCCGGGTAAAGTTTTCGCAAAACGCGCGGCGTGGAGGCGAGTTTGACGAGCGGCGCGGCGCTTCCCCTCTATCCCCGGCTGGCCTGGTACGGCTTCCGCAGGCATGCCGCCTACTGGCCGGCGGCCCTGGCCGGGGCGTTCACCAACACCGTCTTCGGGGTGCTGCGCGCGTACGTGCTGATCGCGCTGTGGCAGGCCCGGCCGGGCCTCGGGGGGTACTCCGTCGCGGACGCCGTGACCTTCTGCTTTCTCACCCAGGCGTGCATCGGCCCGATGCAGCTGTTCGGTATCGGGCTCGACCTGCCGCAGCGGATCCGCAGCGGCGACGTCGCGCTCGACCTGGTCCGACCGGCGCCCCTGCAACTGTGGTGCCTGTCGGAGGACCTGGGCCGGGCGGCGTTCCTCTTCCTCGCCCGGAGCGTCCCGCCCGCCCTCGCGGGCGCGGCGCTGTTCGGCATCGTCGCCCCGCGCGCCCCGGCCGCGTTCCTGGCGAGCGTGACGCTCGGGGTGGTGGTGAGCTTCGGGTGGCGCTACCTGGTCGCGCTGGCGTCCTGCTGGGTTATGGACGACCGTGGTCTCGCCACGCTCTCGCTGGTGCTCACGACGTTCTTCAGCGGGCTCATGCTGCCCCTGACGATCTTTCCCGGATGGTTCGGCTCGCTGACCCGCGCCCTGCCGTGGGCGGCGATGGCGCAGGCGCCCTCCGACGTCTACCTCGGCACGGCCGAGCCGGTGCGCGCCCTGGCCTTCCAGGCGCTGTGGGCGACGGTCCTGCTGGCACTGGGGGCGCTGCTGACGCGGGCCGCCCGCAGGAAGGTCGTGATCCAGGGTGGGTGAGCACCGGTGATCAGGACGTACGCGCTGCTCGTCTGGGCCTGGACGCGCGCCGCCGCGCAGTACCGCGTCTCGTTCGCGCTCATGGCCGCGGGCGCCTTCGTGATCGGCGGCCTCGACATCGCCGTGATCTGGGTGATCTTCGCGAACACCGACTCCCTGGCCGGGTTCGGACCGGCCGAGGTCATGTTCCTGTACGGCACGTCGGAACTGGCCTTCGCGACCTCCGACATGCTCTTCGGCAACGTCGACCGGATCAGTCAGCACATCAAGGCCGGGACGCTCGACGTGATGCTGGTCAGGCCGGTCGCCACCTGGGCGCAGGTGGCCGCCGACCGTTTCGGGCCGCACCGCATCGGCCGGGTCGTCATGGCGGCGGCGGTGCTCGGCGTCGCCCTGGCCCGGCTGGACATACCGCTCGGCAGGGCCTGGATGGTGCCCGTCATGGTCGTCTCAGGCATCGTGATCTTCACGTCGATGTTCACCCTCGGCGGCGCGCTGCAGTTCCTGCTCACCGACGCGCCCGAGGTGGCCAACGCGTTCACCTACGGCGGGGCGATGCTCAACCAGTATCCGCTGAGCGTCTACGACCCGCGCATCGTGCAGGGCCTCACGTACGTGCTGCCGCTGGCGTTCGTCAACTGGCGGCCGGGGCTCTACGTGCTCGACCGGCCCGACCCCCTCGGCCTGCCGTCCTGGACGGGCCTGCTGTCCCCCGCCGCCGCGCTCGCGCTGGCCGCCGTGGCCGCGCTCGCCTGGCGGGCGGGAATCCGCCGATACCGATCAACGGGGAGCTGACCAGATGACCGAGGTGGACCAGTGATCGACGCGGCGGAGCTCGGCCGGGTCTTCCGGGTGCGCCGCCAGGTCGTGCACGCCGTACGGGACCTGTCCTTCCACGTCGCGCCCGGGGAGTTCGTCGCCTGCCTCGGCCCGAACGGCGCGGGAAAGTCCACCACGATCAAGATGCTGACCGGGATCCTCGCCCCCACCTCGGGCCGGATCAGGGTGGACGGCCTCGATCCGGCCCGGCGCCGTACGGCCCTCGCCCGCCGGATCGGGGTCGTCTTCGGCCAGCGGACCACGCTGTGGTGGGATCTGCCGCTGAGGGACAGCCTGGAGCTGAACCGGCTCCTTTACAAAGTAGATCGCAAGGTGTTCCGCGACCGGCTGGACGAGCTCTGCGTCCTGCTGGATCTCGGCGCCTTCCTCACGACGCCGGTGCGTCAGCTGAGCCTGGGGCAGCGGATGCGCGGCGACATCGCCGCCGCCCTGCTGCACGACCCCGCCGTGCTGGTGCTCGACGAGCCGACGATCGGGCTCGACGTCGTCAGCAAGGCGGAGGTGCGCGACTTCCTGCGGCGCCGCAACGCGGAGCACGGGACGACGGTGCTGCTGACCACGCACGACCTCGGCGACGTGGAGCGGCTGTGCCGGCGGGTGCTGCTGATCGACCACGGCAGCCTGGCCTTCGACGGCACACTCGACGACCTGCGGGCGCTGGTCCCCGGCCGGACGTCCATCGAGGAAGTGGTGACCGACCTCTACCTCAGTAGCCGAGGGTCTCCTCGTACTCCTCCTCTTCCTCCCGTTCCGGGCGGGACCAGCGGGACGGCATGAGCACCGGGAGGAACAACGCGATGCCGAGCAGGGCGTACACGCCGGTCGACAGCAGCGTGAGCGCGCCCCGACCGGCCTGCAGCAGTTCCGCGTGCACCGAGGGCCCGGTGGGCACCAGGCTCGCGGCGCGCGACACGTCGAGGAGGTAGACCACGGTCCACGCCAGCAGCGCCATCGACGGGACGAACGTCGACAGCGGCGACACGCGGGTGACCAGCACCAGCCCGAGCAGCAGGCCGACGACGACCATGACACCCAGGGCGATCAGCATCCGCGTGTCCCTGACGGGGTCCACGTTCTGCACGGCCCCTCGCACCGCCTCCTGAGACGCCCATCCACCACCGACGAGAAGAGCCGCCGCGACGACAACGCCCAGGAGCAGCCCGAAGAAGTGCCGCATGAACACCACCTTGGGTGAGAGGTCCGCGGCAACACTAGCGACAAAGAGCGGTCAAGGTCATCACTTGTGAGCGGCGATGACGCCGACTTGGACGATTTGCTCGCTACGGACGCGGTTCCATGGATATGTGCGGGGACAGCGCGCGCAGGAAATCGGGGGCGTCGAAGACCTCGCCGGCGGAGGCGACGCCGACGGCCCGGGTCTGTCCGGTGAGTACGCGGCTGACCGCCTCGACCGCGAGCGGCGCGGTGACGGCGTAGATGTCCCGGCCGCTCGCCACGGCGCGCCGTTCGGTCCCGCCGGAGCGTACGACGACGTCGACGAGGAAGGTCTGCGCGGACCGCCCACGCTCGTCCACCGGAACCGGCGCCGGTGTCTCCGGGGCCGACAGGTCCCTGGCCGCCTCCACCGTCATGTAGGTGCGCACATCGGGGATGGACAGGTGGCTGGGGATGGTGACGACGTCGGCCATCGTGAACTCCCCGATGACCGCTCGAGGTCCCATCGGGCCGGGGAAGGGCCACTCCAGGGTCGGCAGGTCGTCATCGTGGTACTCCAGCCGGCCGTTCCGGTAACGGACGCGCCGGCCGGCCCGCCGCTGCCCGGAGACCGCACCCGCGGCACGTGTCCCGGCGGTCGGGTGCCAGCCACTCAGCCCGTACGCGACGTGCGCCTCGTCGGCCGAGCTCCAGTCGCCCATCGCGGCCGTCGCCAGCAGGTCGCCGAGGCCGCCGTAGAAGGCCATCGCGGGGACGATCAGCGCTCCCGCGGCGCGGGCGCGGTCCGTGAAGTTCCGGAAGGTGTCGGCGTTGGCCTCGATCTCGGCGGCCACGTCCACGTACGGGATCCCCCCGCGGAGTGCGGCCTCGATCACGGGGGCGGACGTCGTGGCGAAGGGACCGGCACAGTTGATCATCGCCGCCACGCCGGCCAGCGCGCGGTCGAGCGAGGCGGGGTCGTCGACGGACGCCTGACGGGTCTCCAGCCCGGACTCGGATGCCAGCTTCGTCAGCTTGCCGGCGTCGCGCCCGGACGGAACCGGCACGAACCCGCGCTCAAGCAGGTGTGCCACCACGAACCGTCCGGTGTGCCCGTACGCGCCGAACACCGCCACCCTGAGTCCCGACTCCACGGCTTCCCCTCTACTTCATGATCCGCTGCGATCCATCGGGAACATCCTGACGATCGTGGGTATGCCACCGTGAGTGTCCGGAACGCCGTTATCCGTACAATTTCGGACGTGATCACTGTCGCGTTGGCCGTCACCGACGGGATGCTGCACTTCGAGCTGTCCCTGGCGTACGAGGTCTTCGGAACAGACCCCGGCCTGGCCGATCCCTGGTACGGCCTCGTCGTCTGCGGGCCTGGCGCCGTGCGGGCCGGGCGGTTCCTGCTGGAACCCGATCACGGTCTCGACCGGATCCGGCACGCCGACATCGTGATCGTCCCGGGGTGGGCGGACGTCGACGTCGAGCCGCCCGCCGGCCTGGTCGACGCGGTGCGCGCGGCCCACGAGGCGGGCGCGCGCGTGGCCTCCCTCTGCACGGGCGCGTTCGTGCTGGCCGCCGCCGGCCTGCTGGACGGGAGACGCGCGACCACCCACTGGGCGCACACCGGCGACCTGGCCGCCCGCCACCCGAAGGTGCGGGTGGATCCGGACGTCCTGTACGTGGACGACGGCAGCGTGCTCACCTCCGCCGGCAAGGCCGCGGCCATGGACCTGTGCCTGCACATCGTCCGCCTCGACCACGGCTCGTCGATCGCCAACGCGGTCGCCCGCCGCCTGGTCGTACCGCCGCACCGGGACGGCGGCCAGGCCCAGTTCGTCACCACCCCGGTGCCCGCCCCGGGCAACCACCCGCTCGCCGCGCTGTTCCCCTGGGTGATCGAACGGCTGGACCAGCCGCTCACTGTGGAGGACCTGGCCCGCCAGGCGCGGATGAGCTCGCGCAATCTGGCCCGCCACTTCAGGTCGGTGACCGGCACCAGCCCGCTGCGCTGGCTGCTGACCCAGCGGATCCGCCACGCCCAGGAGTTGCTCGAGACCACGGACGAGACCATCGACGCCATCGCGGCGGCCACCGGCATGGGCACCGCGACGACCCTGCGCCGGCACTTCAACCGCACGGTGGGCGTGCCTCCGGACGCCTACCGCCGTACCTTCCGATCACGGACGACCGCTCGTGGGGCACCGGTCAGGCGGTGACGTCCTTGCTCGTGAAGCGCGCCCAGGCGACCGAGCCGAACACCAGGACGTAGGCGGCGAACGCCAGCAGCCCCTGCCCCATCCGGTCGACGTCTATCGGCGCCCGCAGGGCGCCGTCGAACGTGCCCCACCAGGTCGTGAGCAGGAACGGCCGTACGGCGGCGAGCTGCGGGACCGCGCTCAGGACCTGGCTGACCACCACCGTCACGACACTCGCCGCCACCGCCCCGATCGGCGCCTCGGTCAGCGTGGAGACCGCGAGCGCGACGGCGCCGAGGGCCGCCATCCCGGCGGCGGCGTACAGCACGACCACCCCGATGCGCAGCAGGGCGGCGGACGCCGAGACCGTCGTGCCCGACAGCAGCGTCACCGGCCCGGCCGGGAACAGCACCAGCCCCGCCGCCAGCGCCGACAGCGCCACCAGCGCGCACGCGGCGAGGCAGAAGACCACCACGTTGGCGTACTTGAGCGCGAGCAGCCTGGCCCGTCCCACGGGGGCGACGAGCAGGTAACGCAGCGTGCCCTGGGCGGCCTCGCCCGCCACGGCGTCGCCCGCCACGACCGCCACCGTGAGCGGCAGCACGATCGGCAGCATGATCGCGAAGGCGGCGAACGTCAGCATCAGCCCGTTGCCCGCGATCTGCCCGACGATCGAGCCGCCCGTGTCGTCCGACGCGAGGCGCACCGCCACGCCGATCAGCACCGGCACGACCGCGAGCACACCGAGCATCGCCAGGTTGCGCGGCCGGCGGAACGTCAGCCCGGCCTCGGAGGCGAGCAGCCGCGCCATGTGCCGCACGGACGACGGGCGCGGCGCGGCCCCCGTTCCGGACGCGCCGCCCAACCCATCGCCTGGCGTGCCGTGGACCGCTGCGCCCGGCCCGGTGCCCGGCCCGTCGCTTAACGCTGCGCCCGGCCCGCTATCCACGGCCGTGCCCGGCTTGCCGTCCAACGCTGCGCCCGGCCCGCCGTCGGACGCGCCGCCCGGGGTGCCGGGCGTGGCCTCGTCGAGCGGCGCCCGCTCCTCCGCCACCGGCCGCGCCACCGGCGCGGCTGTCCCGGTCTCATGCCTCGACATCGAACCCCTCCCCCGTCAGCCCGACGAAGACCTCCTCCAGCGTGGGACGGACCACCCCGAACCCCCGCACCGCCACGCCCTCGCCGACGAGCAGCGCGCAGATCCGCTCGGGCGGCTCCTCCCCGGCGTGCGCCGTGACCTCGCCGTCCCCGGCGCTCACGCCGTCCAGCCCGGCCCGGGACAGCGCGGCCGCCGCCACGGCGACGTCCGGGGTCTCCACGCGCAGGCGCGGGGCCGCGCCCGCCTCGCGCAG
>QFZU02000080.1 GCA_003260025.2 Microbispora triticiradicis | reverse complement strand
GGCTCCGGGCGCGGCTCCGGCCTGACCGGTGCCGGGGTCGCGGGGCGTGCGGCCTGGGCCGGCGCCGGGCGGGCCTGCTGCGGGCGCGCCAGCGGAGCGGCCACCGGCTTGACCGGTTCGGGCTCGTCGAACCCGGCCGCGATGACCGTCACCCGCACCTCGTCGCCGAGCGCGTCGTCGATGACCGTGCCGAAGATGATGTTGGCGTCGGGCGCGGCGGCGTTGCTGACGAGCTGGGCCGCCTCGTTGATCTCGAAGAGGCCGAGGTCGGAGCCGCCCGCGATGGACAGCAGCACGCCGTGGGCGCCGTCGATGCTCGCCTCCAGCAGCGGGCTGGAGACCGCCATCTCGGCGGCGGCGACCGACCGGTCGTCGCCCCTGGCGTGGCCGATGCCCATGAGGGCCGAGCCCGCGCCGGACATGACCGACTTCACGTCGGCGAAGTCCAGGTTGATCAGACCGGGCGTGGTGATGAGGTCGGTGATGCCCTGCACACCGGACAGCAGCACCTGGTCGGCGGCCTTGAACGCGTCGAGCACGCTCACCTGGCGATCGGAGATCGACAGCAGCCGGTCGTTCGGAATGACGATCAGCGTGTCGACCTCCTCGCGGAGGGTCTCGATGCCGGCCTCGGCCTGCATGGCCCGGCGCTTGCCCTCGAAGCTGAAGGGCCGGGTGACCACACCTATCGTGAGCGCGCCGAGCGAGCGGGCGATGCTGGCCACGACCGGCGCGCCGCCGGTCCCGGTGCCGCCGCCCTCGCCCGCGGTCACGAAGACCATGTCCGCGCCCTTGATGACCTCCTCGATCTCCTCCCGGTGGTCCTCGGCCGCCCTGCGGCCCACCTCCGGGTTGGCGCCCGCGCCGAGGCCCCGCGTGAGCTCGCGCCCCACGTCGAGCTTCACGTCGGCGTCACTCATCAGCAGCGCCTGGGCGTCAGTGTTGATGGCGATGAACTCGACGCCCTTGAGTCCCTCCTCGATCATCCGGTTGACGGCGTTCACTCCGCCGCCGCCGATGCCGACGACCTTGATGACCGCGAGGTAGTTCTGCGGTGCTGCCACGACGAGGGGCCTTTCCGCTCGTTTGCGTTTCATGCGGGCAGGGCCCGCCGTCTTCTCTTGAACTCTCACCCTCAAGTTGAGATTTAGAGTTATGTCAACCTGAGGATTGATACGGACAGTAGGGTTGCGCGTCCCCCAGGGTCAACTAACCGCGCCGCAAGGCAGTCCGGCGTGTCGCGCGCCGTCCTATTCGCACGATGCCCCGGTCCAGGGCGGCTTCGGCCGGTTCGAGCACGGTCAGTGAGATTTGTCACCTGACCGTCACCACTTCGGGCGAACTGACGTCGTAGTTCTTCCCCGGCTTGGCCAGCGCGGCGAGCAGCACCCGCCCCTTGCGGGCCGAGTCCCGCGCGTCTCCCCAGGTGACGGAGCGGCCGTCGGTGAGCTTGAGGGTGATCGACCGGGGCGAGGGGGCGCGCAGCTCCCGCAGCCGGCCGAGGAGGTCGCCCGGCAGCGCCCGGAGCACGGTGAGGCCCGCGCGGGTGGCGGGATCGTCGGCGGCGGCCCGCTCCACCCGCAGCACCGGAAGCTGCGGCGGGGCGACCGTCACCTGCTGGAGGACGACCCCGTACCGGTCGATCACCGCCGTCGCGACGCCCAGGGGGACCGCCGCCGCGGGCACGCGCTCGACCACGCTGATCCGCAGCGTGCCGGGCCAGACGCGGCCGACCGTGGCGGACTCGACGGCGCGCAGCGCCCGCACCCGCCCCTCGACCCCGGCGAGGTCCACGGTGGCGAGCGGCGTGCCCGTCCGCACTCCCGCCGCCTGGCGCAGCTCCTCGGCCGGGACGCGGCCGTTGCCGGTGATCTCGACCTCCCGCACGCCGAGGACGGGCGAGAAGAACACGACCCAGGTGGCGACGCCCACGACCCCGCCGGTCAGCAGGGTGGCGAGCGCCGAGCGCCGGACGGCCCGCCTCACCGGGCGGACAGCTCCGCGACGATTCGCGGGCCGAGCTCGGTGACGTCCCCCGCGCCCATCGTGAGGACGATGTCCCCGGCGTGCGCCCGGCCGGCGACGAGGGCGGGCACGGCCGCGCGGTCGGGGGCGTAGACCACCCGTTCGGCCGGCAGCGGCACCTTCCCGGCGACGAGCGCCCCGGAGACCCCGGGCTCGGGATCCTCCCGCGCGCCGTACACGTCGAGCACCACGACCTCGTCGGCCAGGCCGAGCGCGGCGCCGAACTCGTCGGCGAAGAACCGGGTGCGCGAGTAGAGGTGCGGCTGGAAGACCGCGATGACCCGGCCGTCGCCGCCGACCACGTCGCGGGCGGCGCGCAGGTCGGCGGTCAGCTCGGTCGGGTGGTGGGCGTAGCTGTCGAAGACCGTCACGCCGCCGGCCTCGCCCTTGGACTCGAACCGCCTCTTCGCGCCGGTGAAGGCGGCCAGGCCCTCCTTGACGTCGTCGAAGCGCAGGCCGAGGTGCAGCGCCACGGCGATCACCGCGGTGGCGTTGACCGCGTTGTGCCGGCCGGGCACGGCCAGGCGCACCTCGCCGCGTCCCGGCCCGCCGGGCGCCCCCGGGCCGAGCTCCACCCGGAACTCCACGCCGAGGCCGCGCGGGGCCACGTCGGTCGTGCGCAGGTCCACCCCGGCGCTCTCGCCGTACGTGACGACGGTGAGGCCGCGCTCACGGGCGATCGGCACGAGGGCGGCGGCGCCGGGGTCGTCGGCGCAGACGACCAGCAGCGACCCGACGTGCTCGACGAAGCGGGCGAACCCGTCGTGGACGGCCTGGGGGTCTCCGTAGTTGTCGAGGTGGTCGGCCTCGACGTTGGTGACCACGGCGATCCGCGGCGCGAGCATGAGGAAGGAGCCGTCGCTCTCGTCGGCCTCGGCCACGAACACCTCGCCCGTGCCGTCGTCGGCGCCGAGACCGGTCGTGACGAGCTGGCCGCCGACGCAGTACGACGGGTCCTCGCCGCACTTCTGCAGCGCCACGGTCAGCATCGAGGTCGTCGTGGTCTTGCCGTGGGTGCCGGCGACGGCGATGCCGGTGCGGCCGGACATCACCGAGGCCAGCGCCGCGGCGCGCGGGATCACCCGGAGGTTCTGGCGCAGCGCCTCCCCCAGCTCGGGGTTGGAGTCGCGGATCGCGGTGGAGACGACGACCGTGTCGACGTCCTTGATGTGGGAGGCGGCGTGGCCGACGTGGACGGTGGCCCCCATCTCGCGCAGTTCGGTCAGCTGCGCGGACGGGCGCGCGTCGCTGCCCGACACCGGTACGCCCCGCTTGAGCAGGATGCGGGCGATGCCGGACATCCCGGCGCCGCCGATGCCGATGAAGTGCACCCGCCCCAGGTCGGCCGCCGGCACGGGGTCCACGAGCTTGACGAGACTCATCGGGAAGCGATCTCCAGCACCTTGCGGGCGAGCGTCGTGTCGGCGTCCTTGCGGCCCATCCGGGAGGCCGCCTCGGACATCGCGACCACGCGCTCGGGGTCGTTCAGGATCGGCAGCAGCGTCTGGACGATCCAGGCCGCCGACAGGTCCGCGTCGTCGACCATCAGGCCGCCCCCGGCCCGGACGATCGGCTCGGCGTTGAGGCGCTGCTCGCCGTTGCCGTGCGGCAGCGGCACGAACGCCGCGGGCAGCCCCACGGCGGTCAGCTCGGCGCAGGTCATGGCGCCCGCGCGGGACAGCACGAGGTCGGCCGCGGCGTAGGCGAGGTCCATCCGGTCGACGTACGGGAGGATCACGTACTGCGGGTCGCCGGGCGGGGGCTCGATCTCGACGGTGTTCTTCGGCCCGACCACGTGCAGCACCTGGACGCCCGCGGCGCGCAGGTAGGGCGCGGCCTCCAGCGCCGCCTGGTTGACCGAGCGGGCGCCCTGCGACCCGCCGAACACCAGCAGCGTCACCCGGTCGGACTCCAGCCCGAAGTACGACCGCGCCTTGTCCCCCATCGACAGGCGGTCCATCGTGCTGATCTCCCGGCGCAGCGGGATGCCGACGTACTCCGCGTTGGGGAGGACGGCGTCCGGGTGCCCGGTGAAGACGTGGTCGGTGAGGCGGGCGCCGAGCCGGTTGGCCAGGCCGGGCCGCGGGTTGGCCTCGTGGACCACGATGGGCACGCCGCGCCGCCGGGCGCCGAGGTAGGCGGGGGTGGCGACGTAGCCGCCGAAGCCGACCAGGATGTCCGCGCCGACCTTGTCGAGGATGCCGGCGGCGCTGCCGATGGCCCCGGCGAGCCGGCCGGGCACGGTGAGGAGCTTGGGGCTGAGCGAGCGGGGCAGCGGCACGGCGGGCACGAGCTCCAGCTCGTAGCCGCGCGCGGGCACCAGGCGGGTCTCGAGTCCGCGCTCGGTGCCGAGGCAGGTGATGCCGATCCTCGGGTCGAGCCGGCGAAGCGCGTCGGCCAGCGCGAGCGCCGGCTCGATGTGGCCGGCCGTCCCGCCGCCGGCGAGGACCACCCTCATGTCACTCCCTGCTCTCTCGCGGATGTTCCCGCGGACGTTCTCGCGAATGCTCCCGCGGCCGCTCCCGCGTCGTTCCCACTCGTGCCGTACGCGGCCGTGCCGTCCGCCGGACGGCCTCGCGCGGGGACGCGGGCCGGCGCCAGGCTCGGGCGTTCAGGCCAAGCCAGCTTAGAGCCCGCGCGACCGGTCCGGGGCCACGGGCCGCCAGCGCCTCGGCCGCGCCCGGCTCCCGTTTGGCGAACGACAGCAGCATGCCGAGCGCCGCGAGCGTCGGCAGCAGCGCCGATCCGCCGTACGACACGAGCGGCAGCGGGATGCCGGTGACCGGGAAGGCCCCGATGACCGCGCCGATGTTGACGACGGCCTGCCCGGCGATCCAGGCGGTGGCGGCGGCGGACGCCAGCCGGACGAAGGGGTCCCTGGTCCGCATGGCGATGCGCAGCCCCGCGTAGCCGAGCAGGCCGAACAGCGCGACCACCACGAGCGTCCCCAGCAGCCCGAGCTCCTCGCCGATGATGGAGAAGATGAAGTCGCTCTCGGCGTGGGGCAGGTAGTTCCACTTCTGCCGGCTGGCGCCCAGGCCGATGCCGAACCAGCCGCCCGACCCGATCGCCATCAGCCCCTGCACGGACTGGAACCCCTCGTGCTGCGCGGTCTCCCACGGATTGAGGAAGCCGGTCAGGCGGCGGAGCCGGTAGGGCTCGGCGATGATCATAGTGGCGGTCGCCAGCGCGAGCAGCCCGAGGATGCCGCCGAAGAGCCGCACGGGCGCGCCGACCACCCACAGCAGCGCCAGGAAGATCATCATGAGCACGAGCGTCGTGCCGAGGTCGCGCCCGAGCATGACCAGGACGGCCAGCAGGGCCACGCCCGGCATCAGCGGGATCAGCAGCTGACGCCACTCGATGCGGCCTGCGCGCGCCCGCGTCGCGAGCAGGTCGGCCCCCCACAGCACCAGGGCCAGCTTCGCCGGCTCCGACGGCTGCACCGAGAACGGGCCGATGACGATCCACCGCTGGGCGCCCAGCAGTTCCTGGCCGAGGAAGATGACCATCAGCAGGCCGAGGATCGACAGGCCCATCAGCGGATAGCCGGCCAGGCGGAAGAACCGCTGCGGCAGCCGGGAGCACACCCACATGAGCGGGAGCCCGATCGCCACCGAGGTGACCTGCTTGAGGAACCAGTAGAACGGGTTCCCGGTCCGCTGCAGCGCCTCGATGCTCGACGCCGACAGCACCATCATCAGCCCGAGGGCGAGCAGCAGCGCGCTGCAGCCCAGCACGAGGTGGTAGGACGTCAGCGGGCGGCCGAGCAGCTCGCGCAGCGCCGCGATCTGGGCGCCGGCCCAGCCGCCCGGCGCCTGCTCGCCCTGTGTTCGGTCGCCCTGTGTTCGCCCGCCCCGGGTCCGGCCCGCCGGGCTGCCGGTCTGGCCCGGCGCCCGGTCGCTCGCCGTCCGGTCGCTCGCCGTCCGGTCGCTCGCCGTCCGGTCGCTCACGGTCCGGTCGCTCACGGTGCCGCCAGGCGGTGCACGGCTGCGGCGAAGGCCTCCCCACGCGCTCCGTAGCCGGCGTACATGTCCAGTGACGCTCCGGCGGGGGCGAGCAGCACGGTGTCACCCGGAGAGGCGAGCCGGGCGGCTTCGGCGACGACGCGGTCCATGACCCCAGTGTCTTGCCCCGGCACGTCCACGACGGGGACATTCGCGGCGTGTCGCGCCAATGCCCGGCGGATTAGCTCGCGGTCGGCCCCCAGCAGCACCGCGCCGCGCAGCCGGGGCGCGGCCTGCCGTACGAGGTCGTTCACGTCGGCGCCCTTGAGCTGGCCGCCCGCGATCCACACGATCGAGGGATAGGCGGCCAGCGACGCGGCCGCCGCGTGCGGGTTGGTGGCCTTGGAATCGTCCACGTAGTCGACGTCCCCCACCGTCGCGACGTGCGCGATGCGGTGCGGGTCGGGCGTGAACTCGCGCAGGCCCCGCCGTACGGCCTCGGGCGGCACTCCGTGGGCGCGGGCCAGGGCCGCGGCAGCGAGCGCGTTGGAGACGTTGTGCGGCGCGAAGGGGCGCACGTCCTCCAGCGAGGCCAGCTCCTCCGCCGAGGACGCCGGGTCGGCCACGAAGGCCCGGTCGACCAGCAGGTCCTCCACGATCCCGAGCTGCCCGGGCCGCGGCACGGCGAGCGTGAAACCCACCCGGGAGGCGTACGGCTCGGCCAGGCGCGACGACCACGCGTCGTCGGCGTTGAACACGACGGTCCCGGCGGCGGTGAAGACCCGCGCCTTGGCCGCGGCGTACTCCTCCATCGAGCCGTGCCAGTCGATGTGGTCGGGCGCGACGTTGAGCACGGCCCCCGCGAGCGGCGCGAGGCTCGACGACCAGTGGAGCTGGAAGCTCGACAGCTCCACGGCCAGCACGTCGTACGGGCCGTCCACGGCCTCCACGATCGGCACGCCGACGTTGCCCACGGCGAGGGCCCGGTGCCCGGCGGCGGACAGGATGGAGGCGAGCATGCGGACGGCGGTGGTCTTGCCGTTGGTGCCGGTCAGCGCCAGCCAGGGGGCGGCGTGCTCCCCGCGCAGCCGCCAGGCCAGCTCGACCTCCCCGATCACCTCGGCGCCGGCCTTCTCCGCCGCGACGAGGAGCGGATGAGTGGGCCGCCAGCCGGGCGAGGTGACCACGAGCGAGACGCCCTCGGGCAGGGCGGGCTCGCCGAACCGCACCTCCACCCCGAGGGCGTCGAGGTCGGCGGCCGCGGCGCGCTGCCGCTCGCCGTCCACCGCCTCAAGGACGGTCACCCGCTCGCCGCGGCGGGCCAGGGCCCGGGCCGCGGCCGCGCCCGACACGCCGAGACCGGCGACGACCACACTCACTGCTTCGGCATCCATTCGAGGTAGAACAGGCCGAGACCGGCGGCCACGCACAGCGCGGCGATCAGCCAGAAGCGGACCACGATCGTGGTCTCGGCCCAGCCGGACAGCTCGAAGTGGTGCTGGAGCGGAGCCATCCGGAAGACCCGTTTGCGGGTCATCTTGAAGAACCCGACCTGGATGATGACCGACATCGTGATGAGCGCGAACAGGCCGCCCAGGATGACCAGCAGGAGCTGGGTCCGGGTGGTGAAGGCGAGACCGGCGATCACGCCGCCGAGGGCCAGCGAGCCGGTGTCGCCCATGAAGATCTTGGCGGGCGGGGCGTTCCACCACAGGAAGCCCAGACAGGCCCCCAGCACCGCCGCCGCGACCACCGCCAGGTCGAGCGGATCTCGCACCCAGTAGCAGTTGGGGCCGAAGCCGACCGTCGTGCAGCTGTTGCGCAGCTGCCAGTTGCCGATCAGCACGTACGCCGCGAGGACCAGGCAGGTGGCGCCGGAGGCCAGGCCGTCGAGCCCGTCGGTCAGGTTCACCGCGTTGGAGAAGCCCACGATGAAGAACAGGACCCAGACGACGAACCCGATGAGCCCGATGGACGGCCCGATGTCCCGCAGGAACGACACCCGCGTGTCGGCCGGGGTCACGGCGTAGGCGTTGGGGAACCGCAGCACGAGCACCGCGAAGACCGCGCCGACGACGAGCTGGCCGGCGGCCTTGGCGCCGCTGCGCAGGCCCAGGCTCCGCTGCTTGTAGATCTTGATGAAGTCGTCGAGGAAGCCGACCGCCCCGAGGCCGGTCATCAGGAACAGCACCAGCAGGCCCGAGGCCGTCGGAGGGTCGCTGACCGCCGAGAAGACGGTCACCCCGTGGGCCAGGAAATAGCCGATCAGCGCGGCGATCACAATCACCGTGCCGCCCATCGTGGGAGTGCCCTTCTTGTCGTAGTGACCCGACGGGCCCTCCTCCCGGATGTTCTGGCCGTACCCGCGCCGGGCGAACAGCCGGATGGCCAGCGGTGTGCCGACCATGGACAGCAGCAGCGAGATCGCCCCCGCGATGAGGATGTTCCTCACCGGGCGTCACCTCCGAGGATCGCCTCGGCGACCCGCTCGAGCCCGGCCGCACGCGGCCCCTTCACCAGCACCGCGTCCCCGGGCGCGAGCCGGTCCGACAGCTCCCGCGCCGCCGCGGCGGCGTCGGGCGCGTGGATCGCGCCGGGGGCGCCCCTGAGCACCGGCCCGGCGTCCTCCCCCACGACGATCACCGCTTCCAGCCCCGCGCCGGCGGCCAGCCGCCCGAGGTCCTCGTTCAGCGCCGGGCCGTCCTCGCCCAGCTCGCGCAGTGCGGCGATCACCGCGAACCGCCGCCGCCCGGCGCCGATGACCCCGAGGCTGCCGAAGGCGGCCCGCATGGAGTCGGGGTTGGCGTTGTACGCGTCGTTGATCACGGTCACGCCGTCGGGCCGGTCGGTGACCTCCATCCGCCAGCGGCTGCGCGGCTCGGCCGCCGACAGCTCCTCGGCGATGGCCGCCACCGGCATGCCCAGCTCGTAGGCGGCGGCCGCGGCGGCCAGAGCGTTCTCGACGGCGTGCGCGCCGTACAGGCGCAGCCGCACCGGGGCGGCGCCGGACGGCGTGCGCAGCGTGAACGAGGCGCGGCCGGCCGCGTCGAGCGTCTCGTCCTCCGCCCGCACGTGCGCGCGGGCCGCGCGGCCGAACCAGGTCACCCTGGCCTCCGTACGGCCGGCCATCTCGCTGACCAGCGGATCGTCGGCGTTGAGCACCGCGGTCCCGTCGGCGGGCAGCGCCTCGACGAGCTCGCCCTTGGCCCGGGCGATCGCCTCCTTGCCGCCGAACACGCCGAGGTGGGCGGTGCCGACGTTCAGCACCACGCCGATACGCGGCGGGGCGATCTCCGCCAGGTAGGCGATGTGGCCGATGTTGCGCGCGCTCAGTTCGAGCACGAGGAACCGGGTGCCCTCGTCGGCCTTGAGCACGGTCAGCGGATGGCCGATCTCGTTGTTGTACGAGCCGACCGGCGCGACCGTCGGGCCCATCCGCGCGGCGAGCCCGGCCAGCAGGTCCTTGGTCGTGGTCTTGCCCGCGGAGCCGGTCACGCCCACCACGGTCGCGCCGGGCAGCTCCCTCACCACGGCGTTCGCCAGGGCGGCCAGGGCGGCCTGGGGGTCCCCCACGATCACGGCCGGCGCGTCGACCGGCCGGGTGGCGAGGACGGCGACGGCGCCCGCCTCGTGGGCCTGCCGGGCGAAGTCGTGCCCGTCGGCCCGCTCCCCCTTGATCGCCACGAAGAGCGAGCCGGGCACGACCGCCCGCGAGTCGATCACGACCGGTCCTCGGACCACGGCCGCGGGGTCGGCCAGGCCGTTCAGGGCTCCCGACGTGATCTCGGCGACCCGGGCCAGCGGCAACGGGATCATGTGTCTGTCCTGCTCTCTTTCGCGTCGCTTGTCGGGCCCCCGTGAAGCGGTGGAGCACCGTCACCCGGAGCGCTGTCAACCGGAGCCATGTGAACCGGAGCCATGTGACCCGGGACGCCTGGGGCGCTCCGTAACACCGCCTCACGCACCGGCGGTCTCCCCTGCGGCCCGCCGTGCCCGGTTCCGCTCCGCGATGGCCGCGGCGGCCACCTCACGGTCGTCGAAGGGGATGACCTCGCCCCCGACATACTGCCCCAGCTCGTGTCCCTTGCCCGCCACAACTACCACATCTCCGGGCGAAGCACCGCCGACGGCCAGGCGGATGGCGGCCGCCCGATCCGGCTCCACGACGACGTGCGCCCTCTCCTGCGGAGGTACCCGCAGCGCGCCCTCCAGCATCGCGGCGAGGATCGCGAGCGGGTCCTCCGTACGAGGATTGTCACTGGTCAGGATCGCCACGTCGGCGAGGCGGGCGGCGGCCTCGCCCATCATCGGGCGCTTGCCGCGGTCGCGGTCGCCGCCGCAGCCCAGCACGACGACCAGGCGCCCACCGGGCCCGTCGTCCGGTGTGCCGTCCGGCCCCTTGTCCGGGCCGTCGTCCAGCACCGCCCGCAGCGAGTTGAGCACCGACTCCACCGCGCCCGGCTTGTGCGCGTAGTCGACGATCACCTGCACGTCCCCCGGCACGTCGCCGTCGCCCGGCACCCGCTCCATCCGGCCGGGGACGCCGGTGAACTCGCCGACGCCGGTCACCGCTGCCTGAAGCGGGACGCCCGTCTCCACCAGCGCGACCAGCGCGCCGAGCGTGTTGGCCACGTTGAACGGGCCGGGCAGCGCCACCGCCACGTCGGCCTCGACCCCTCCGGGGCCGACGAGGCGGAACCGGCTGCCGGCGGACCCGAGGCGGACGTCCTCGGCGCGCCAGTCGGCCTCCGGCGCTCCCGTGGCGGAGAACGTGGTGATCGGGATCTTGGCCGTGCCGGCCAGCTCGCGGCCGTGGGCGTCGTCGGCGTTCACCACCCCGAGACGGCTGAACTCGGGGGTGAACAGGCGCGCCTTGGCCGCGAAGTAGTCGTCCAGGTCCCGGTGGAAGTCCAGGTGGTCCTGCGACAGGTTCGTGAAGATCGACACATCGTAGAAGAGGCCGTCCACCCGGCCGAGGGCCAGGGCGTGGCTGGAGACCTCCATGGCCGCGGCGCTCACGCCCTGCTCGCGCATCAGCGCGAACAGGGCCTGCAGGTCGGTCGCCTCGGGAGTGGTCAGATCGGGCGTGAACCGCACGTCCCCGGCGCGGATCTCCACGCCGCCGACGAGGCCGGTGCGGTGGCCCGCCGCCCGCAGTCCCGCCTCCAGCAGGAAGGTGGAGGTGGACTTGCCGCTGGTGCCGGTCACGCCGATGAGCGTGATGCCGGACGCGGGCCTGCCGTACACCCAGGAGGCCACCTGCCCGAGCACCGCCCGCGGGTCGGGCACGACGAGCACCGGCAGACCGGTGGCCGCGGCCGCGTCACGGCCCTCGGGGTCGGTGAGGATCGCCGCCGCGCCCGCCGCGAGGGCGGCTCCGGCGAACTCCGCGCCGTGCCGGGAGGCGCCGGCCACCGCCACGTACAGGTCGCCGCGCCGCACCCGGCGCGAGTCGAGGGTGACGCCGGTGACGGCGCCGCGGACCACCCGCGCTCCGGGGGAGGGCACGGCCGACGACGACGGGCCGAGCAGGGACGCGAGCGCGGACAGCGGGCGGGCCTGGACGGCCTCTGGACGCATGGACGACGCGGAACGCACGGCGAGAGCGTACCCCTCTCCGCCGCTCGCCTCCGCCACCCGGCCGTCCGTCACCGGGGCCCGCGTGGTCTCCACCCCGGTCGGTTCGATCCCGGTCACTCCGCGGGGCGAAGGACCATCGCGGGCGCCTTCGTGCCGGTCGGGGGGATCTTCCTGCTCTTCAACGCGAAAGTCATGACGTCCTTGAACACCGGGGCGGCGACGGCGCCGCCGTAGTGGTCCTTCTTCGGGTCCTGGATGACGGCCAGGGCCATCAGCCGGGGCTGGTCGGCGGGGGCGAAGCCCACGAACGTCGCGGTGTATCCGCAGTATCCCGCGCACTTCTCGTCGTACCGCATCGCTGTGCCGGTCTTGCCCGCGACACGGTAGCCCTCGATCGAGGCCTCCTCTCCCGTGCCCTCGTGGCCGACCGCGGCCTCCAGCATGAGCGCGATGGATCGGGCGGTCGTCTCACCGATCACCCGCGTGCCCTTGGCGGCCGGAGCGGCGACGAACGCGCCGTGCGCGTCGGTGGTGCCCGCCACGATCGAGGGGGTCACCCGCACTCCTCCGTTGGCGATCGTCTGGTAGACGCTGGCCATCTGCAGCGCGGTGACCGAGATGCCCTGGCCGTAGGCGATCGTACAGCGCTGGCTGCCCGACCACGTCTGCCACTGGGGCAGCAGGCCGTCCTGCTCGCCGGGGACGCCCGAGCCGCTGCGCGCGCCGAACCCGAAGGACCGGAACATGTCGTACAGCCGCTGGCTGGAGATCTTCTCCGCCGCCATGATGGTGCCCACGTTGCTCGACTCCGCGAGGACCCCGGTGAACGTCATCGACTCGGGCCCGTGCGGGTGGGCGTCCTTGAGCTGCTGGTCGGCGCACTGGATGTGGTCGGGCACCCGGAAGACGGTGTCGGGCGTGACCACCCCCGCCTCCATCGCCGCGGCGGCCGTGATGACCTTGTTGGTGCTGCCCGGCTCGAAGATCTCCGACACCGCGCGGTTGGCGCGGTCCTCCGCCGGGGCGGACTGCCAGTCGTTGAGGTCGGCCTGGGGCGCGTTGGCCATGGCGAGGATCCGGCCGGTGGCCACGTCCATCACGATCACGCTGCCGCTGCGCGCCCCGGTGTCGTGCACCCGCCGGGCCAGCGTCTGCTCGGCGGCCCACTGCAGGTCCCGGTCGATGGTCAGCCGGACGTCCCGTCCGGGCACCGGCGCCTCGCGCTGGCTGCGCGTCATCGGGATGCGCTGGCGGTTCGCGCCGAGCTCGATGCTCTGCTTGCCGTCCCGGCCCGCGAGGACGTCGTTGTACGCGCTCTCCAGGCCCTCCAGGCCCCGGCCGTCCACGCCGGTGAAGCCGAGCAGGCCGCCCGCGAGCGACTTGCCGGGGTAGAGACGGCGGTAGGTCTCCTTGGTGCCGACGCCCCTGAGCTTGAAGCCCATGATGCGCTTGGCCCGCAGCGGCTCGACGTCGCGCGCCAGCGGGATGTAACGCTGGGTGGTCTTGGCCAGCGCGGCGGCGACGTCCTCCTTGGGCTTGTTCAGCTCACGCGCCAGCGTGGTGGCGACCAGGTCGCGCTTGGCCGGGTCGACGTCCTTGGGGTCGACGTAGACCTCTCTGGCTTCGACCGTCACCGCGAGCTCGTGGCCCTCCGCGTCGGTGATCGCGCCGCGCCGCGCCGGCAGGATCTCGGGCTGCACCCGCTGCTGCACGGCCTTCGCCTGGAGCACCTTGGAGTCGAGCCCCTGCAGCTGCACCAGCCGTCCGGCGAACAGCGACAGGACGATCGCCATCACCAGCATCGCCGCCCGCAGCCGCCGTACCGGGTTGCCCAGCCGCAGCACGGCCGGCGGGCGCGGGGGTGGCGGCGGCCCGCCCGGCGCCCGGAGCGGACGCGGCGGGGTGCGCCCTGATGTGCGCGGCGGAGTGCCTGGTGGTGTGCGCGGCGGTGCGCCTGCTGGGGTACGCGGAGGGGTACGCGGCGGAGTGCCGCCCGTCCGGGCACGGCCCTGGCCCGCGCCGCCCGACGCTCTTCCGCCTTCCGCGGCCGATCCGCCCCTGGGCGAGGGTCCAGCCCCCGGCGCGCCCTTGCCGGAGGCGCCGGCGCCCGTGGCACCCCTGGCCGAGGCCCCACCGCCCGGCGCGCCCCCGGAGGACGCTCCCCTGGCCGAGGCCGCTCCGGCAGGCGGGCG
>QFZU02000008.1 GCA_003260025.2 Microbispora triticiradicis | reverse complement strand
GGGCGCCGACGGCGCCCGGCCCCTCGGTCGG
This sequence comes from Microbispora triticiradicis, assembly GCA_003260025.2. Lineage (GTDB taxonomy): Bacteria > Actinomycetota > Actinomycetes > Streptosporangiales > Streptosporangiaceae > Microbispora > Microbispora triticiradicis. The sequence goes on along the minus strand of QFZU02000008.1, from coordinate 15,437 downwards.
CGGGAACGGCCTCAGCGGCCCGTGCGGTAGGCGAGGAACCCGATGGCCCCGATCGCTCCCAGGGCGACCGCCGCCCATAACACCGGCATCGGCACGCCCAGCCCGCCGTTCCCCTCGGCCTCCTCGCCCCGCGCGGCCACCGCACGCGGCCTCGCGGAGGCCCGGACCCGGCTCGGGGAGGGGCTGGGCCGTGCGACGGCGGGCAGAGCCACCCGGTAGACCGGGCTCCTCTCACCCTCGCTCCCGGTCAGCAGGGCCATGCCGTCGCCGGTGTAAGCGATCGACTCCGCCTGATCGAGCGGCGGCATCGCGACGCGCGTGAGCGGTTTCCCGGGCGCGCGGTAGACGGACGCCGAGAAGTACGTGCGGACGACGAAGCTCGACCCGTCGGGGGCGTACGCCGCGTCGGTGGCCATGAGGGGCGCGTCGCCGACCCGCCGCAGGACGTTCACCCGGTCGGTACGGAGCTTCGCGGGGGCGGCGTAGACGCTCCCGGAGAACTCCTTGCTGACGACGTAGAGCCGGCCGGTGCGGGGGTTGACCATCAGCCCCTCGGCGTTGCGGGGGCCGTCGGCGTAGCGGAAGCGGTACCGGACGGCCCGCAGCGTCGCGTCCGCCATCGTCCGGGGCTCGACGACCTTGTAGACGGACACGTCCGGCCAGCCGTTCTTCCCGCCGTCCGCGAGGTTGTCCCCGATGTCGCCGATCCACAGCACCCCGCGGCCGGTGGCGGGATCGACGGAGGCCGCGATGGCCTCCCAGTCCCTGGCTTCGGCGTTCCCGATCGTGAAGGTGGCGCGGGTGCGGCCGTCCGGGCCGACCGCGAAGACCTGCGCCAGGTGGCCGCTGTCGTTGTGGGTGTAGACGATGCCCTTGTGGGTGGGCGAGACGGCCAGGCCGCTCGACTCGGTGATGCGCTCGTCCCGGAACCGGAACAGCAGGCGCTCCCCGTCGTCGGCCCGCGCCGCCGTGCCCGGCAGCGCCGTTTCCGTCAGCACGGTGCCCGGCAGCGCCACGCCCGCGGCCGCGAGGAGCGCCAGGACGGCCCGCGGAATCCATCTCGTCCGCGTCCGCCCCGTTGCTCGCCCCATGTGGTCATCATTCCCGATGCCCGCTCCGCGTGCGGCGACCGGCATTCCCCCGCACGCCCCGGATCAGGTCAAGAACCCGGATATGCGCCGCTTCATCGCAGGGCGTCGTAGAAGTCGCGCAGGTCGGCGGCGAGCACGTCGGGCCGCAGGTGGGCGGCGTAGTGGCCGCCCTCGCCGTAGGACCTCCAGTGGACGATGTTCTTGTGGTCGCGCTCGGCGAAGGTGCGCATGGACACGAAGTCGCCCTCGAACATCGCCAGGCCGAGCGGGACAGTCGTCGGCTCCTTCGGGTGCTCGGCGTGCGCGTCCTCGTAGTAGAACCGGGTCGCCGAGGTGGCGGTGCCGGTCGCCCAGTAGAGCATCGTGTTGGTCAGGATGAAGTCGTCGTCGACGTCCTCACCGAACAGCTGGGCGTTCCAGCCGAGCAGCCCGGCCGGCGAGTCGAAGAGCCCGTACGACAACGTCTGCGGCTGCTGCGAGTGGACCATGTTGAACGACATCTTGTTCTCGTAGAACCACTGCAGCACCTCCAGGCCCCGCCGCTCCTCGTCGCTGAGATTCGCCATCTCCGCCGGGTCGCCGGAGGGGAAGGAGAAGATCTGCGTGACGTGGACGCCGACGACGTGCCCGGGGTCCACCCGGCCGACCTCGGGCGAGACGAACGACCCGCCGTCGTTGCCCGCCGCGCCGTACCGGTCGTAGCCGAGCCGCCGCATGAGCTCCGCCCAGGCCCGCGCCGTACGGTAGCGGTTCCAGCCCTTCTCCCTCGTCGGGCCGGAGAAGCCGAAGCCGGGCAGCGAGGGGATCACGAGGTGGAACGCCCGCGCCGGGTCCTCGGGGTTCGTCAGCGGCTCGACGACCTTCAGATACTCAGCGATCGAGCCCGGCCAGCCGTGCGTGAGGATCAGCGGGAGGGCGTTCTCGTGCGGCGACCGCACGTGCAGGAAGTGGATGTTCTGCCCGTCGATCTCGGTGGTGAACTGGGGATACCGGTTGATCTCGGCCTCGTGGGCCCGCCAGTCGTACCCGTCGCGCCAATAGTCGGCCAGCCGCTTCACGTACTCGACCGGCACGCCGTAGTCCCATCCCGTGCCGGGGATCTCGTCGGGCCAGCGGGTCCGGGCGAGCCGGTCCTTCAGGTCGTCCAGGTCGGCCTGCGGGACGTCAATGCGGAAGGGAGTGATCTGCGTGTTCTCGCTCATGAGGAAGACGTTACGGACCCTTCCGGACAGGTTCTGTCCGGAAGTGCCGCCAGACTGAGAACATGTTGGAAACCTCGGCGCGGCTGCTGCGCCTGTTGTCGTTGCTCCAGGCCAGACGCGACTGGCCCGGCGCGACCCTGGCCGACCGGCTCGGCGTGAGCGAGCGGACGGTGCGCCGCGACGTCGACCGGCTGCGCGAGCTCGGCTATCCGGTGGAGTCCACCCGGGGGACGGACGGCGGCTACCGGCTGGTCGCCGGGACCGCCATGCCGCCCCTGCTCCTGGACGACGACGAGGCGGTGGCCGCGGCGATCGGGCTCCGGGCCGCCGCCGGCGTGGCGGGCGTCGAGGAGGCGGCCGAGCGCGCCGCCGCCAAGCTCGAACAGGTGCTGCCCTCACGCCTGCGCCGCCGGGTCGGGGCCCTGCAGACGCACAGCGAGCCGGTGCCTCCGGACCGGCCGGGCCCGGCGATCGATCCCGCCGTGCTGGGCGTCCTGGCGGCGGCCTGCCGCGACCATGAGCGACTGCGCTTCGACTACCGGGCGCACGACGGCTCCTCCGGCGTCCGGATCGTGGAGCCGTACCGGCTCGTCTCCTGGGGCCGCCGCTGGTACCTGGTGGCCTGGGACACCGGCCGGGACGACTGGCGCACGTTCCGGGTGGACCGCATCGCGCCGCGCACGCCCACCGGCCCCCGCTTCCCGCCCCGGGACCCGCCCGAGGGCGGCGCGGCGGCGTACGTCGCGCGGGGCGTGTCGGCGGCGGCCTGGCGGCACCACGCCCGGGTGCTCGTCCACGCCCCCGCCGAGGTGGTCGCCCAGCGGATCAACCCCGCCGTCGGCGTCGTGGAGGACGTCGACGGCCGCACCTGCGTGCTGGTCACGGGCGCGGACACCCCGAACACCCTCGCCGTCCACCTCGGCCTGCTCGACCTCGACTTCGAGGTCACCGGCCCGCCGGAACTGGTCGACCACCTGCGCACCCTGACCGTCCGGTACGCCCGCGCCGTCGCGGGACGGTCACGCCGAGGCGCCGCCGTCGATCACCAGGTCGAGCCCCACGGCGAAGCCGGCGTCGTCGGAGGCGAGCCAGAGCACGGTCCCGGTGAGCTCGTCGAGGCCGCCGACCCGGCCGATCGGCAGCACGTCCGCCAGCCGGGCCGCCCGGTCGGCCGCTGACTCGCCGGGCCGCAGGGACATCGCCGTGTCCAGCGGTCCCGGGCTGACCGCGTTGATCCTGATGCCCGCCCGGATCTCCTCCAGAGCCGCCGTACGGGTGAGCGCGCTGACGGCGGCCTTGGACGCGGCGTACGCGCCGAGACCGGCGAAACGGACGTGGGCCCCGATGTTGGAGGCGACGTTCACGATCACTCCGGATCCCTGTGCGCGCATCGCGGCGATCTCGTGCTTCATGGCGAGGAAGACGCCCGTCGTGTTGACGTGGAGGACCCGCGCCCAGTCCTCCTCCGGCATGTCCGCGACGGCCCCTCCCGCGAAGATCCCGGCGTTGTTGACCGCGACGTCGAGCCGGCCGAACCGGGTGACGATCTCCCGGACGAGCCCGGCCACGTCGGACGAGTCGGTCACGTCGGCCGTGATCGCGGCGGCCCGGCCGTCCTCGGCCTCGATGAGCTTGACGGTCTGCTCCAGTGCCTCCCGCCCCCGGGAAGCCGCCACGACGACGGCGCCCTCCCGGGCGAACCCCCGGGCGACCGCCCTGCCCGCCCCGGAACCCGCTCCGGTGACCAGCACCACCCTGTCCGCGAACCTCATCCGCACTCCTTGGTCGGTCGACGTGGCGGCGATCACCGCGGCCACGATTATATTGGAACGAACGGTCTAAAATCGGCGTATGGCGAGCCCTCCCGCCGACGGATCGGCCGGGAGGTCAGCGCAGCAGCGTGAGCGCCTGGGCGGCGGCGTCGCGGAGGCGGGCGGGTCCTCCCTGGCCCTTCCCCATCACCCGCAGCCCCTGCAGGAAGACGAGCAGGAACCGCGCCAGCGCCCGGGGGTCGGCCTCCGCGGAGATCTCCCCCTGGGCCCGGGCGCGGATCAGCGCCGAGGTCAGCGCCGTCTCCAGGCCGGTCCAGCTGGCCTCGACGAACCGGGCGACGGGCTGGTCGTCCGGCAGCAGCCCGGCCGCGGCGTTCACGATCATGCAGCCGCGCCGGTCGCGGTCGCCGATCGCGTCCTCGGTGTACAGCTCGACCAGGGCGCGTACGGCCGGCAGCGCGGGACCGGGCTGGGACAGCAGTTCCACGAGGTTCGGGTCGCGGGTCTGGACGTACCGCTCCAGGGCCTTCAGGTAGAGGTCGTGCTTGCCGCCGAAGGTGGCGTAGAGGCTGGCGCGGCCGATGCCGAGATGCTCGACCAGGTCGGCCATCGACGTGGCCTCGTATCCGCGCCGCCAGAACAGGTCGAGCGCCCGTTCGAGCACAGTGTCGGGGTCGAACTCCTTCGTCCTGGCCATGACCCCGACCCTAGTCCATTCGAGAACGATCGGTCAATTAAACCGCGACGCGGTCGTCCCAGGCGATGCGGTGGTCGCGCAGCCAGGCCAGGGCGTCGCGCTTCTCGACCTGCCGCAGTACCACCGGGAGGAACAGGTCGCGGATGAAGGCCCCGGCGACGCCCGGCGCCTTGCCGTCACCGTTGCGCTTGCCGTGCGCCACAACCCGCTCGACCCGCTCGCGCCGCAGCCGTTCGAAGGCGGCGAACGCGTCCCGCGTGTCCGGCACGTCGCGCAGGCACTTCCCGAGCACCACCGCGTCCTCGATCGCCATCGACGCACCCTGCCCCGAGGACGGCGAGGTGGCGTGGGCGGCGTCTCCGACGATCACCATGCGATCGGTGAACCACTTCGGCACGGTCGGGAAGTCGTGGGTGTTCCAGGCAGGCATGATGCGGGGGGTCGCCGCGACGATCTCCCGCATCGGCCCGGCGTCGCCCTCGAACAGGTCCATGAGCCTGACCCGCCACTGCTCCGGCGAGATCGCCGCGAGCTCCTCCGGGGAGAGCTCCCGGCGGCTCGGCGGGTTGGCGAACCACCACACCTGCCCCTCCGGATGGATCAGGTAGCCGAAGAAGCACCGCCTGCCGAAGACGAAGTAGGACACTCCCGGCCGCCCCGGCACCTCGACACCGTCGGCGAAGCCGCCCGTGTTCAGCAGTCCGACGTACCGGGCGCGCGGGGCGCCGGGATCGATGAGGGCGCGGGTGCGCGAACGCAGCCCGTCGGCACCCACCAGCAGGTCGCCCTCGGCCGCACTGCCGTCCGCGAAGACCGCACGCACCCCGTTCGAAGTGGCCGACGCGTCGACGAGGCGTCTGCCGTAGTGGATCCGCACGCCCCGCCGTACGGCCTCGTCGCGCAGCGCCTGGTAGAGATCGGCACGCCGGACCGTACGGCTCGGCTGGCTCGTGGTCGCGAGCAGCCTGCCACGGGCGTTGCGCATCTCCATCACCGGCGAGTCCATGCCGAGGTCGCAGACGAGGTCGTGCAGGTCGAGCACCCGCAGCGCCTCCAGTCCGTTGACCGCCAGCGTGAGGAAGGCGCCGACCCCGTCGGCCCCCCGGTCGTACGCCTCGAAGACCTCGGCGTCGAGGCCCGCGCGCCGCAGTGCCATGGCCGTGACGGGACCCGCGATCCCGCCGCCGATGATGATGGCTTTCTTGGTCATGTTATGACTATACATACTATGACTATGGCCCGGCAAGAATACGATGGAGCCCATGCCCACGCGCCGCTCTCCACTGGCCATGGCGCTGTTGTCGCTGGTCTGCGAGGCGCCGATGCACGCGTACCGGATGCAGCAGTTGATCAAGGAGCGGCACAAGGACGACGTGGTCAACGTCGCGCAGCGCAACAGCGTCTACCAGACGATCGAGCGCCTGCTCCGCGACGGGCTCCTGGCCGTACGCGAGACGGAGCGCGAGGAGAACAGGCCGGAACGCACCGTCTACGAGGCCACCGAGACCGGCCGGGAGACGCTGCGGCAGTGGATGCGCGCCATGCTGTCCACCCCGGCCCGGGAGTTCCCCGAGTTCCCCGCCGCGCTCGCCTTCCTGCCCGTGATACCGCCCCAGGAGGCGCTGGCGGCGCTGCGGCAGCGGATCGCTTCGCTGGAGGCCCGGCTGTCCGCGCTCGACACCGAGATCGCGGGCCTCCGGACCTTCATCGCCCCGCTGTTCCTCGTGGAGGGCGAGTACCAGCGGGCCCAGATCGCGGCCGAGCTCGACTTCGTCCGCGGCCTCGCCGACGATCTCGGCGAGGGCCGCCTCGACTGGGACTACCGCATCTGACGAGGCCGAGGCCGGTCGCGCCCGGTGGCCGCCTCAGAAGTTCGAGATGACGTGGGTCAGCACCCCCGCGATCGAGCCGGGGTCGCTCGCCTCGTACGCGCGGGCGTGGGTGGCCTCGGCGATCTGCCGCAGCGCGCCGGTGTCGGCCTTTCCGCCGTAGGCGATGGTGAACACGCGTACGGGCCGGCGGGGGTCGCCGATGTCGCGCTTGAGCTCCTTGAGCGTGGGACCGCCGGTGGTCTCGTTGCGGCCGTCCGTCAGCACGACGACGGCGTTGATGGCGTCGCGGTCGTAGTGGTCGCGCAGTGACTTCACGGCGTCGCCGACGGTGCGGTACAGCGCGGTGGCCGCTTCGGGGTGAAGGGCCCTGATGTCGGCTTCGAGGTGCTCGCGGTGGGTCCTGCCGTCGGCGGCCCGGGCCCGCATCTCGACCACGTCGTCGTCGACGACGCGCCTGCTGGAGAAGTGCCACAGCCCGACCCGGTCGCGGCCGGTGAACCCGTCCAGCAGGGGACCATGCGCCTCCTTGACCAGGTCGAGCTTGCTCGGCTCGCCGGGCGCCCGATTGGGATCGTCCTTGGCGTTCCAGTTCATGGAGCCGGAGGTGTCGATCAGCACCAGCACGTTGGCCGGCTTTCTGAGCTGCCGCCAGACCGTCAGGAGCCGGTCCACGAAGTCGGCGGGGGGCGCGCTGAGCGTCTTGGGCAGGGGGTCGGGCAGGGCGCCGTTCTCCTGGGTGATGTTCGCGGTGAGCTCGTGGGACGGGCCGCGGAACCCCAGCTCGGCGAAGCGGTCCCGGGCGGGCTTCGACGTGGTGAGGAAGTGGAGGAAGTCGGCGGCGACGGCGCGCCGCTCGTCGGGCAGCCCGTTCAGCGGGATGTAGGGGTGATCGGAGTAGATCGTGCCGACGCCGCCGCCGTCGGTGGGATAGAAGGCGACGAGCTTGACACGCGGCCGGGTCCTCTTCGCGCAGCCGGGCTCGTCCGACCGGCTGCCGCAGGGATAACCCTCGTTGTAGGCGACGACGCTGTTCTCCTCGACGGTGACCGCGGAGATGTAGTCGGTCGAGTGCCCGGCGTCGTCGGCGCGGCGCAGGTTGGCGAGGAAGGTCAGGGTCGTGTCGCCGTAGTGGACCACGGCTTTCTCAATGGCCCGCACCTTCTCCTGGTTCCCGCGGTCGGTGAGGTCGCTCGGGACCAGCTCCCCGATGGTGCCGGTCCGCGTGTAGAACGCGGCCACGGTGGCGTTCAGGCCCGAGGTGGAGTATTCGGGGTTGGTCTTGCCGAGCGTCAGCCGGCCGTCCTCGGCCATCGTGGCCAGCTTCTTCCAGCCGATCCTCTCGCCGGGCCAGCCCTGGCGGCGGGCGATCGGCTCGGGCATGGCGATGGTCAGCGGGCTGGTGACGATCGAAGGGCCCGCGCGCTCCGGCAGCAGGTTCAGCGCGTCCTTCCCGGCGGCCCGCTGACGGGCGATCTGCAGCCATACCTGCGCTGCGGGCGCCCACACGTCCGGGCGCGGGCCGTCGGTCACGGGATTCCACCCTCGGGCCAGCGCCCGCATGGCGATGCCCGAGTCGACGCTGTCCACGACGACGGTCACGCAGCCGCCGTGGCCGGAGCGTGGCCCGTAGAGCTGCGCGAGGTCGCGGAGGATCGCGGACTTGTCGGTCGAGGAGGCGATCCGCAGCTGCGCCGTGGGCCGCCGGCAGGCCGCGAGCGCGGAGTCCTGAGACGCGGGGCTCCGCGACACGGGGCCGCCGCCGTCCGCCCGAAGGCTGATGACGGTGACGGCGGCCACCACCACGACCAGCCCGGCCGCGAGACCCGCCGTCCACCGGATCCGCGCCGCCCGGCCGCCGCGCGATCCGCCACCCCCTCCGGACCCCGGCCCACCCGTCCCCGACCCACCCGACCCGGAGCCGCCCGTTCCCGATCCGCCCGGCCCGGAGCCGCCTTCCCCGGTGGAGGCGCCGCCCTCTCCCTGTCCGCCCGGCCGTACGGAGCCGGAGTCGTCGCCCTCCTCGGTGGAGGCGGCGGGAGGGGTCCAGGAGGCGAGGAGGTCCTGCGCGGTCCCCACCTGTTGTGCGGCGAACTGCTCCGGCAGGCTCGTGGTGCCCAGCTCGACGAAGGCCTCCGCGAACCGCCGGAGCTCGTCCGCCCCCTCGCCGGACTTCTCCGCGAGGTCGCGCAGCCGCTCCCACGGCCCGGTGTCCTCGACGCCGTGAATCGCGAGGTATGCCCTCATGGGCCCCAGCGACGGCAGTTCCTTCCCGTTGGTCAGCCTGGAGACCCTGCTCTTGTCGTAGTTGATGAGGCGGCCGATCTCCTCCAGGGTCCGGTGGCCGTCGTGCCCCCGCGGGGGACGCAGCACGAACAGGGCCCACGCGAGCGCCATGAGCGGGCCCCTGTGCGGGTCGAGGTCGGGGGCCGGACGCCCCCGGCCGGCCTGCCCCGGACTCATCGCGCGTCCCGGCCCGGAAGCAGGGGTCCGAACACCTGGCGGATGACGTGCCCGGCGGCGAGGCCGGTGCCCACCACCACGGCCAGCGTGGTCGGCAGGTCGTAACCCGCCACCAGCAGGACGACCACCACGACCTGGATCACGACGAACACGCCCGCCCGCCAGTTCGGCGATACGGCGGCAGACTCCCGTACGTCGTTGTGCTGTGCCTTGCTCACGACGAACTCCTCCGGTCCGGACTGCGCTGCGGTGGGCCGCGGGACGTGTACGACGGCCGGGAGCTGCAACTCCCGGCCGGCCCGGCGGCTGCCTCAAGAGTGGGCCACGCCGCCACCGCACACGAGCAGTAAATCGTCAAAAGCAACATGTAGCGGGCGGTTCGCAATATCAGTGGGCCCGTCCGCCGGCGCCTCCCCGCGCGGCGGGCCTGCGGTCCCCGCCGTACGCGGCACCTCGCCGCGACGGCCGCCCGCCTTCCGGAGTCGTCGCAGGTCAGAGGGGAGGCGAATTGTTGCACTCCCTGCCGCGCAACAAAGCGCGGACCACATTCCACGGCGGCTGGACGACACTGGTGACCGATCCCGTCATGCCGGGATCGGTCACAGCGGAGGTCCTCTGGTCCGGACGCCGCGACGCCGGGGCCGGTCCGCCGCTGCAACGGAGGGCCGGCCCTCCACCCGCTCCGGCAACAATTCCCGCCGCCGCGCCGAGCGTGCACATGCCGGCACTCGACTGGAGTCCACTCCAGGTTCCTAGGGTGGAGGACATGGAATACGGACATCTCGGCCGCACCGGCCTGCTGGTCAGCAAGCTCTGCCTGGGGACCATGAACTTCGGTCCGCAGACCACGGAGGACGACTCCTTCGCGATCATGGATCGCGCGCACGAGCTCGGGATCAACTTCTTCGACACGGCCAACGTCTACGGCTGGAAGAAGGGCGAGGGGATCACCGAGAACATCATCGGCCGCTGGTTCGCCCAGGGCGGGGGCCGCCGCGAGAAGACGGTCATCGCCACCAAGCTGTACGGCTCGATGGGCGACTGGCCGAACGAGGAGAAGCTGTCGGCGCTGAACATCCGGCGGGCCGCGGAGGCCTCGCTGCGCCGGATGCAGACCGACTACATCGACGTCTACCAGGCCCACCACATCGACCGGGACACCCCGTTCGAGGAGTTCTGGGAGGCCATGGACATCCTCAAGCAGCAGGGCAAGATCCTGTACGTCGGCTCGTCGAACTTCGCGGGCTGGCACATCGCCAAGGCGCAGGAGTCGGCCCGCCGTCGCGGCTCGCTCGGCCTGGTCAGCGAGCAGTCCCACTACAACCTGCTCGTCCGCGCCCCCGAGCTGGAGGTCATCCCGGCCTGCGAGGACTACGGCCTCGGCCTGATCCCGTGGAGCCCGCTGGCGGGCGGCCTGCTCGGCGGCATCCTCCGCAAGATCGACAAGGGACGGTCCGCGGACGACCGCATCGTCGCGCAGCTCGACAGGCACCGCGACAAGATCGAGGCGTACGAGGCGTTCTGCGACGAGCTCGGCGAGGACCCGGCCAACGTGGGGCTGGCCTGGTTGCTGCACCAGCGGGCGGTCACCGCGCCGATCATCGGTCCCCGTACGGTCGAGCAGCTCGACGGGACGCTGCGGGCGCTGGAGATCAAGCTGGACGACAAGGCGCTCGCCCGGCTCGACGAGATCTTCCCCGGCTTCCGGACCGCCCCGGAGGAGTACGCCTGGTGATCGGGCCCGTGATCAGGCGTTGTTGAGCAGCGCGCCGACGACCACGATGAGCACGAGCAGCGCGAGCACCGTGGGCAGCAGCCAGCGTCGAGGACGATCCACGTCATGGAGCCTAGCCGCGCACCGCCAATGCGTACGCCTCGACCTGTTCGTACCGCACGGTCGCGCCGGTGTGGCTGCGCACGAGGTGGACCGACGTCGCCTCCCAGCGCCGCCCGCCGAAGGCGCCCAGCGCGCCGCCGACCAGGGGGCGCAGGTCGTCGCCGTGGCCTGAACGGGCTCTGGAGCGGGCCAGGGTGAGATGGGGATGGAACCGCTTGCGGTCCGTCTCCTCCGCCCCGGCCCGCCGCGCGCCGGCCGCCACCGACTGGGCCAGTCTCGTCAGCGCCGGGCCGGCGTCGAGGCCCAGCCAGAAGATGCGGCCCCGGGCCGGGGAGGGGAAGGCTCCGGCGCCGCCGAACGACACCGTCTGCGCGGGATGCCGGGCCGCCGCCCGGGCCAGCCGTACGCGCAGCTCGGGCAGGACCTCGTCGGGCACCTCGCCGAGGAAGGCCACGGTCACGTGCCACAGGGCGGGATCGACCCAGCGCAGCTCCGGCCACCCGGCCCGTACCGGCTCGACCGCCGTGGCGATCTCCGCCAGCGCCTCAGGCGGCGGCAGCAGCGCCACGAACAATCTGCTCACGCGTCGATTCTTCCCCGCGCTCCACTCGGGCCGCGACCATGCGGGTGACCAGCACGGCCAGGCAGACCCCGCACATGCTCAGCGCGCCCGCGGCGGCGACCGCGAGGCGGGGACCGGTCACCTCGGCGAGCCAGCCCACCAGCGGCGCTCCGATCGGGGCTCCCCCGGTGAAGACCAGCACGTAGATGCCCATCACCCGGCCGCGCATCTCGGGCGACGCGCCGAGCTGCACGATCGTGTTCGCGGTCGTGTTCACGGTGATCATCGCCATTCCCGCCGGGACCAGCAGCAGCAGGAAGGCCGGATAACCGGGGGCGAGCCCGGAGGCGATCTGGAACAGTCCGAAGCACAGCGCGCCGGCGATCAGGAACCGGCGGCTCGGCTTGACCCGCCGGGCGGCCAGCAGCGCGCCGCCGAACGCCCCGACGGCGAACGCGCTGGACGCGATGCCGAACGAGGACGCCCCCGCGCCGAACACCTGCTTGGCCATCAGCGCGATGCTCGTCGAGAAGCTCTGCGCGAAGATCGCCATGAACGCCACCATCAGCAGCGGCAGCAACAGGTCGGGCCGGCCGCCGACGTACCGCAGGCCCTCCCGCAACTGTCCCTTGCCCCGCGGCACCGGCTCCGGCGAGCGCAGCTCGGAGGACCGCATCAGCGCGAGCCCGGTGATCACGGCGGCGAACGACACGGCGTTCAGCACGAAGATCGGGCCGGTGCCCATCCAGTAGATCAGCAGCCCGGCCAGCGCCGGGCCGACGACCCGCGCGAGGTTGAAGGTCGAACTGTTCAGCGCGATCGCGTTGGGCAGGTCGCGCCTGCCCACCATCTCGACCACGAACGACTGCCGCGTCGGCACCTCGACGCAGGACACCAGACCGAGCGTGAACGCCATGGCGTACACGTGCCAGACCTGGGCCGTTCCGGTGAGGACCAGCACGCCCATGGTGAGCGCGAGCAGGCCCATGAGCGTCTGGGCGGCCATGAGCACCCTACGCTTGGGATACCGGTCGGCGATCACGCCGCCGAACATCCCGAACAGCATCGTGGGCAGGAACTGCAGCGCGACGGTCACGCCGAGGGCCGAGCCGCTGTTGTGGGCGAGGTCGAGGACGAGCCAGTCCTGGGCGGTGCGCTGCATCCAGGTGCCGACGTTGGAGACGACCCCACCGGCGGCGAACAGCCGGTAGTTGTGGTTCCGCAGCGAGCGGAACATGCCGCCTACATCGTCGACAGCTTCTCCAGGATCGGCGCCGCCGCCCGCAGTGCCGCCCTCTCCTCCGGCGTCAGGTCCTTGAGCCGCTGCGCCAGCCAGGCTTCCTTCGTCCGGCGCTCCTCCTTGAGCAGCGCCGCCCCCTGCGGCGTCACGCTGACCGTCACCTGCCGGCGGTCGGTCGGATGCGGGGTGCGTTCCAGCAGGCCCCGGGCCTCCAGCTTGGCGATCACGCGGGTCATCGAGGGCGGCTGCACCTTCTCGTGCTCCGCGAGCTCGCCGGGGGTCATCGCGGTGTGGCGCTCGACGGCGACGAGCGTCGCGAGCTGTGTGGGTGTCAGTGAGTGGTGCGCGGCCTGCTTGCGCATCCTCCGCGTCAGCCGCGCGAGGGACACGCGCAGGGCGGACGCGAGAGCGGCGTCGCTGCGCAAGTTCTGGGCGTTCGTTAGCATGAGTCATTACCTTTGCTAACTATATGCCGCATGTCGTCATTCCTCCAAACGGTCCCCATCTGGGGTGATACTCGTGGACCGACCGTACCGGCACGGGACCGATGTTGATCACGGAGCCGGCCAGGGAGGACGCAGTCTGTCAGCTGACGGAGAGGCCCGGCCCCCGCATCGGGGACCGGGCCTCTCCGCGAGCCGTGCCGCCGTCAGGCGAAGTCCTCCGGCGTGAACTGCTTCGACTCCACGAGGACGAGCCAGTTGCCCTGGTTGTCCCGCATGACGGCCTCGACCCCGTACGGCCGCTCCGCCGGCTCCTGCAGGAACGTCACCCCCTTGGCGGTGAGCTCCTCGTAGGTCTTCCGGCAGTCGTCCACGGCGAGCCCCAGGCCGCCGGCCTGCCCCTTGTCGAGTTGCCTGCGATAGAAGTCGGCACCCTCCTCGTCCAGCGGAGGCCCCGGCTTCATCAGGGTGATCTCCAGCTCCGGACGATCGGGAAGGCCGACGGTCAGCCAGCGATATCCGTCCAGCGTGACGTCGGTCCTCGTGACGAAGCCGAGGACGTCCACGTAGAAGTCGCGGGCCTCGTCCTGATCCTTGCAGTAGACGGTGACCAGAGAGACGTTCGTAATCATGCGTAGACGCTACTGCCGCCCTGCTGACCTGGGCTTCTCCAAAATTGCAGAGTCGGAGACGCGGTGCGCTCCGAGGTCGAGCACGCCTGACATGAACAGGTAGCAGCCGGGGACGTGGGGGCCGCCGCGCGCCGCCCACCTGTCGCGGTACTCGCTCGGGCTCTCCCCCACCAGCCGCCGGAACTTGGCCGAGAACGACCCGAGACTGGTGAACCCGACCGCCATGCAGATCTCGGTGACCGTCAGGTTGGCCCCGCGCAGCAGGTCCTGCGCGCGCTCCAGCCTGCGCCGGGTGAGATAACGCATCGGCGTCTCGCCGTACACCGCCTCGAAACAGCGGACGAAGTAGAACTTGGAGATCCCGGCGACCGCGGCGAGCCCGTCGAGATCGAGATCGCTCCGGTAGTCGCGGTCGATGCGGTCGCGGGCCAGGCGCAGCCGAGGCACCAGGTCCGCCGGCACCGCCCCGCCTCCTCTGCGCGCCACGTCACGACACTACCGCCCCCGGCGTCTTGCACCGCCTTTCTAACAGCGTTAGAATCAGCCTAACGATGTTAGAAAGGACTGCTTGTGAGCCCGGCCGCCCGTATCGACACCGAAGCGGTCCTGCGCGCCGCGCTGCAGGTCCTCGACGAGGAGGGCGTCGCGGCGCTCTCCATGCGCACGCTCGCCGCCCGCCTCCAGGTCAGGGCGGCATCGCTCTACTACCACGTGCCCAACAAGGCCGCGCTGCTCCAGTCGGTCGCCGACAGGGTGGCCGCGGAGGTGATCGCGTCGGTCACTCCGGGCGGCGGGTGGCGCGACCTGCTCACGGACGTGGCCCAGGGGCTTCGCCGGGCACTGCGGGCCCACCCCGGCGCGGCCGCCGTCGTCGCCGTACGGCACGCGTCTCCGCAGGTGTTCGAGCGGGCCGTCCCGACGGTGCTGGCCGCCATGAACGCGGGCCTGCGGGTGACCGACGAGGAGGCGCTGTATCTCGTGCAGTCCCTCTACATCCTCGTGACCGGCCACGCCCTCGCCGAGTTCGGCGACACCCCCGAGCCGCCGGCCGCGCCCACCGCGTACTACGACGCCTGGTTCGACATCGCCGTCTCGACCTTCCTCGCGGGCGTCGAGGCGCGCTACGGCGCCTGACCCCCCAGCCGCACGGAAAGGAAGCCCCATGGTCTCCGTCGCGCTCGTCCTGCTTGTCCTGGCCGACGCCTACTTCGTTCTCACCACGCTCGTGGACCTGTTCCCGTTCAACAACGTGCGGGAGGCGAGGCGGTCGGAGCAGGTCGCCGAGGTGGCGATCAATGCACCGGTCATGGCGCTCCCGGCCGTGCTTCTCGCCTGGGCGGCCGGCGCCGGGCTGCCCGCCCTGGCGTACGTCGGCGGGGCGCTGGAACTGCTCGCCGTCCTCAACGGCCTCGCGCTGTGGTGGCTTCCCTACCTGGCCGCCGTGACGGTCCCCTGGGCGACGGCGGGCACCGGGGAGAGCTGGGCCGCGTTGCACGCCCGGACCTACGCGAAGACCGTCATCGTGCTGCCGCGCCGGGGGGACCGCCCGCGCCCCAACCTGGAGCACATGATCCTCCACGCGCTCATGCTCGCGGCCGCGATCTGCACGTTCGCGGCCGCCCGTACGCTCTGAGACGCGAAGAGGCCGCCGCGGCCGGAGGGCCGCGGC
>QFZU02000079.1 GCA_003260025.2 Microbispora triticiradicis | reverse complement strand
GTGTTCGTGGCCAATGATCATATGGCGATGGGGGTGTTGCGGGCGTTGCGGGAGGCGGGCCGGCGGGTGCCCGAGGACGTGAGCGTCGTGGGGTTCGACGACGTGCCGGAGGCGGCGTACTTCTGGCCGCCGCTGACCACGGTGCGGCAGGACTTCGGCGAGCTCGGCCGGCAGGCGTTCCGGCTCCTGCTGCACCGCATCGCGAGCCGCGACGGCGAGCCGGCGCGCCTGGTCGAGCCCGAACTCGTGGTCAGGGAGAGCACCGGCATGAGCCCCTGAGAGCTTCCGCCCGGCTCCATGGCCGGGCGGGAAAACCGCACCCCGCCGGTCTAGGCCCCCGGCGGGACGCGAGGAACAACCATTCCGAAGGAGATTGTCTCATGCGCAAATTCACAGGCGCGCTGGTGGCAGGGCTGTTACTGCTGCTGGCGGCCGCGTGCGGCAACAGCAGCAGCGGGGACGGCGGGAACACGACCGCCGGCGGTAAGGGGACCGTGGGCATCGCGATGCCCACCAAGTCGTCCGAGCGCTGGGTCAAGGACGGCGACAACATGGTCCAGCAGTTCAAGTCGCTGGGCTACGACACCGACCTGCAGTACGCCGAGGACGTGGTGGAGACCCAGGTCTCCCAGGTCGAGAACATGATCACCAAGGGTGTGAAGGTGCTCGTCGTCGCGGCCGTCGACGGCGCCGCCCTCACCGACGTGCTGCAGCAGGCGGCCGACCAGAAGATCCCGGTCATCGCCTACGACCGGCTGCTGATGAAGACCCCCAACGTGGACTACTACGCCACGTTCGACAACTTCCAGGTCGGCGTGCAGCAGGCGGGCTACATCGAGGACAAGCTGGGGCTGAAGGACGGCAAGGGCCCGTTCAACATCGAGCTGTTCGCCGGCTCCCCCGACGACAACAACACCGTGTTCTTCTTCAACGGCGCCATGTCGGTGCTCAAGCCGTACATCGACTCGGGCAAGCTCGTGGTGCGCAGCAAGCAGACGAAGCTGGAGCAGGCCGCGACGCTGCGCTGGGACGGCGCCACCGCCCAGGCCCGCATGGACAACCTGCTGAGCGCGAACTACACGTCCGAGAAGATCGACGCGGTGCTCTCGCCGTACGACGGAATCAGCATCGGCATCATCTCGGCGCTGAAGAGCGTCGGGTACGGCTCCTCCGGCAAGCCGCTGCCGATCATCACCGGCCAGGACGCCGAGCTGGCCTCGGTGAAGTCGATCATCGCGGGCGAGCAGACGCAGACCGTCTACAAGGACACCCGCGAGCTGGCCAAGGTGGCGGCCTCGATGGCCGACGCCGTCGTCCAGGGCAAGAAGCCCGAGGTCAACAACACCGACAGCTACAACAACGGCGTCAAGACGGTGCCGTCGTACCTGCTGAAGCCCGTGTCGGTCGACAAGGACAACTACAAGCAGATCCTGGTCGACGGCGGCTACTACACCGAGGCCCAGCTCACCGGCTGAGCCTCGCGGGTTCACGGCACGAAAGGGGCCTCCGATGCCCGACCATATCCTCCGGATGCGGGGGATAACCAAGGAGTTCCCCGGTGTCCGCGCGCTCGACGACGTGAACTTCGACGTCGAGCGCGGGACCGTCCACGCCCTCGTGGGCGAGAACGGCGCCGGGAAGTCCACCCTGATGAAGGTGCTCAGCGGGGTCTACCCCCACGGGAGCTACGAGGGGGAGATCCTCCTCGACTCCCGCCCCTGCGCCTTCCGCGGCCTGCGGCAGAGCGAGGCGGCGGGCATCGTCATCATCCACCAGGAGCTCGCGCTCATCCCGGGCATGTCCATCGCGGAGAACGTCTTCCTCGGCAACGAGCGGGCGCGGCGCGGGGTCATCGACTGGCACGCCACGTCGGACGAGACCGTGCGCCTGCTGGAGAAGGTGGGCCTGCGCGAGGACCCGGACACCCCGGTGAACGCGCTCGGAGTGGGCAGGCAGCAGCTCGTCGAGATCGCCAAGGCCCTGGCGAAGGACGTGAAGCTGCTCATCCTCGACGAGCCGACCGCCGCGCTCAACGAGACCGACAGCGAGAACCTGCTGCGGCTCCTGCGTGACCTGCGCGACCACGGCATCACCTCGATCCTCATCTCGCACAAGCTGAACGAGGTGATGGCCGTGGCCGACGCGATCACGATCCTGCGGGACGGCCGGACGATCGAGACGCTCGAGGTCGCCGACGGGGTGGACGAGGACCGCGTCATCAGGGGCATGGTGGGGCGCGACCTCGACCACCGCTACCCGCCGCGCACCCCGGAGATCGGCGACGTGCTGTTCGAGATCGAGGGGTGGAACGTCTTCCACCCCACGGTCCCGGACCGGCAGGTCGTCCGCGACGCGAGTCTCACCGTGCGGCGCGGCGAGATCGTGGGCATCGCCGGGCTCATGGGCGCCGGCCGTACCGAGCTCGCGATGAGCGTCTTCGGCCGGTCCTACGGCGCGCGGATCAGCGGCACGCTCCGGAAGGACGGCCGCGAGCTGCACCTGGCCACGGTGGGCGACGCCATCGCGGCCGGTCTCGCGTACGTCACCGAGGACCGCAAGGAGCTCGGCCTGCTGCTGGAGGAGGACATCCGGCGCAACGTCACGCTGGCGAACCTGCACCGCGTCTCGCGGCGCTCGGTCATCGACCTGCACCGGGAGGTGGCCGACGCCGAGGGGTTCCTCCACCGGCTGCGGATCAAGGCGCCCGGCGTCTTCACCAAGACCGGCAACCTCAGCGGCGGCAACCAGCAGAAGGTCGTGCTGAGCAAGTGGATGTACACCAACCCCGACGTGCTCATCCTCGACGAACCCACCCGGGGCATCGACGTGGGCGCGAAGTACGAGATCTACACGATCGTCCAGCGGCTCGCCGCCGAGGGCAAGGGCGTACTGCTCATCTCCTCGGAGCTGCCCGAGCTCCTCGGCATGTGCGACCGGATCTACGTGATGAGCCAGGGGCGGATCACCGGTGAGCTCGGACGGCGGGAAGCGACACAGGAGGCTGTCATGAGGCTGATGACGAACACACCGGCGGTGGCCCGATGACCGTGGTGGACCGCCCGGCGACCACCCCCGCGTCCTCGGGCGGGTCGTCCGGTCCCCGCCTGCGGGGGAACCTCCGGCAGTACGGGATGATCGCCGCGTTGGTCGTCATCGTCGTGCTGTTCGAGATCCTGACCGACGGCATCCTGCTCAAGCCGCTGAACGTCACCAACCTGATCATGCAGAACGGCTACGTGCTGGTCCTGGCGATCGGCATGATGCTGGTGATCATCAACCGGGAGATCGACCTGTCGGTCGGCTCGGTGGCGGCGTTCGTCGGGGCGGTCACCGGGGTGGCGATCGTGAACTGGGGCCTGCCGTGGCCGCTGGTCGTGGTCGGCGCGCTCGTCACGGGTGGGCTGATCGGGGCGTTCCAGGGCTTCTGGATCGCCTACGCCCGCATCCCGGCGTTCATCGTCACGCTCGGCGGCATGCTGCTGTTCCGCGGCCTCAGCATGGTCGTGCTGCAGGGGCAGTCGATCGCGCCGTTCCCCTCCGGGTTCCGGCAGCTCGGGTCGGGCTTCGTGCCGGAGATCGGCGCCGGCGACCTGCACCTGGTGACCATGCTGCTCGGGCTCGCCGGGGCCGCGGTGATCGTGTGGAACGACTGGCGCTCGCGCGCCCGGCGCCGTGAGTACGGCCTCAGCGTGCCCGCCATGCAGTGGTTCGTGCTCAAGGCCGTCGCGATCGTCGCCGTGATCGGGGCGTTCGCCTGGGTCCTCGCGGTCTACCAGGGCCTGCCGATCGTCGGCCTGGTGGTGATCGTGCTGACCGCGGCGTACTCGTTCGTCACGACGAGCACGGTGGTCGGCCGGCACATCTACGCCGTCGGCGGGAACGAGCGCGCGGCCGCGCTGTCGGGCATCGCGACCAAGAAGACGAAGTTCTGGGTGTTCGTCAACATGGGCGTGCTGGCCGCCCTCGCCGGGCTGATGTTCGCCGCCCGGCTCAACGCGGCCACTCCCAAGGCGGGCACGAACTTCGAGCTCGACGCCATCGCCGCGGCCTTCATCGGCGGCGCCTCGGCGTCGGGCGGCGTCGGCAGCGTCGTCGGCGCCATCGTCGGCGGCCTGGTCATGGGCGTGATGAACAACGGCATGTCGCTGCTCGGCCTCGGCGTCGACTGGCAGCAGGCGATCAAGGGCGGCGTGCTGATGCTCGCCGTGGCCTTCGACGTCTACAACAAGAACAAGTCGAAGTAGACGCGACCGGGTGACGGGGAGGCACGGACCGCCCCGATGCGCCGGCCGGACATGTCGTGCATGTCCGGCCGGCGTTGTCGTCTCGTCACACCTCTTTCCGACGAGGCGGCGGGTGAGCGGCTCTCCGCGTCGCCGCGCCCTGTCCCCTAGAATCGGAGTCACAGCTCCTGTTGAGCGGCGCGGAGCACCTGCTCGGAGAGCGGCCAGGCGCGGGGGGTTCGATGACCAGATCGCTGCGCTCGGACGCCCAGCGCAACAGGCAGCGCATCCTGGAGGCCGCCGAGGTCGTGTTCGCGCTCAAGGGGCCGTCCGCCTCCACCGAGGAGATCGCGCAGAAGGCCGGCGTCGGCATCGGGACCGTCTTCCGCCACTTCCCGACGAAGGAGGCGCTCCTCCAGGCGATCATCAAGGGTCTCGCCGTACGCGTCGCCGCGGAGACCGGGAACCTCGCGCGCACCGGCGAGCCGGCCACCGCGTTCTTCCAGTTCTTCACCTGGGTGATCGGTCAGGCCGCCGAGCAGCGGACGGTCGTCGACCTGCTGGCCGAGGCGGGTGTCGAGGTCATCGTGGCCAAGCCCGTCGACGCGCTGCGCGACGCCGTGGCCGCGCTGCTCACCGCGGCCCAGCGCGCGGGGGCCGTACGGCGGGACGTCGGGGTCCCGGAGGTGCTGGCGCTGCTGATCGGCCTGTGCCAGGCGTCGCTGCACGCCGGCTGGTCGCCCGAGGTCCGCGACCGCACCCTGGCCGTCGTGTTCGACGGGCTGCGCCCCTCCCCCACCGCCTAGGTCGTGTTTCAGAACTGGGGTCCGTGTCTCGCTTCGTGCCGTGATGATCTCTATGTGGGGCGAGGGGATCTTCCCGATGATCAGTGGGCGGTGCTGGGTCCATTGCTGCCGGTCGCGGTGTCGGGCAGGCTGTCTGCGTGCCGACGGCGGTTGATCGACGGGATTCGAGGGCGGCCCCGTGGCGGGATCTGCCGACGGAGTACTGTCCCTGGCAGACGGTTTACGGGCTCTTCCGTCGCTGGCAACGCGATGGTGTCTGGTCGACGGTCCTGACCAGGTTGCAGGCCCGGGCGGACGCAGCAGGGCTGATCACCTGGGACGTGAACGTCGACTCCACGATCTGCCGGGCTCATCAGCACGCTGCCGGTGCTCGGCGCGACGGCCAAGCCCAGAAGGAACCGCCGGGTGGCCGTCAGGACGAACCCGACGATCACAGCCTGGGCCGGTCGCGCGAGGGCTGGACCACGAAGATTCACCTGGCCTGCGAGCAAGGACAGAAGCCGTTATCGCTGCTGGTCGCAGCGGGGCAGCGGGGAGACAGCCTCAGTTCACGACCGTGCTGGAAGCCATCCGGGTCCCCCGCCTCGGTATGGGCCGGCCACGGGTTCGTCCGGTGCGGGTCCGTGGCGACAAGGCGTACTCATCACGCGCGAACCGTGCCTACCTGCGTCGGCGTGGGATCCGCTGCACGATTCCGGAACCCGCCGACCAGGCTGGCCACCGCAAGCGCCGGGGCACGGTCGGCGGACGGCCTCCGGCTTTCGACCGTGAGGACTACAAGGCCCGGCACGCGGTCGAGTGCGGCATCAACCGGTTGAAGCGGAACCGGGCGGTGGCCACCCGGTTCGACAAGCTCGCGGTCCGCTTCGAGGCGACCGTCCTCATCGCCGTGATCAACGAATGGCTGTGACCTGTGGGGGGTATTTCGATCAAATGAGCGGCTCGGTGGCGGTGTTGGGTCTCGTGGCCTGCTGGGATGCCGCTGGACGATCTGTGGGCAGGTCTGGGAGCGAAATGCCCCCGCCGAGGCCGGCGGGGTGGGTGATTCACGAGTCGGTGGGCAGGTGTTGGGCGCTCACTGGTGTTGGTGGCCGTAGGTCTTGGTGCGGTTCATCATGTCGCGCAGGTTCGCGGGTGCGTTGTAGCCGAAGGTTTGCTCGAAGGATTGGTAGCCCTCGGTCGAGGACGCGGCGCTGCGGGGCAGCATCTGTTCGGCGAAGGTGTTGAACGCCGTGTCGATGTCGGCTGGTGTGGCGGCGATGGCCTGTGCGAGCTGGGCGCCATCGTAGAGGGCCCAGTTTGCGCCGTCGCCGTCTGGCGGGGTGAGGTGGGCGGCGTCGCCGATGAGCATGATGCCCGGGACGCGGTCCCAGGTGTGTTCCAGCGGGAGTCCCCAGATCGGGCGTGCGACCGGCGTGGTCTCGCCTCGGGTGACCAGTTCGAGCAGCTCAGGCGCCCAGCCCCGGCCCAGCTGCTCGGCGACGAGCGTCAGCGCGCGCTCGCGGTCGGAGAAGTCGACCGACTGCATCCACTCGAGCGGCTTCTTCAGTACGACGTAGGTGTGGATCACGTCGTTCGCCTCGCGGTGTCCGAAGATTCCCCTGCCCGGCTTCATCGCCAGCATCGCGCCGCTGCCGACCAGTGCGGCGCTCTGCGGGTGGTTCTTTTCGACGTCGTGGAGGAAGGTTTCGACCCACAGGGTTCCCAGGTACTCGGGCATGGCGCCGTTGAGGGAGGCCCGGACCCGCGACCAGGCCCCGTCGGCGCCGATCAGCACCTCGGTTGAGACCGACGAGCCGTTGGCGAAGTTGATCACGTGCGGTCGGTGGCCGTCTCCGGGGTTGACCGAGGCGATCTTGTGGCCCCACTGGATCGTGCCGTGGGGCAGTGACTCGATCAGGATCCTGCGCAGTTCGCCGCGCAGGACTTCGGGGTTGCTCAGTTCCCCGTCGTCGGGGATCTCGCCGACGAGTTCTCCGCCGGGGTTGAGGAATCGCATGGCCTCGGCGCCCATGTTGACGATCGAGTGGAACTCGTCCATGAGCTGGCACTGCTGGAGGGCGACCTGGCCGTTGAAGTCGTGGATATCGAGCTGGCCGCCCTGGGTGCGTCCGCTGGGCGATGCCTCCGCCTCGTAGACGGTCGAGGCTATGCCGTGGACGTGCAGGACGCGGGCGAGGGCGAGTCCGGCCAGTCCGGCTCCGGCGATGGTGATCGATCCGTTCACTGTGACGACTCCTTGAGTTCCTTCGATGGGCCTCGGGCGACTGCTGGGCTGGGTGAGTCCGGTGGCCTGGTGAGCCCCGACCCTGTATCCTTATGTGGCAAAATTATTATGCAACATAACTATATTGGATTGCCATAAGGTACCGGGGGCGTCGAAAGGTAGGTCATGACAGAGGCTGAGCCGGGTGATGAGTACGAGCAGGTGCTGGGCAGCCTCACGGCCTTCACCGCCACGCAGAAGGAACTGGCACGGGCCTTCGCCCGCAGTGCGCGCCTGCACACCACCGACGCTGACGCCATCGTGCTGATCATCGAGGCGGAACAGCGTGGTCGGCCGCTGACGCCAGCGCGCCTCGCCGAACGCGTGGGCCTCTCGCCGGGTGCGACCTCGATCCTTCTCGGACGCCTGGAGAAAGCAGGGCATGTCGAGCGCGTGCGGGAGGGCTCCGACCGGCGGGTCGTGACCCTGCGCTCGACCACGACGATCAACGCCGCTGCCGACGCCTTCTTCGAACCGCTGCATCTGCAGCTCGGTCAGGCGCTGGGTGAGTTCACCACGGAACAGCTCGCCCTCATCATCCGTGCCGCCGACAATCTCCGCACCACCATGGAGACCTATCTCCGCGACTGCGAATCGACCCCGAAGGACTAACCTCTGGGGCCGGCCGGCCGGCCGAGCGTAGCGGGGCCAACGGCACGTCCAGCGGACTGCGGGCTATGTGTCTTCGCCCCTAGCCTGCCGCCCTGCCGCGGGTGCCCGGCTGCCTCGCCACCTGATCACGCGCCTCCGGTTCCGCGCGAGGGACGCATGCCGCCGGGCGGCTCCGGAAACTGGAAGAAGTACCCGCCCAGCGCGTTGACATGGTGACGCACGATCGGGAAGAGGCGGGCCACGTCCTGGCCGCGGACCTCGAAGCCCTCGGCACGGAGCTGGGTTGCGATTACCTCCATCGGTCATCTGAAAGATCCCCTCGCCCCACACCGAGATCATCACGGCACGAGGCGAGACACGGACCCCAGCTCTGAAACACGGCCTAGCCGGCCTCAGCCGCCCTGGCCCTCGATCTGCGAGATCATCGGGCCGATCAGCCGGTTCAGCTCCCGGACCAGCACCACCAGGGCCCGGTGGGCCAGCTCCGGCAGGTCCTCGGCGGGGCCGTCCGGCACCGGGGGAAGGTCGTCGAGCGGCAGCGGCGCGTCCACGAGCAGGACGGGCCGGACGAACGGGATCTTGGTGAGATCCCGCTCGGCGGGCTCGACGTACTGGCCGAAGATCTCCGGCCACCCCTCCCAGCCCCGGTCGCGCCACCAGGCCCGCGACGCCGTGAGCGCCGCGGGCGGGGGCGAGACCAGGCTGATGCGGGCGATCATCGACCCGTCCCAGCCGTTGCGCGCGCACGAGGCCGACAGGATCCGGCGGTGCCACCGCACGAACCCCGGGGAGGCGACGGGAGGCGTGGCGACCCGCCAGGCCGCGCAGGCGAAGGCGACCGGGGCGATGTCGCCCCAGACGCCGTCGAACTCGCCGATGTTGTCGCGCAGCAGCTCGGTGTAGCGACTGTCACCGCCGTGTGCGCGCTCCCGGTCGGAGCGGGTGTCGATCCAGAACGCCTGGTCCTCGCGCATGTGTCCCGTCTTCCGGCCTGAGGGCGCGGTCAGCGAGCGGGCAGCGCGGCGGGAGCCGCCCCGCCGGCCACATGCGAGGGACCGGCTTCGCCGGTGAAGACGAACCTGGCGTTGTCGCCCTCGCCCTCGATGTCGATCCTGACGACCTGGCCCGGCCGCAGCTCAGAGATGTCCCGGGTGCCGAGGTTGGTCGTCATGATGATGACGGTGTTCTTGAAGTCCACCACCCGGCCCTGGGCGTCGGTCAGCCGGCCGTCCTCCAGGATCTGCAGCAGCGAGTTGAAGATGTCCCCGTGGGCCTTCTCGACCTCGTCGAACAACACCACCGAGAACGGCTTGCGCCGCACCTTCTCGGTCAGCTGGCCGCCCTCCTCGTACCCGACGTAGCCAGGCGGGGAGCCGAACAGCCGCGAGACGGTGTGCTTCTCCATGAACTCGGACATGTCCAGCATGATCAGCGCGTCTTCGTCCCCGAACAGGAACTCCGCCAGCGCCTTGGACAGCTCGGTCTTACCCACGCCCGACGGACCGGCGAAGATGAAGGAACCACCCGGACGGCGCGGATCCTTCAGACCGGCGCGGGTGCGGCGAATCGCCCGCGACAGGCCCTTGATGGCGTCGTCCTGCCCGATGATCCGCCTGTGCAGCTCGTCCTCCATGCGGAGCAGCCGCTGCGACTCCTCCTCGGTGAGCTTGAAGACCGGGATGCCGGTGGCCGCCGCGAGCACCTCCGCGATGAGCTCCTCGGTGACCTCGGCCACGACGTCCATGTCGCCGGCCTTCCACTCCTTCTCCCGGCGCTCCCGCCGCACCTGCGAGGATCTCGATCGTGTGCGACAGGCTCGGCTCGGCCACCTGGATCGGCTGGAACCGCCGCTCCAGCGCGGCGTCCTTCTCCACATGCTTGCGGTACTCGTCCAGCGTCGTGGCGCCGATGGTCTGCAGCTCGCCCCGCGCGAGCGGGGGCTTCAGAATGCTCGCCGCGTCGATGGCGCCCTCCGCGGCGCCCGCGCCGACCAGCGTGTGCAGCTCGTCGATGAACAGGATGATGTCGCCCCGGGTACGGATCTCCTTGACGACCTTCTTCAGGCGTTCCTCGAAGTCGCCGCGGTAGCGCGACCCGGCCACCAGCGCGCCGAGGTCGAGGGTGTAGAGCTGCTTGTCCTTCAGCGTCTCGGGCACCTCACCCTTGACGATCTTCTGGGACAGGCCCTCCACCACCGCGGTCTTGCCCACACCGGGCTCGCCGACCAGCACCGGATTGTTCTTCGTACGGCGCGACAGCACCTGCATGACGCGCTCGATCTCCTTGTCCCGGCCGATCACCGGGTCGAGCTTGCCCTCCCGCGCGGCCTGGGTCAGGTTCCGCCCGAACTGGTCCAGCACCAGCGACGTCGACGGCGCCGACTCCTGCGGCCCGCCCGCCGCCGCCGGCTCCTTGCCCTGGTAACCGTGCAGCAACTGGATGACCTGCTGCCGCACCCGGTTCAA
>QFZU02000078.1 GCA_003260025.2 Microbispora triticiradicis | reverse complement strand
GGTGAAGGCGGCGGCCCGGGCGGCCAGCCCGAGCCGGTCGTGCCCGGCCAGGCGGGCGGCCGCCGCCATCGCGCCCGCCGCGCCGGACAGTCCGCCCAGATACAGGTACGTCGGCATGTGGGGTTCGTGCCAGATGGGCTGCTTGACGACCGGCTGGCCGTAGTACGACCGGAACGGCGCCTCCGGCACCACCTCGCCCTGGCCTTTCGGCATCAGATCCTCCCCACCGAACCCACGAAAGCCACCGAATCCACTGAAACGATCACGGCTTTCTCCCGGCGAAGCACGCGGCCACGCCCACGGCGAGGGCGAGCGCGGCGCCGCCGGCCCAGCGCCACATCGCGGGCAGGTCGCGGGTGGTCACCACCGGGTCCGGCGGCAGGCCGTACGTCTCCGGCTCGTCCAGCAGGAGGAAGAACGCGCCCGTGCCGCCGACGCCGTTGTCCGGGCTCTCGCCGTACAGCCGGGCGTCGGTCACGCCCTCGGCGTGCAGCCGTTCGACGCGTTCCTGGGCCCGCTCCCGCAGTTCGTCGAGCGGCCCGAACTGGATGGACTTGGTCGGGCACGCCTTGGCGCAGGCCGGTTCCATGCCGCCGCGCAGCCGGTCGTAGCAGAGCGTGCACTTCCAGGCCCGGCCGTCGTCCTCCCGGCGGTCGATCACCCCGTACGGGCAGGCGGGCACGCAGTAGCCGCAGCCGTTGCACACGTCGGACTGGACGACGACGGTGTCGAACTCGGTGCGGAACAACGCCCCGGTGGGACAGACGTCGAGGCAGGCGGCGTGGGTGCAGTGCTTGCACACGTCCGACATCATCAGCCAGCGGCCGTCCTGCTCGACGAACGCGACGTGCCGCCAGGTGCTGGCGCCGAGCGAACCGGTGTTGTCGTAGGAGGTGGCGCGGAACACGAACCCGTCGTCGGGCACGTCGTTCCACTCCTTGCATGCCACCTCGCACGCCTTACAGCCGATGCAGACGGTCGTATCCGTGAAAAAGCCCATCCGCTCAGCCATGGCGGTACCTCTCGATCAGGTCGAGCAGCGCCTGGCCGCGCGGGCGCCGTCCCGGAAGGACGTCGCAGGTGCCGGCCTTGCTCTCCTGGATGTAGACGTTCGGGTCGAGCACGACCGACGCCAGGTCGTTGACGACGTCCCCGGTGATCACGCCGCCTCCGCCGTAGCCCCAGTGGTAGGGCATGATCACCTGGTGGACGGTCCTGCGGTTGATCCGCAGCGGCCGTACCCGGCCGGTCACCAGCACGCGCAGCTCGATCGCGGTGCGGGCGGTGACGATCGTCGCCCAGCCGCCGTTCTCCAGGCCGAGCTCCTCGGCCATCTCCCTGGACACCTCGCAGAACGCCTCGGGCTGGAGCTCGGCCAGGTACGGCAGGGGCCGGCTCATCGCGCCGGTCGTGTGGTGCTCGGTCAACCGGCTGGTGGTGAAGACGTACGGGAACCGGGGCGACAGCGCCGGGTTGTACGGGTTCTCCGGCCGGTCGATGGTCCGGCGGGCCGGGTTGGACTGCTGCCCGTACAACGTGTTGCGCACCGCCGACTCGTGCGGCTCGTAGTGGGTGGGCAGGGGGCCGTCCGACAGGCCCGACGGCACGTACAGCCAGCCCTTGCCGTCCGACTGCATGATGAACGGATCGGTGCCGGCCAGCGCGTGCTGCGCCTTGGCCCCCTCCGGGGGCACGTAGCCGGGCGCCTTGTCCTCCTCGAAGTCCGGCACGTCGGGGCCGACCCACCGGCCCTGCCCGGCGTCCCAGTAGACGTACTTCTTCCGCTCGCTCCACGGGCGGCCCTCGGGGTCGGCCGAGGCGCGGTTGTAGAGGATGCGCCGGTTGGCCGGCCACGCCCAGCCCCATTCGAGCGCGACGGGACCCTGCTCGGTGTGCGGCTTGCGCCGGGCCGCCTGGTTGACCCCGTCGGCGTACACCCCGCAGTAGATCCAGCAGCCGCAGCTCGTCGAGCCGTCCGGCTTCAGCTCGCGCAGCGACGCCAGCGGACGGCCGTCGGCGTCCGCGCCGTTGATCTCCCGCAGCACGGCCTCGGCGGACGGGTCGCGCTGCTCGCCGATCTCGGGATAGTCCCAGGTCAGCTCCATCACCGGCCGGTCGATGTCGTCGTCGCCGAGCCGCCGCCTGATCCGCTTGCCGAGGTGGTAGTAGAACCACAGGTCGCTGCGGCAGTCCTCCGGCGGGTCGAGCGCCTTCTCCCGCCACTGCAGCAGGCGCTGGGTGTTGGTGAAGGTGCCTTCCTTCTCCACGTGGGTCGCGGCCGGCATGAAGAAGACCTCGGTGCCGATCTCCTCCGTCCGCAGCTCCCCGGTCTCGATCTCGGGCGCGTCCTTCCAGAACGTCGCGGTCTCGACCGTCACGAGGTCGCGGACGACCAGCCAGTCGAGGTTGGCCAGGCCGAGCCGCTGCGCCTTGCCGTTGGCGGACCCGACCGCGGGGTTCTCCCCCACGACGAAGTAGCCCTTGACCTTCCCGTCGATCTGGCCCATGACCGTCGAGTAGTGGCCGTGGTCGCCGGTGAGCCGCGGCAGGTAGTCGAAGCGGTAGTC
Source organism: Microbispora triticiradicis (assembly GCA_003260025.2). Lineage (GTDB taxonomy): Bacteria > Actinomycetota > Actinomycetes > Streptosporangiales > Streptosporangiaceae > Microbispora > Microbispora triticiradicis. The sequence continues at coordinate 42,760 of QFZU02000078.1, read as the reverse complement.
GTTCTCCTCGGTCGCCGCGTCGCCCCACCACGCCTTGAGCAGGCTGACGACGTACGCCCGCCGGTTGCCCCACCAGCCGGTGTCGGAGCCCTCCCGTTCCAGGTAGTCGTCGAGGCCGTCGTGGCGGTGGGCGTGCGGCATCGCGATGTATCCCGGCAGCAGGTTGAACAGCGTCGGGATGTCCGTCGAGCCCTGGATGCTGGCGTGGCCGCGCAGCGCCATGATCCCGCCGCCCGGACGGCCCATGTTGCCGAGCAGCAACTGCAGGATCGAGGCGGCCCTGATGTACTGCACGCCCACCGAGTGCTGCGTCCAGCCCACGGAGTAGACCCAGGCGGTGGTCCGCTCGCGGCCCGAGTTGGCGGTGACCGCCTCCGCCAGCTCGCGGAACCGCTCCGGCGGGATGCCGCACAGCTCCTCGACCATCTCGGGCGTGTAGCGGGAGTAGTGCCTCTTCAGGATCTGGTACACGCAGCGCGGGTCGGTCAGCGTCGGGTCGGACGGCGGCGTCGCGCTCGATCCCGCGCCGCGCGCGCCGTAGGAGTCGGACCCCGCCGCCTCGGCGTGGTGCAGGCCGCCCTCGGTGAGCTCCTCCTCCTCGGGCCTGTCGCCCTCGTACGCCCAGGTGGACGGGTCGTACCTGCCGGTCTCCTCGTCATAGCCGGAGAACAGGCCGTCGAGGTCCTCGGTGTCGCGGAACTCCCGGTTCACCAGGGTCGCCGCGTTCGTGTACGCGAGGACGTACTCGCGGAAGTCGAGCCCGTTCGACAGCACATAGTTGATCAGCGCCCCGAGCAGCACGATGTCGCTTCCGGCGCGGATCGGCAGATACCGGTCCACCGACGCGCTGGTCCGGCTGAACCGAGGGTCGATGTGGAAGACCTTCGTGCCGCGCTGACGCGCCTCCATCACCCACTGGAACCCCACCGGATGGCATTCGGCCATGTTGGAGCCCTGGATGACGATGCAGTCGGCGTTCGCGAGGTCCTGCTGGGACTGGGTCGCGCCGCCACGCCCGAAGCTGGTCCCCAGACCGGGGACGGTGGAGGAGTGTCAAATGCGCGCCTGGTTCTCCACCTGGATCGCGCCGAGGGCGGTGTACAGCTTCTTCATCAGGTAGTTCTCTTCGTTGTCGAGCGTCGCCCCGCCCAGGCTGGCGATGCCCAGAGTCCTCCTGACCTCTTCCCCCTCGTGCGTCTGCTGCCAGGTCTCGCGCCGGGTCCGCACGACCCGGTCGGCGATCATGTCCATCGCGGTCTCGAGGTCGAGCGGCTCCCACTCGGTGCCGTACGGCCTGCGGTAGAGGACCTTCGTCTGACGGCCGGGGTGGGTGACGAGCTGCTTGCTGGCCGACCCCTTCGGGCACAGCCGCCCACGCGAGATCGGCGAGGCCGGGTCGCCCTCGATCTGGGTGACCTTCCCGTCCTTCACGTAGACGAGCTGGCCGCAGCCCACGGCGCAGTAGGGGCAGACGGAGCGCGCCACCGTGTCGGCGTCCTCCACCCTGGGGCGAAGGGCGTCCGTACGCGGCGAGCGCGCCGCCCGCCCCCTGCCGTCCTCTCCCTTGAGCTGCCGGATCACCGGCCATCGGGAGAGCCATCCAGCACCCATGACGCCTCTACTGCCCCAGTTGCTCCAGGTTCAATCACGAAGAACTCCCAAAGGTTCCGGGGTGATCGGGTGTAGAGCGCGTACGGGGGGCATTAGGCCCTGATCCGGCGCACTCCGGGGGCGAGTCGTGCCTACGGGAAGACCGCACGGGAAGACCTCCACGCAGAGGACGGCGATGAGCGACCAACCGCCCGAGTGGGCGAGAAACATCGAGAAAGTGGCCGTCGAGGCGGCGCGGGAGTTCGGCGCCGCCGTCGAGCGGGCCGGCCGGGCTCTCGGCCGGGCGGTCGATCAGGCAGGGCGGACCGCCAGGGCGCAGGCGGCGATGGCGGCGGCCTACCAGGCCGACCTGGAAGCCCTGGAGAAGGTGCTGCGCGCCCTGCCTCCCGAGCAGGTCAGGGAGATCTCCGCGGCGGCGGCCGTGGTGGCGGCCACCGCCGACCAGGTCCTGGCCCAGACGCCGAAAGATCCCGACTGAAGATCATGCGCCGGTGTCGCGGCGAAGCGGAGGGGCGAAGGAGGGCGCCGGGGTCCCGGCGTGCGGAGGTCAGGAGCGGGCGTCCGGAGAGAGTCGTTCGGTGAGCCATCCCGTCACGATGGCCTTCACCTGCGCGTCGACCGGCTCCCGCGCCTCACGGCGGTAGGCGCGCAGCGACGGCGGACCGGGCTGCCTGCGCAGGATGTGATCGAGGTCGGGGATCACGTGGGTCTCCACCGGTCCCGGGACCGACTCGGCGACCCGGGCCAGGTCGGCGGGGTCCACCTGGAGGTCCTTCTCCCCGGTGACGGCCAGGACCGGAGCGTGGATCCCGCCGAGGTCGGCGGCGGGGTCGTGATCGAGGAACTCCCGGGTCCAGCGCGCGTTGATCCGCACCCCGCCGATCCGGGCGACGTCCGTGGTCGTACGGCGGATCCGCTCGTGGTTCTTCAGCACCTTCGTGACCAGATCGGTGCGGGTCAGCCGCAGCAGCCACCGGACGGCCGCCGGCATCGAGGGCGCCAGGCGCTCCGCCTGCCACCGCAGTGTCTCCGCACCCGGCTTCGCGGACGGGGACAGCAACACCACCGCCGCCACGACCGGCCGGGCGGCGGTTCCGGCCCCCGACCCGGCCCCGGGCCCGTCTCCGTCTCCACTGCCGGGTTCGCGGGGCGGCTCGACGGTCGCGGCCAGGTTCGCCGCGATCAGGGCGCCCTCGCTGTGCCCGGCCACCGCGACCCGGGAAGGATCGATCTCAGGGCGTGAGCGCAGCGCGGCGAGCGCCGCGGCGGCGTCGGTCATGCCCTCCAGGAATCCGGTCGCGAGGAACTCGCCCGTGCTGGCGCCGACTCCCCGCTTGTCGTAGCGGTACGTCGCGATCCCGGCGGCGGCCAGCGCCTCGGCCAGTTCGCGGGTCACCTTCAGCGGAAGCCGCCGGTGGTCGGAGTCGCGGTCGACCGGGCCGGAGCCCGGCAGGAGCAGGGCGGCCGGGAAGGGGCCGTCCCCCTCGGGCAGCGTCAGCGTGCCCACGAACCGGTGGCCCGCCGAGTCGAAGGTGAGATCGATGTCGTGCATGTCCTGACCGCGTCTTTCCGTGTCTCCGGTGCGGCTCTCGGAGGTCCTCACGCTTCGGACGGCGTGGGGACCAGCGCGGCGACCACGGCCCGGGGGTCGTCCACGCCGAGCAGCAGCGAGTCGTACCTCTGCCCCTCCAGGTGGATGCGCACCGCCGCCTGGCCGCCGCGCACGTCCACGAATTCCCTGGACCCGGACCGGTGCCAGGTGCCGAGCTTACGCGCGCCCGGGATGGCGAGACCGGTGCGCAGCCCGCGGGGGGCCCGCAGCGGCACGCCCTCGACGACCTCGACGGACCGGACCGCCGAGCGGGGCACGCGGAGGTCGCCGCGCAACGCGCCGGCCTTCTCCGCTGCGCTCAGGCGGACGGTTACGGCGTCGGCGGTGATGGTCACGGTGCTCATGGGGCGGCTCCTTCGTCGCTTCCGTCGTGTACGAGTCCATTGTTATCAACTATGAGAATGATGTCAATCATGAGAACATAGGGCCATGGCCACAGCGGAACTGCTCCTCCACCCCGTCCGGCTGCGCATCGTCCAGGCCCTTCTGGGCGACCGGACCCTGACGACGGGAGAGCTGCGAGCGGAACTGCCCGACGTGCCCACGGCCACGCTGTATCGCCAGGTCGCGGCCCTCGTGGAGGGCGAAATCATCGAGATCGTGGCGGAACGCAAGGTCAGGGGCACGTTCGAGCGGTCCTACCGGCTGCGTGCGGCGAACGCGATCGTGACCGCGGAGGACGCGGCCGGGCTCGGCGCGGACGACCACCGGCAGGCGTTCATGACGTTCGTCGCGTCACTGCTCGCCGACTTCGACCGGTATCTCTACCACGGCGACTTCGATCTCGGCCGGGACGGGGTGGGCTACCGGCAGACGGCGATGTATCTGAGCGACGAGGAGTTTCGGGAGTTCCTCGGGGACCTGGCCGCGGTCCTGCGTCCCCGACTGGCTAACCGGCCCGCCCCCGGGCGTGTCCGCAGGCTCCTCTCCACCGTCGTCATGCCCGCCCGGCCCCCCGCGTGATCGCGTACATGCGCATTCCCTGTCACATCGATGGAAGAAGGCCTGGTCAGAGGGATGATGATGGTGGTGTCGAATTCGCCCGCGTCCGCGCGACGTGTAGGTGAAGCAGGGCGGACCGGCGATCGGCCCGCACAGAGAACGTCGCACAGTGAACGCAAGGAGACACCACGATGCGGTTCCTCATGACCACCAAGGGCACCTCCCCCGCTCCCGACGAGGCGATGCTGGCCGAGATGGGCGCCTTCATCGAGGAGATGACCAGGTCCGGCGTGCTGCTGGCCACGGGCGGGCTCGAGCCGGGCGGCGTGCGGATGACCTCCCGAGGGGGCGAGGTCACCGTGACCGACGGACCGTTCGCCGAGTCGAAGGAGGCCATCGTCAGCTTCGCGCTGGTCGAGGCCCGTTCCCGTGAGGAGGCGATCGAGCTGGCCCGCCGCTTCTGGAAGATCGTCGGTGACGGCGAGGGCGCCGTCCAGCAGGTGTTCGGCCCGGAGGACGCGCCCCGCTGACGCCGGGCCCGGGTTGCGCGGTGAGCGGCGCGGATGCTCTGATCGATCGGGTGACGTCCCGCGACGCCCCCCTGCGCGACCAAGGCGCTCTGATCGACGCGGTGTGGAAGCTCGAGTCCGCGAGGATCGTCGCCGGTCTCGTACGGATGGTCGGCGATGTCGGCCTGGCGGAGGAACTGGCGCAGGAGGCGGTCCTCGCCGCGCTGGAACAGTGGCCGGAGTCGGGCGCCCCGGACAACCCGGGCGCCTGGCTCATGGCCGTGGCGAAGCGACGTGCCGTCGACCACCTGCGCGGGGAGAACCGGCACGGCCGCGGGCAGGAGCGGCTCGCCCACGATCTCGCCACCCGTCCCGACGGCGATGCGCGTGAGATGGACGACGTGCTGGGCGCGGTCGACGGAGAGGTGGGCGACGACGTCCTCCGGCTGATGTTCGTCTCCTGCCATCCGGTGCTGCCGGCCGAGTCGCGGGTGGCGCTCACCCTGCGGCTCGTCGGCGGCCTGCGCACCGACGAGATCGCCCGCGCCTTCCTCGTCACCGAGGCCGCCGTGGCCCAGCGGATCGTCCGGGCCAAACGCGCGCTCGCCGACGCGGGGGTGCCCTTCGAGGTGCCGTCGGGGCCGGACCGGACGGCCCGGCTGGCGTCGGTGCTGGAGGTCGTCTACCTCGTGTTCAATGAGGGGTACTCGGCCACGGCCGGCGACGACCTGACGCGGCCGTCTCTCTGCCTGGAGGCCCTGCGTCTCGGCCGCCTGCTGGCCGGGCTCGTGCCCGGCGAGGCCGAGGCGCACGGCCTGGTCGCGTTGATGGAACTCCAGCAGTCGCGCTCGGCCGCGCGCACCGGGCCGTCCGGGGAACCGGTCGTGCTGCACGAGCAGAACCGGGGACGCTGGGACCGGTTGCTCATCCGGCGCGGCTTCGCCGCGTTGCTGCGGGCGCGGCAGGCCGGCGGACCGCTCGGCCCGTACGTGCTGCAGGCGGCCATCGCGGCCTGCCACGCGGGAGCGGCCACGCCGGAGGAGACGGACTGGCCGCGGATCGCCGCCCTCTACGACGCGCTGGTCCAGGTGCTGCCCACACCGGTCGTCCAGCTCAACCGCGCGGTCGCGCTGGCCATGGCGCACGGGCCAGGCGCCGGTCTCGCGCTCGCCGACACGCTGACCGGCGAACCGGCCCTGGCGAGATACCACCTGCTGCCCGCCGTACGCGGCGACCTGCTGGCCCGGCTCGGCCGGCGCGACGAGGCCCGCGCGGAGTTCGAGCGCGCGGCGTCCCTCACCCGCAACGCCCCGGAACGCGAGGTTCTGCTCCGCCGCGCCGCGAACTGCGCCGGAAGCGCCATGCTCGCCGGGGACTCCGGAGCCAGCGTGCTCGACGGGAGCGTCGGGGGTGTCGGAGGCGTCGTGCTCGGTGCGGCCGTGCGGGCTTTCCTCGCCCGCCCCGGCCTGACGGCCGGCACCCTGCGGTCGTACGACCAGACGCTCTCACGGCTGTGCCTGCGCCTCGGCGCGGACCTTCCGCTGGCGGACGTGACCCCCCAGCGGGTGGCCGCGGTCTTCACGGCGGAGTGGGGCACGGCGGCGGGCGCGACCTGGAACCGGCACCGCGCCGCGCTGCGGTCGTTCGCGGCCTGGGCCGCCGGGCAGGGACGGACGTCCGCCGACCCCGCCGCCGGCCCGGCCGCCGATGGGGCCGCTGACGGTGCCGCTGGTCGGGCCGCCGATGGGACCGCTGGTCGGGCCTCCGATCGGGCCGCTGACCTGGCCGCTGACCTGGCCGCCGCGCTCGACCGGCGGCCCGAGCCCCGGGGGCGCGTCCGGCCCATCGCCCGGTCGCACCTTGAGGACCTGTGGGCGCGGCCGGACGTCGCACCGCGCGAGCGCGCCCTGTGGATGCTGCTCTACGAGAGCGCGACCCCGGCGGAATGGGCGCTCTCGCTCGACGTGCAGGACCTCGACCTGCCCGGCATGAGCGCCGTGGTGCGCGGCAGGCGGCATCGGATCCGCTGGGAGGCGGGAACGGCCGCGCTGCTGCCGCTGCTGGTGCGGGACCGCCGCCGCGGCCCGCTCTTCCTCACCGACCGGCGGCCGGGCCCGGGCCGCGCACCGGCGGCGGCCGACCTGTGCCCGCACACCGGCCGGAGCCGCCTGTCGTACGAGCGGGCGGAGCACCTGTTCAAGCGGGCCACCGGAGATCTCGACCCCGAGGGCGAGGGATACACGCTGCACCGCCTGCGGCACTCGCGCCTGGCCCACCTCGCGGAGGACGGCTGGACGGCGCCGATGCTGATGTCCCTGTCCGGCCACGCCGGCGCGCGCACCCTGCGCGAGTTCGTCCGGGCCGGGCAGCCGGCGGTGGCGACCGCCGACCCGCCCTGCCTGCCGCCGGAGCGTCCGCGCGTGCCCGCCCGGCCCTCCGCGTGATCTCGCACGGTTCCGTCACGGCGTCCCCGCGCCCCGGCCCGCGCGGGGAGTCGCCGGGGCGGTGCGCTCGGCCGATACCGTTGCCAGGGTGTCGAGGAAAGCGTCATACCAGGCATACCAGGCATGTCTGAAGGACGTCCTGCTCTGGGCGGTCCTCGGGCTCCCGGTGATCTGGGCGGGCCTCACGCGGACCCTGGCCGACGCCTACACCTGGCCCGAGGTGTCCGCCGGACTCGCGGCGATCGGCGTGGCCGTCGCGCTCGCCCGGTCCAGGCCGCTGACAGCGATGCTCGTCACCGCCGCGTTGTGGGCCCTCTCGGTCGCCGTCAGAGGGGACCCCACCGTCTTCTTCCTGGCCCTGACGGTGATGAGCTGTCTGGCGGGGACGCGGATGCCTCGGGCCCGGCCCGCCCTGACCGGGCCGACGGCCGCGGCGGTGGCCGCAGCCGTGGTGGTGCCGCTTGTCCGCTGGGACCCCGCTTCGGAGGGCTTCCTCCCCTGGGACCTCGGCGCGTGGTTCTTCGCCGTCACCGGAATCGGGCTGTTCGGCCTCGTGCCCTGGCTGGCGGGCCACGCGCGATACCAGGGCCGGGCCCTGGCCCGCGCGGGCTGGGAACGCGCGGAGCGACTGGAACGGGAGCGGCGGATGCTCGCCGAGCAGGCCAGGATGCGGGAGCGGGCGGCCATCGCACGAGAGATGCACGACCTGCTCGGCCATGACCTGAGCCTCGTGGCGCTGCGGATCGGCGCCCTCGAGGTCGCCCCCGGTCTGTCCGGAGACCACCGCGAGGCGGCCGGCGAGGCCCGCAGGGCGGTCACCGGCGCCGCCGAGCGGCTACGTGACATCGTCGCCGTGCTCGGGGACGGCGACGCGGGCAGCGTGGACGACGACCCGACCGGCGAAAGCATAGGCGAACTGGTCCGGCGCGCCGCGGCCGCCGGAATGTCCGTCATGGTGCACGGCACGCCGGAGGAGCGCATTCCCACGCCCGCACGCGCCGTCGTACGACAGGTGGTGCGGGAGGGGCTGACCAACGCCGCGAAGCACTCCCCCGGGGCCGAGGTGCGGGTGCGGCTCGCGGCCGGGCCGGACGAGACCCAGGTGACCGTCGCCGCCTCGGCACCGGACCGCCCCGGCCGAGGCGTGGCAGGCGGATACGGGCTGCGGGAACTGGCCGAGCGGGTGCGGCTCCACGGCGGCGTCCTGCACGCCGGACCCTCGGGCCCGGGCGAGGGCTTCACGCTCGCCGCGCGGCTGCCGAACGTCACCGCCCCGGCGACGGACCTCCCCGGCCCCCGGCCGGTCGCGCTCGATCTGGCGCTGGCCCGGCGGCGGGCACGCCGTACGCGCCTGGCCGCGGTGCTGGTGACCGCTGTGGCGGTGGCCGGTGTGTCCGCGTTCGTGCTGGGCTTCATGGTCTACGACGCGACGACCTCGGTGCTGCCGCCGGCCGAGTTCGCCGGACTGCGAGTTGGGCAGGCCGAGTCGGAGGTCGCGGCGGTGCTGCCGGCCAGGACCAGGATCGACGATCCGTCGTGGCCCGAGCCGCCGATCCCTCCCGGTTCCCGGTGCCGTTACTACGGCGTCCACCCCGACCCGTTCGGCGAACCGCGGCTCTACCGGCTGTGCTTCGCGGAGGGCCGCCTGGTCGGCAAGGACTTCCTGCCGCGGTGACCGTGCCCGGAACCAGCCGTGCCCGGAACCCGGGGCGGCTCCCTACCATCGAAGGGTGCGCGCGATCCGGGTGGTTCTGGCCGACGACGAGCCGTTGATCCGCGCGGGGGTCCGGGCGATCCTCGCGTCGGACTCCGGCATCGACGTGGTCGCCGAGGCCGTCGACGGGCGCGCTCTGGTGGAGGCCGTACGGGCGCACCGGCCCGAGGTCGCCCTCGTCGACATCCGCATGCCGGGCCTGGACGGGCTCGCCGCCGCGTCGGAGGTGAGCCGGATCGCTCCCGGCACCGCCGTACTGATCATGACGTCCTTCGGCTCGGACGAATACGTGGCCCGGGCGCTCGGCGACGGTGCGGCGGGGTTCCTGCTCAAGACAGGCGATCCCCAGGAGTTCTCCCTGGGGGTGCGCGCGGTGGCGGAGGGCGGGGCGTACCTGTCGCCGCCCGTGGCCGCGCGGGTCATCCGGGAGTTCGCTGGCGATCGGCTGTCACGCTCGGCCGCGGCCCGCGAACGGATCGCCGTGCTGACGAACCGGGAGAGGGAGCTGCTCGCCCTGGTGGGCGAGGGCATGTCCAACGCGGGCATCGCCGCGCGACTGCACCTCGCCGAGGGCAGCGTGAAGACCTACATGAGCACGATCATGGCCAAGCTGGGCGTGCCCAACCGGGTGCGGGCGGCGATCATCGCGCACGAGGCGGGGCTTTCCGGCGCGGGATAGCGGGCCCGGCTTCCGAGCCGCGCTCGTCGCGGGTGGTCAGCACCAGCGCGAGAACCGGCCGCCGCCGCAGGGTGGCCACCAGCGCGATCGCCGGGCCCCGCAGGACCAGGAGGACCAGCGGCGCGGTCACCGCGCCGAGCAGCGCCCCCGCCACCACGTCGTGGGGGTAGTGGACTCCCACGAAGACCCTGGAGAAGGCCTCGGCGACCGCGAGCAGCCCGGCCGCCGGCGCCGCCCCGCGCCACAGGGCGGCCAGCGCGACGGCCCCGGCGGCGGCGAAGGCCGCGTGGTTGCTCGGCAGCGACCAGTCGCCGTACGGAGGACAGGGCGCCACCGTGACGGCCCCGGCCAGGTCCCAGCAGGGGCGGCGCAGCCGCAGCAGGCTCTTGATCCCCTCGCTGGCGAGATACGGCACCAGGACGGCGACCGGGGCGAGCAGCGCCAGCGCCATCCGCCGGTCGTCCTCCCACCGGGCCCGCCACCAGGCCGCCGCGAGGAACACCACGACGAGCGCGGGAACCACGTCCGTGGCCATTTCCATCGAGTGCCGCACCCAGGCGGGAGTGCCCGCGGCGAACGCGACGACCTCCCGGTACCACTCGGCGCTGATGTCCGGCACGTCCTCGATCTCGCCGCCCACCGTCTTCCCTCCGTCGTGCCCGTACGCCGGTCCGTCCGGCCCTTCGACGCTAGGGACGGCCGTGACGGCGGGCACTGGCGGAAAGTCGCCGGTCACCCTCCACTTTCGTCAATGGCCCGCCACCGCCGGGCACGGCGGACGGCGGGAGGCCGTGAGCCCCCCGCCGCGTCCCGCTCAGCCGGTGATCAGGGGTAGCTGACCACGTTGACCGGTACGGTGGCCGTGCCCTGGGCCGCGCCGCCCGTGTTATTGATCACGTGGGCGATCGTCCCGACGCCGCCCAGCGACACGGTGAGCAGGTCGTGAAACTTCACGGTGGACCGGGTCGGGGCCTCGAAGCCGCGCTCGGCCACGACCGAGGGATCGGTGCTGAAGTTGCAGTAGCTGCCCATTCCCCAGGCCTCGTGGGTGGTCACCGAGTCGGCCACCTTGTAGGCGGCGTAGCCACGGGTCGAACCGTTCATCCAGGACGCCTGGTTCGGCGGGTCGTACGGCAGTTCGTTCTGGAAGAAGATGGTCCGGCCGCCCTGGCCGTTCCAGATCACCTCGTACTTCTTGTAGTGCTCGACGAACAGGCCGTACGCCGTGACGTTGTCGCCGTTGACGATCAGCCCGGTGTCGGCCGGGTTGGTGTTCCAGCCCACGCCCGCGCCGTGGTCGGCCCGCCACGCCCAGATGTGGTCGATGATCGTGTTGTCGCTGTTCACGACGAGGCTGGTCGTGGCCGAGCCGGGGCCCGCCCCGCCGATGCGGAAGAACACGTCCTGAATCGAGATCGGGTTGCCCGCGTGGCTCGCCGTGGCGCCGTCGGGCCCGACCCGCAGCAGCACCGGCGAGTTGACCGTGCCGGCGTCGAACAGCAGCCCGGCGAGCTTCACGCCGTCGACGTCCGCGACGTTCATCGCGACGACGCCGCCATCGGGGATCAGGGTCGCGTAGCCGAGCCCGAGCACCACCGTGTCCGGCCGGGTCACGTTGAGCGTCTGGCTGAGGTGGTAGACGCCGGGCGTGAACAGCAGGTTGAGGCCCTGGGCCAGCGCCTGGTTGAGCGTGGCCGCGCCGTCGGACGGCTTGGCGACGTAGAACTGCGTGAGCGGGATCGACGTGCCGGGGGTCGCGCCGTTCGCCCAGCTCGCGCCGCTGGAGTTGGTGCGCAGGGACGGGACGAAGACTCGGTAGGCGCCGCCCTGGTCGACGTACAGGTAGGGCTTCTCGCGCGTGACGGGGCTCTGCGCCAGGGTGGTGTACGGCGGGTTCGGGAAGCTCTGCGCGGGAGCGCCGACGACGCCGGAGAACACCATGTTCCAGACCCCGTTGGTCCAGCCGCCGATGCTGCTGTCACGGGTGAACCACTGCTGCTGGGAGTACGGCCCGACCGTCCCGTCGATCTTGCTGTCGGCGATGTAGCCGCCGCTGGCCCAGCCGTACCCGTTGGGCGCGAGGTTCAGCCCGCCGCGGACGTGGATCCGCCGGAACGGCGCGGCCTGGGCCACCGCCCAGCGGTCGGTGCCGTTCACCGGCACGACGGCGAGGTTCTCGGCCGAGCGCCAGAAGTTCTGGGTGGCGTTGCCGTTGAACCAGCCCGCGTCGACGGTGATGTCCCCGTTGATCGTGACGTTGTCGGGCGACTGGCCGAGACCGGAGATGGAGGTGTAGAAGCCGATCTGGGCGTTGAGGCCGCTGTAGGTGCCGGGCTTGAACAGCAAGGCGTACCGCTGGCCGCCGAACTGGTTCGACTCCTGCTGCCTGAAGATCGTGTCGAGCGTGCTCTGGATGCTCGCGGCGGACATCGACGGGTCGAAGACCCGCACGTTCGGCCCGAGGTCACCGCCCCCGGGAAGGGTGCCGCCGTCGGTGACGACGTTGACCCCGAACTCCCAGAGCGAGTAGCCGTACTGGGTGGCGCGGGTGAGGCCGTACATCCGCACGTAGCGGCCGGTGGCCGCGAGGTCGAGCGTCTGCGTGCCGGCCGCGCCGGTGACGGTCGCGGTGGCGTCCGTCCAGGTCGAGCCGTCGGCCGAGACCTGGATCTTGAACGTCTGGGCGCGGGCGGTCTCCCAGTTCAGGGCCACCCGGCAGATCTGCCGGGAGCCGCCGAGGTCGACCTGGATCCACTGGGGGTCGCTGAACGCGCTCGACCAGCGGGTGCCCGTGGCGCCGTCGAAGGCGGCCGAGGCCGGCGTGCCCGCGTTCTCCGTCGAGGAGGCCGAGGACGGCCGGCCCTGGGCCGCGTTCGCCGTGCCGCACACGGCCGCCGCGGCGCCGTAGGAGGCGGGGAGGACACCGGTCACCGCGGCGAACGTGGACAGCGCGGCGAGACCGGCGGTGACGAGACCGGCGCGCCGGCGCCGGGTACGCGGCCGAAGGCGGGAGGAGGGAGGCATGCGGTCTCCTTGGGGAGCCCCCCGGCGGGGGACCTGGGGGATGGAGAGGTTCGGCGGCCTGAGCGTCCGTCCGCACGCTGCTTATGTCAAGACTTATTTCACAGTTAGAAATATCTGCCTTTGCTCCATCACCGGTCACCCTCCACAGGGAGTCAGCCGGCGGCGGTGATCCTGGCCACCTGGGGCGCGTTGAGGAACTCCTCCAGCACGAGCGTGGCGGCGCCCAGCGCGACGGCGTCGGGGCCGAGACGGCCCAGGACGATCGACGTCGCGGCGTACGGCTCGGCCAGCGAGTTGGCGGCCGTGGCGCGGCGGATGCCGGGCAGCAGGCGCTCGCCGAGGCGGGCGCCGACCCAGCCGCCGATCACGATCTTCTCGGGGTTGATCAGGTTGACCAGGTTGGCCAGGCCCACGCCGAGATAGGAGACGGTCTCCTGGATGACCGGGGACTCCGAGGCGAGCAGGCGGTCGAGGTCCTCCTCCCAGTCGCCCTGGGAGGCGACACCCGCCCGGTCGAGGATCGCCTCGATCCCGACGTACGCCTCAAGGCACCCGCGCCCGCCGCAGCGGCAGGGCCGGCCGTCGGCCACGATCTTCGTGTGCCCCCACTCCCCCGCGCTGCTGCTCACCCCTCTGAAGGTGGTGCCGTCGGCCACGATCGTCGCGCCCACGCCCACCCCGAGCAGCACGATCACCGCTTCGGAGGACCCCCGGCCGGAGCCGAACCACAGCTCGGCCTGGCCCAGCGTCTTGGCGCCGTTGTCCACGTACAGCGGGAGCGAGGTGCCGCGGCGCAGCAGCGCGCCGAGGGGTACGCCGTCCCAGCCGAAGGTCTTGGCGTGGATGACCCCGTCGGGACCGGGCTCCACGATGCCGGGGACGCCCACGCCGACTCCGAGCACCTGCTCGGGGGAGACGCCCGCGTCGGAGAGCACGACCTCGACTCCCGACAGGATGTGCCGGGCGACCAGTTCGGGGTCGTGCCTGGCCGGCCGCAGCACGTAGTCGACCTTGGCCCGCTCGGTCATCTCCAGGTCGAACAACCCGACCCTGACGTGCGTCTCGGCCATGTCGACGCCCACGGCGAAGCCGTACTCCGGGTTGACCCGCAGCAGGACCCGGGGACGGCCGCCGTCGGACTCCACCTGTCCCGCCTCGACCACGATGTTCTCGGCCAAGAGGCCGGCGGTCATCGTGCTGACCGTCGCGGCGCTCAGACCCGTACGCGCGGTGAGATCGTTGCGGCTGGTCGGCCCGGAGAAGTAGAGCGTGTGCAGCAGCACGGCCCGGTTGCCTCTGCGGATGTCCCGCACCGTCCTGCGCTCGGGCCTCGCCATGACCGACCTCCCCGTCGTCAGGGGTCATCTTAGTTCAGGAGCGAAAACAAGCGGCCGCGCCCTCTTACGCCCTTAACTGTCGCAGCCGCCGGTTGCCCCGCCGTTACGACGGCGTGTCTCCATCGCCTTCTTTCACAGCCTGAACGAAGACGACCGGAACGGCTCCCGGCGGCCCGCCGGGAGCCGCCGTGGAACCCTCCGGAGCCCGTCGCCGGGTCAGTCGAACTGCGGCTTGGTGGTGCGGCTGCGCTTCAGCTCGTAGAAGTACGGGAACCGCGCCATGTCGTAGGCGCCGTCGAAGACGCGCACGGCCTCCTCGCCGCGCGGGATGCGGGTCATCACCGGGCCGAAGAACGCCACGCCGTCGATGTGGATCGTGGGTGTGCCCACCTCGTCGCCGACCGGGTCCATGCCCTCGTGGTGGCTGCGCCGCAGGGCCTCGTCGTACTCGTCGGAGCCGGCGGCCTCGGCCAGCTCTGCGGGCAGCCCGAGCTCGGCGAGCGCCTCCTTGACGACGAGCTCGTAGTCGTCGTTGCCCTGGTTGTGGATGCGGGTGCCCAGCGCGGTGTAGAGGTCGCGCAGCACGCCCTCGCCGTGCCGCTCGGCGGCGGCGATGCACACCCGCACGGGGCCCCACCCGCGGCCGAGCAGCTCGCGGTAGGTCTCGGGCAGCTCGTCCCTGCCCTCGTTCAGCACGGAGAGGCTCATCACCCGGAACCGCAGGTCGATGTCCCGGTGCTTCTCGACCTCGAGGATCCACCGTGACGTGATCCACGCGAAGGGGCAGATGGGGTCGAAGTAGAAATCCACCTTGGGACGGCTGTCGGTGCCTGCCTGGCCGGTTGCGCTCATGGACGGACTCCCCTGAAGAGGTTGACGGAGGATCGGGGGGCTTCGCGAGCGTATCCACAGGTGGGACGGACACGGACACGCGCCCCGACCCCTGAAACCTCCGGGCGTCCGCCCTCATTCCCGGCAGGCATTGCCGAGATCCCGCGGAGCCGGACCCGGCGGGTCCGGCGGGGACGCCCGGGGGGCCGCCGGGAAATGTCGGCCGGGGTCTCTAGGGTGACCTCATGGCTCACGACAGCGTGGCGACCAACCGCAAGGCGGCGGCGCTGCGGGCGCTTCACGTGCCCGGCGACCCCGTCGTACTGCCCAACGCCTGGGACGCCGCGTCGGCGCGGGCCGTCGTGGCGGCCGGGTTCCCCGCCGTCGCCACCGGCAGCGCGGCGGTCGCCGCGGCCCTGGGCTACGAGGACGGGCAGGACACCCCGGTCGACGAGATGCTCGCCGCCGTGGCCCGCATCACCCGCGTCGTGTCCGTCCCCGTCACCGCCGACGTCGAGCGCGGTTACGGCCTCGATCCGGCGCAGCTGGTCCGGCGGCTGGCCGCGGCGGGCGCCGTGGGCTGCAACCTGGAGGACTCCGACCCCGCGACCGGGTCCCTGATCGGCGCGGCCGAGCAGGCCCGGTTCCTGGCCGCCGTACGCGCGGCGGCTGCCGAGGCCGGTGCCGACCTGGTGATCAACGCTCGGGTCGACACCTTCCTCCACGGTTCCGGGTCGCCGGAGGAGAGGCTGGCCGAGGCGATCGACCGCGGCCGCCGTTACCTGGAGGCCGGCGCCGACTGCGTCTACCCGATCCTCGCGGGCGACCCCGAGGTGATCCGCGCGCTGGTGCGGGAGATCGGGGGGCCCGTCAACGTGCTCTTCCGGCCGGGCATGCCCGCCATCCGTGATCTCGCGGCCCTCGGCGTGGCCCGGATCAGCTTCGGGTCGGGCGTCCACAGCGCGGCCCAGGAGTTCGCGGCCCGCATGCTCGGCGCGATCGCGCGGGGCGACGACCCCTTCCCGTCCGGCTGATCCGGCTCATCTCACCCGGCGGTCCCGCTCACCCGGCGTACGACCAGCCCGACCAGCGGTCGATCTCGACGAGGATCGCGGGCCCGGCCGGAGGACGTTCGCGATACTGGGCGTACTTCGCGGCGAGCCACGCCGCCGCCTGGTCGCGTTCGGGTCCGTCCTCGACGACGCGGGCCCGCCCGTCGGCCCGCACCCACCACAGCCGCTCCCAGTCCTCCTCGTAGTGGTCGGCGAGGAGGCAGACGCGGGGCTCGTCACGGATGTCGCGCAGGCGCCGCAGGTCCGTGGTGCTCTTCGGCTTGTGGTCCACGGCCGTCACCACCAGGTCCCGGGAACCGGTCGCCTCGGGGTCGTGCCCGCCGTCGTACGCCGTGGCGAACGTCACCGGGACGAGGCGCGGCGCCCCCTCCGCCCCGGCGGTCGCGAGGCGGGCCACCCTTGCCACCGCGAACAACTCGCGGGCCCGGCTCTCGGGCATCCTCACCCGTCCAGGCTACGGCGTCGCTCCGCCGGCGCGGTTGATCGTCTCCAGGAGGCGGCTTATGGTGTGCGCCATGGAGGCATCTGAGTTACTCGAGCGGGCCCGCTCGCGCGCAACCGACCCCGAAGATCCCCTGGAAGTGCTGTCCGCCGCGATCGTGCTGTGCGGCGAACCGGGCGGCGAGGCCGACGCCCTGCTCGACCTCGCCGTACGCCGCGCCCGGGAGGCCGGCGCGTCCTGGACCGCCATCGGCGAGCGGCTGGGCTACGTCCGCCGGTCCGCGCGCAGGCGCTTCACCCCCGCCTTCGCCCACCGGCACCTGGTCAACCGCCGCAAGAAGCGCGAGGCCGCCTGCTCCTTCTGCCGGAGGCCGCCGGGGCCACGGGTCCACATGGTGCACGGCGAGGGCGGGCGCATCTGCGACAAGTGCGTGGCGCTGGCGGGCGACATCGTCGCCGGGCTGGCCCGCCGCCGCTGACGACGCCGCCCGGCGACCCCGCCTTACGCGCCGGTGCACGTACGCGTGACCACGCGAGCGCGGCCCGGCGGCCCCACCGCCGGGCTGTTCCGTCAGGTGACGGTGAGCCGCCGGGCGTAGCGCTCGTCCCGCCACCGTTCCTCGCCGAGCACCTCGGCCAGCGCGGTCGCGGCGTCGTACACGTCCACGTGGCGCAGGTACAGCGGCGCGAAGCCGAAGCGGACGAAGTCGGGTTCGCGGTAGTCGCCGATCACGCCCCGGTCCGCGAGCGCCCGCACCACCGGATAGCCGTGGGGATGGCGGTAGCTGACCTGGCTGCCCCGCCGCTCCGGGTCGCGGGGAGTGGCCAGGGCGAGCCCGAGCCCCGGGGCGACCAGATCGTCGAGCAGGTCGATGAACAGCGAGGTGAGGGCCAGGCTCTTGGCCCTCACCTCCGACAGGTCCACCCGCTCCCAGATGTCGAGCGACGCGTTCAGCGCGGCGTACGAGAGGATCGGCGGGCTGCCGGTGGCGAACCTGCGCACGCCGGGGGCGGGACGGTAGTGCGATTCGAAGTCGAACGGCGCGGCGTGGCCGTGCCAGCCCGACAGCGGGTTGCGGACATCGTCCTGGTGGCGCGGCGCGACGTACAGGTAGGCGGGCGCGCCCGGACCGCCGTTGAGGTACTTGTAGGTGCAGCCGACCGCGAAGTCCGCCTCGCCCACCCGCACCGGCATCGCCCCGGCGCTGTGGCACAGGTCCCAGACCATCAGCGCGCCGGCCGCCTGGACCTGTTCCGTCACCGCCGCCATGTCCCGGGCCGCGCCGGTCCGGTAGTCGACCTGCGAGAGCAGCACGAGCGCGACGCCGTCGTCGAGGGCGTCCGCGAGCGACCGGCCCCGCTCCCCGATGTCACGGATCTCGTACGAGCCGAGCGCCCGGGCGGCGCCCTCCACGACGTACCGGTCGGTGGGGAAGTTGTCGAGATCTGAGACGATCACGCGGCGCTCCGGGCGCAGCGGCAAGGCGGCCGTGACCACCTTGAAGATGTTCACCGAGGTGGAGTCGCCCGCCAGCACCTCGCCGGGCCCCGCGCCGATCAGGGGCGCGATCCGGTCGCCGGTGCTCTGCGGCATGTCCCACCAGCCGGCCGTGTTCCAGCTGGCCCCGAGATGCCTGCCCCACTCGGTCTCGACGGTGCGGGCGACCCGTTCCGGCGTGTGCCGGGGCAGCGCGCCGAGCGAGTTGCCCAGCAGGTAGACGACCCCGGGGGGAAGCGAGAACTCCTCCCGGAAACCTCTCAGCGGGTCCTTGGCGTCGAGATCCTGGCATTCGGCACGACTGACACCCATCGGCATCTCCTCCTTCTCCGCATTATGTCCCGAAATATCCGATCTTGTAGAGCATGTGATGACACAGCGTGGACAGCGGAGCCATACCGGAGAGGACCGTTCCACCGAATGCGGACGGCTATAAACCCCAGAGATCACCACAGCGGCACTATCAGCGCAAAGTAAGCACAAGACGCACCCAAGACTCTGTGCGATCGTGGACAAGACGGGGCAAGTTCTCTGGAGACGCCAATCCCCCGTTGGTTACAGAGGGTGATCAAACGTGACGGAATCCCCGGTGCATCATGAGTCCCCGATCTATCGACGCATCGCCGGCAGGCTGCGCGATCAGATCCTGTCCGGCGCGCTCGGTGATGGGGACCGGCTACCGGGCGAAAACGCGCTCATGAACGAGTACGGCATCGCACGGGCCACGGCGCGGCAGGCGCTCGCCGTGCTGATCAACGAAGGGCTCGCCGTGCCGAAACGAGGATCGGGCGTGTACGTGCGCCTGTTCCGTCCGATCCGCCGCCATGGGTCCCGGCGGCTCTCGCGCGAGCAGTGGGCCCAGGGCCTGGCCATCTGGGACTCCGACACCCGTGGCCGTTCGTACACAGTGGACGAGTTGCGGATCGTACGCGAGACCGCGAGCGAGCAGGTCGCCCGCGTGCTCGGTGTCGAAGAGGTGTGGGTGCGCCGCCGCCGTTACTCGGTGGACGGCCGACCGGTGCAGCTCGCGGCGTCCTGTTTTCCCGCCGACCTCGTGGAGGGCACGGCGGTCGTCCTGCCCGACACCGGGCCCGGAGGGGTGTACGCCCGCCTGGGTGACCTCGGCCACGCCCCGGTCCACTTCAGTGAGGAGGTGCGGGCGCGAATGCCGCTGCCCGGGGAGACCGAGCTGCTGAACCTCCCGGCCGGCACGCCGGTCATCTCCGTCACCCGCGTTGCCTTCGCGGAAGGAGGGGTGGCGGTGGAGGTCAACGAGATGACGCTCGACGCGGCGTCTTATGTACTCCAGTACGACTTCGACGCATAGGTCAAGCGGACAAGTCCGACGATAGGTTGACCTGTCCATCCCGATCATTGATTTCTCTAGAGAAGTCCCGCACCTTGAAGAAAGAGACGTCAAGAACACCGGGCCTACGGCGAGGGAAGGTGGACGGGTGTCCTTTGACCGACGCCTTGCCGAGATCGCTCGGGAGTTCCCGGAGTGGACGATCTGGCGGAGTGACGCCGGCCGGTGGTGGGCCACCCGGCACCGGCCGCTCACTTCGGCCCAGCGGGCGGCCGGATGCGCGATGACCGTCGACGCCGACGAACCCGACGGGTTGCGCGAGCAGTTGCGGGAGCAGGAGGAGTGCGACGCCGCCGCCGATCCATGAGCGCGGAAGCCCCCGACCCGATCGGGGGCGGGGGCTTCCGCTACCAAAGATCAGCGCGCGTTCCGCGGCTCACTTGCCGGCGACCGGCTCCTCGTCGGGGGCGGTGCGGCGGACACGGCCGAGGTCGACGTCGGTGTCCTCCGGCGACGCCGCGAGGTCGTGCCCCATCTCCGCATGACCGGGTTCGGCGTGCCCGTGGTCGGCGTGGTCCTGCTGCTCGGCGCGTCCGGCGTCCACGACCAGGACGGCCTCCTCCTCGTCGCCCTCGGCCGCGTGGATCCCGGACCCGGACGCGGCGGGCGGCTCCGCACCGGTCGGCGCGGCGATCTCCCGGGGCTGCGACGTGAGGTCGCCCGCGCCGAGAGCCTGGGCCTGCTGCCCGGGCGGCAGCACGGTGGCCTCGTCCACCAGCGGGCCGGCCATCGACTCGCGGTGCATCAGGTCGCCGAGCACCGAGCCGATCTCGTTGAGCCGGCGGACGACCTCCGTGTGGGTGTCGGTCAGGTAGGCCACCCGGCGGCCGGTGTGCTCGTCCAGCGCGTTCACCCGCTGCTGCGCCGCCGCCAGCATGGCCTCGGCCTGCCCGCGCGCCTCGACCAGCAGCCGCTCCGACTCCGTCCGGGCGGCCGTGAGCTGGGCCTCCGACTCGGCGCGGGCGGAGCGCAGGGTCTCCTCGGCCTCGGCGCGGGCCGTGGTCAGCGTCTCGTCGGCGTCCGCGCCCGCCTGCGCCAGCAGCCGCTCCGACGTGGCGGTGGCGTCGGCGACCCGGCGCTCGGCCTCGTCCTGGGCGGCGGACCTGATTGCGTCGGCCTGCTCACGCGCGGACGTCACCAGCCGCTCGGCCTCCGCCGCCGCCCCGTCCCGCAGCCTCCTGGCCTCCGCCTCGGAGGCCTCCTTGTTGGCCGCCGCCTCCTCCTGCGCCAGCTTGAGGATCTGGCTCAGCCGCTCGCCCAGCTCGTCGGGGTTCTGCGGCGACTCGGTCATCTTGCGCCGCGCCTCGGCCAGTTCGAGGCGGCTCTGCTCGGCCTGGTCGATCGTACGCGCGAGCCGTTCCTCCAGGTCCCGGATCTGGTTGCGGGTCCGGACCATGTAGTCGTGGACCTGTCTGCGGCTGTATCCACGCATCACGACTTCGAACGAGTCGTCACTCATCAGGTCGGGAAAGTTGTCGGTCTGGTTCGTCATAAGAAGCCCTGGGGTCGGAGACAACGACGGTAACGCACGCCAGGACACGACTTTCCTGCTATCCGCCGCACATCGCAACCTGAACGCGGCAGCCGGACGGGGAAAAGCGCGGAGCGCCCCGTCGAGCCCGCCGGAGAGCCCATGCGATCATCGTGGCATGCCGTACATAGCCGAGCTGGACGACGACGCGACGCCGATCATCCATCCCGAGGCGTGGGTGGCCCCGGGGGCGGTGGTCGTCGGGAGGGTGCGGCTCGGACGCGGCGCGAACGTCTGGTACGGCTCGGTGCTGCGCGGCGACGACGAGCGGATCGACGTCGGCGACGAGGTCAACGTCCAGGACCTGTGCTGCCTGCACGCCGATCCCGGCGAGCCGGTGATCCTGGACGACCGGGTGAGCCTCGGCCATCGGGCGATGGTGCACGGCGCGCACGTGGAGGCGGGCGCGCTGGTGGGCATCGGCGCGGTCGTGCTCGGCGGAGCGGTCGTCGGGGCCGGGTCCCTCGTCGCGGCGGGGACCGTGGTGCCGCCCGGACGGCGGATCCCGGCCGGCGTGCTGGTCGCGGGCGTGCCGGGGCGGGTGGTCCGCGAGCTCACCGACGACGACCGCGCCTCCTTCGCGCGGACGCCGGACAACTACCTCGCCAAGGCCCGCCGTCACGCCGCGGCCTCGGTTCGGTCCCGATGAGCGTGCCGGCCAGCGCCAGGTGGTCCGAGAGCTCGGGGTCGGTCCTGACGACCTCGGCGCCGCCCGGGCGGTAGTCGGCCTCGCTGGCGAAGATGTAGTCGATCTTCCGGCCGCCGCGGGTCGTGGGGTCGCCGCCCCGGCGTACGGACCCGCAGGCCGGGGTGTCCGCCTCGGTGTAGCCGCCGTCGCCCAGGCCCATGCCGTACACGCCGGTGAGCTGGGGGTCGCCGGGCTCGCGGTTGAAGTCGCCGGTGAGGATCACCGGGGCGCCGCCGGCGTACCCCGCCACCAGCCCGGTGACCTGCCGCGGCGTCTCGGTGCCCGAGATGTGGGTCACGCAGCAGACCGAGCGGCGCGGGCCGACGTCACCCCTGGCGCACAGCAGGCCGCGCGGGTGGACCGTCTCGCCGGGGGTGGCCGGAGCGTGGTCGGCCCGCAGCAGCCGCCGCAGCGGCGGGCCCTGCGTGCCGTTCTTCAGCGCCAGCGCCACGCCGAAGGTCCTGCCGTCGGGCGGGGCCGTGTGCGGGGTGAGGTCGCGCCAGAGCGTCCGGCACCGGTCCTCGCGGCCCGGCCCGCCGCCCCCGGCGTAGCCGTACCACACGAGGTGGTATCCGGGCAGCTCCCGACGCAGGAGACCGACCTGGGCGTAGCACATCTCGGTGAAGGAGGCGACGTCCACGTCTCTCGAACGGATCAGTGCGGAGACCTGTCCGGCCCAGGTCCGGCGGCGCCGCGGCGTCAGGTCGCGTACGCAGGTGCCGGCCCGGTTGCCGGCCGCGCAGACGTTGTAGGTGAGGACGTTCACCCGGTAGGTGTCGGCGGGCGCCGGAAGACCGGCCACCACGATCCCGGCAATCGCCACTCCTGCCACAAACGCCCCCATACGGGAGGAAGCTACTGAGAGCCGATCAACCCGTCCACGCACCTGTGGTGAAATTTCCGACATTGATTGCCATGACTGGCGCGGCGACCGCCAGGTAGGCCATCATCACCCACGGCTTCCTGCTCCCGGCGACGCCCACCGTGACGTAGAGCGGCCACCACAGCAGCGAGGCGCGCCCGATCGACATGTAGAACGACGACATGGCGAGCAGCGCCACCGCCTGTGGCGCCAGATAGGCGACGTCGGCCCAGTTCCGCCGGACCAGCATCCAGAGGATCAGGACGACCAGCACGAGCCCGGCGATGATGTCCTCACGGTACGCCGTGGTGAGGATGGGCTCGTCGATCGATCTGTTCCAGGTGTTGATGAACGCGGTCCAGGGCGCCTCGGGGTAACGCCCCCAGTACTGCGCCTCCGCCGCCTTCCAGGCCATCAGGTCGCCGGTGCGGTGCCACAGATAGAGCATGTACGCCAGCACCGGCAGGCCCGGGACGACCATCCAGGGAGCAGTCCGCCACCCGGTCGAGCGCAGGCCGTTCGCGGAGAAGAGGAACATCACCGCGAGGCCCGCGGCCAGGAAGAGACCGGAGATGCGCACCGACGCGGCGAAGGCGGCGCACAGGGCCGCCGACTCCCACCTGCCGTTGCGGGCCAGCAGCCAGGCCGGGACGGCCAGCGCGAGGAAGGGCGCCTCGGAGTATCCGGCCAGCAGGAACGTGGCGAACGGGCTGAGGAAGAAGGCCAGCACCACCCAGGTGCCGCTGCCCTCGCGGTACGACTCTCCCAGCCGGTGCAGGGCCACCGCGACGACGGCGCTCGCGACGAACGACACCAGCACGATCGCCAGGTCCCAGTTCGGGATGACCAGGTGCAGCGACCGCAGGAACATCGGCAGGCCGGGGAAGAACGCCACCAGCTTCGGCGCGTCCGGCATGCCCGGCGTGCCGTCGTACCCGTACTGCGCGATGGCGATGAAGTTCTCGGCGTCCCAGGGCGTGAGCCGGTCGAGCATCGGCGCCTCGGTGCGTCCCGGGGCCGCGAGGACCATGTAGATGTAGGTCCCGATGTGCCAGAAGAACCAGATCAGCAGAGCCGTGGCGTCACCGGGGCGGCCGGGCCACCGCCATCCGCGGCTCTCCCGCTCCGAGCGCGGTCCCTCCGTCTGCTCACCGGTCGCGGTGCCATCCGGAACGTCCACGGGCGTCCCCTTCGCCGATTCCTCGACAACGCCCTGCTCCCGGTCGGCCCCGGCCTGCTGGATCTCAGTCACGAGCACCTATGCAATACGTCATGGACAGTCCCTGCCAAGGTAAGCATGCCGGGTTTTGTCGTCAGACGGTCAAAAAAGTCGTCGGACCCGGTCCGACCGGCCGCGGCCGGTGAAACTTTCACCGGCGGGCCCCCGGGCCACCTGCCACCGGCACGCGCCCTTACCGGCGATTTACCATGACTGGGTGTACTGGGACGGGTTCACGGCGATGGAGCAGGACGTGCGCGCCGTCGTCGGCGATCCCCGCTGGACGCTTCTTCCCCCGCTCACGCGGGCGCACACGCTCGCCCAGCGCGCGCTGCTGACCCCGGACGGATCCCGGTGGCTCTTCGGCGCGCATGCCCGCTGGTACCGGCTCGACCGGGTGGACGGCCGCTGGCACCTCTCGGCTCCCCCGCTGCACCCGGCGATCCGGTCCGACGCCCGGCCGCACCCGCCGGGCGTGGCGATCCCGCCCGCCCTGGTCCCGGCCGGGCCCGACTTCGCCTACGACCGCGGGTCCACCCAGGCGTTCGTCGGCCCGGACGTGCCGCACGAGATCACCGAACGGCTCCGGGCGCTGCTGCTCGCCCACCGGGGGCTGCGCCGGGAGGACTTCCCGCTGAGCGGCGCCTACCGGGAGATCTTCGCCCGCGACGTCGCAAGCACGGTGGCCGCCGTGTGGGGCACGATCATGTGGTGCGCGTACGCCCCGGCGTTCGACGGCAACGAGGTCATGCTCTCGATGTTCGGCGAGTTCCTGGCCCGCCCGCTGCCGGGGGACGACTGGGTGCGCTGGCTGCCCCTGGGTTCGCTCGACGCGCTCGTGGCCCTCTACGCGGAGCGGATGCGCTCCGGCGCGCAGCAGGCGGGCCTGCGACTGGCCGGGCTGATGGCCGAGACCGCCACCGTGCTGCGCGCCGACGCCCGGTTCCGCCCGCGCGCCGAGGCGCTGATCGCGATGGCCGAGCCACTGCTCGCCAGCCCCTGGCTGGACCACCACGCCCTCCCCGGCGGCGCCGTACGGCAGGCCTGGCTGGCGCGCTGCCCGCCGCACCTCGTCTCCGCGACGCTCCCCGAGTGGGCGCCCGGCGAGCACTTCCGGCACACGTTGTACGACCTGGTCGAGTCCCTCGCCTACACCGCCTCGCGCGGGATGGACCCGCGGGCCGTGGCGGCCGCGCTGCTCGCCGCGGACGTCGCGGGCGTCTGCGGCGTCTCGGAGCCCGCCTGGGCCCCCGGGTCCTCCGGCACCGCGCGGGTGGTCACCGCCCTGTATCCGTGGATGGACGACGAACAGCGGCAGGCTCTCTATCTCGCGCTCGCCGATCCCGCCCACCCGCTGCGGGGGTGCTGGCCGGCGGGCGGAGTGCTGCCGGCCGCGCTGCTGCCGCCCGACCGGACGACGGCCGCCGCCCTGCTCGGGTCCGCGTACGCGACGGGGCTGGCGTGGTGCGCGCTGACCGGCACGCCCGCGCCGCCCGAGGGCTTCGCGGTGCCCGCCGCCGTGGTCCAGTGCCTGATCCACCAGCGGGACGACCCGCGCCCGCAGGAGCCGCGGGCGGAGCACAGGGCTGACCTGGAGGAGTCCGGGGCCTGGCTGTTCGAAACGTCAAATTCGGATATTTCATCCTTACCTCCGCTTTAGCAATCCCTTCCCTCCATCACCGTCCTTTTCATCGAATCGTGATCTCGGAATCGGGGAAATGGTCACCGAGGGACACGAGGTACGGGTCGGGAATGGTCACGATGGGCCATGTCGCGGTGGAGTACCCGGACGTAACCTCGTGATGGGTGTGGGCTGCGGAAGGAAGGACGACGCGGTGGGGCACGACGATCTGGACTCCCGGGTCCACGACCGTGTCGCGTTGGACGAGATCGCGCTCTACGCCGAGGTACTGGAGGCCGTGAACATCACGGAGAACCGGCTGACCTTGGAAGAGCTCGACAACGCGCTCGGCTTGCGGACTTCGGCGAGCCACTGAAGAACTGAGAGCATGGTCCGTCCCGGGCGTCCTGATGCGCCCGGGGCGGCTTGCTCCGTTGACCCGTACCGGCCCGCCGAGGAGCTGTCGATCCCGCCGGGTCCGTTCAGGACCGTACGAGGCGGGCGATGGCGGCCGAGGCCTCCCTGATCTTCTCGTCGGCCTCCGGACCGCCGCTCTTGACGGCGTCGGCCACACAGTGGCCGATGTGATCCTCCAGCAGGCCGAGGGCCACCGCCTGAAGGGCGCGGGTGGCCGCCGAGACCTGGGTGAGGATGTCGATGCAGTAGGCCTCTTCGTCCACCATCCGCTGCAACCCCCGGATCTGTCCCTCGATCCGGCGCAGGCGGGTGAGGTAGGCCTGTTTGTCCCCGCTGTACCCGTGCATCCTTCAACGATACCCGGCGCGGGTATGAACCGGTGTGCTCCTCCGCGGGCGCCCGGAGCTGCACGATCGCCTGTCCGGGGCATCGTTTGTCATGTGCAATCATTGACGGACGGGTCCCGGCGGCTCCCGGATCCGCCAGGACGGGACGAGCCGAGGCGAACAGAGGCGAGCGCGAGTGGAACGGGGACGGTACGGAGAGCCCGAGACCTTCTCGATGCTCACCGTCCTCCAGGACCACGTCGTCGTCATCCACATGTACGGCGAGCTCGATCTGATCGCGGCTCCCGCCCTGCGCGCCCGCCTCGCCGAGGCGGTCGGGCTGCGCAACCCGCCCCGCATCGTGGTCGACGCGGAGGCCCTCACCTTCTGCGACTCCACCGGGCTGAGCGTCCTCATGGGGGCGCTGCCCGCCGTCCGGTCGGTCGGCGGGGACCTGGCGCTCAGCAACGCGCACGGACGCTTCGCGCGGATGCTCAGGATCACCGGCCTCGACTCGGAACTCCCGGTCCACGACTCCGTCGCCTCCGCCGCCGCCTTCCTCACCGGCCCCGAAGCCTAGGTCGGACTCCCCGTGCCCGTCAGTCGCGGGAGCGGAGGCCGTACATGAGTTCCTCCCAGCGGGCGGCGACGCCGGACGCGGCGTGGCCCGAGGCGCTCTCCAGCGCGCCCGCCGCGAGGGCCATCCGGCGGCGCTCGTCGTCGACGAGGGTGAGCAGCGCGCCGGCGAGTGACTCGACGCCGTCCTCCCCCTCGGCGACCAGCACGCTGTCGAGCCCGGGGCGGAGGAACTCGGCCGGACCGCGCGGCCCGGCGTAGCCGACGACCGGCACCCCGCAGCTGAGCGCCTCGATCACGGCCATGCCCTGGGCCTCCTGCCGGGACGGCGCCACCACGACCGACGCCTTGGCGAACTCTCCGGGCAGGTCGGGGGTCGCGCCCATGAAGTACACGTGATTGTGCAGGGCGAGATCGCGGACGAGGGCGCGCAGCCGCCGCTCCTCCGGACCTCCGCCATACAGCCGAAGCCGCCAGTCGGGCCGTTTGTCCGCGACGATCGCGAAGGCGCGCACCAGCTCGTCGTACGACTTGCCGGGCACGAGCCTGCCGCCCGCGCTGACGATCCGGTTGTCCATGCGCGACCGCGGCCAGGGCCCCTGCGGCAGGGCGTCCGGGATGACGTGAACCGACAGGTCGTCGTCGAGCAGGCGCGCCCACTCGTCCCGGCGGCCGGGGGTGGTGGTGACCACCGCGTCCAGACGGGGATAGAAGCGGCGGATCGGGCCGGGAACCGAGGGCCTGTTCCACTCCCGGGCGATGCGGACGACTCCGCGCGGCGCGTGCCGGGCGGCCTGCACGCCCAGTGACGGCCGGGTGGTGACCAGGACGTCGGCGCGCAGCCCGCGCAGCGTCCGCCACAGCGCCACCTCGGTGCGCACCTGGCCCCGCGGCAGCAGGTGGTGGACGCCGGGCCGGGCGTCCACGAGCCAGCGCAGCGCCACCCGGCGGTCCACCGGGAAGAACGGCGTCTCCCTGGTGCGCCGGATGCTCACCACCTCCACCTCGTGCCGTGCGGCCAGCCCTCCCGCGAGGTTCAGGACGGCCCGCACGTCGCCGCGCATGCCGTACGCCGACGGGAGCACGAAGGCGACTCTCACACCCCCACCTCCAGGAGCAGGTCGTCGCCGGAGGTGAAGCTGGGCCTGACCGGCACGCCGTCCACGAGGGCGCGCGGATAGTGGACGCGGCGGCGCTTGCCCTCGACGTCGTCCAGGCGGGCGCTCAGCGGCAGCACGCGCTCCAGGCCGTCCACCTCCAGGTACGGCTGCCACGTGCCCTGCGAGCCGGGCGTGGCGGCCAGCACGTCGCACAGCGAGAGCGCGGCGTGGAAGCGGACGCCCTGGACGGTGGCGGAGGACCGCAGGGTCGCGGCCGGGTCGCCGTGCCGCAGCGTGAGCGTGGCCCGCCGTTGCTGGTCGTCGTCGTCGAAACCCGTGTACGCCAGCAGGCCCGTCACCTCGAAGCGCCCCTCACGGAACCACACCGCCCGGATGTCCGCGGCCGGCTCCGCCTGGTCTATCTTCAGCGCCAGATATCCGTTACGCGTGCGATAGGCGCGGTACGCGAGGGTGCGCCGCCCGAGCGCGTACGCGTCGAGGCGGTCGAGCGAGAAACCGGGGTCGACGCTCTGGATCCGGGTGCGGGGCCCGTCCTGTTCGAGGTAGGCGTCCCAGCGGCCAGGTTCGAGATCGAGTGGCGCGAGCGAGATCGCGACGCTGGCGTCCCTCGTCTTCCTGCCGGAGGCACCCAGCGTGACGTGCCGTTCCTCACCGGTGCCCCGCTGCCGCAGGACGAGCCGGGTGCCGTCCACGAGCGGCTGTTCGATTGCCAGCCGCAGGGAGAGGACGTCGGCCAGGGTGACCTCCGCGTCGCTGACGACAACACCCACCGTGCCGCCCCCTCCCCGTCGATTGAGCCAACGTTGAGGTTACCGTGATTCTCCTGTTATGTGGAGAAAGCGTTTGCCGGCTCTTCACTGAAACATGTATGTATCACTCGTTCTGACGGAGAAACTCCACAAAATGTGCGGTCCGTCAGCAAAGAATTCGTTAACCCTGCTTGACGGATTTGATGAGGAGCTGGGCGACGTCGACGACCTCGATCGACTCCTTGGCCTGACCGGCGTTCTTCTTCTCGTTGATCGCGTCGCCGAGCATGACAAGGCAGAACGGGCATGCGGTGGAGACGGTGTCGGGATCGGTGGTCAGCGCCTCGTCCACCCGTTCGGTGTTGATTCGCTTGCCGATGCGCTCTTCCATCCACATACGCGCGCCCCCGGCGCCGCAGCAGAAACCGCGTTCCCCACAGCGGTGCATCTCCTGGGTCGTGACCCCGGGCACCTTGGCCATGATGTCGCGCGGCTGGGCGTACACCTTGTTGTGGCGGCCGAGGAAGCACGGGTCGTGGTAGGTGATCTTCTCCTCGATCGGGGTGATCGGCGTGAGCCGGCCCTCCTCGACCAGGCGCGCCAGCAACTGCGTGTGGTGCACCACCTCGTAGTGCCCGCCGAGCTGCGGGTATTCGTTGGCCAGCGTGTTGAAGCAGTGCGGGCAGGTCGCGACTATCTTCTTGACGCCGGCCTCGTTCAGCGTCTCGACGTTCTGCTGCGCCAGCATGCTGAACAGGAACTCCATGCCCAGGCGCCGGGCGGGGTCTCCCGAGCACGCCTCCATCGGCCCGAGCACGCCGAACTTCACACCCGCGATGTGCAGCAGCTCCGCGACGGCCTTGGTGGTCTTCTTCGCCCGGTCCTCCAGGGCCCCGGCGCAGCCGACCCAGAACAGGTACTCCACGTCCTCGGGCATCTTCTCGTCGACGAGGGTGACCTCGAAGTCGAGCTCCTCGATCCAGTCGGCGCGCTTCATCTCGGACATGCCCCACGGGTTGCCCTTGTTCTCCAGGTTCTTGAGCATCACCCCCGCCTCGGACGGGAACGACGACTCGATCATCACCTGGTAGCGGCGCATGTCGAGGATGTGGTCGATGTGCTCGATGTCCACCGGGCACTGCTCGACGCAGGCGCCGCAGTTCGTGCAGGACCACAGCACGTCGGGATGGATGACCCCGTCCTCGCCGACCAGCGGCTTGTCGAGCAGGGCCAGCACGTCCTGCGACAGGCTCTCCTTCTCCTTCTCCCCCGCCAGCAGGTAGGGCGCGACCGCGAAGGCGTGGTCGCGCTGGTCGAGGATGAGCATCTTGGGCGACAGCGGCTTGCCGGTGTTCCACGCCGGGCACTGGGACTGGCAGCGCCCGCACTCGGTGCAGGTGTAGAAGTCCAGGAACCCCTTCCAGGACGTGTCGGCGATCTTGCCGCGGCCGAACACGTCCGTCTCGGGGTCGGCCTCCTCGAAGTCCAGCACCTTGCCGTCGCTGCGCATCGGCTGGGCCGGGCCGAGGCCGTCCGGGCGGCGGGAGAACAGCACGTTCAACGGCGCGGTGAAGATGTGCAGGTGCTTGGAGTTCACCACGATGACGAGGAACACCAGCATGACGCCGATGTGCAGCAGCAGGCCCGTGGCCTCCAGCCCCTCGCTGTCGGGCAGGATCTTCGCCACCGCCTGTGAGGCGAAGGCCCCCGACCGGTAGGGGAAGTTGCCGGTGTTGACGGCCGCCCCCCGGAACAGGAACATCGTCCAGATCACATTGAAGATCATGAACAGGATGAGCCAGGCGCCGCCCAGATGCGACCCGGAGAACCGGGAGCCGCGGCCCAGCTTCTTCGGCGAGTTCTTCACGCGGATGACCGCGAAGGCGATCAGCCCGATCAGCGCGGCGACCGCGATGAAGTCCTGCAGGAAGCCCAGCACCGGCCAGGTCCCGATCAACGGGATGTGGAAGTCCGGCGTGCCGGTGACCGCGCCCTGGACGAGCGCGCCGTACGCCTCCAGGTAGACCGAGGCGAGGATGAAGAACGCCCACATCACGAAGAAGTGCGCGGTGCCCGACGGCGTCCACTTGAGCAGCTTGCGCTGGCCGAACACCTCCACAAGCTGCGCTCTGACCTCCGCGCCGGCGTGCCGCCGGGCGTACTCGATCCGCTCCGGGGCCGGCTGACCACTGGTCGCGAGCCGGTAGAGGAACAGCACACGCCGGCCCGCCAGCGCGACCGCGGCGGCGGTCGCGACGAGGCCGGCTATCGCTATCGCTACCCAGAGCACGAGCCCTCCCGCTTTCAACGTCGGCTGCCACCATAAGCACGCGGCGCCTTCACCGGGACGGCCGGGGGCCGGCCCTGTGGAAAACCCGCTTCCCGCATGGTACCGACGAGTAACATATGCCTGTCACGCCATCGGCGTGGCGCGCGTCACAGCGTTCCCGCGGCACCAGACTAGAACGAAGCTCTACCCGAACGCATGCGGGGCCCCACCTGACCTGCCGGCACCGGTGACGCCTGTCCCGGTGCTCATCCGTCCAGGTAACGCTGCACCACCGGGGCCAGCAGCGCGACGAGTTCCTCGATGTCCGCCGACGCCATCGGCTCCATCCCGAGGATGTACCTGATCATCACCACGCCGAACATCTGGGCGAAGGCGGCCTCGGCCCGCAGCGGCGGGACGCCGAGCGCCTCGGCCACCCGGCCCAGGATCGCGGTGCCGAAGAACTCCCGGATCATGCCGACGGCCTGCTCGTTCACCATCGCCGTCCGCATCACCCCGAGCACCCGCTCCCGCGCCGCGGGGTCCGCCGTCATCGTGAGGATGAAGCGGACGATCCGCTCCCCGATCTCCTCGCGCGGCCCCGCGAGAAGCATGGGGACGACCGTCGAGGGGTCCGCGGGGAGCTCCATGGCCGCGACGAACATGCCCTCCTTGTTGTCGAAATAGTGGTGGAGGAGGGCGGGGTCGACGCCGGCCTCGCGGGCGATGCCCCGGATCGTGGCCTTGTCGAACCCCTTCTCCGCGAAGACCCTGCGCGCCGCGGCCAGGATCTCCCCACGTGTGTCCGCCGTGCCGGGACGCCGGCCCGGCCGCCGCGGCCGCCGGCCGCCTCCCGACACCTCCGGGACTTCGGTGGTCACGGTCAGCCCCTGCGTCCCACCGCGAGGTACACGCGCATGGGCACGGTGAGCCTGCCGCCGGGGAACACGCGGCCGAGTTCGGCGCGCTCCCGGGCGATCAGGTCCGCCACCACGTCGCCGTCCATGCTGGCCATGTAGGAGTGCGTACGCAGGTCGGTGAGGAAGTCCTCCAGCGGCACCGACCTGGTCCAGGTGACCCAGGTCTCGGCCACGTCGAGGCCGGCGCCCGCACCGTCGAGACCGCCGCCCGACATGGCCGCGGCGAGGGGCGGCATGCTCCACCCGGGCAGCACCGGCCCGATGTACCCGGGGCAGGACTCGGCGAGCCGCACCTGGTTGG
Source organism: Microbispora triticiradicis (assembly GCA_003260025.2). Taxonomy (GTDB): domain Bacteria; phylum Actinomycetota; class Actinomycetes; order Streptosporangiales; family Streptosporangiaceae; genus Microbispora; species Microbispora triticiradicis. The sequence goes on along the minus strand of QFZU02000078.1, from coordinate 11,079 downwards.
CCGCCAGCCAGTCGGCCTTGCCGGGGTCCACGCTGTTCCACCATCCCGCGACCGCGCCGCCCGCCCGGGTCACCCGTACGGCCTCGGCGACCGACAGCGCGGGGTCGAGCCAGTGCCACGACTGGGCGTAGGTGACGAGGTCGGCGACACCCGCGCGAAAGGGCAGGTCGTCGCCGTTCGCCAGGATCACCGGGCAGGTCGTGCGGGCCCGGAGACGGGCCAGCATCCGCTCGCCCCGGTCGACGGCGACGACCCTGGCGCCGCGGTCGAGCAGCCCCCGGGTCGAGATGCCGGTGCCCGCCCCCACGTCGATCACCGCCGCGCCGTCGAGCCGGATGCCCGACAGTTCCTCCAGAGCGAGGTAGAGGGCCTCCGGATAGTGCGGCCTGGCCGCGTCGTACTCCTCCGAGACGCGGTCGAACACCCGGTGGCTGCCGGTCAGCCGTTCGTTCATGAGGCCGTCGTTCATGAGGCGGTCGAGGAGGCGGCGAAGTGGTGCCTGGCGAACGCGAGCGCCTCGGTGAGGTCCTCGATCCGCTCGGTGCGGCTGGCCGCCCTGCGCGTGTTGATCTCCAGGACGATCAATCCGCGGTATCCGCTCCCGGCCAGCCGCTCCAGCATCGGGGCGCACGGCTGCGTCCCCCGGCCCGGGACCAGGTGCTCGTCCTTGTTGGTGGTGCCCAGGCCGTCGGCCAGATGCAGGTGGGCCAGCCGGTCGCCGAGCTTGGTGGCCATCTCCATCGCGTCCGTGCCGGACACCGCCGTGTGGGACAGGTCGAGCGTCACGTCGGGGAAGTCGTAGTCGACCGGGTTCCAGTCCGGCGCGTACGGCACGACCTCGTTGCCCCTCGCCCGCAGCGGGAACATGTTCTCCACCGCGAAGACGACGTCGGTCTCGTCGCGCATCCTCGCCAGGCCCTTCTCGAACTCCTTGGCGTAGTCGCGCTGCCAGCGGAAGGGCGGGTGGACGACGACCGTCCGCGCGCCCAGCCGTTCGGCCGCCTCGCGGGCCCTGCGCAGCTTCGCCCAGGGGTCGCGCCCCCACACCCGCTGGGTCACCAGCAGACAGGGCGCGTGTATGGCCAGGACCGGGATCTGGTAGTGGTCGCGCAGCCGCTGGAGGACCTCGACGTCCTGACTGACCGGGTCCTGTCCCACCATGATCTCTACGCCGTCGTACCCGAGCCTGGCGGCCAGTTCGAAGGCGTCCGGGGTCCGTTCCGGGTACACCGACGCGGTCGACAACGCCACCTCGCCGCTGGGCACGCGGATGTCACTCATGAGGCCAGCCTCCCCTGGCGACCCCCGGGCACGATCCAGTCCCGTGGCCGTGGCCGTCCGTTCGCTCCCTGCGCCCGTTCACGGATCCAGCCTAAGCCGCACCCGCGCCGCGCGCCGCTTCGCCACAATCAACTACCCAAGGTCGCGAACTAATGTGGGGCGCATGGCACGGATCGTGAGCGGGGCCGTACCCAGCCCGAACATCTGGAACACCCCCCAGGTCTACGAGCTGGAGAACCGCGCCGTCGGGCCGGCGGGCGCCGTCGAGGCCGCGATGCGGGCCGTACGGCCGTGGGACGGCGCGACGGTGCTCGACATCGGCTGCGGCACGGGCTTCCACCTGCCGGCGCTCGCCGCGTCCGCGGGGAGGGTGGTGGGCGTGGAGCCGCACGGCGGCCTCGCCGCCAGGGCGGCCGCCCGCTGCGCGTCGCTGCCCAACGTCGCGGTGCGCACGGGCACCGCGCAGGCGCTGCCGGTGCCCGACTCGTCGGCGGACGTCGCGATGGCGCGCTGGGCGTACTTCTTCGGCCCGGGGTGCGAGCCCGGGCTGCGCGAGCTGGGACGGGTGCTGCGCCGGGGCGGCGTGGCGTTCGTCGTGGACGTGGACGCCTCCCGCGACGCCTTCGGCCGCTGGTTCCGCCGGTCGCTGCCGTCGTACTCCCCCGAGGCCGTGGAGCGCTTCTGGTCGCGGCAGGGCTGGCGGCGCGAGCCGCTGGACCTGCGCATGACCTTCGAGTCGCGGGCCGACCTGGAGGCGGTCCTGCGCATCGAGTTCACCCCCGAGGTGGCCGAGGCCGCGCTGCGGGAGAGCGAGGGTCTGGAGATCGCCTACCCGAACGTCCTCAGGTGGCGGGAATTCTGAGCTCCGCCCTTGACCTTGTCACCGGCGTCAACCTTTACCGTCGTGCCCGGAGGCGGGCGGGCCGAGGAGGAGACCGATGCGGATCGGCGAGCTGGCCCGGCGCGCGGGTGTGAGCACCCGGGCGCTGCGCTACTACGAGCAGCAGGGCCTCATCCGGTCACGCCGCTCGGCGAACGGCTATCGGGAGTACGACGAGTCGGACGTCCGGCTCGTCACCGAGATCCGCGCCCTGATGGCGGTGGGCTTCACCCTGGAGGACGCCCGGCCGTTCGTGGACTGCCTCAGGTCGGGGCATCCGTCGGGAGGCTCCTGCCCGGAGTCGGTCGCGGTGTACCGGCGCAAGCTGGCCGAGATCGACGACCGGATCCGGGACCTGCTGGCCCGCCGCGCCGAGGTGGCCGCCCAGCTCACCGACGCCTGCCCCGGCTGCCTGGTGACACGACGAGGAGAATCATGATCACGTTGACTGCGGAGAACTTCGACGAGCAGGTGCTGCGCAGCGGCACACCGGTGCTGGTGGACTTCTGGACCGACTGGTGCCCGCCCTGCAAGATGATCGCCCCGATCCTGGAGGAGATCGACGCCGAGCTCGGCGACCGGCTCACGGTGGCCAAGCTCAACGCCGACGACCACCCCGAGATCGCGCGGCGTTACAACGTCCTCGGCTTTCCCACCCTGAACCTCTACCGGGACGGCGAGGTCGTGCGGCAGATCGTCGGTGCCAAGCCCAAGCGCCTGCTGCTCGCCGACCTCGCGGACCATCTGTGATCCCAGGGGCGGCTTATATAAGCGTTGACTTTTATAAGCCGCCCTCGGCATAGTGGGCCCGTGCACGCATTCGACGCGCTGGGGGATCCGGTGCGGCGCCGGATCCTGGAGCTGCTCAGCGATGGGGAGCAGACGTCGGGCGCCGTCACCGCCGCCGTCCGCGCCGAGTTCGGGATCTCGCAGCCCGCGGTCTCCCAGCACCTGCGGGTGCTCCGCGAGTCGGGGCTGACATCCGTACGGGCGGAGGGCACGCGGCGGCTGTACGCCGTCGAGACGGCGCCGCTGCGGGAGATCGACGCGTGGCTCGACCGGTTCCGCGGCTTCTGGCAGCAGCGGCTCGACGCGCTCGACACGGAACTGGCGCGGGGGAAACGGGAGCGGCGGCTCCGGCAGGAGCCCGGCGGCGCCGATGGCCGGCACATGTCCCAGCACGAGGTCCACGACGTAGAGGAAGAGCGGCAATGAGCGACTTCATCGACGAGATCAACGAGGTTCACCGCGCGGTCGGCACGCGCGACCTGGCGGAGGGCGAGGCCCGTACGGTGCTGCTGCGGCGCACCTACGACGCCGCGGTGGAGGACGTGTGGGACGCCTGCACCGACCCCGAGCGGATCGGCCGCTGGTTCCTTCCGGTGACCGGCGAGCTGAAGCTAGGCGGGCACTACCAGCTCCAGGGCAACGCGGGCGGGGAGATCCTGCGGTGCGAGCCGCCGCGGCTGCTGCGGGTGAGCTGGCTGTTCGGCGAGAACCCCGGCTTCAGCGAGGTCGAGGTGCGGCTCACCCCGGAGGGCGGCGAGCGCACCGTGTTCGAGCTGGAGCACGTCGCCGTGGTGCCGGCGGAGTTCTGGGACCGTTTCGGGCCGGGGGCCACCGGAGTGGGCTGGGACCTGGCGCTGCTCGGGCTCGGGCTGCACCTGCGGGGCAACATGATCGACGACCCCTCGGCGTGGGAGCAGTCGGACGAGGCTCGCGCCCTCATGACGCACAGCAGCGCGGCGTGGGGCGAGGCGTACCTGGCCTCCGGCGCGCCGGAGGACGTGGTGAACGCCGCGGTCGCCGGCACCACCGCCTTCTATGTACCGGAGAAGCCGGAGGGCTGAGTCGTGTCCTGTGGGCCGGCTTCGGGGGCGTCTCCGGATCGGCTTCGGGCGGCTTCGGGGGCGGACTGTCGGCGGCGACCGGTAGCCTCCCGCACGTGAGCAGGGCAGCGAAACCGGCGTACCGGTGCGGCGAGTGCGGCTGGACCACGGTCAAGTGGGTCGGCAGATGCGGGGAGTGCCAGGCGTGGGGCACGGTCGAGGAGGCCGGGGCCCGGCAGGGCGTCCACGTGGTCAAGCCGGGTGCGGTCACCGCGCCGGCGGTGCCCATCGGCCAGGTCAAGGCCGAGGTGGTGAGCGCGCGGACGACGGGCGTGCCCGAACTCGACCGCGTGCTCGGCGGTGGCATGGTCCCCGGTGCGGTCGTGCTTCTCGCCGGGGAGCCCGGCATCGGCAAGTCGACGCTGCTCCTGGAGGCCGCCGCCCGCACCGCGCAGGGTGAGACCGTCCTCTACGTGACCGGCGAGGAGTCCGCGGCCCAGGTGCGCATGCGCGCCGACCGCATCGGCGCGATCGAGGACCGGCTCTATCTAGCGGCCGAGACCGACCTGTCCGCGCTGGTGGCCCACGTGGACAAGGTGCGGCCCGGCCTGCTGATCGTCGACTCGGTGCAGACGATCGGCTCGGCCGACGTCTCGGGTGTGCCCGGCGGCGTGACCCAGGTCAGGGAGGTCGCGGGCAACCTGGTCCGCCTCGCCAAGGAGCGGGCCATGACGACCGTGCTCGTCGGCCACGTGACCAAGGACGGCACGATCGCCGGCCCCCGCGTGCTGGAGCACCTGGTGGACGTCGTCCTCCACTTCGAGGGCGACCGCAACTCGCGGCTGCGGCTGGTGCGCGCGGTGAAGAACCGCTTCGGCCCGATCGACGAGGTCGGCTGCTTCGACCTGAACGAGCGCGGGATCACCGGGATCTCCGACCCGAGCGGGCTGTTCGTCTCGCGCCATCCCGAGCCGGTGCCGGGCACCTGCGTCACCGTCACCATCGAGGGCACCCGGCCGCTTCCGGCGGAGCTTCAGGCCCTGGTGGGCCCCACCGAGGCCCCGCAGCCCCGCCGCACCTCCTCGGGCCTCGACTCCTACCGTGTGGCGATGGTGCTCGCCGTCATCGAGCGGCGGCTGCGCGCGAAGATCGGCAAGTGTGACGTCTTCACGGCGACCGTGGGCGGGATCCGGCTGACCGACCCGGCCGTCGACCTCGCGCTGATGCTGTCGGTCGTGAGCGCGGCCGGCGACCAGGCGCTGCCCTCGGGGCTCGTCGTGCTCGGCGAGGTCGGCCTCGCCGGTGAGCTGCGGCCCGTACGGGACGTGCGGCGGCGGCTGGCCGAGGCGGCGCGGCTGGGTTTCACCCGGGCCCTGGTGCCGTCCGGCTCGCTGGAGGAGGAATCCCCCCGGCTGGACAACGCGGCGAGCCGCGGCCGCCTCGTGGCGCTGCGCTCGCCGGTCGGCCGCACCACCTCCTTCGCGCCGGGCTTCGAGGTGACGGAGGTCGAGAACGTCTGGGACGCCCTCAACCACATGAGCTGAGCCGGGACGGGGTGCGGTGGGGTGCGCTGTGCCACAGGTGAGCATGACGTCACGCGGGTAAACTGAGGCCCTCATCGAGCCCTCGAGGGGCTTCGACCGGCCGGCCGCGGAGCGTATCGCGGACCTCGCGCGGCGAGGACCGGTAGACAGACGATCCCACGGAGACGATCGGGCGAGCCCACCGAGGTGCATGTGCTGGACAACGACAAGGCGGCCGACGAGCGCAGACGGGCCGTGCTCGCCACGCTCGCCCCGGGGACGGCGCTGCGCGACGGCCTGGAGCGCATCCTGCGCGGTCACACCGGCGGCCTGATCGTGCTCGGCTACGACCGCACCGTCGAGGACATCTGCACGGGCGGGTTCACCCTCGACGTCGAGTTCTCCGCGACCCGCCTCCGCGAGCTGGCCAAGATGGACGGCGCGATCGTGCTCGACGTGGCCCAGCTCAGGATCGTGCGGGCGGCCGTGCATCTCGTGCCGGACCCGGCGATCCCCACCAACGAGTCCGGCACCCGGCACCGTACGGCCCAGCGGGTGGCCAGGCAGACGTCGCTCCCGGTCATCGCGATCAGCAAGTCCATGCGGATCATCGCGCTCTACCTCGACGGCATCCGCTACGTGCTGGAGGAGTCGGCCGCGATCCTGTCCAAGGCCAACCAGGCCCTCGCCACGCTCGAACGCTACAAGATGCGGCTCGACGAGGTCTCCGGCGCGTTGTCGGCCCTGGAGATCGAGGATCTGGTCACGGTCCGCGACGTGGCGGTCGTGGTGCAGCGCCTGGAGATGGTCCGCCGCATCGCCCGGGAGATCGAGGGGTACGTCGTCGAGCTCGGCACCGACGGGCGGCTGCTGTCCCTCCAGCTCGACGAGCTGTTCGCCGGGGTGGAGACCGACCACCGGCAGATCATCCGCGACTACGTCCCCGGCTCGCTCGGCGCGCGCCCGTACGGCGACGGCGACGCGATACGCGAGCTCGACGAGCTGTCCTCCGGCGACCTGCTCGACCTGGCGAAGGTCGCCCAGATCCTGGGCCACCACGGCACCGAGGCCCTCGACACGCCGGTCAGCCCCCGCGGCTTCCGCCTGCTGACCCGGGTCCCCCGGCTGCCCGGCGCGATCGTCGACCGGCTCGTCGACCACTTCGGCGGCCTGCAGAAGCTGCTGGCGGCCACCACCGACGACCTCCAGGCCGTCGGCGGCGTGGGCGAGACCCGGGCCCGCAGCGTCCGCGAGGGCCTGTCCCGCCTCGCCGAGTCGTCCATCCTGGAGCGCTATCTCTGACCCGCGTCCCGGCGGAGTCAACGCAGGTGGAAGACGACCTTCGGGCTCTTGAGCCGGCCCGCGTGCGCGGTCGCGACGTACGTCCCGGGATCGGCGGCCGACCGCTTGCCGGCGCAGGTGGTGCCCGAGCGGTGGCGGTCCCACCGGACCGTGCGGACGAAGGGGATCCCCCGCTCCAGCGCCTGCCGGTCCACGCCGTCGCCCGCCACGCAGTCGGCGGTCGACCACACCCGCTCGCCGCCCGACAGCACCCGCATCTCCAGGGTGCGCGGCCCCACGTCCACCGTGCACTCGACCCTGCCCGTGCTCACGACCGTCAGCAGGAAGGTCGGCGCGGTGTCCTTGCCGTACACGTCCTGCCCGCTCTGCAGGGCGAGCACGAGGTCCTTCTCGTCGCAGGGGTCGCCGGGACGGCGCGGCCTGCCGGGCGTGGGCGAGGCCGAGCCCGATGCGGACGGGGACGGTTGCCCCGGGATCGCGGCCGAGCCGGCCGTCTTCGCGGGCAGGCCCGCGGGGAGCGAGACCACCAGCCGGTCTGAGGGCGTCGTCCTGACGACGGCGGCGGTGTCGTCCGATCGTCCCGAGGCACTGCTGCACGCCCATGCCACGACCGCCACCACGACGAGCATCCCCGTGAGCACCGACACCCGGCGGCGCCAGTAGACGTCCGCCCCCTCGACGCCCACGTCACCACGGAAAGTGTCCGGATCCATACGGACAGTATGGGGAGACGTGGCGCGGCAGGGGAAACAACGCGCCGTGTCATGCGCTTTCCCAGGTCATCGGCCTGCCGGTCCTTTCCGGACTTGGACGGCGATGCACGGCATCGGCCCGGCGGAGAACGCTGCCCGGCCACGCGCGGCGGGGCCGGTCGGTAGGGTCGGGGCTGTGTCAGCCTCCCTGCGTGAACCCATCCTCGACTGGTACGCCGAGCACAACCGCGACCTGCCCTGGCGGCGCCCCGAGGCGACGCCGTGGGGCATCCTGGTGAGCGAGATCATGCTCCAGCAGACGCCCGTCGCCCGGGTGCTGCCCGTGTGGACCGAGTGGATGGAGCGCTGGCCCACTCCGGAGGCGCTCGCGAAGGAGTCCCCCGGCGAGGCCGTGCGGCACTGGGGACGGCTCGGCTACCCGCGCAGGGCGCTCAACCTCCACGCCTGCGCGCGCGCCATCACGACGGACCACGGAGGACGGGTGCCGTCCACGTACGACGAGCTCCTGGCCCTGCCCGGGATCGGCGACTACACGGCCGCCGCCGTGGCCAGTTTCGCGTACGGCGGCAGCCACGCCGTGCTGGACACCAACGTGCGGCGGGTGCTGGCCCGGGCCGTCCGGGGCGAGGAGTACCCGCCGAAGGCCCCCACGGCGGCCGAGCGGCGCCTGGCGGAGTCCCTGGTGCCCCCGGTCGGCGCACCGCGCTGGGCCGTCGCCGTGATGGAACTGGGCGCGCTGGTCTGCACGGCGCGGGCGCCGCGGTGCGAGCGCTGCCCGGTCACCTCCCGGTGCGCCTGGCGGCTGGCCGGCCGCCCCGCCCACGACGGCCCGGCGCGTCAGGGCCAGACGTACGCGGGCACCGACCGGCAGTGCCGGGGACGCCTGCTCGCCGTGCTGAGGGAGGCGCACGGCCCGGTGCCGAAGCAGGCGCTGGACGCCGTCTGGGCCGACCACGTGCAGCGGGAGCGCGCCCTGGACGGCCTTCTCGACGACGGCCTGGCGGAGACGCTGCCCGACGGCACCTACCAGTTGCCCTCCTGACCGGCCGGGCGCCCTCCTGACCGGGTCCTCAGGCGGCGAGCTTCAGGCCGAGGGCGGTGAGGTTGCGGCGGGTCCAGTCGAGCTCGTCGGCGAGCTTCGCGACGAGGGCGGCGGGGCCCTTCGCCTTGGGGGTGGTCCCGTGGTGGGCCTCCACCTCCACGTGCGCGGTGCCGTTCACCGCGCCCGAAAGGATCGCGGTGAGCGTGTCGGCGATCACCGGCTGCGTGCTCGGAATCTCCTGGCCGTGGTCGTGCACGTGGCTCAGCTTGACCACGGGCGCACCCGCGAGGGCGAGCCCGCGCAGCGCCGCGTCCGGCTCCTCCGCGCCGCACGACAGGTGGCAGGCGTCCAGGCAGACGCCGAGGTGCTCGGAGTCGATGTCGCACACGCGCGCCAGCGCCTGCTCCGTGGTCTCCAGCACGCAACCGGGCCAGGGCTCGAATCCCACCCGGATCGTCTTGCCGGTGACGCTGTAGAGGCCGCGAAGCTCCCGCGACAGCCGTTCGAGGCGGCGGGAGGCGATGGAGTGCAGGTCGGCGGGCCAGTCACGGCGCCAGCCGATGGGAATCGTGGAGATCCCGCCCGACTGCACGTCGTCCGGCAGCAGGAACGCGAGGATCTTCGCCAGCGACATCGTGTAACGGTAGCGCTCCGGCTTGGCCCAGTCGGGCCCCGGCACGTCCTGGTTGCGCCCGCCGGTGCCGTTCAGGCTGACGCACTCCAGGCCGCGCTCCTCCAGCGAGCGGCGCAGCCGCACGAGTTCGATGCGGTCGGCGACCAGGTGGTCGGCCACGGCGGGGGCGAGCCACAGGCCGATGCCCAGCCGCTCGACGCCCAGTCTCCTGCGCACGGGCACCGCGTATCGCGTGAGGTGGGCGATCAGGTTCTCCAGGTCCTCCGCGGGATGTACGCCCGCGTTGTAGGCCAGGTGAACCAGCGTCCCGTCGTCGTGCAACAGGCGCATCAGTGCCTCCAAGGCTTGTGCACTTCCGGACCGCCATTTCACCCACGAGGGGTGTCCCGACCGCATGGGACGCCGGTCCTCCTATCACCGGGATCCACCCGGCCGGACCGAGCCTCTCCCGTACGCCCGGCCCGCCGCGTCCCTCCCGCAGCGGATCTCAGGTACGTCGCGGGAATGACACGAGTGGCCCGTCATGCGCCTCCGGCATGCCGGTGGCGCAGTCTGACTCTACAAAGTGTAGTACTACGTTCGGTGGTGTGATACCGGTTCTCGTCCACTATGTTGCGCGCGTGTTACCTGGATCGCCGGAGCCCCGGCGGCCGCGGTGCTCCGGAACGCCGAAGGGGCGCCCCTCGCGGAGCGCCCCTTCGGGTGAAACAGGTTGTCCGGGATGTGCCGGCTGTCGCAGGACGGTCAGCGCTGGACCGTCTCCGCGATCGAGGCCGCCGAGTCCGGCACGGACGGGCTCTTGGCCTCACCCGTGAAGGTGAACTTGGCGTTGTCGCCCTCGCCCTCAATGTCGATCTTGACGACCTGGCCCGGCCGCAGCTCGGAGATGTCCCGGGTGCCGAGGTTGGTCGTCATGATGATGACGGTGTTCTTGAAGTCCACCACCCGGCCCTGGGCGTCGGTCAGGCGACCGTCCTCCAGGATCTGCAGCAGCGAGTTGAAGATGTCCGGGTGGGCCTTCTCGATCTCGTCGAACAGGACGACCGAGAACGGCTTGCGCCGCACCTTCTCGGTCAGCTGGCCGCCCTCCTCGTACCCGACGTAGCCAGGCGGGGAGCCGAACAGCCGCGAGACGGTGTGCTTCTCCATGAACTCGGACATGTCCAGCATGATCAGCGCGTCTTCGTCCCCGAACAGGAACTCCGCCAGCGCCTTGGACAGCTCGGTCTTACCGACTCCGGAGGGGCCGGCGAAGATGAACGAGCCACCGGGACGGCGCGGGTCCTTCAGACCGGCGCGGGTGCGGCGGATCGACCGCGACAGGCCCTTGATGGCGTCGTCCTGCCCGATGATCCGCTTGTGCAGCTCGTCCTCCATGCGGAGCAGCCGCTGCGACTCCTCCTCGGTGAGCTTGAAGACCGGGATGCCGGTGGCGGTGGCCAGGACCTCGGCGATGAGCTCCTCGGTGACCTCGGCCACGACGTCCATGTCGCCGGCCTTCCACTCCTTCTCCCGGCGCTCCCGCTTGAGCTGGAGCTGCTTCTCCTGGTCGCGCAGCGCGGCGGCCTTCTCGAAGTCCTGCGCGTCGATCGCGGACTCCTTCTCACGCCGGACGTTCGCGATCTTCTCGTCGTACTCGCGCAGGTCCGGCGGCGCGGTCATCCGGCGGATCCGCATCCGCGAGCCCGCCTCGTCGATCAGGTCGATCGCCTTGTCGGGCAGGAACCGGTCACTGATGTAGCGGTCGGCCAGCGTCGCCGCGGCCACCAGCGCGCTGTCGGTGATCGACACGCGGTGGTGCGCCTCGTAACGGTCCCGCAGGCCCTTGAGGATCTCGATCGTGTGCGACAGGCTCGGCTCGGCCACCTGGATCGG